>NZ_LT906455.1:600000-1200000 GCF_900187115.1 Aliarcobacter butzleri
TTTTGATTTATTGTAGTAAAAGTAGTTTAACTTTTTTTCTTTTTTTGTGGTAATAATTCAACAACTTCGATATCAAAAGCTTTTGCAATTTTACATAAATGTATTAAATTATAACTTGAACCATGTTTTCTTGTTTCAATCTTTGCAATATAATTTGGAGAAGAAAAATCTAAAATATTTGCTAATTTTAATTGACTAATTTTTCTTTGAATTCTCTCTTTCTTTACATTTTTTACAATTTCATCTAAAAAGAGCTCTGGATTTTCTTCAAACAAGAAAAACACCTATAAGTTTTTTATGGGTATTATAGTAATAAATAATAATTTTTTACAAACACTTATAAGTTTCTATTAATAAACTCTAAAGTAGAATAAGAGTATTTATTTTACTTATTAATTTTATATTATAAAAGGTTATTTATGAACAAGGAAATTATATTAACTAAAGATGTAATGATAGTCTCAGAAACAGACGAAAAAGGCAATATTCTGTATGCAAATGCTGATTTTTGTAAAATTGCTGGTTTTTCAAGAGAGGAACTAATTGGAAAACCTCATAATTTAGTTAGACACTCTGATATGCCAAAAGATGCGTTTGGAGATTTATGGAAAACAATAAATAATGGAAATATTTGGAAAGGAATAGTGAAAAATAAAACTAAACAAGGGGAGTTTTATTGGGTAAATGCAACTGTTTATCCTTCAAAAACAGTTGATGGAAGAAAAAGATACATTTCTGTTAGAGTAAAACCAACTCAAGAAGAAATAGATACTGCGACTAAACTTTATTTAAATATGAAATGAGAGTGTAAAATGTTTTTTAGTAAAAAAAAAGATAATCAAAATATTTTAATGGCATTAGATAATATAGAAAAATATTTAAAAAATGATATAAATTATTTACCAGATATAAATTTTGAAGTAAAAGAGAAAAATAAAGAAATAAAAAATAAATTAGATTCAATCTTTTCTTTGCTGAATAAAAAAAATAATGAAGAATTTATGATTTATGGTGAACTAATGTTAGTTTGTGAAAAAATAACTAATGGATTAATTGGTGATAAAATTTTTCATGTTAATACTTCAAATGAAAAATTGAATTACATAGCTAAAACTATAAATATTTTAGTGGATAATTTAAAAAATGTAATAGAACAAATAATTAGTACTTTAAATGACTATTCTAATTATAATTATTTGAATAAACTTAGTACAAATTCAATATCTAATGATTTTGAGCGAGTATTTAGTGGAATTAATAAACTGCAAGAAACAATAACTGTTATGTTAGTGGAAAATAAATCAAATGGATTAACGTTAGATAAAAGCTCAAATATTCTTCTTTCAAATGTTGACAAACTAAATTTGAGTTCAAATGAAGCTGCAGTATCTTTAGAACAAACAGCATCATCAATTGAAGAAATAGCTTTAAATATTAAAAATAATACAAGAAGTATTATAGAAATGGCTGATTATTCTTCAAATCTTAAAGAATCTGTAAAAGAGGGTGAGATTTTTGCAAATCAAACAACTCAGGCAATGGATGAAATAAATACACAAGTAAATTTAATAACCCAATCAATTAGTGCAATTGATCAAATAGCATTTCAAACAAATATTTTGTCTTTAAATGCAGCTGTTGAAGCTGCAACTGCTGGAGAAGCTGGAAAAGGTTTTGCTGTTGTTGCTCAAGAAGTAAGAAGTCTTGCAAACCGTTCATTAGATGTAGCAAAAAATATAAAAATAATAGTAGAAAATGCAAAAGATAAAGCAAATCAAGGGAAAAATATATCAAATATGATGATAGAAGGATATAAAGAATTAAATGAAAATGTAACAAATACTATGAATTTAATTCAAAATATAGAAAGCTCAAGTAAAGAGCAATTAAAAAGTATAGAGCAAATAAATAAAGCTATAAATCAACTTGATTATCAAACACAACAAAATGCACAAATAGCTTCTAAAACACATGATATAGCTTTAATTACTGATGAAATAGCAAAATTAGTTGTAAATAATGCTAATTCTAAAGAATTTATTGGAAAAATGGAAGTTCAACCTAAAGAGTGCTTAAATTAATTAAGCACTTTTAGGGTATCAATAAGTTTATTTGAGATTTCTATTAGTTCATTAGAATTTTCTTTTGTTTTTTCAGCTTCTTTTTCTGTATTACTTGCACTAGTTGAAACTCTTACCATATTATTTGTAATTTGATTTAAAGTATGACTTGTTTCATTTGCTGTACTTGCTAACTCATTTGTAATATTTTTTTGTTCTTTTACTGCACCTGATATATCTGATGACATTGAACTTATTTTTTCAACTATATTATCAATTTGATGAATAGAATCAAGAGAATTTTTTACTAAAGATTGAATATATTCAATAGCAGCTGTTATATCTTTTGCTGCATCATTTGATCTAGTAGCAAGATTTCGTACCTCTTGTGCAACAACTGCAAATCCTTTTCCAGCTTCACCAGCAGTTGCAGCTTCAACAGCTGCATTTAATGATAAAATATTTGTTTGAAATGCTATTTGTGTGATTATGTTGATTGTTTCACCAATTTTTGTTGATTCTTCATTCAATTTAACTATTGCAAGTGCTGTACTTTTTGATTGTTCTTTTGCTTCTAAAGCAATTCTTTCACTATGTAAAGTTGTATCAGCAATATTTGTAATAGATGATAAGACAAACTCTATTTTTTTAGATAGTTCTTGAACAGCTTGATTTAACTCTTCAATAGATACTGTTGTTTCTTGAGAGCTTCCCATACTTACTTTTGCTTCTTTTACCATTGTATTTGAAGCATTTTTTAAAAGAGTTAAAGATTTTGTTAAATCTTCAATCTCTTTTCCTATTTGATTCATTGTATTTTTTTTCAAAGTTATATCAGTAGCATATTTTACAACTTTAAAAGGATCTCCATCTAAATCTAAAATAGGATTATAACTTGCTTGTATCCAAACTCTTCTTCCATCTTTTCCTATTCTTAGGTATTCTCCTGCGTCATATTCACCTCTATTTAATTTTTGCCAAAACTCTTTATAAGCATTTGAATTTCTATATGATTCTTCACAAAAAATACTATGATGTTTTCCAACAATTTCATTTAACGAATAACCTAAAGTATCTAAAAAGTTTTTATTTGCATTTACAACTATACCATTCATATCAAACTCTATAACCGCTTGAGATTTATTTATAGCATTTACTTGTCCAAGATAATATAAATCTTTTAATCTTCTTTTTGTTACGTCTTGTGCAAGTTTAATAACTTCTTTAACTCTTCCGTTGTTATCAGTTATTGGTAAATAAGATGCTCGTAAAAAAACAGCTTCACCATCTTTTTTTATTCTTTTAAATTCTGCTGTTATAGATTCACCTGCATTTAAAGTGTTCCAAGCCTCTTGATAATCTTTACTTTCAACAAATTTTTTCTCACAAAATATTTTATGATGTTTTCCTATTATTTCATTTAATGTATATCCCATAATATCAAGAAAATTTTTATTAGCTTCTATTATTGTTCCATCTGGTTTGAATTTTATTACTGCATAATTTTGATCGATAGCTTTTAGTTGAAGTTTATCCTCTTTATTTGAAAAAAACATAAATTCTCCTATAATAATTATTTTAAGATTCTATCTAGTATAGAATTAAATTAATGTTAATAAAAGAATTATAAAATTTGATGAATTAATATTAAAAAATAATTATTTTAAATAGTATAAAAGAGGTTAAGAATGATAGATAAAAAGTATGAAAAATATGTTTTTGCTTTTTTCATGGGAACAATTATGAGTTTTATAATGAGCTTTATAATTTCATTTATAAATTTAGGTTTAGTTGATGGTTTTTTCTTTAAATGGATGGAGGCATTTTTTAAAGCAGCTGTTTGTGCTATTCCGATAATATCAGTTGTTGCACCATTAGTAAAAAAAGTTGTTGTAAAAGTAATAAGAGATTAAAAAAGTTATAAAATTTAAAGGTGGACTATGAAAAGTTTGAGTTTTGATTTAAAACTTATAGGATTAGTTTTTGTAGTTTTACTATTTTTTGCTTCAAATTCTATTTTAGCTAGAATGGCAATTAATACACAAGATATTGATGCTTTTTCTTTTACTTTTTTAAGAATAATATCTGCTATGATAGTTCTTTTAGTTATTTACTTTTATAAAAATAAAAATCTAAAAATAGATTTGAAATCTAACTATCTTAGCGGATTTATGTTTTTTTTATATTCAATTTGTTTTTCATATTCTTACATAAATATGCTTGCTGGTGTAGGAACTTTGATTTTATTTGCAGTTGTTCAATTAACTATGATTATTTTGGCTTTGTTTTTTAATGAGAAATTAACTTTTAATAAAATTGTTGGAATATTCATAGCTTTTGGTGGATTAATATATCTTTTATATCCAAAAAGTGATTTTACAGTCTCATATTTTCATACGTTTTTGATGTTTTTATCAGGAATTGGTTGGGCAGTTTTTAGTGTTCTTGGAAAAAAATCAAAAAGCGCAACTTTAAATACAACAGATAGTTTTTTCAAAGCTTTTATTTTTACTATAATCTTTGCTATTTTTTATTTAACTTTTTTTGGAAATAGTTTTAAAATAAATTCTACTACTTTTTTTATTGCAACTATTTCAGGTTCAATAACAACTGCTTTTGGAGTTTTTATTTGGTATACAGTTTTACCAAAAATACAGATTATGACAGCAAGTATTATCCAGTTATTAGTACCAATAATTGCTATATTTTTAAGTATTATATTTTTAGGTGAAACTCTAAGTTTTGAGCTATTCTTTTCAACTATTATTATCCTTTTAGGAATATTTATAGCTTTATACAAGAAAAAAATATAGCCTAAAAAGGCTATATTATTTAAAAGGGATTGTAAATTCTATATTTACATCAGAATAAGATTTATTTTCATGTAGCGTTGAACATTTTTGTGTAAAAGCTAAGTACGAACTTTTCATATCAAAGTCTAAAATATCAATGCTAGTTTATTAGAGTAAAACTAAGAACAAAAAAGTTCTTAGTTTTTATAATTTAGATTCTTGCTTTGATGTTATTTTTATTGATAGTATCAATTAATTGAGTAAGTTTAGCAACTTTTTCTTCTTCTTCTTTGATATTATCTTCACTATGAAGTGTGAAAAGTTCCATTTTTGTATCAAGATAATTTGTAGTAAATACACCATCTTTAAAATCTTGATCTCTTACTATTTCTCTATGTAAAGGAATATTTGTAGGGAAACCTTCAATGTAAAACTCATCTAAAGCTCTTTTTGCTTTTTTAACAGCACCTTCCCAATCTAAAGCCCAAACAATTAGTTTTCCAACCATAGAATCATAGTTTGGTGGAACTTTGTATCCTGTATAAAGTGCAGAGTCAAGTCTTACTCCTGGACCACCTGGAGTTAAATATTTACTAACTGTTCCAACTGATGGCATAAACCCTTTTTGTGGATTTTCAGCATTTATTCTGAATTCTATTGAATATCCTCTAAAGTTAATCTCTTCTTGTAAGAATATCATCTTATCACCTTCAGCAATTTGAATCATTCTTTGAATAATATCAACTCCTGTGATAGTTTCAGTTACTGGATGCTCAACTTGAACTCTTGTATTCATCTCAATAAAATAGATGTTGTCATCTGGATCAAGTAAAAACTCAACTGTTCCAACACTTTCATAACCAAGTTTGAACATAGCTTTTGTAGCGATTCTATATAACTCTTTTCTAGCTTCATTATTTAATCTTGGAGAAGGAGCAATTTCAATAACTTTTTGGTGTCTTCTTTGAATAGAACAATCTCTTTCACCTAAGTGAAGAACATTTCCATATTTATCTGCAATAACTTGAATTTCTATATGTCTTGGATTTTCAACATATTTTTCAATAAATGCTTCCCCTCGACCAAAATATTTTTTAGCTTCATTTGAGGCACTTTCAAATAGCTCTTTGAAGTCTTTTTCTTCTCTTACTATTCTCATTCCTCTTCCTCCACCACCAAATGCAGCTTTGATGATAACTGGGAAACCAATTTGTTTTGCTATTTTAGCACCTTCTTCAATATCAATAATTGGTTCATCAGTACCTTCAAGAACAGGAACACCAACTTTTTTCATAGCTACTTTTGATGCCATTTTATCACCAAAAAGTTCTATGTGTTCAGGTTTTGGACCAATAAAAATAATTCCATTTTCTTCACAAGCTCTTGCAAAATCTGCATTTTCACTTAAGAAACCATATCCTGGGTGAATTGCATCACATTCTGCTTTTTTTGCAATTGAGATAATCTTACTGTAATCAAGGTATGCTTGAACAACATCTCCCATAATTGGGTAACATTCGTCTGCTTTTCTTACCCAAATTCCTTCAACATCAACTTCTGAAAATATCGCAACACTCTTTATCTCAAGCTCTTTACAAGCTCTAATAATTCTTAGTGCAATCTCTCCTCTATTTGCAATAAGTACTTTTTGAATTTTTTTCATTTATCTATACCCTTAATTTTTAATATTTGAAATTGTAGAGTTTTTTTTAAATAATTTCTTTTTAATTATTGCTAATTTTATAGTTGGATATTGCTAATTTATAATTTTTATCTTATTAACTAGAATAAAAATTTTTATTTTGAGTTATTTAAAAGTAAAAAAATGAAGTGTAATTATGTTAGTAAAAAAGTGATTTTAAGTGTAGAATTATTAGCTTAGATAATATGAGACATAAAGCTACAATAAGTTTAAAAACCTATTGCAGCTCCACTAACTCCCATTATCTCTTTTGCATCTTCACTCATCATTGAAGGGTCCCAAACAGGTTCAAATACAAGATTTACTTTTACTTCATCTACTTCATCAACAGCCATTGTTACATATCTTACTTGTTCTAGTAAACTATCTGCAACAGGACAAGTTGGACTTGTAAGTGTCATATCTATCTCGCAATATAAATAATTACTTCTCTCTTCAAGATTTATTTCATATATTAATCCAAGATTGTAAACATCTGCTGGAATTTCTGGGTCATATACTTTTTTTAAATTTTCTATTATTTTTTCTTTTACATTTTCTAAATCAAAAACTTTATCTTCCATTTTAAATCCTTAAGCTTTTAAAGCATACTCTTTTATTTTTTTTATCATTCCAATAACTCCACTTTGTCTATTTGGAGTTATAACTTCACTTAAATTTAGTTCATGAACTATGTCCATATCAACATCTTTTAATTCTTGTATAGTTGAACCAGAAAAAATTTGAAGTATCATATAAACTAAACCTTTTACTATTATTGCATCACTTGTTCCGTAAAAATACAATTTTCCATCTTTATTTTCACAAGTTAACCAAACTTGAGAAGTACAACCATGAACTATATTTTCAGGAGTTTTATCTTTTTCATCAAACTCTTCTAACTTTTTACCTAAATCTATAATATATTCATATTTTGCTAGTTCATCATCAAAAAAATCTAAATCATCTTTTATCTCTTCAACTCTTTGTTCTATTGTACTCATATCAATCCCTTAACATATTCAAAGCTTTTTTTAGTGCAGTTATAAGATTATCAACATCTAC
Organism: Aliarcobacter butzleri; assembly: GCF_900187115.1. Classification (NCBI taxonomy): domain Bacteria; kingdom Pseudomonadati; phylum Campylobacterota; class Epsilonproteobacteria; order Campylobacterales; family Arcobacteraceae; genus Aliarcobacter; species Aliarcobacter butzleri. The sequence goes on from NZ_LT906455.1 coordinate 607,599, forward strand.
ATAATCATTATAAAAAGAGATACTAACTCTTATTGTTCCTTTTATTCCAAGTTTTTTCATAATTGGTTGAGCACAGTGATGACCAACTCTTACTGCAACTTTCATCTTATCTAAAAGTATTCCAATATCATCGTGAACTATACCTTTGAAATTGAAACTTCTACTTCCTACACAATTTTCTAAATCATTATAAAATACAATATCAGGAAGTTTTGCTAGCTCTTCATCTAAATATTTAAAAACATTGTGTTCTATGCTTTGTATATTTTCATATTTTACATAATTTAAGTATTCTAAAGCTTTTCCAAATCCTATAACACCAGCTATATTTTGAGTTCCTGCTTCAAATTTATAAGGAGAATCAAGTAAAGTTGAACCACTAAAATCAACTTCGTGAATAGTTGCTCCTCCTGTTTGATATGGTTTTACACTTTTTAAATATTTTTCTTTTATATAAATTGCTCCAACTCCTGTTGGTGCAAAAGTTTTGTGTCCTGAAATTGCAAAAAAATCAACATCAAGTGCTTGTACATCAATACTTGTATGGGCTAAACTTTGAGCACCATCAATCATAACTATTGCACCATAAGAGTGTGCAAGTTTCGTAATAGCTTCTATATCATGGATTTTTCCAAAAGCATTTGAAATATGTGTGATACTTACAAAAGCATTTGGGTTTGCTTTTAAAAGTTCTTCAAAATGATTCATATCAAAATTTAAGTTATCATCACAATTTACAACTTCTAGTCCCAAACCTAAAGTTCTTCCTTGCATATGCCAAGGAACAATATTTGAGTGGTGCTCTAAACTTGAAATTATTACAGTTTTAAAATCTTTTGCAAATGAAGTTGCTATAAAATTTAAAGATTCTGTAACACCTTTTGTGAAGATGATTTCTTCTTTTTTAGAAGCATTAATAAACTCTTTTAATATTTTTCTAGTTTTTTCAAACTCTAAAGTTGCTTTGTTTGCATCACCAAAGTTACTTCTATGTGTATTTGAACAATAGTGCTCATAATACTCAACTTGCGAATCAATAACACTTTTAGGTTTTTGTGTTGTTGCTCCATTGTCTAAATATGTAGTTTTAGAATTTTGAAAATATGGAAAATCATTTTTAAACATATTTTTCCTTTTTATAGTTTTCTATAAACTCTTTTATTTTTTCATCTTTTATATTATCTTTGATTGAACTTTCAAATGCGTTAAGAAGCATATCATAAGCTTTTTCTTTTCTAATTCCTCTTGATTGAAGATATAAAAGTTGTTCTTCATTTAAAGTTCCAGTTGTTGTTCCATGACTTGCTTCTAGTTCATCTATATATATTTCAAGATGAGGTTGTGCAAAAATAGTTGCATCATCACTTAATAAAATTGTATTACAATTTTGAAATGCTTTCGTAAATTGTGCATTTTGATTTACAATAGATTTTATTTTTATAACAGCTCTTGATTTATCTTTTAAACTATTTTTATAATTTACAAAGCTTGTTGAATTTTTCTCATTGTGAATAGTTTTTACTAAAGTTGAAGTATTAGAACTATCTTTTAGTTTTGTTAAACCATTTAATTCATAATTTATAAACTCTTTATTTATGATATTTTCAAAGCTATTTACTATAAATCCTTCACCAAACTCAAAATTTGAGATTTCAAGATTTGAATTTTCATTTTGCTCACAAGAAGTAGCAAAAATCATAGAATTTGATAAATCTATATCTTGGATTTTTACATACTCTAAAGAAGCATTTTTTTCTAAAACTATATTTCTATTAACTGCAAAACAAGAGTTATTTGAACTATTTACAAAAAGCTCAATAATAGAAGCTTTGATATTTTCTTTTACTTCGATTCTAAGAGAATTTGTAAAAAAAGTTTCATCTTCTTTCATATTCTGAATTAAAATAATTGGTTCATTTATATCTTTGTCTATAACTAAAACTTTTTGGTTTTCATCAAAGTTTTTTACAATAGAAAATAAAATTGATTCATAAGAGTTTTCATCTTTTATTGTCTTTAGATTTTTATCAAATTCAAAACTTTTAACATTTTTAAAATCATAAGAGAATAGGGCTTCAAAATTTATTTTTAAAAACTCTTCATCTCTTTTTTTCGGAAGAGTGATTGTTTTTATTTCATCTATTTTCATCTTTTATTCCTATTGCTTCATAACCTTTTTCATCTAGTTCTAAAGCTAAGTTATAATCTCCTGTTTTTGCTATTTTTCCATCATTTAAAATATGAACAAAATCTGGTTTTATTAATTCAATTAATCTATCATAGTGAGTAATCATCAAAATAGAACGTTTTCCATCAAGCATAGAATTTATAACATTTGCAACAGTTTTAATAGCATCAACATCAAGTCCACTATCGATTTCATCAAGCATAATCAAATCAGGTTGCAACATAAGAAGCTGAACTAGTTCATTTCTTTTCTTTTCTCCTCCACTAAAACCATCATTTAAATCTCTTTGTAGAAGTTTTCTATCAATATTAAATTTTGCTGTTTCTTCTTTTATATGTTTTAAAAATTCCATTGCATCAATTGGTTCTAGTCCTTGGTAAACTCTTTTTTCATTTAAAGCTGTTTTTAAAAAATAGCTATTATTTACTCCTGGAACTTCAACTGGACTTTGAAAACTCATAAAAATACCTTCATTTGCTCTTTGTGCAACATCCATTTCAAGTAAGTTTTTATTTTTATAAGTGATTTTTCCTTCATTTACAACACAGTCATAATGAGCACTTAAAGTTTTTACTAAAGTTGATTTTCCTGCACCATTTGTTCCCATAAGAACATGAACTTCACCTTCATTTATCTCTAAATTTAGACCTTTTAAAATCTCTTTATCTTTTATACTAACTTTTAAATCTTCAATTTTTAATAATAATTTTTTACTCATAATTTACCCCACACTTCCTTCAAGTGATATATTTAATAACTCTTTTGCCTCCGCAGCAAACTCCATTGGTAACTCTTTTAAAACCTCTTTACAAAAACCATTTACTATCATAGCTATTGCATTTTCTTCATCAATTCCTCTTTGATTTAAGTAAAAAAGTTGTTCATCAGATATTTTTGAAGTTGTTGCTTCATGCTCTATATTTGCACTACTATTTCTTATTTCATGATATGGATATGTATGAGCTTGACATTTGTGTCCTATTAAAAGTGAGTCACACTCAGATATATTTCTTGCATTTTGTGCATTTTTTCCAACTTTTACAAGTCCTCTATATGCATTTACTCCATGCATTGCTGAAATACCTTTTGAAATAATAGTTGATTTTGTATTTTTTCCAAGATGAATCATTTTTGTTCCAGTATCTGCTTGTTGAGATTTTGAAGCAATTGCAACTGAATAAAATTCTCCAACACTATTATCTCCTTGAAGTACACAAGATGGATATTTCCAAGTTATAGCACTTCCAGTTTCAACTTGTGTCCAAGAGATTTTTGAATTATCTCCTTTACACAAACCTCTTTTAGTAACAAAGTTTAAGATTCCACCTTTTCCTTTATCATCTCCTGGAAACCAGTTTTGAATAGTTGAATATTTTATATGAGCATTTTTTAATGCACATAATTCAACAACTGCTGCGTGAAGTTGTCTTTCATCTCTTGTTGGAGCAGAACAACCTTCATTGTAAGATACATAACTATTTTCATCACAGATTATTAAAGTTCTTTCAAATTGTCCTGTATTTAAAGCATTTATTCTAAAATAAGTTGAAAGTTCCATTGGACATCTTGTATTTGGTGGAATATATACAAAACTTCCATCTGTAAATACTGCACTATTTAAACAGGAAAAATAATTGTCAACAGTTGGAACAACACTTGCTAAATAATTTTTTACAAGTTCTGGATATTTGTGTGCTGCTTCACTAATTGAACAAAATATAATTCCTAATTTTTCAAGTTCTTCTTGATAAGTTGTTTTTACAGAAACTGAATCAAATACTGCATCAACTGCAACACCAGCTAACTGTTTTTGCTCTTCAAGTGGAATTCCAAGTTTTTCATAAGTTTTTAAAATTTCTGGGTCAACTTCATCAAGTGAATTCAAAGCTTTTTTAGGTGCTGAATAATAAGCTATATCTTGGTAATCAATTTTTGGATATTTTAAATTCGCCCAAGTTGGCTCTTCCATTTTTAACCATTTTTCATAAGCTTTTAATCTAAAATCTAAAAGCCAAGAAGGCTCATCTTTTTTAGCACTAATTGCTCTTATAACATCCTCATTTAAACCTTTTTCAAATGTATCACTTTGAACTAAAGTTTCAAATCCTAATTTATACTCTTTGTTTATTACGTCATGTATTTGCTGATTGTCACTCATGACTACTCCATATTTCTTTTTTAAATAGGACAATTTATATCCTATTTAGAATATTATCATATTTAGTATACAATGTAAAGGCATATAATTCAATAAATCCTAAAATTTAATACTATTGATGATAAAATAATATCTTATTTTTATTTAGTGATTAATTAAGACAAATTTTATCCTATTTTAAATAGAATACAGAAATTTTTTATTAAATAGTATATTAGGAATTATAATAATGGAAGTTTATTTAGATAATAATGCAACAACAATGGTTGATCCAAAAGTTTATGAGGAGATGAAACCATTTTTTTGCGATATTTATGGAAATCCAAACTCTTTACATAAATTTGGAGCAGGAACTCATCCTAAAATGGTTGAAGCTTTAAACTTTTTGTACGAGGGTATAAATGCTGCTGATGAAGATGATGTTATTATTACTGCCAATGCAACAGAGAGTAATAATGCTGTTTTAAAAGGTATTTGGATAGATAAGATTTTAAATGGTGATAAAAAACATATTATAACTAGTGAAGTTGAACATCCATCAATCACAGCTGTTTGTAGATTTTTAGAAAAACAAGGCGTTAAAGTTACTTATTTAAAAGTAAATGAAGAGGGCGTTTTAGAAGCAAATGCAATAAAAAATGCTATAAAAGAAGATACAGCTTTAGTTTCAATTATGTGGGCAAATAATGAAACAGGAAAAATTTTCCCAATAAAAGAAATAGGTGCAATTTGTAAAGAAGCGGGTGTTGCTTTTCATACTGATGCAACTCAAGCTATTGGAAAAATTGTAGTTGATGTTCAAGATGTAAATGTAGATTATTTATCTTTTTCTGCGCACAAATTTCATGGGCCAAAAGGTGTTGGTGGATTGTATATAAGAAAAGGTTATGCTTTAACTCCTTTATTACATGGTGGTGAACAAATGGGTGGAAATAGAGCAGGAACAGTTGATGTAGCTTCAATGGTTGGTATGGGATGGGCTATGAAACTAGCAACTTCAACAATGGCATTAGCTTATGAAAAAAATCATGTTTCAAAATTAAGAGATAAATTAGAAAGTGCAATTTTAGAACTTCCTGAAACAGTAGTAATTGGTGGAAAAGAAAATCGTACTCCAAATACAACTTTAATTTCTATTCGAGGTGTTGAAGGTGAATCAATGCTTTGGGATTTAAATCAAGCAGGAATTGGAGCAAGTACTGGAAGTGCATGTGCTAGTGAAGATTTAGAAGCAAATCCAGTTATGAATGCATTTGGAAGTGATAGCGAATTAGCTCATACAGGAGTTAGATTTAGTTTAAGCAGATTTAATACAGAAGAACAAATAGATTATGCAATAGATGTTATTAAAAAAGCAGTTACTAGACTTAGACAAATATCAAGTTCTTATGCGTATACTCCATCATGTCATAAATCTGGTTTATAAAAATTTGAAGAATATTTAAAGGAAAATAAAATGGCAAAAAATAGTTTAATTAGTGGTTCAATTTGGGATGAATACTCAAATCAAGTAGTAAATAGAATGAATAATCCAAAACACCAAGGTGAAATTACAGAAGAAAGAGCGGCTGAACTTGGTGCAAGATTAATTGTTGCAGATTTTGGAGCAGAATCATGTGGTGATGCAGTTAGACTTTATTGGGCAGTAGATGAAAAAACGCACAAAATATTAGAATCAAAATTTAAATCTTTTGGATGTGGTACTGCTATTGCTTCAAGTGATGTTATGGCTGAACTTTGTATTGGAAAAACTGTTGATGAAGCTGTAAAAATTACAAATATTGATGTTGAATTTGCTTTAAGAGATAATCCAGAAACACCAGCTGTTCCACCTCAAAAAATGCACTGTTCCGTTATGGCTTATGATGTTATTAAAAAAGCAGCAGCAGAATATAAAGGTGTTGATATTGACTCTTTTGAAGAAGAACAAATTGTTTGTGAGTGTGCAAGAGTTTCATTAGCAACATTAAAAGAAGTTATTAGAATAAATGATTTAAAAACAGTTGAAGAAATAACTGATTACACAAAAGCTGGAGCATTTTGTAAATCATGTATTAGACCTGGTGGACATGAAGAAAAAGATATATATTTAGTTGATGTTTTAAGAGATGTAAGAGCAGAAATGGAACAAGAAAAACTTAAAAATGCTGCAAATGCAAGTGCTGCTGGAACTATATCTTTTAGTGAAATGACATTAGTTCAAAGAATAAAAGCAATTGATAGTGTTCTTGATGAAGATATTAGACCTATGCTTGTAATGGATGGTGGAAATATGGAAATTATTGATATAAAAGAAAATTTACCACATTATGATTTATATATTAGATATTTAGGTTCTTGTTCTGGTTGTGCTTCTGGAAGTACTGGAACTTTATATGCAATCGAGTCAATTTTACAACAAAAAATTGATGATAATATAAGAGTTTTACCAATTTAAGTAGATTATGTCTTAGTTTAGAAAGGGAAGTTACATTTGTAGCTTCCCTTTTTTATTGTTTTTGTATTATTAATTGTAGATTAAGTAATTTATATTATCATATTCAATAATCTTCAAAAAAGGATTTTATGTGTTTACTATATACAATAATGGTACAGTTGGATTTAGAAGTACATCAGACAATTTATATAATTTACAAACTGTTGAAGAAGCTGAACCTGTTAGATTTGAACCAAAAGATGGATTAGTTCAAGATTTTTCAAATGAGTTAAATAAACAACATAAACAAGATTTTTTAGAGTCTTATAAAAAGATAGCAAATCTTGATACTTTAGAACCAGTTTATCAAATAAAAGATATTATGACTAAAGATGTAATTTATATGGACAATAAATCAACGGTTGAAGATGTATATAATACTATTAGAAGTAAAAAAGTTCATCAAATCCCTATTACAGCTTTTGGCAAAAAAATAATCGGAATTGTAAACAAAAAAGTTATATTAAATCTTTTAATGAATGATATTGAAAACGCTCAAGAGATTTTGAAAAGAAAAATAGAAGACATTTATCTTCCTGAGATTTTAACAGCAGAACCAGAATCTGATGTTAGAAAAGTTGTTCAAATTATGCTTGATTTAAAACTTGATGCTATTCCAATAGTTGATGAAAATGATGTTTTGATGGGTATTGTTTCTAAAACAGATATTTTAAAAGCAGTTTCCCATCTTCCAAAATTGCAACTTTGGTCATAAATTACAACTCTATTTCATCATCAAAAATTACTTTATTTCTACCTTTATTTTTCGCTTTATAAAGTAATTTATCTGCACTAGCTTCTGCTTCAGCAAATGAGTGGTACTTATTTCTAAAAGCCACTCCAGCTGAAAATTCTATTTGTAATTGTTGAGTTTTATATATAAAAACATGATTTTGTAAAGCAGTTTTTACTCTTTTTATATATCTTTGGATTTCTGTTTCACTTTGATAATTTACAAGTGCAACAAACTCTTCCCCACCATATCGTGATATGATATCTTCTTTTCTAGTTAAATCTTTTAAAATTGTTGCAAAATTTTTTAATATTGCATCACCACAAGCATGACCATAAACATCATTTATATTTTTAAAATGGTCAATATCAATAAAAACTATCGCAAAATCTGAACCAAAAATAGTGAACTGTTTTTCTACTTTTTTCACTTCTTCTTGATAAGCTCTTCTATTTAGTAATGAAGTTAAAAAATCAAATTGTTGCTCTTCTTTTACTAAAATAAGTTCTTTTTGTAACTCTTCTATTTGTCTATTTAAAAATTTAAATTTTTCTATATTATTTGAAAGAATTTTATTATTTTCTTTTATTGAATTTTCTATTTTATATATTGTATCTATAAGTTTTTTTTGAACAACTCTTAACTCTCTATGCGAAGAGTTTGAAATATTTAGATTTATTAAATCATCTTTTATTCTTACAATTTCATCTGTTGAAGAATCACTATCATTTAAAGTTTTATCAAAATATCTACTCATCAAAGAAGTTAATTTTACAATATCGTTTGTTTTATCTTTTAAAACTTTTCTATCAGCATCAATTCTTTGACTTGCAAACTCTTTTAGTTTAAAAATAGTATTTTTATTTGTAAGTTTTTTAGGATTTTTCATAATTTCACAAATAAAATCTTCTATATTTTCTATGTAATCAAAATTTATAGAAGGAGTTAAAATATCATTAAAAACTTCAATTAATGCTTTTAGTTCTTCCGCAGTTGTTCTTTTTGTTAAAATACTAGATAATTTATTGAATGAATCAACTTTTAATTGGCTTTTTTCATCTGTTGTTAAAGAGTTTTTAATTTTATCAAAAAGTTTAAATTCATCTAATTTTATATCTAGAATATCAGCTTGCTTTTTAAATTCTATAAAATAATTTTCAGGAGTTGTCTCTAAATCCTGATTTTTTAATTCGGAAAGCGTATTTTTTGTTATCTCTTTAATATTTTCCATAAAGCAATTTAGCCTTTAAATTTATATTATAAACTTGTGTTATAATGATAACTTAATTTTTATTAGGAAAGCGAATGTCAAATCAAAATAATCAAAATAATCAAATTTTAAAAAATACAAATGCACAAATCTTAGATGAATTTAATGCTTCAATTATGTTTGATAAAGAACTTTATGCACAAGATATAAAAGGTTCTATTGCTCATTCAAAAATGTTAGCTTCTCAAGGTATCTTAACAAATGAAGAACAAAAAGCTATAGAAAAAGGACTTTTTCAAGTTAAAAGTGAAATTGAAAGTGGTGAATTTAAATTTTCTTTAGCTTATGAAGATATTCATATGGCAGTTGAAACTAGACTTACTGAAATTATTGGAGAGCCTGGAAAAAAACTTCATACAGCACGAAGTAGAAATGACCAAGTTTGTACAGATTTTACATTATATGTTCAAGATAAAACTTTGAGCATCAAAGAACAATTAAAAGAGTTGGTAGCAACTTTTGTTGATATTGCTAGTCTTCATACAACTACGCTAATTCCGGGAATGACACATTTACAACATGCACAACCGCTTAATTTTGGATTTCATTTATTAGCTTATGCAAATATGTTTAAAAGAGATTATGAAAGATTTGAAAGTTCTTTTGAAAGAAATAACTATTCTCCTTTAGGAAGTGCAGCACTTGCTGGAACTCCTCATAATATAAATAGAGAACTAACTGCACAAACTTTAGGATTTACTGCTCCAACTTTAAATGCTATGGATACAGTTTCAAATAGAGATTTTGCACTTGAAATTTTATTTAATATAAGTACAACTATGATGCATATTAGTAGAATTTCAGAAGAACTTATTTTATGGTCATCTTATGAATTCCAATTTGTAAGAATGAGTGACCAATACGCAACTACAAGCTCTATTATGCCACAAAAGAAAAATCCAGATGTTCCTGAATTATTAAGAGGAAAAACAGGTCGAGTTTATGGAAATTTAATTTCACTTTTAACAGTAATGAAAGGTTTACCATTAGCTTATAATAAAGATACGCAAGAGGATAAAGAAGGGGTTTTTGATTCAGTTAAAACTGTTGAAATTTCTATTTCAATTTTAAATGAAGTTATCAAAACAATGATAGTAAATGTAGATAAAATGCAAAATGCTTGCAAAATAGGTCACTTAACAGCGACTGATTTAGCTGATTATTTAGTTCAAAAACAAAATATGCCATTTAGAACTGCTTATTATATTACAAAAGATGTTGTTGCTCTTGCAAATAGTTTAAATAAAGATATTAGTGAACTTTCAATTGATGAAATTAGAAAAGCAAATGATGAGTTAAAAAATATAAATGAAGATATCGTTTTATATTTAGATTTAAAAAATTCAATGAATGCTAGAAACTCTTTTGGGGGAACATCAACAAAACAAACAGAAAGTCAAATAGAATATTTTAAAAAGTGGCTAGAGAATAAATAGAAATAAGATGAGAAAAAACTCATCTTATAAGAAATCTTTTTGTTAGGTCATATAAAGTTGAAATGTCAGTTTTCCCAACAAATCCATCAACTCCAATTTGGTTCATTTTCCCTCTTACTGCATCTGTTGTCATAGATGAATTTACAACTACAGGAATGTGAGAATATTTACTGTTATTTTTGATAAATGAAGCTACTTGATAACCATCAGTTCCAGGCATTTCAATATCTGTAACTACCATCCCAACTTCAGAAGGATTTAACTCTTCTAATCTTGAAATTAAAAGTCCACCATTTGCATAAACTTCATATTTAACTCCAGTTTTTTGGAAGAATTTAGTTAAAACTTCTCTTGCAACTCCAGAGTCTTCAGCAGCTAAAACTACTTTATTTGAGTGTAGTTCTTCTCCGACATATTTTCTAACATCATCATCTCCATCATCTGTCCATTTAATGTCTCTTAAAAGTTGTTCAGCATTAAATACAGTACATAACTCATCTTTGTTATTTACTTTAACATAAGTTGTATATGTGATTTTAGAGTTTGTTTCTTCTGTATGTCTTAAATCTTGAGTTGTTTTTTCAACTATATCAAGCATATCTTTAACTAAAAAACCAATTTTTTTATGATTGAATTCACAAAAAATAATTAGTTTGTAATCTCTAACATCTAAAGCTTTTAATCCAAGCCAAGCGTCAAGATTGATTAACGTTACAGGTTCACCTCTAATTGTCGCAATTCCTGCGATTATATCTGAATCTTTAGGTGTATCATTTATCGCCACCTCTTCAGTTATTATAAAAGCTTTAACTTTTGCTATATTAATTGCGTAAATATTATTATGACCAGTGTAAAATACTGCTAATTGCTGAACATTTCTCAAATGTCCTTGTGTCATTTGTTCAACACTACCACTAATACCGCTCATGAAAATCCTTTATCGTGTAAGTTAATTATTATATAATTTTAAAACTTTAACTAATCTTTAGCTTTTTTCATTTTTTTTAATAGTTTCTGAACTGTTACAGATGCCATCATTAACCCAAAAGAAGCAGTAACTCCTTCAAAACTTCCTTTTTCTACACATAAAGGAACTTCTGATGAAAAGACAACTTTAAACTTCTTTTTAAAGCCTTGATTTTTTAATTCAGTTCTTACTTTTTTTATAAATTGGTCGTTATAAGTATCCCAAATAGATATATATTCAAGTTTAGTAGCATCTATTCTTTTTGCTCCTCCACTTGTACTTATAACTTTTGTAAAATGCTTTTTAATCAAATGAACTTTAGGTTTTATATCATCAATTGCATCTAAAATATAATCATAAGATGAAAAATCGAAGTTATCAATCCATTCAGGAGTAACTTTTACATGAATTGGAGTAACTTCTGGATATTTTTCTTTTAAAACTTCAACTTTTATTCTTCCTATATTTCCGTGGCTTCCCAATTGTCTATTCATATTTGAATCTTCATAAGTATCAAAATCAACTATTGTGATATTTGTAATTCCAGTATTGTAAAGTGCATCAAGAGCAAAACTTCCAATTCCCCCAACACCAAATAATATTAACTTTACATCTTTAAACTTATCAAATGTTTCTTGTCCAAATAGTTTTATTGTTCTATCATATTTCATACTAAACTTCTTCTTTACAAATTTTTGGCTATTATATCACAAATATATTTATTGGAGATGTGATGGAAAAGGAACCAATGACCCTAGCAGGTTATAATAAAGTAACAGCAGAATTAGATTTTTTGAAAAAAACAGAAAGACCTGAAACTGTAATTGCATTAGATGAAGCTAGACAGTTAGGCGATTTAAAAGAAAATGCCGAATATCACTCTGCAAAAGAAAAATTAAAGTTAATTGACATTCAAATTGCAGAGTTAAATGCAGTAATTTCAAAGGCAGTTATTATTGATCCAACAACTTTACCTCATGATAGAGTAAGTTTTGGGTCAACTATTGACTTAGTTGATGTCGATACAGATGAAGAATTTACTTACACAATAGTTGGTGGAGTAGAATCAAGTGCTGAAAAAGGAATGATATCTTTTAATTCACCTTTAGCAAAACAACTTATGGGAAAAGAAGCAGGTGATGAATTAAACGCAACACTTCCTGGCGGAGCTAAAACTTTTGAAATCTTAAAAGTTTACTACAAAGAGATAAGTTTATAAAGAAAATAGCCGATGAATCTTCAAATTAAAGATGAGGCTATTTTTGTAGCTGATTCTCACTTCAATCAAAAAAATCAAGAGTTTTTACAATTATTAAAAAAAATTGAAAATAAAGAGATAAATATTTCGCAACTTTTTTTAATGGGTGATATTTTTGATTTCTTATCATGTGAATGTAAATATTTTATAAAACAAAATATTGAAGTTATAACTCTTTTGAATAAATTATCTAATGATATAGAAATTATTTACTTAGAAGGAAACCACGATTTTAATCTACAAAATCTTTTTTCAAATATAAAAGTAATAAAAAGAGAGAATCAACCTTTTTTTGTAAAAATAGAAGAAAAAAAAGTTGCTTTATCTCATGGAGATAATTTTTTAGATTGGAAATATGAACTATTTTGTAAACTAATAAGAAATAGTATATTTTTAAAGTTTATGAATTTTATAGATATAAATTTTTTTATTTCAAAAAAACTTGAACAAGCTTTATTAAACAAAAACATTTGTCATAATATTTTAAACTTCGAGAATATTGTAGAAAAAAGAGTAAAAAATTATAGTGATGATATTATTATCGAAGGACATTATCATCAAGGTAAAACTCTAATTTTTAAAAATCAAAAATATATAAATATTGCATCTCTTTGTTGTCAAAAAGAGTATTTAAGATTTAAAAATGATGAATTTATAAAAGAAATGATTTAAAAGGATAATTTTTGGCAAAATTTAAAGTAGTAAGTGATTATGAACCAAGTGGAGATCAACCAAAAGCTATAGAAGCATTAAGTAGCTCAATAAAAGCTGGTAATCAATACAACACACTTTTAGGAGTAACTGGAAGTGGTAAAACTTATACTATTGCAAAAGTTATAGAAAAAGTTCAAAAGCCAACTTTGATTATGACACATAATAAAACTTTGGCTGCTCAGTTATACTCAGAGTTTAAACAATTTTTCCCAAATAATCATGTTGAATATTTTATATCTTACTACGATTATTATCAACCAGAAGCTTATATTCCAAGAAGCGATTTGTTTATAGAAAAAGATAGTTCAATAAATGATGAACTTGAAAGATTAAGACTTAGTGCAACTGCTTCACTTTTATCATTTGATGATGTAATTGTAATTGCTTCAGTATCAGCAAATTATGGTTTGGGAAATCCAAGCGAATATAAAGCGATGGTTCAAAGAGTTGAAGTTGGATTTAATTATTCTCAAAAAGAGTTTTTATTAAAACTAATAGAAATGGGATATAAAAGAAATGATAAATTTTTTGATAGAGCAGATTTTAGAGTAAATGGAGATGTAATAGATATTTTTCCAGCATATTTTGAAGATGAATTTATAAGGGTTGAGTTTTTTGGTGATGAGGTTGAATCTATTACAAAACACGAATATATAACAAATACAAAAACAAAAGATTTAAATGAAGTAATTATTTATTCAGTAAATCCTTTCGTTGTAACACAAGAAAATCTTGGTCGTGCTGTAAAAGAAATCGAAGAAGAGTTAGAGCGAAGACTTGATTTTTTCCAAAAAGAGCAAAAACTTGTTGAGTATCAAAGACTTAAACAAAGAGTTGAGTTTGATTTAGAGATGATTGAAGGAACTGGAATGTGTAAAGGAATAGAAAACTATGCACGACATTTAACAGGTCAAAAAGCTGGAGAAACTCCATACTCTCTTTTAGATTATTTTGAACAAATGGATGAAGATTTTTTACTTGTTGTTGATGAATCACACGTATCTTTACCACAATTTCGTGGAATGCATGCAGCTGATAGAAGCCGAAAAGAAGTTTTAGTTGAGTATGGATTTAGACTTCCAAGCGCACTTGATAATAGACCACTTAAATTTGATGAATTTATCAACAAAGCACCACATTATGTATTTGTAAGTGCAACTCCAAATGAACTTGAACTTGAAATGAGTTCAGTTGTTGCTGAACAAATTATAAGACCAACAGGATTACTTGACCCAATTATCGACATAATAGATAGTGAATTTCAAGTTGAAAAACTACATGATGAGATAAAAAAAGTAATAGCAAAAAATGAAAGAGTTTTAGTAACAGTTTTAACTAAAAAAATGGCAGAAGAACTTGCTTCTTATTATGCTGATTTAGGAATAAAAGTAAAATATATGCACTCTGAAATTGATGCAATTGAAAGAAATCAAATCATAAGAGAGTTGAGACTTGGAACATTTGATGTATTAATTGGTATCAATCTTTTAAGAGAAGGTTTAGATATTCCAGAAACTTCACTTGTTGCAATTCTAGATGCTGATAAAGAAGGATTTCTAAGAAGTAAAACTTCTCTTATTCAAACAATTGGAAGAGCTGCTAGAAATGAAAATGGAAGAGTTATTTTATTTGCTAAAAGAATTACAGCCTCAATGCAATTTGCAATTGATGAGACAAATAGAAGAAGAAAACTTCAAGAAGAGTTTAATAAAGAGCACAATATTACTCCAAAATCTACAAAAAGAAAACTTGATGAAAATCTAAAACTTGAGGAGTATGATGATGTTGCTTGGAAAAAACAAAAACTAGAAAAAATGCCAGCAAGTGAGCGTAAAAAAATCTTAATAGAGTTAAATAAACAGATGAAAAAAGCTGCGAGTGATTTGAACTTTGAAGAAGCAATACGATTAAGAGATGAAATCGCAAAAATAAAAGATATCTAAGATAAAAGTTTCTTATAATAAATATTTATAATTATTATTAAATTAAGAATTTATTAAGTAAAATAAAAAAATTTTTAAGTAGGAAACAAAATGGTTATTAGTGTAAAACAGAAGATATTTATCTCTTTAATGACTATATCTTTATTTGCAAGTATCTCTTTTGGGATATTCATATATTATAGTCAAAAGAATACTTTTTATGATTCTATGCAAAATCAGTTAAGAGCAGGAATCAACGCAACATCTTTATATCTAGGGGAAGATTTTGTTGATAAATATACACTTGATAATCCTATAGATGCTGATTTACATTTAAATTACATCAAAAAATTGAGTGAGTTTGCTAAAAAAATCAATTTAGAATATATCTATGTAATGACAAAAGAATCAGATAATAAAGTTCATACAGCAATATCTAGTGCAACAGATGAAGAACTAAAAAGTGGTGAATATGATGAATTTATGATTGAATACGATGCTAGCGAGATGGTGCAAAATGGATTTAAAAAGAATAATGAATTTTTTGAAAATACTATTGATAAATATGGGCATTTTTATACACTAATTATATCAAAAGAGTCGCCAACTGGTAAAATATATTTAATTGGTGCAGATATAGAATTAAGTTTTATTCAAAAAGCTTTAAATAGTATTTTGATTGATACTGTTTTAATTACACTTTTAATTCAGGCAATTGCAATAATATTTGCATATTTAATGAGTAATTCAATTGGTAAAAAGATAAATTCTACACAAAAGGGAATTTTAGATTTCTTTGATTTTTTATCAAGGAAAAGACAAAAAGCAAGTTATCTTGAAATAAAACAGCTTGATGAATTTGGAATAATGGCAAAAACTATAAATGAAAATATTGATTTTATAGAAAAAGGGATAATTGCTGATAATAATATTGTAAATGAGTTTGTAAATATTTCTAATCAGATTCAATCAGGAAACTTAAATGGCAAAATAAATTTAGAAGCATCAAATCCACAACTTAGTGAACTAAAAAATGTATTTAATAAAATGGTTTTTATGCTAAATACAAATATAACAAGCATTTTAGAGATTTTAGAAAAATATTCAAAATATGATTTTACTAATAATATAAAAAATAAAGATTTACAAGGAGAGATTGGAAAACTTGTTTTAGGAATAAACAATTTAGGCTCTGAAATAACAAATATGTTATCAAATAGTATGAAAAATGGATTGAGTTTAGAAAAAAGTTCAAATATTCTTTTAAATAATGTAAATCTTTTAAACAAATCTTCAAATGAAGCAGCAGTTGCCTTAGAAGAAACAGCAGGAGCATTAGAAGAGATTACAAATAATATTAGACAATCAACTCAAAATATATCAGATATGTCCTGTTTAGCTTCAAATTTAGAAAAATCTTCTAATGATGGTGAAAAACTAGCTCATAAAACTACAAATTCAATGTCAAATATAAACAATCAAGTAGATTTAATAAATGAAGCAATAAGTGTTATAGATCAAATAGCTTTCCAAACAAATATCTTAAGTTTAAATGCAGCTGTTGAAGCTGCAACTGCTGGAGAAGCAGGGCGAGGATTTGCTGTTGTTGCTGGTGAGGTGAGAAATCTTGCAAATAGAAGTGCTCAAGCTGCAAAAGAGATAAAAGATATTGTAGAAAAAGCAAAAGAAATTACATCAGAAGGTAAAGATGTAGCAGATGAGATGATAAATGGATATGTTAAATTAAATCAAGATATAACTTCAACTATCTCTTTGATAAATGATGTTCAAAATTCTAGTAAAGAGCAATTACAAGGAATTGAACAGATAAATAATTCTATATCATCTTTAGATAAACAGACTCAACAAAATGCTACTGTAGCTAATAAAACTCAAGAAATTGCAATTAATACTGATAAAATAGCAAAACTTATAGTAGAAGATGCAAACAATAAAGAGTTTATTGGAAAAGAAAATATTAAAAGTGGAGCTTAGTTTAAACTAAGCTGGTTTAAATCCACTTTTACTTTTACAAACTTGAGGGAAATAGCATTTATCACATTCAGGTTTTACAGCTTTACAAATATATCTTCCAAATAAAACCATAGCTTGGTGAAAGATATGTAAATCCCCTTTTAATTTTTTTACTAAATCAGCTTCTGTTAATGTTACATTTTTAGCATCACTAAGTCCTAATCTATGAGAAACTCTAAAAACATGTGTATCAACAGCCATAAGATTGGCACCTTCAAATTCAATCATAAAAACGTTTGCAGTTTTATTTCCAACACCTGCTAGTTTCATCAACTCTTTTTGATTGTGAGGAATATTTCCATCATAATTCATCACAACACTTTGTGCCATTTTTACAATATTTTGTGCTTTATTATTAAAAAAAGAACAACTTTTTAGTAACTCTTTAACATCTCCTAAATCGGCAACCGCTAACTCTTTTACACTTGGATATTTTTCAAATAAAGCAGGTGTTATGATATTTACTCTTTTATCTGTGCATTGTGCACTTAAAATAATTGCTATTAATAGTTCATAATCATTTTTATAATTTAACTCTGTAACAGCTTCTTTATAATGTTCTAAAAAAGCTTCTTTGATTATTTGTATATCTTCTTTTGTTGCTTTTTTCATTTTTCAATACATTCTTCTTGTAAATTTGCAAAATCTTTAAAAATAAACTCTTTTTGGATTTTATTTATTTCAACATTATTCATCGTACATAAAAACTCTTTATTATCTTTTTTTACCAAATATGTAAATTTGTAAATAAACTTATCTTTTGAACTAACAACTTTATTATTTAAAAGTTGGGCTTCTAAACTTTCAATTTGAGTATTTTTTTCTTTTTCATATTTTTCTTTAAACATTTTTGGAAAGAAGTTATTAACAGAATTTTCATAATATATAAAACCAATAGTTGTAAAGATTATGATTAATAAAAAGATTATAAACTCTCTTTTCTCAAATCGGTCATTTATTTTATAAATTATTACTGTAACAACTACAATAAAAATGGCAATACTAATAATAACTTGCATATATTTTTTATTCCTTATTAATTCATCTGTTTTTATTATATCAAAGCTTTACAAAAAGCTTCTAAAATCAATAGTTTGGCAAAATCTCTTTTTTTATTTAACACTAAATTAACACCTCTTTGCAATACTTATATAAATTTTATATGTAGAAGGAAAATTTATGAAGAAAATCATCTCTTTGTCTCTTATTGCAACTGCTATATTAGGTGCAAATGAAACTACAACTTTAAAAGACATAAATGTAGTTGAAAAAGCAAATTCAGAGCTTATAAAAGATATTAGTAATGAAGAATTAAAAAGTGCAGATTTAGCTGATGCTTTGATGAAAAATTCTCCTAATATTTCAATAGTAAGAAGAAATGGTATAGCAAATGATATTATTTTAAGAGGGCAAAAAAAGGATAATATCAATATTTTAATTGATGGTGCAAAAATTTATGGAGCTTGTCCAAATAGAATGGATCCACCAACTTCTCATATTGTTACAAATAATATAGAGAGTGTAAAAATCATTGAAGGTCCTTATGATGTCGAAAATTTTGGAACTTTAAGTGGATTAGTAAAAGTTGATACAGTTGAACCAAAAGAGGGATTTAATGGGGAAATAAATCTAAATGCGGGTAGTTTTGGATATAAAAAAGCTAGTACAACAATCAGTGGAGGAAATAATTTTGTTAAAGCTTTAATTTCAGCATCAACTGAAAAAGGTGAACAATACAAAGATGGAAATGGCGATAACTTCTTACAACAACAAATAAAAAGAGGAGTTCCAAAAGTACAACAATATAAGAATAAAGACTTAGATGGTTTTGAAAAAAAGAGTGTTTTATCAAAACTTCAATTTAATCTTACAGATGACCAAGATTTAAAACTATCATATACAGCAAATAGAAGTGATGGTATTTTATATCCAGCAGGTCCAATGGATGCTGATTATGATGATAGTGATATTTATACTTTAGGATATACAATTAGAGAATTAGGAAGTTTATCAAAACAGCTTGATTTAGACTACTATTATTCAAAAGTTGATCATCCTATGAGCACAAAAGAGAGAAACTTTTTCTTAAATTCGAATGCTATGATGAGAAATATGTATATGACAAATCAATTAAAAACTTCTGTTTGGGGAACAACAGTTAAAAACTCTTTAGATGTTGGAGACTCTTTAGTTACAGTTGGACTTGATACGAGTGTTAGAAATTGGCGAGGAGGTATGTATAGTACAAATATAAATACTGGTGTGACTACGCCAAGTGATACTAATCGTATGTACTCTACAGATACAACAAATAAAGCTGTATTTACAAAAATTGAAAAATCATTTGGTGCTTTAGATTTAGAAGCAGGAATGAGATATGACTACACAGATGTAGAAACTCAAAGACCAAATGTTGATGATAATAAATATTCAAGTTTAAATGGATATGTTTTTGGTGCATATAACATAGATGATGAAAGTAAAGTTTTTGCTGGTATTGGAAAATCTTCAAGAGTTCCAGATGCAAGAGAACTTTATCAACAAACAACAGCTTCAAATCCAAATTTAGAAGATACAAAAAACTATGAAGCAGATTTAGGATTTGAAAAAACGATTGGAAGTTTCTTTATAAAACCAAAAATATTTTATTCAGAGTTAAAAGATTATATTTATAACAGTGGTTCATTTGAAAATATTGATGCAAAAATTTATGGATTAGATGTTAGTGGATTTTATTATTTAACTGAAGATTTATCTTTTGATTATGGAGTTGCTTACTTAAAAGGTAAAAAAGATGGGAAATATACAGGAAATGATAAAGATTTAGCAGAAATTACACCATTAAAAGCAAATTTTGCAGTAAATTATGAATATGCAAAATCTAAATTTAAAGCAGAAGTAATTGCTGTTGATAGATGGGATAGTTATGATGCAAGTGCAAAAGAACAAGAACTTGCTGGATATGCAGTAGTAAATTTAAAATATACTCAAGCATTGTTTAAACATTTTGAAGTAACTTTAGGAGTTGATAATTTATTTGATAAAGTTTATAACTCTACAAATACTTACCAAGATATTACATATGTTGAAGTTGCTGGAGATAGAGTTTTATTTAATGATCCAGGAAGATATGGATACGTAAATTTAAAATATAGCTTTTAAGGCTATATTTTAAATTATTAGATTAGTTAATAAAAAATATAAAAATTAATAATAAATTAACAGAAAATTAACACCTCTTTCCTAAAATAAGTCAAATTTTTAGTGAAGGAATTTATTGTGAATAGAAAGAGGATTATTTTATGTTTATCTTTATGTACAAGTTTACTCTTATCAGAAGAGAAAGCTACTGAAAAAAAAGAGACATCTGTTTTAGAAAAAATAGAAGTTGTTTCTATTGTTGAATCTGACAATCCATTAAAAGTTATAACGGACCCTAAAAATCCAATTCAACCAATTCCAGCTAGTGATGGAGCTGATTTTTTGAAAAATATACCAGGTTTTTCTGTTAAAAGAAAAGGTGGAACAGATGGAGATCCAATATTTAGAGGAATGTCTGGTTCTAAACTTGGAATATTCTCAGATGGACAAGAGGTATATGGAGGATGTGGAGGAAGAATGGATCCACCTACTGCATATATTTTCCCTGAATCATACGATAGTGTAGTTATTACAAAAGGTCCTCAAACTGTATTAGCAGGTTCTGGTTTTTCTGCTGGTGTAGTGCAATTTGAAAAAAATCCTAAATATTATTCTACACCTGATTATGATATATATTCTTCTTTTAAACAAGGAAGTTTTGGAAGAAGTGATCAATTTCTTGATGTTAGTGGTGGTGGACCTTTAGGATATGCTCAGTTAATTGCAACTCGTTCACATTCAAATGATTATAAAGATGGTAAAGGTGATATTGTAAATTCTGAATATACAAGATGGAATACAAGTCTTACTTTAGGATATACACCTACAGATGATACTACTTTTGAAATTTCAGGTTCAAAAGGTGATGGTGAAGCAAAATATGCTGATAGAACAATGGATGCTTCAAAATTACTTAGAGAAAATATTTCATTAAAAGTAATAAAATATAATCTTGCAAAAAATGTAGAAAAAGTTGAAATGCAAGTTTATAGAAACTATGTTGACCATATCATGGATAATTACTCACTAAGAGAAGCTCCTATTAGTTCTATGACAGGTAAAAAAGTATATTCAGGTATGAATCCAGATAGAACAACAATTGGAGGAAATCTAAAAGTTACTACTGAAATACCATCTCTTTTATTGACAAATGTATCTGGTATAGATTTTAAAGAAGATGAACATACAGCAAGAAGTGCTATGATGAAAACATCTTCTTCAATAGCGGATAGTGATATGCGTTCTGCTCCAAGACAAACAGATTTTGATTTTTCTCAAGTTGGATTTTTTAATGAATCTACTATTGATATAAATGAAGATAATAGAATTGTTGCTGGACTTAGATTAGATAAACATGAAGTAATTGATAAAAGAACAAAACTAGGAATGTTAATTTATAACAATCCAAATTATAATCAAACAGATAAAGAGACTTTGCCAAGTGGATTTTTAAGATATGAAAAAGATATTCCAGATTATGGTTTAAAAACATATATCGGATTTGGACACTCTGAAAGATTTGCTGATTATTGGGAAAGAACAAAATATAACCTTGAAGGTATAAATAATTCAAATAAAGCAAATCCAAATGCGATAACTTCAATAGATATTCCAGAACCTGAAAAAACAAATCAAATTGATATTGGTGCTAGTTGGACAAATGGTGATTTAACAACTTCAGCTTCTATGTTTTATAGTAAAGTTGATGACTATATTTTAAATAGATGGTTTGATGAAAATGGAAATACAATGACTGTTCCATATGGAATGGGTAGAACATCATATACAACAGTATCTAATATTGATGCAACTATTTATGGTGGAGAATTAAGTGCAAGTTATCAAATAACAAGCGATTATAAAATTATAGGATCATTAACACATGTTATTGGGAAAAATGATACAGATGATAAACCTTTAGCACAACAACCACCACTTGAAGGTAAAATATCTGCTATGTATGATAATGGAAAATATTCAGCTGGAATTCTTGCAAGATTTATTTCAAAACAAGACAGATATGATATTGGAGCAGGAAGTATAGTTATGAATGGTGTTGACAAAGGTGAAACTCCAGGTGCTTCAATCTTCTCTATAAATGGTGGATATAAATATAATAAAAATGTTTCACTTAATTTTGGAGTTGATAACTTATTTGATAAAGCATATATGGAACACTTAAGTAATTCAGATGTTTCAAGTGCTACAACTTTTATGGCTCAAGAAAGAATATATGAACCAGGTAGAAATTTTTGGTTTGAATTAAAAACTAAATTCTAAAATATATTATCCCAAGAAAACTAAATATTTTTAGTTTTCTTGGGTTCTTTTTTAAATATTTTCTTTTCCTTCAAACTCTTTTTGATTTGCTGTATCTACGATTGTATTTGCAATATTTGAAGTTTTTATTGCTATATTATTTGCTTGAGATGAAACTTCAGCATTTGCTTTTATTTGTTGTTCTAAAATATTTATTGCACTATTTATTTGTACAATTCCAACTTGTTGTTCTTTTGAAATATCTGCAACACTACTTATTAACTCTATTGTTTTATCAATATTTGTATTTAAAACTGTATAACCTTCTATCATCTCATTTGCGATAGTTTTTCCATTATTTGCTTTTATATTTGCTGATTCAACAAGTTTTTTTATCTCATATGCAGCTTGTGTACTTCTATTTGCAAGATTTCGCACCTCTTGTGCAACAACAGCAAATCCACGTCCAGCTTCTCCAGCAGTTGCAGCTTCAACTGCTGCATTTAGGCTTAAGATATTTGTTTGAAAAGCTATTTGGTCGATGATTGTTATTGATTCGTTAATTGCACTTACTTTTTCATTTATTTCATCCATTGCAGTTGTTGTTTTCTGCGCTAAATTTAATCCCTCTTTTGAATAACCAATAACTGCATTTGCAAGACTTGACATTTGAATAGTTTGAGTTGAAGTTTTATCAACATTTTGAGTTATTTCACTTAAAACTGTTGATGTATTTTTCAAACTATTTGCTGCTTCATTTGAAGATAAATTTAATTTATCAACATTTGTTAATAAAATTTTAGATGAATTTTGAAGAGTTATACCATTTATTTTATTTTCAACCAACATTTGAGTAATCGCCTCTTTTAGTTTATTTATAGCATCAACTAAATGTTGAAATTCTCCATTACTTGAGATTCTTTTTAGTTCTAACTTTTTTTTATAATCATAATTTGTATATTTTTCCAAAATAGAATTGATATTTAAAAAGTGTTCTCTTGTTTCAACTATCATTTCATTAACACTTTTTTTAAACTCTTCAAGTGAATTATTTGAGCTAATAGAAGTTATTATTTGAGAATAAATCCCGTGTTTTACTTGAGTCATTACTATTTTAGCCTCTTCAATTAAAAGTGATTCTTCTTTCTCTTTTTGTAAAAGCTCTTTTTCTCTTTTATCAATAACATCTTTGATTTCAGAATATTCACTTGCCATTGAAGTATTTATTTCAAAACTAACATTTTTATTATCCATATTTTTTAAAAAATTAACCAACTCTTTTGATAATAATTTTCCATTTTTTCTCTCATCTAATTCATGCACAATTAAAGCTAAAGTAATAATAATTTGAACAATTTGAGAAATAGTGGAGGTTGTAAATAAAATAGCATTTAAAGGAAGTATTATTATTCCCAAATAATGCACTATTGTCATCCTAAAATATAATGATTTTAAATTAAACATTCTTTTCCTTAATAATTTTAAAATCGAAGTATATTAAAATAGGATAAATATTATCTTGATTATGGTCAATACTATTTTATCCTATGAAGAGGCTATTTTGCGATAATAAATTCTTTTAAAATTCTTTGAGTATTAAGCCTTGGTAAATCACCATAAAGATTTATAAAAGTATCAATTAGCTTTTTTTCATACTCTTGATAATCAAAAGTTTTGATTATTCTAAAATATATTTTTTCATTGTCTTTTATAAAATTTTTAATATCGTTTGTATGTGCAGTTTTTGAAGTATATGTTTTTAGTCTTTTTTTTAAGTTATTTGATGAACCAATATATATGACTTTGTTCTCTGCAAAAGGGTAAAAAATCTTCTCATTTGAAGATAATTCATATACGCCTTTTAGATTATTTTCTATTGTAGAAATATTCTCTTTATTTAAAAGTCTTCTATTATTGTTAAAATTATTAAAGTACAAGGTGAGATTTTTTTCTTCAATTTTTTTTATATTGGGAATTAAATATTTATTTCTAATATCGCAAACTGTTCTTCTTGATATTTTTACATTATATATTTCAAATAGTTGTTTTGCTATTTCTAAGTCATTTTTCAAATCAATTTTAGTACTTAATAAGATTTTTATGTATAAAGAATAAATAAAAGTTTTTTTAGGAAATAAATGACTCAATTTATAAATATAACCATCTTGTTCATAGTGAGTATTATTCAAAATCTTTGATAAAACCGATAAATCTAAATAAGAGTTGTATTCTTTTACATAAGTTTCAATAAACACTTTTCTATCCAAAAAATTTATATTTGGATAGTGTCCAGTATCTAAAAATAATTTTTGTGAAGAGAATAACATTGTTATTAGATTAAATAAAGTTTCATGTTTAATATTTATATTTAGTAACTTCAAGTGATAATTGTTTTTTATCTCTTTTTTATATTCAAACTTCAATAAAAAAAGTTTATAAAAATAAACTTTCTCTTCTTTGTATATAAAATAACAATTTTTTGTCTCTTTAGAACAATAATCTTTAGATAAGATTTTTACCTTAATATTCTTGTTTTTGCAGTTTTCTTTAAACCAACTACTAGATAAAATATCTTCTTTTAAATAGTTTAAATAATTTTTAAAACTCATTGTATAAAGTTTGTTTGTAAGTAAATAAAATGGGATTTTTTTCATTTTTCATTTTGATAAAAATATAAGTGATATAAATTGCTAAATAAACACAAGGCTCGAAGTATATCAAAAAATACATTAAAAAATCTTAAAAAATAATTTTTATAAAAATAGATAATATTAATAATGAAAATATTTAATAAATAATTTTTTTTATAAAATAATTTTTATCGTCTAATAAATATAAATTAAAATTAATATATAAATATTTAAAAAATTTATATATTTTAGAATTAATAATTATGAAAGAATATTTTAAATGTATGTTTTTAAAATAATCAGTTTTTTAAAAATAATAAATTATTATCATTTGTATTTGCATTAAGTTTACCATAAAATAAGATTTATTATAATTACAGAAAAATATATATTTAATAAATAATTTTTTATTTGTATAAAAAATAAATGATGTTAGATATAATTAGGGGTTAGAGATTTTATTTATTTTGAAGAAAATATTTTTATTTAATTAAAAAAAAATGATATAAAAATATAAAATAAATAATTTGTATTTAAATAAAAATGTATTATAACAAGGAAGAAGAATGAATAATATTTATGATTTGTTGGTTATAAGTATAAAAAATATAGAAGTAGAATGTGATAAACATAAAAATAAAAAAGAGTATCTTTTAAAAAAAAGGTTATTAAAAGATATTTTGACTCACTTGCATGAAATAAGAAGGCAAGTACATGAAAATTTAAATGAAAAAGAAAAAAATAACATCTAAAATAGTTCTAAAATATTTTATATAAAATCTTTAAATCCTTTTTTACAATTTCTAAGATATAATCGAAAGCTTTTGAACTACTTTTTATAAAAATCAACTTAGGATTTTACATTTGACTAAAGATTTAATGCTTTTTAAACAAAAAACTGTTTTGTTTATAGAAGATGACAATATTATCAAAAATCAGATTAGTGAAGTTTTATCAATGCTATTTGATGAGGTTTTTACTTCAGATAACGGTAAAGATGGATTAGAATTATATAAACTTCATTCACCAGATTTAATAATCTCAGATATAAAAATGCCAATAATGGATGGATTATCTTTAGCTGAAAAAATACGAAATGATGATTATAATACACCAATAATTTTATTAACAAATTTTAATGAAAAAGAGTATTTATTAAATGCTGCAAATTTATCTGTTGATGGATATATTTTAAAACCTTTTGAATTTAATAATTTTATTACTACTATAAAAAAATCTTTACAAAGAAACTTAAAAAATAGTGAGCAATTTTTCCTTGCAGAAGATTTATTCTTTAACTTTACAACTTCAGAACTATATTATAAAAATTGTGTTGTACATTTAGGTGTTAAAGAGTTAGAGCTTTTAAAATTATTAATCGAGAATTATCCTAAAACTGTAACAAAAGATGAGATATATTCTGCACTTTGGTCTTATGATGAAATTTCTGAATCATCAATAAAAAATCTAATATTGAGAATTAGAAAAAAAATTGAACAAGAGATAATAGTTTCTGTTCGAGGTTTAGGTTATAGATTAGAAATTCTAAATAATTAAATATATGATAAAAACGATTTTTATCTTTTTGATTCTTTTTAGCAATTTATTTGCTTATGATACACTAATATCAAAATCAGATTATAAAATAGAAATGACAAAACAACCAAGTTTTTACAAAGCTGATTTATCTGCACAAGAAGCATATTCAAAATGCAAAAATAATCAGTTTTCTATCCTTCCATCTAAAGCTATGAGTTCAGAACAAGATCCTGAAGTAACTTGGTTTTGTTTTGAAATCAAAAATCAAAATGAACAAAATTTATATTTGAGTTTTATAAATATATCAGATAGCAAAATAGATTTTTATAAATATAAAGAAAATGAATTAATAAATATTTCTAAAGAAAGAAATGATTATTTAGATAGATTTACTCCTCACATTTTTTTAGAAAAAAATGATACACCAATTACTTATCTTATCAGCATTGACTCTTTTATCCCTTACATTACATCATTTCTAATATTGCAAAAAGATGAAATACTAATTCAATACTTACCAAATATTCTACTTTCTTGTGTATATTTTGGGATTTTCTTATCTTTATTTATTTATAGCACAATACAATATTTCCAAATTAAAGAAAAAGCATATATTTTTTATTCACTAACTTTATTGATTATATTAATTTTGGAGATTATTATTGATGGCTTTATTGAAATAAATAAAGTCTTTTTACCTTTAGTAAAAGTATTTATTTTTAGTAGTGCATTTTTATTTTTAAATCTATTTAATCTGCACTTTTATAATAAAAATAACTCAAAAAGTAAACTCTCTTTTTGGACACTTTTTTTAATATTTGTTTTATTTTACATTTTTTTAAATATAGTTATTAATACTGATAATTTTTGGTTAAAAATATTTTTTCTTTTTTTATTGATTATTTTATATTTTTTTATAATAAATACAAATATCTTTAAAAATTATTCTCCATCAATTCCTTATTTTATTGCATTAATTGGTTATATTTTAGGTGCACTTATAAGTTATTTGATGTATGAAAATTTACTACCAATTAATTTCTTTTTTAAAAATGCTTATGTTTTTGGAGGAATTTGGTTGATGATTTTTCTAGCTATTACTTTAAATGATATTATCAAAAAAATTGTTTTAGAAAAAAATGAAATTACCTTAAAATCTAAAATTCAAGAAAAAATTTTGTTTTTCCAATCTAAAAAGCTGTCTTTGGGAGAATTAGTTGGAAATGTTACTCATCAATGGAGAGAACCGCTTTCTGAAGTTGCTGCAATTCAAACTAATATGAAAGCTTCACTTCTTTTAGAACCAAATTTAAATAAAAATAAACTTTTAGATTTGTTGGAACAAAATAATAGTATTATCCAATATCTTTCAAGTACAATCGATGTTTTTTATAGAATTTTAGAAAATGAAGATAGTATTAATTCAAAATTTAATTTAAAAAAAGAGATAGAAAATATTGAAAAATTAGTTTTTTATATTTTTAAAACTGAAAATATTAGGTTTGATTGTGAAGTAGATGAAAATATTTTTATTTTAGGTGATAAAAATGAGTTTATAAATGCTTTGTTAAATATAGTTTTAAATGCAAAAGATACTTTAATAAAAAGAAAAATAAAAAATCCTTGGATAAAAATCAAAACATCATCGAATAAAAATAGTTTTAAAATCTATATTGAAGATAATGCAAAAGGAATAAAACAAACTCCTATTTCTAAAATTTTTGATTTTGGAGTATCATCAAAAAAGAATAATATTGGATTAGGATTATTTATTACAAAAAGAATAATTGAAGAGAGAATGAAAGGAAAGATTTCAGTTGAGAATAGTGTAAATGGAGCTCTTTTTATAATCGAGTTTTTTAATGAAGAATATATTTTAAATAATGAAAATAAATCATTTTATGAATTGGAAAAATCAACTTTAGAAAGAATATCAATTTTAGAAAAAAAAGTTGAAAAACAAGAAGAATTAGAAAATAATATAAAGCATTGGGAAAACATTTTTAATCAAACTTATTGGACAGTAATAGTTTTTTTTGGTATGACTTCAAATATAAAGATGGTAAATCCAGCTTTTCACAAAATGTATGGTTATATGACTGATGAGATAGATAAAATAGATATAGACAATCTTTTTTTTAAAGATTCAAAACTTGAGTTTGAACTTAAAAGAAGAGAAGCTTTTGAAAAAAGCTTCTCTTCAACTGAAATAATAAGTATAAAAAAAGATAGTACAACTTTTCCTGTACAAATAGATATAAATGTTATAAAAAATGAAAACAATGAAATTCTTTATTATGTTGCAAATATAAAAGATATAAGTGAACAAGAAAAGATAAAAAATAGACTTCATTTAAAACAATTTATGATTAATCATATTAGTGAAGCTATTTTTCTAGTTGATAAAGAAAATAAAGTAGTCTTTAGAAATTTAATAGCTTTAGAGAATTTTGGTGATACCCACAATATTCCAAATCAATTTGGAAATTGGAATATACATTGGGAAAAAATAAAAGAAAAAAGAATTTTTTTATTTGAATCAAATTTAGTAAAAAAAGATGAGACTTTATTTCCAGCAGAAATTGTTGCAAATTATTTTTTATATGATGATAAAGAGTATATTTTATATCTTATAAGAGATTTAACAAATCAATATAAAATGCAAGAAAAATTAACTGTATTACAAAAAGCAATAGATAGTTCAAAAGAAGCAATTTATGTAATTGATGATGAGTTAAATATAAAGTATATAAATACAACTTCTTGTGAAATGTTAGGATATAACTATGAAGAATTATTGTCTAAAAATATGAAAGAAATTGATAAACATACATCTTTAGAAAAACTAAAAAGAATTAGAGAAGATGTTGAAAAATTTGGTAAAAGAACTTTTTTTACTAAACATCAAACAAAATATGGAGATATTTTAGATATCGAAGTAACTATCACAAAATTTACTTATAATGATATGGATTTAAGATTATCTATTGTAAAAAAAATCTAACACCTTCTTTTTTAAAATTCAAATATCACATAAATAATCTTTAAAATAACAAATAATTGGTAATTTGTTAATATTAATAATTAATAAGTCGTTTTATAGTCACTTTTATAAAAAATTATTTGACCAATTCCTGACCCATACTTCAATACAATAACAATAATAAAATTATTTATAAAAAAGGGGAAAATATGTATAAAAATTTATCTATAAGATTTAAGTTGATTTTATCTTTTTCAGTGATTACTTTACTTATTGTAATGTTATCAATATACAGTAACTATTCGATTAGTAAATCAGCAGATGGTTTTAGTGATTATCGAAGAATTGCAAAAAATTCTCTTATAATTTCGAGTCTTGAAAATAGTATGTTTATGATGAGATTAAGTATTGCAAACTTTTTAAATCTTGAGGAATCAAAATATATAGATAGCTTTAATAAATTTTATTTAGAAACTGAATCTTTAGCAAAAGAGTCAAAAGCTAATATAACTGATCCCCAGAGAATTCGTTTAATAGAAGAGATTAACTCTTTACTTCCAAAATATAAAGAGTCTTTTTTTAATGTTGTAAATCTTATGAAAAAAGAGAATCAGATTTTAGAAGAGCAAATAGATAAAAACGGAAAAGAGGTTGATAATAAACTTTCTACTTTTATAAATAGAAATCAAGAAAATGGCAAATCAGATATTTCTTTACAATATTCAAAATTTCTAAAAGATTTTCTTCTAGCAAGAATTTATGTTATGAAGTTTATAGAGTCTGAAAATGAAGAACATTATAACAGAGTAAATAAAGAGTTTTCAAATCTTGAAGAAAAAATAAAAATATTAAAAACAACAGATTCTTCAGAATTAAAAGAAGTTTTAGAATATTTGAATATATACAAAAGTGCTATAAAGGAGATTCATACAACAATTAATGAAAGAAATAGTATTGTTGAAGGGGAGCTTTATAAAATTGGTCCTAAAATTGGCGATTTATCAGAAGAAATGATAATATCAATAAAAGAAGATCAAAATGCACTTGGACCAAAAGTATCTGAGCTAAATAATAATATAAAATCATTAGTATCGATTATTTCTATAATTATTTTAGTAATTTGTATTTTTATAGCTATTATTCTTCCAAGAAATATAAATAATCTTCTAAATACATTCCAAGATGGACTATTTAGTTTCTTTGCGTACCTAAACCGAGAATCAACAAAAGCAGAATTAATAAATCTAGATTCAAAAGATGAATTTGGACAAATGGCAAAAGTGGTAAATGAAAATATAGTAAAAACACAAAAAGGAATAGAAGAAGATAGAAAACTAATAGATGAAACAATAGCAGTATTAGGTGAATTTGAACAAGGTGACTTGTGCCAAAGATTAAACCTAAGTGTTTCAAACCCAGCATTGATGCAGTTAAAAGAAGTTTTAAATAATATGGCTTCTAATTTAGAAAATAATATAGATAATGTATTAAAAGTATTAGAACAATATTCAAATTATAATTACTTAAATAAAATAGACCAAAAAGGTTTAAAAGAACACCTTTTAAAACTAGCAAGTGGTGTAAATAGCTTAGGTGATTCAATAACACAAATGTTAATCGATAATAAAACAAATGGATTGACTTTAGGTAAAAGTTCAAGTGAATTACTTCTAAATGTAGATAAATTAAACTTAAGCTCAAATGAAGCAGCAGCATCTTTAGAAGAAACAGCAGCAGCCTTAGAAGAGATAACTTCAAATGTAAGAAATAATACTCAAAATATAGCACAAATGGCAAAACTGTCAAGTGAAGTAACAAAATTGGCAAATGATGGAGAAAACTTTGCAAATCAAACAACAGTTGCAATGGATGAAATAAATAATCAAGTAAACTTAGTAAATGAAGCAATAAGTATAATAGATAATATAGCATTCCAAACAAATATCCTTTCTTTAAACGCAGCAGTTGAAGCAGCAACAGCAGGTGAAGCAGGAAAAGGATTTGCAGTTGTTGCACAAGAAGTGCGAAACCTAGCATCAAGAAGCGCAGAAGCTGCACAAGATATAAAAACAATAGTTGAAAACGCAACAATAAAAGCAAATCAAGGTAAAAGTATTGCAACAAATATGATAGGAGGATATAAAGAGTTAAATCATAGTATATCTCAAACAATAAACTTAATAAATGATATACAAAACGCAAGTAAAGAACAACTGTCAGGAATAGAACAAATAAATGATGCAGTAACACAATTAGATAGACAAACACAACAAAATGCAAGTATCGCAACACAAACACAAGATATAGCAATAGTAGCAGATGAGATAGCAAAATTAGTAGTAAGTGATGTTGATGCAAAAGAGTTTGTAGGGAAAGATAAAGTAAAAGGTAAAGATATTAATAAAAATAAAGAGTTGAATAATAATCAAAAAGAGAAATCGTTAGATTCACCATTTATAAATAAAAAGAGTTCAAAAAGATCAGAGCAATCTGATGAATGGGAGAACTTCTAGGAAGAAGGAAGAGATATCCTCTTCCTTCTTCTTCCTCTTTTTTAAGCTATTATTTCTTTTGAATATAAAATGTCGTAAAATTACAATATAAAATATAATTCAGGGAATAAGAGATGTTACAAAATCTAAAAACAAAAGCGAAGTTATCAATACTTTCTTTTATAGCCTTATTAGCAATATTAATATTAGGAATATTAGGTACAGTTCAATTAAAACAAGTAAATAATGGATTAGTAAGAGTATATAATGATAGAGTTCTTCCATTAGAACAATTAAAAATTATTGCAGATGAATATGCAGTTAATATAGTTGATACAACACACCAAACAAGAAATGGAAATTTTAATTTTGATAAATGTGTTTCAAATATTGATGAAGCTCAAACTAAAATTAAATTAAATTTAGAAAAATACTTATCAACAGAGTTAACAAAAGAGGAGAAAGTTTTAGTTGATAGCTTAAAATCATTTGTAGCAAAAGGTGATGAAGTAACAAATAAAATAAAACAATCATGTAAAAATAAAGATATAGATAGTATCACAAAAATAACAATAGAAGAACTTTATCCAAATATTGATCCAATTAGTGAAAAAGTATCAGAATTAATAAAACTTCAACTAGATGTTGCAAAAAATGAAACTGATGTTGCAGCAGAGATTTACTCTTCAAGTAAAACAACTATAATCTTAACAATTGTCATTTCATTTGTAGTTCTTACTCTTTTATCATATTCAATTATCTCAGATATTATTAAAAAATTAGATAAAGTAAAAACAGAATTACTTAACTTCTTCTCATTCTTAAATAAAGAGAAAAATGATGTAACTTTACTAGATATAAACTCAAAAGATGAGTTTGGAGAGATGGCAATAGTTATAAATGAGAATATTGCAAAAACTAAAAAATTAATAGAAGAAGATGTAGCATTAATAGAAGATGCAAAAGTAGTAATGAGTAGAGTAAATAATGGATGGTATGGACAGTTTATAGAGAAATCAACTTCAAATGCTTCATTAGAAGAGTTTAAAAATAATGTAAATAAAATGATAGATAATACAAAAAATAGATTTGTACATGTAAATGAAGTATTAACTAGTTATTCTAAAAATAATTTTATACCAGTTTTAAAAATGGAAGCAAATGATGAAAGAGGTGGAGTATTTGAAACTTTAGTAAATGGATTAAATACTTTACAACAAACATTGACACAAATGCTAGTAGAGAATAAAACAAATGGATTAACATTGGATAAAAGCTCAAATGTATTATTAGCAAATGTAGATAAATTAAACCTAAGCTCAAATGAAGCAGCAGCAAGTTTAGAAGAGACAGCAGCAGCATTAGAAGAAGTAACTTCAAATGTAAGAAATAATACACAAAATATAGCACAAATGGCAAAACTATCAACAGAAGTAACAGCTTCTGCAAGTCAAGGTGAGAAATTAGCAAATGAAACAACAGTTGCTATGGATGAAATAAATAATCAAGTTAATTTGATTAATGAAGCAATAGGTGTTATTGATAATATAGCATTCCAAACAAATATCCTTTCTTTAAACGCAGCTGTTGAAGCAGCAACAGCAGGTGAAGCAGGAAAAGGATTTGCAGTTGTTGCAGGAGAAGTAAGAAATCTAGCATCTAGGAGCGCTGAAGCAGCAAGAGAAATAAAAACAATAGTTGAAAATGCAACAAGTAAAGCAAATCAAGGTAAAAGTATCGCAACAAATATGATAGAAGGATATAAAGAGTTAAATCAAAATATCTCTCAAACAATAAGCTTGATAAGTGATATACAAAACGCAAGTAAAGAACAATTGCTTGGAATTGAACAAATAAATGATGCAGTAACACAATTAGATAGACAAACACAACAAAATGCAATGATAGCAAGTCAAACACATGATGTAGCATTGATAACAGATGAGATATCAAAACTAATAGTAAGTGATGCAGATTCAAAAGAGTTTGTTGGTAAACATGATGTTAAAGCTAAAAATGTAAATGTTGGAACTAATAATAAACAAATACATGAAGTAGAGAAAAGAACTGTAACACCAACAAAAAAAGATACAAAAGTAGTATCATCTAAAACTAACGACAATGAATGGGAAAGCTTTTAGGCTTTCTCTTCTATTTGAATAAGTTTATTCAAAATCCATTCTAGCTTGAGTTTGTCCTGTTGTTCCAAATTCATTATCTATTAAATTTGCAATAGTTTTAAAATCAACTCCTTGAACTTCTTTTAGGCTTTTTAAAATCTCTTTTTTACCACTTATTAATTCTTTTGATTTTATTCCATGAGAGATAGATAAACTAGCTTCTACAAAAGCAGAAAGTTTATCACATTGTTTTAATGCAAGACCATCAATCGCTTCATATTTATCAATATTATATTTTGAAATATCATCAACTATTTCTATTTTTCCATCAATTTTTATTTTATTTGCAAACTCTTCTTTTATTCCATCATAAATACCTAAAATATATGAAAATTCATCTCTTATATTTTCAGGAATATTTGGTAAAATAGCATCTTCTATTTTTTCAACTTCATACTCTGCAATAATTTCAGATAACTCATCAACACTATATTTTACAGGACTTATTATATCTCTTGTTAAAGCTTCAGGTAAATCGTGAAATAAAGCTGTAAAGAAGTTGTTTTGTAGTCTTTTATCACAAGCTTTTACTTCAAGACTAAAAAAATATGAAAAAATAGCAACTGTTAACATATGTCCTAAAACTGAAGTTTCGGGAATCCTTGGAGTTTGTGCCCATCTTTTTTGAAATCTTAATCTTCCACTTAAATCTACAATTTTTGATAGTTTTTTATTTAAAGCTATTTTTCTAACAGCAATTAATTCATAATAATCTTCAAGTTCTTCATCTACACTTTTTTTTACATCTTCAATATCACTTAAAAATTGACTTGTTTGATAAACTATTGAAAATTCCCATTTTGTAGCAAGATATGAAGCTGCTTTTAAGATAAATCTCTCTTTTTTATAAATTTCAGGATTGTTTAAAAACTCTTCAAATTTTTGTAAAAATACACCATTGTCAATAGTTTCAATTGATGGCTTTAATTTTGAAATAACCCACGAATTTATCTCTTTTGATTTTTTTTGTAAAGCTTTTCTAAAAACATCTGGTCTTATATCAGTTACAACTACTCGTCTTAAAAACTCAAAAATACCAGCCTCTATTAAGTGTGTAAAATTTATATCATTTTCAAATTTTGCTATAAAGTATGCGATGATGAATTTATGAGCTTGTTTATCAAGCTCTACTAAATCTACCATTCTTGGATAGTCATTCCATCTTTGAATAGAAGCACTTGAAAAAATATAATCTATAATCTTTGGATTTATCAATTTTTATCCTTTTTATTGTCATCAAAAAACATCATTTTTTTACCAAGTAGCATTAATCCTACAATAACTAACATCATTAAATATACTTGCCAATCACTCATAAATATGCCTTTTAAATTTGTTTTGATTATCTCATAATATTGATAAATAGGCACTTATAATATGAATGGCATTTTTTATGAAAAAAGATTGATAAATAATTATTATGGATAGAAGATGATTTTTTAGTAATTTATATTGATGATAAAGTGGAGCATAAAATTATGCTCTACAACTTCCCATTTTTCCTAAAGCATTTATTTTAGCAACTCGACCTTCGTGTCTTCCACCTTCAAATTCTGCTTTATCCCAAGCTTTTATAATAGCTTCAATCATACCTTCGCCACTTACTCTTTCACCTAAGCAAATAACATTTGCATCATTGTGTTTTCTAGCCATTCTTGCACTATATTCATTGTGGCAAAGTGCTGCTCTTATCCCATCAAATTTATTTGCAGCCATACTCATTCCCAAACCTGAACCGCAAATTAGAATTCCCATAGTTCCTTCATTTTCAAGAACTTTTTTACATACTTTTGATGCATAATCTGGATAATCAACTCTATCTTTATTAAATGGTCCTAAATCTTCTACTTGATGTCCTCTTTGCTCAAATAAATCTTTTACAAAAGCTTTAATCTCAATTCCTGCATGATCTGCACCTATAAAATATTTCATTAGTAGATTCCTTCTTCATGATTAATTTGAGTGTTTGCATCAATATTTTTTTCTAGACTATCAACAGATTTGAATACTCTATCCCATCTAATTTTATAATCATCATCCCATGAAAAATAGATAAACCAAGGTTTCCCAACTATATATTTATATGGAACTGTTCCCCAAAATCTTGAATCATTTGAGTGATCTCTATTATCCCCCATCATAAATGTTTCATCTTCTGGAATAACAATTGGATGCATGTTAAATAACTCTTTTGGATTATATCCATTGTTTGTAACACTTGGATCTGTGTGAATTCCTGGATGCTCTTTTTTATATGGATCAACAACCCAAAGTTTATCATCAATTTCTACAATATTTTCAGCAGGATAATTAGCTTTTACAAACTCATTTCCTTCTTTAGGATGTAAATATAAGTGTTTATCTTTAAGTGCAACAATATCTCCACCAGTCGCAACTGCTCTTTTTACATAGTGAATTGACTCATTATGCGGATATCTAAATACTACGATATCACCACGTTTTGGTCTTTCTCCTTCTATTAAATGTCCATTATCATTAAAATCTGGAAGAACTTTAACTTCTAACCAAGGAATTCTTGGTGTTGGTATTCCATAAGAAAATTTTTTTACAAAAAGCATATCTCCAACTAAAAGCGTATTTTTCATACTTCCACTAGGAATTACAAATGCTTGTGCGATAAAGAAGATAATTGCAAGAACAATTACTATTGTACCAGTCCAAGAAGATGACCAGTTATAAACTTTTTTTAACATCTATTTTCTCTTTTTTCTCTTAATTTAGAAGCTTTTATTGTATTTTTTAAAAGCATTGCTATTGTCATTGGACCAACACCACCTGGAACTGGAGTTAAAAAAGAACATTTATTTTTTAATCCTTCAAAATCAGCATCACCAACAAGTTTTCCTGTATCAAGTCTATTTATACCAACATCAATTACTATTGCTCCATCTTTTACCATATCTTCTTTTAAAAGGAAAGGAACACCAACAGCAATTACAACTATATCAGCTGCTAATGTATGAGCTTTTAAATCTTTTGTTCTACTATTACATACTGTAACTGTTGCTTTTGCGTTTATTAAAAGTGAAGCCATTGGTTTTCCAACAATATCGCTACTTCCAATAACAACTACATTTTTTCCACTAAGTTCTATACCATACTCTTCGAACATTCTCATAACACCAAATGGAGTTGCAGGTAAAAATGCATCAAGATTTGAAACCATTCTTCCTACATTATATGGATGAAATCCATCAACATCTTTTAATGGATCAATAGCTTCTAAAACAACAGTTGTGTCAATTTGTTTTGGAAGAGGTAATTGAACTAAAATACCATCAAGTTTTGGATTTTTATTCATCATTGCTATTGTTTGAAGTAGTTCTTCTTGAGTAATAGTTTCTGGCATTTTATGAACTACTGAATAAATTCCAGCATTTTCACATGATTTTGCTTTGCTAGCTACATAAGTTGCACTTGCTGGGTCATTTCCAACTAAAATAACTGCAAGCCCTGGAGTTATCTCTTTTTCTTTTACTATTTCTTCAACTTCTAGTTTTACTTCTGCTTTGATTTTTTCAGATAATGCTTTTCCATCTAATAATATCATTGGATTTACCTTATATTTTTGATTAATTAAGGTTAATATAATAGCTAAATTTGAATTAATCAAGAGTTAAATAAAAACTTCAACAAATATTTAGTTAAATTAAAATATAATCCCGACTCAATTTAAAATTAAAACAAAGGAATCGTTATGTTAGAGGGTATCATCAGAGATAGTATGACAAAACAAGCTACTAAAACTTTAAGAAGAGAAGGATATTTAATCGCAAATATCTATGGTAAAGGTTTAGAAAACGTTGCTGCAGCATTCAAAAAAAATGAGTTTATCAAATTTTTAAGAAACAAAGAAACTTTAGCATTTGATGTTAAATTAGGTGGAAATGTATTAAAAGTTGTAGTAAAAGAGTATCAAAAATGTCCATTAACTTCAGAGTTATTACACGTTGATTTAATGGTTGCACAAGCTGGAGTTAGAACTTCTTATAGTATTCCAGTTAAAGCTGTTGGAACTGCAAAAGGTCTTAAAAATAAAGGTCTTTTAATGGTTCATACAAGAAGAATTCCTGTAAAATCAACTATTGAAAATTTACCAAATGAAATAGTTTTAGATGTTACAAATTTAGATACAGGTGACAATATTTTAATTAGAGATATTCAATTCCCTGCAAATGTAGATTGTTATTTAGACCCAAGAGTACCAGTTGTTGGTGTTATTAAAGCTAAATAATTAAAACTATGTATTTAATTGTTGGTCTTGGAAATATTGGTGAAAAATATCAATATACAAGACATAATGTAGGTTTTTTAGTTATCGATGAGATGGCTAAAAACTTACAAACTTCAAACGTAAATAATTCAAACTTTCAATCAACATTACTTAAATCTGGTTATAACCTTTTTGCAAAACCAACAACATATATGAATAATTCTGGTGTTGCAGTTCATAGTATAAAAGAGTATTATAAAATTGATTTAGAAAATATTATTGTAATTCATGATGATTTAGATTTACCATTTGGAACAGTTAAGTTTAAAATTGGTGGTGGTCATGGTGGACATAATGGTTTAAAATCTTTAGATTCTCACATTGGAAAAGATTATATTCGTGTAAGAATTGGTATTGGAAAGCCACAAAATAAAGATGATGTTGCAAATTTTGTATTAAGTGATTTTTCAAAAGAAGAGTTAAATAAATTAGAAGATATAATAAAACATACTATAAATGCAATTGAAGCACTTAAAACTGCTGACATTGATGAAGTAAAATCTAAATTCACATTGAAGTAATCATGAGTAT
Source organism: Aliarcobacter butzleri (assembly GCF_900187115.1). Classification (NCBI taxonomy): domain Bacteria; kingdom Pseudomonadati; phylum Campylobacterota; class Epsilonproteobacteria; order Campylobacterales; family Arcobacteraceae; genus Aliarcobacter; species Aliarcobacter butzleri. The sequence goes on from NZ_LT906455.1 coordinate 646,804, forward strand.
ATTAAGCAAGTACATTTTAAAAAAATATTTAATTAACTTTATAATAGTTTTAATTTCATTAGAACTTTTTTTTGTTGGAATAGATTATTTACAAAATTTTAAAAATATTCCTGCTTCTGCAAACTTACAGTTACTTTATATTTTATATAATAGCTTTTTTACTTTAACTTTAGCCTTGCCTTTATCGATAGTTTTTGGCTGGATTGTAACTTTAGTTTTATTTATTAAAAATAATGAATTTGTAGCTTTTAATGCGCTTGGTGCAACAAGAAAAAATATTTTTATGCCAGTTGTTATTGTCTCAATATCTTTATTAATTACTTTGATTTTTTTACAAATGACACCGTTAGCTTACTCTTACGAACAAAAAAGAAAAATATTAAATGATGAATATTTCTCAAATACAAAAAGTGATATTTTTTTAAAATATAATGAATACTATGTATATTTTCAAAAATTATTACCTTTAGAAAAAAAGGCAGAAAACATTCATATTTACAAAGTTAAGGGCGATAATTTAGTTGAAACAATTATTGGTGAAAAAGCATACTTTCAAAATGATAAATGGTATGTTGTTGATGTAAAAGTTATAAATAAACCTGAAAATATAGATATTAATAACTCAAAACTTGATGTTAGATATGAAAAATTTTTACATACATTAGAAGGTTTTAAACCAAAAATTTTAGATAATGTATATGAAAGTAAATCAGATTTTTCTATTATGGATGCAGTATCAGCTTTAATTTTATTAAAAGATCAAGGCATGAATACTCAAAAAATAAGAACTATTTTATATAATCAATTAATTATTCCATTTTTTGTAATTCCTATCCTTATTTTAGTCTATTCATTTGCTTCATTAAATAGTAGATTTTTTAATATGGCAAAATTTGTATCCTTTTCAATTTTTGGAACATTGATTGTATGGGGATTTTTCTTTTTAGTATTTAGACTTACAAGTTCTGGTACTGTTATTCCTGAAATATCTATGCTTTTAACTATGTTTATTTGGGTAATTTTTTCTATTTACTTTTATAATAAAAAGATAAATTCTTAAAAGGCTAAAAAATATGGCATCTTTGGTTAAAGCTTATGGAATCGTTCCTTATTATGTAAAAGGGGATGATATAAAGATATTATTGTGCAAATCTGTAGCAAGTAAAGATAGATGGGGCTGCTTAAAAGGTACAAAAACTAGAAATGAAACTGCATATGAGTGTGCAAAAAGAGAATTCTTTGAAGAGAGTTCAATAAGTGTTGATGTCGCACTATTTGAAGAGTATTTTGAACAATTAAATGATGATAAAGATGTTGGAGTTTGGTTAGTAAATTTTAAAAATATAGAAAATATAGAAAAATATTTTATAAATGATACTTTAAAAGAACAATATTTATCTTGGGAAAATTCAAAAGTAAAATTCTTTTCTTTAAATAATCTTCCTAAAATAAAAAAGAAACAGCAAGATTTAATAAATGAAATTAAGGATTTTTTGAAAAGTAAGAATCTACACCATTAGCAATACCATTTGCTAAAAGTTGTTGATAATCTTTTTCATAAAGTCTTCTACTCTCTTCAGGGTGAGAAATAAATCCAACTTCTATTAAAATTGATGGCATTTGAGCTCCAACTAAAACCCAAAAAGGTCCTTCTTTTACTCCTGAATCATTTACATCTTTATACTTTGTTCTAGCTGCTTGTAACAAACCAGATTGAACATCTATTGCAAACTTATGAGAAGCTGTTATTCTTGGACGATTAAGGCTTTCTAAAAATGCACTTTTTGATGATTCATTCATCTCTCTAATATCATCTTTATTTTCTAAAGCAGCAACTTTTTTTGCTCTTTCACTTCTAGCAGGACTTAAGAAAAATGTCTCAATACCGCTTGTACTATTCGCTTTTTCTTTTGGCATAGAGTTTGTGTGAATAGAGATGAAAAGGTCTGCATTTTTTTCATTTGCTAAAACTGTTCTATCCATAACTTTAATAAAAACGTCTGTACTTCTTGTAAGATATACTTTGTAACCTCTTTGTTTTAAAATTGATTCTAAATATTTTGCTACATTTAAATTTATAACTTTTTCATATCTTTTATTTGGTCCTACTGCACCAACATCATCACCACCATGACCAGCATCTATAACTATAGTTTTATTTATACTATTTTTTGGAGTTGTAACTTTTGTGGGAGTTGTTGTTTTAGTAGTTACTTCAGAATTTTGTTTTGAATTTGTTTTATTTTGAGATGAAGTTTGTTTAGGTTCATTTTTTATTTCTTGTTTAGAAACTTTTTTATTTGAGCTATTTCCATTTACTATTATTATAATTTGTCTTTTACTTATTGTATATGTTATATTTGGGCTTGTTTTATTAGAAAAAACAATTCTTAAAACATTTGGTTGATTTTGTCCTACAACAATATTTTCGACTTCATCTAATGATAATTTTGTATTAACAGCATCTTTAAAATAACCATTTATATCAAAAACATCTCTATAAGATGGGTTAGGATTTAGTTTAAAGTATTTCACATCGTTCTGGCTAATATCAACATTAAAATCAATTACAACTGTGTTATTTGAAGTATAAACAGATTTTATAGAATATAAAACATTTTGTGAGTTTTTTTTCTCTTCAGATTTTGTTTGTGATTGTACATTTTGAGTTTGATTTGATTTTGTACTATTCTTTGTAATAGGTTTCCCTAAATTTTTAGATCTTAAAACTTCAAGTTTTTTTTCATCAGGACGAGTATCTTTTTTTAGTTTTTTACCTAAATCTATGATTTTTTGTAGTTCTGTTATTTTTTCATCATCATTATCTTTTAGTGATGCTTTTAGAAAATCTATTTTTGCATCACGGTACTGCTGCTCAAGACTAGTATTAGCCGCTGAGAAGAGTAAATTAAAAGAAAAGATAAGGAGAAAAAAAAATCTCAAAATTTTTACTCTCCTTTAACTAATTTTTCCATTAGTTCTTTTACAGAAATTATTTTATCTATTTTATAGCCATTTGAACCAGAAAAGAATAAACCAGTTTCAACATCACCTTGATATGCTGCACCCAATCTATCTGCTATACAGTAACCAACGATTTTTGCTTCATGTCCTCTGTTACAAGGTGCAACACAATTAGAAACACATTGAACTTTTGGAGCTGTGTGGTTTTCTATTGAAAATTGTAGATTTGTTCTAACTCCTCGTGCTGGAAGACCAACCGGAGATTTCATTAGTTGAATATCATCTTTTTTTGCGTTTAATAAAACTTGTTTAAATTTTGCATCTGCATCACATTCAAATGTTCCTATAAATCTAGTTGCCATTTGAACACCAACACAACCAAGACCTAAGAATTTATCAATATCTTTTTTGTCCCAAATTCCACCAGCTGCAATAACTGGAATATCTCCCCAATTTTTAGCTTCTTCAATAACAGGAGGAACAATATTTTCTAATTGAAACTCTTCTTTATAACAATCTTCATACTTAAATCCTTGATGCCCACCACTTAAAGGTCCTTCAACGATTACTGCATCAGGAATTTTATTGTATCTTTGCCATTTTTTACAAATAAGTTTTAAAGCTCTTGCGCTTGAAACAATTGGAACAAGTGCAACGTCTGGAAAATCTTTTGTAAATTCAGGCATATTTGTAGGAATTCCAGCTCCTGTAATTATGATATTTGCTCCTGCTTCACAAGCATCTTTTACTACTCTTCCATAATCATTTATTGCATATAAAATATTACATGCTAGAGGAAGTTTTCCACAGATTTTTCTTGCATTATCAAAAATCTCTTTTAATGCATCTTTACTATAAAAGTTTATTACATCTTTAGGTTTATCTCTTTTTGTAATTATGTGAACTTTTTCACTTAAATTTTTGTAATAACCAGTACCAACAGCAGAGATTACACCAAGACCACCTTCTAAACTAACAGTTCCAGCTAATTGATCCCAACTTATTCCTACACCCATTCCACCTTGAATAATTGGATGCCTTATTTCATATTTTCCTATTTTCACAATTAGCCCTTCTTATTTTATTAATATCTTAGCGAAACTTTTTTTACCTTTTTGTAAAATATATTCACCTTTTTCTAAAATTAGTTTATCATCATTTATTTTTTCTTGATTTATAGAAACTGCATTTGCTTTAATATCTCGTCTTGCTTGAGAAGTTGAATCTACTAATTTTGAATCAACTAAAGCTTGACAAATCCAAATCTCTTTTTCAAAGTGAAACTCTTCTATCTCTGTTGGAATATCTTTTTTTGCAAATACTTTTTCAAATTCATCTTTAGCTTTTTCTCCAAATCCTGCTCCATGAAATCTATCAACAATTTCCATTGCAAGTTCTTCTTTTACTTTTTTAGGATGTTTTGAACCATTTTCTACATTAATTTTTAATTCTTCAATCTCTTTTAAAGATTTTGATGAAAGTAGTTCATAATATCTCCACATAAGTTCATCAGAAATTGATAAAATCTTTCCAAACATATCAAAAGGTTCATCTGTAACACCAATATAGTTACCTAAAGATTTAGACATTTTTTGAACACCATCCAATCCTTCTAAAATTGGCATCATTAAAACAGCTTGTTGCTTTTTAGAGTTATATGCTTTTTGTAAAGTTCTTCCCATTAATAAATTGAATTTTTGGTCTGTTCCACCTAACTCAACATCTGAATTTAATGCAATTGAATCATACCCTTGAAGTAATGGATATAAAAATTCACTTACTGCTATTGGAGTATTTGAACTATATCTTTTTGAAAAATCATCTCGTTCTAACATTCTAGCAACTGTTAAATTTGAAGCTAAAGCTATAAGTCCAGCAGTTCCTAATTCATTTAACCATGAGCTATTAAATACTACTTGTGTTTTATTTTCATCTAAAATTTTAAATACTTGTTGTTTATATGTTTCTGCATTATTTAAAACTTGTTCTCTACTTAATACTTTTCTAGTTTCACTTTTTCCTGTTGGATCACCAATTGTTGCAGTAAAGTCACCAATTAAAAACTGTACAATTCCACCAAATTTTTGGAAAAGTGCAAGCTTTTGAATTAAAACTGTATGTCCTAAGTGAATATCTGGTGCAGTTGGATCAAATCCTGCTTTTACATAAAAATTTTCACCAGTTTCAAAATATCTTTTTATTAATTTTTCTATTGCTTCAAAATCGATAATTTCTGCAACTCCTCTTTTTATCTCATTTAATGCTTCTAAAACTCTATTATCCATTGTTTTTTAACCTTTAAATTATTTGTTATAAGCATCTTTTTTTGAAAAGAACTCTATAACTTTTATTCTTTTTTCTACAATTTTTTTTACTTCATCAATATTTGATTTATTTGTTTCAAACTCTATTTCACAGTATTGAATATATGTATGCTTTTGTCTTCCAAATGATACTCCCAAAATATAAAACTCATTTTGAGAAAGATAAGTGAATATTCTTGCTAATTCACCTCTAGTATTTGGGATACTTATTAGCATTTTGTACTGATAAACACTATTTTTAGTCCATGTACAAAAGAGCATTTGTTGATTTGTTTTTATTCTATTGTAAGCTTTATCACACATTTTGTGATGAATAATGGCTTCGTGACCATTTCTAAACGCAACAATATCATCTCCAAATTTTGGATGACAACAATGGTCAAATGATACAGAATTTATACTGAAATTAGAGTATATTAGCATATTATCAAATTTAAATTCTTTTATTTTACTTGTTAAAATTTTAAATCTAGCCATCAAACCTTTATCTTTTGCTATCTTTTTTTCAAGTAATAATTTTGTGTGTTTAAAAAAGCTTAAGACAGTTGGAACTTTATATAAATTTCCAATAGGAAAAGTGTCAGTTATACTTTCATAATATCTTGAAAAAACAGTATTTATTATATTTTTCCCTGATAATTCATCTATCTCTTTTTGTCTTTGAGTACAAAGTATTTTTATCTGTTTTTTTGCTCTTGAAGTTTTTACCATTTCCATCCAAGAACATCTTACAACCACTTCTTCTCCAAGTTCAATTTGCACGATATCTGTACTTTTTAAAACAGTTAATAGAGGTTTTTTAATTTTATTTATATAACAAGAAATAGCTTTTTTACCTATGTTTGTATGTACTGCAAAAGCAAAGTCATAAGCAGTTGAACCAACAGGAAGAATAAAAACTTCACCTTTTGGTGAATATACTATTATTTCATCATTAAATAAATTTTCTTTTGCATCAGCGTAAAATTCTTCGATATTTTCATTTGAAAATTCTAGTGATTTTAACCAATTAAGATTTGTTGAGTTTTTCACACCAGATTTATATTGCCAATGAGCCGCAATTCCATATTCTGCAACGCTATTCATATCAAATGAACGAATTTGTATTTCATAAATTTTAGAGTTATAAAATACTGTTGTATGAATTGTTTGATAACCATTTTCTTTAGGTGTTGCAATATAATCTTTAAATCTTGAAACTAAAGGTTTAAATTCAAGATGCATAAATCCTAAAACTTTATAACAATCTATTGGAGTTTCAACTAAAATTCTAATAGCAAAAAGGTCTAAAACTTCGTCAATAGAAATACCTTTTCTTTGCATTTTTAAGTAGATTGAGTAATGGTGTTTTATTCTTGAGTAAATTTTTATTTTGTCTGCTTCAAAGCCATTTTTTTCTAAAAGATTTTTTGTTGTTGCTATAAAATTATTAAAGCTAAGTTGCATAGAGTGTTCATGTTGCTTTAAAAAATCGTCAATTTTTTTGTATTCATCAGGGTAAATATAAAAAAATGCTAAATCTTCAAGTTCATTTTTTAAAGTTGAAATTCCTAGTCTATTTGCAATAGGAACATAAACTACTAAAGTTTCTTCAGCTATTCTTCTTTGTTTATGGTCTGGTAAAACACTAAGTGTTAGCATATTATGAAGTCTATCACAAAGTTTTACTATTAAAACTCTTGCATCATCAATAGACGCAATTAACATTTTTCTAAAAGTTAAAGCTGAAGAGATTATTTTTGAGTTAGTTGCATCTTTGGGAGTTACAAATTCGTGTTCTCGTATTTCAACTATTTTTGTAAGACCATCAACCATATGGGCTATATCGCTACCCCATTTGTCTTTTACAAAATCTAAAGTGTAAGAAGTGTCTTCTACAACATCATGAAGTAGGGCAGTTGCAATAACTGCTTCATCTTTTGAAAAACTAGCAGTTACACAAGCAACCAATATTGGATGAACACAGTAAGGTTCACCGCTTTTTCTAAATTGACCTTCATGTGCTTCTATTATAAAATTTATTATTTCATAAAGTTTTGGTGAAATATCAATCAGAGTTTTTAATTTGTTTATAGCATCTTCAACACTGTTTATATGTTGAATTTCTTTAAAAAATTGATTCATAAATTTTCAGATAAAAATATTAAATTAGCAAACTTATTTTTTATCAACTAAACCTTCAATTTTTAAAAGACCAGCAGCAATTTCATCTATTGCGATATCTGTATATTTCATTTTTTGAGTGTTTTGCTCTAAAAGTGGTTTTGCACCTTTACTTAATTCATCTGCTCTTTGACCTACTGCAATTGCTAAAATATATCTATCATTGTCAACTTGTTTTAAAGCTTTTGAAATTCTTTCTTCTAATCTAATCATAATTTTTCCTTTAATTAAATATCTATTTTACTATAGAACACTTACTATAATCACCTTTTACAATTCGTAAAAGATTACCTTTTTCATTCATGTTTGTAACAGCTATTGGAAGTTTATTGTCTTTTGCTAAAGCAATTGCCGTATCATCCATAACTTTGATTTGATCTTCTAATGCTCTATCATAAGATAAAGTTTCAAGTTTTTGTGCATCAGGATATTTCATTGGGTCTTTATCATAAACACCATTTACTTTTGTAGCTTTTATTAACATTGAAGCACCAATTTCTGTTGCTCTTAAAGTTGCACCAGTATCTGTTGTAAAATAAGGATTTCCAGTTCCTGCTCCAAATATTACAACTCTTCCTTTTTCAAAGTGTCTCATAGCTTTTCTAACTATGAATGGTTCTGCAATTTGTTCCATTTTTATGGCAGTTTGTAATCTTGCACTAAGACCTTTATACTCTAAGGCTTCTTGCATAGCAACACCATTGATTACTGTTCCAAGCATTCCCATATAATCTGCACTTGTTCTTTTTATAACACCATCAGCAGCAGCTGTAACACCTCTGATTATGTTTCCCCCACCAATAACAATGGCAACTTCAATACCATTTTCAACTAAACTTTTTATCTCTTCAGCTATATAATCTAATATTTTTGTATCAATACCATAACCCTCTGCACCAGCTAATGCCTCACCAGAAAATTTAACAAGTACTCGTTTGTTCATCTACTTTTTTCCTTCAATAATTTTTGGATTTTATCTAAAAAAGTATTAACAAAAACTTAGCTTAATGCCCATTCATAAAAAGGAGTAGCAATTATTTTGATTTTTGGGTCAGAAATTTTTTCATTATTTGAAATAGTGATTATATTAATTTCTTCAATATCAAATTCAAGTGCATTTTTTATAATCTTTTTGATTAAAGAGGCATTTAAAAATGAGTTAAAAAAAGGAATAGATATAATGGCAAGTTTTTTTGATTTTATATAAAAATCAATATTATCAAGATAGTAAATATCTTCATATTTATTGATTAATTCCAAAAAAATCATATTTGAAAATTCATTTTTAAATTTTTTTGTGTGAGTAATCGATTTAAAAAATGAAAAATTGTAACAAAAAATTTTTTTAGCAGATTTTTCTTGGTTATATTTTGGTAAAAAATATATTATTTTATTCTCTTCAAAATTTTTGCAAACTTCATAGAATTTATCTTTTGAAACTTTTATTTTAGTTTTCAAAGAGTTAAATAATTGAAAAAGAGACTTCTTTTCGTCAATATTTTCTATTATTATTTTTAGTATTTCATAAATTGTTTCATCTTTACAAGATAATTTTATAATTTCTTGTAATCTATGGATTTTTTTGTATTCATCTAAATGGATAATTTCAGGTAGATTACCAAATTTAAGATAGTTATTAAAGCTTTGAGTGATATTTTGGTATTTATTATCATGAAGTAAATATTCTTCAAAATCTAAAGCTGTTAGATTTATAGTTTCAAAACCTTGAATCTCTTTTGGATACATTGTTGATATTATAATGTTTTCACATTTAGGAATCAAAAATTGGAAGTCAAAATTTTCTAAAACTAGAGTTTTAATTTGGTTATTTTTTATAAATTCTTCTAAGTCATGTGATGTTAAGTTTTCATCATTTCTTAAATCAGAAAAGTCAATATACAGATACTCTTCACTTTTAAAATTTGATAAGAAATCATAAATTAAGAAACTTTTACCAGTTTTGGGAGCACCATATAGTATGGTTTTTGGATTTGTAATTTTTACTTTTCTTTCAATAAAATTTATTTTAGAAAAGTGTATTTCATAACAAGATTCTAAAATATTCATTTTTTATTTTGTATTAAATTTATTGCTTCTTTTATTGCATTTATGTAACTTTGAGTGTTTACATTTTCATTTTTATAAGCTATATTAAATGCTGTTCCATGGTCAACAGAAGTTCTAATAATAGGTAAATTTAAACTTACATTAATGCTTTCTTCAAAATATAAAGCTTTTAAAGGAGCAAGTCCTTGATCATGATACATAGCAACAAAATATTTAAAGTTTTTTCTTGAAAGCGGTGAAAAAACAGTATCTGGAACCATTGGACCTTTGAAAATGTCTTTTTGAAAATATTTATTTGCTTTTTTTATTGCTTTAAATATTTCAACTTCTTCATCTCCTAAAACACCATTATCACTTGCATGCGGATTTAATCCAAGTACAGCAATATTTTCAGATTTTACATTTTTATAAAAATCAATTAAAAACTTTGTTAAATCTTCTTCATTTATTTTTTTTGGAACTTTTTTTAATGCGATGTGTTCAGTGAAAAGCGCTACAAACATTTTTTCACATCCTAACATCATAATTGCATGTTTTCCAAAATAATCTCTTAAAACTTCAGTATGACCTTTGTATTTTATATCTGCTTTATTCCAAGACTCTTTATTTATAGGAAGTGTACAAATAGCATCTACTTCTTTTTTATTAGCTAAATTTATTGCATCCATAAAAGAATTGAATGAGTATTTCCCTGATTTTTTTGAAACTGTTCCAGGTTTGATTTCAAAATCACCTTTTGTTTTAAATAATTCAAAATTTTCTGGAATTCTTATTTTTAATAAGCTTGAAGCTTGAGTTAGCATTTTATTATTTATACAATAAATTGGTTGGCAAATTTTAGAAATTTGATTATGACATTTTAGAGCAATTTCTATTCCAATACCATTTAAATCACCAATGCTTATAGCTATTTTTGGTAATTCTTTAATCATTTTTTATTAACTCTTTCATATCAATAATAGCTTGTTTTAAACCTGTAAATACTGAACGAGCGATAATACTTTGACCAATATTTAACTCTTCAATTTCAGGAATTTTTGAAATAAGTGTAACATTTTGATAATTTAGTCCATGACCAGCAGCGACTTTAAGTCCTAACTTTTTTGCAAGTTTTGAAGAAGTTTCTATCTGTTTTATTGATTTAGAAAGTTTTGTTTTTAGTTCACTTTTACTTAGTTCTAACTCTTTTATAGAATGGTGAGTTGAAGCTAAATTTGAATAAAGCATTGCATAAATATTAGCAAATGTTCCTGTATGAAGTTCTATCCATTCAACTTCAAGTTCTTTTGAAAGTTCAATTATTTCATCTTTTGGGTCAATAAAAAGTGAAACTTCAATTTCATTTGCATGAAGTTTATCTATTACTTTTTGAAGTTTTTCAAAGTTTCCTTTTATATCAAGACCACCTTCTGTTGTTACTTCATTTCTATTTTCAGGAACTAAAGTTGCTCTTGAAGGTTTTAATTTACAAACAATATCAATAATATCACTATTTATTGAACATTCTAAATTTACTGGAAGTGATGATTGTTCTATAATTGCTTTTGCATCATTATCATGGATATGACGTCTATCTTCTCTTAAGTGAATAGTTATTTGCTCTGCACCACTTAATTTACAAATACTTAAAGCATCTAATGGATTTGGATCATTTATCTTTCTAGCTTCTCTTAAAACAGCTATATGATCAATATTTACACCAAGTAACAAAGTAATCCTTTATGATAAATCTTTTAATGTTGCAATGTTTGCAGCCAATTTATTTTGAACTTCTAAATATTCAAGTTCTGGTATTGAATCAGCAACAACACCCGCTCCTGCTTGGAAAATAACACTATCTTTTTTAATCATAGTTGTTCTAATCGTAATTGCGCTATCCATATTTCCATCAAATCCAAAATAAGCGATACTTCCTGAATAAAAACTTCGTTTAATACCTTCATAATAAGCAATTAATTCCATAGCTCTAATTTTTGGAGCTCCTGTCATAGTTCCAGCAGTAAATGTTGCCATAAATAGATCAAACATATCGTATTTATTATCAATAATTGCTTCAACATCTGAAACCATATGCATAACATGAGAATATCTTTCAACTCGCATTAAATCAGTTACTTTTACACTTCCTGGATGTGCAACACGACCTACATCATTTCTTCCTAAATCAACAAGCATCAAATGTTCCGCTTTTTCTTTTACATCATTTGATAGCTCATTTTCCATCTGTAAATCTTTTTCTAAAGTTTTTCCTCTTTTTCTTGTACCTGCAATTGGTCTTAATAGAATATGACCATCTATAAGTCTTACCATAACTTCTGGTGAACTTCCTGCAATACAGAACTCTTCAAATTCTAATAAATATAAATAAGGACTTGGATTTTTACTTCTTAAAACTCTATAAAAACTAAGATTATCAACAATTGCTTTTTGAATAAATCTATTTGAAATTAGAATTTGAAATATATCACCAGCTTTTATCATCTCTTTTGATTTAGCAACTTTTTCAAAAAATTCTTCTTTTGTAAAGTTAAATTTTCCTTCATCTAAAATAGTAGCTTTTTTAATTGGTAAATAGTTGTAAGAGCCAATTAATAAATCTTCAATTGTTTTTAATTCATCTTTTTTTGATTCAACAGATGTTAGTAAAACAAGTTTTGATGTTTTATGTGAAAAAGCTAAAATAATATTTGGACGAATCAAATCTAAATCAGGAATTTCAATTTGATCTTTTAGATTTTTCATATAGGCATTTAATTTAGGTTCAAACTCTTTAGCCATGTCATAACCAACATTACCTATAAATCCATCAATTAATCCAATACCTAATTCTAAAGCTTTTTCTTTATATATTTTTTTGTCAAAATTTTTATAATATTTTTGTAGAAATCTCAAAGGATTAGACTCTACAACTTCAACTTTTCCTAGTTCATTTTTAAAATAGCAAGTCTCATTTTCATACCAAACTCTTTCTCTTGCACCAATAATTATATAAGAATAATTTCCATCGCTTGCACTCGAATTTATTGTACTTTCAAATAAAAAAGTAATCTCATCTTTATAAATAGATTTTATTCTTTCATAAATTGAAACTGGAGTAAATTGGTCTAAAAAAAGCTCTTTGCTATAAAAATTCATAATTTCTCTTTTAATATTTAACTACAAAAGCACTTGTTACATTTAGTTTCTCTTTTATAGAAGAAACACTAGAAGCTGCTGTTGAACTTGATGAATAAGGACCAATTAGAAGTTTATTGTACATTGTACCTTTTACCTCTTCTTGAATAACTTTATACTTAAATCCTTCTTTTGTAATGCTATTTAAATAACTTTCACTTGGTCTTTTAGAAAAAGCACCAATTTGTACAAAATAACCATTTGCTCCTGATGAAAAGTTTTGAGCAGTTGATGATGAAGTTGAATTTCCTTCAACTAAATCTTTTATAGATTTTTTTGATTCAGTTTTTGCAGTAGGAGTTTTTTGAACAGTTTCCTCTTTTTTATTTGCTTTTTTTTCTTCGATTTTTTTGATAGTATCATCCATTTCTTGATTTGAAATAGAGTTTTTTGCTTCAGCTTGATAAGTTTCATTTACTGAAGGAGTATTTGCTTGATTTGTTTCAGCAATTGCATTTAATTTACTATCAGTTGAAGTAGCATTTGGTAATGGAACCATAGTTTCATTTGACTCTTTTCTTGCTCTATCTGTATCAACTATTTTTTGATAATTTGCATCAATTGCATTACTATTCTCAGATAATGTTCTCATTTCTGAAGAGTTATTATTTGATGTAAATTGATCTTCTTTTTTTGAATCGCTTGTTAAAAGACGGATTATAATAATAGTTAATAAAAATAATACAACAAGTAAAATACCTAAAATTAGGTATTTTTTCTTATTATCTTCGCCTGTTGTTCCAAAAGTTGGGTTTTCTAGCATAATATTATCAAATTCATGAGGTTCATCTTCAAATTGATTATTCATAGAATTTCTATTTAGGTTAATTGAAGGAGTCTCTTCTTCAATATTTCTATACGCGTTATTAAGATTATTTCCCAAATTAATGCTATTAATCGATATTCTTGATTCATCAAGTTCTGTTAATTTTCGTTCTAATTCTTCTTTTTCTTGTTGAAGTTGAACTTTCTTTAAAAAATCTTCACCTTTTATTTGCATAATATATCCTTATTTGTTAAAGCCTTTAATATGAAGCTTGATTATAAATAACAAAATTGCTAGATAATTCCTCTAACTCTTTGCTAATCTTAGCTTGTAAACTAGTGTTATTTATGTCATCTAATACATCACATATTTTGTTTGCTATTAATTCAAACTCTTTTTCTTTCATCCCTCGTGCTGTTAATGCTGGAGATCCTATTCTAATCCCTGATGTTACAAATGGACTTCTTGTCTCTCCTGGTACTGTATTCTTATTTACTGTAATACCAGCATTTCCTAAAGCTGCATCTGCATCTTTCCCTGAAAATGGTTTATTTAAAAAACTTACTAATACTAAGTGATTATCTGTTCCACCACTTACTATATCATATCCTCTTTTTGTTAGAACTTCTCCTAACACTCTTGCATTTGCTTTTACTTGTTTTGCATAGTCTTTCCATTTTGGATCAAGTATCTCTTTAAATGCTACTGCTTTTGCTGCTATTACATGAACAAGTGGTCCACCTTGAAGTCCTGGGAAAATAGCTGAGTTTATTTTTTTAGCTATCTCTTCATCATTTGTCATTATCATACCACCTCTTGGACCTCTTAAAGTCTTATGAGTAGTAGTTGTAACTATATGTGCATGAGGAAATGGACTTGGATGTTCATTAGCTGCTACAAGACCTGCAATATGTGCAATATCTGCAAATAAAATAGCACCAACCAAATCTGCTATTTCTCTAAATCTTTTGAAATCAATTTCTCTTGCATATGCAGAAGCACCACAAACGATTATTTTTGGTTGAACTATTTTTGCTATCTCTTCAACTTTATCATAATTAATTCTTCCATCAAGTTCAACTCCATAATAGAATGCTTGATAATTTTGTCCAGAGAATGATGGTTTAGAACCATGAGTTAAATGTCCACCATGAGATAAATCCATACCTAAGATTTTATCACCAGCTTTTATTAATGCAGCATATACTGCTCCATTTGCTTGGCTTCCTGAGTGTGGTTGAACATTTGCATATTTACATCCAAATATTTCACAAGCTCTATCAATTGCTAATTGTTCTACTTTATCAGCTTGTTCACATCCTCCATAATATCTTTTATATGGATAACCTTCTGCATATTTATTTGTAAATACACTTCCCATTGCTTCCATTACTGCTGGAGATGTGAAATTCTCACTTGCTATCATCTCTAAGTGAGTTGTTTGTCTTTTCAACTCCTCTTCTATGATATTATATACTTCTACATCTGCCTCTTTTAACTTCGCTTCTGTTATATATCTCATCTCTTTCTCCTTTTTATTTTTCTTCTGAATATAAATCTATTTCTTGTTTTATTGGTTTCATTGCTGGAAACAATAAAACATCTCTAATTGAGTGTTCATTTGTTAGCATCATTACAAGTCTATCAATACCTATTCCTTGACCAGCTGTTGGAGCCATACCATAAGATAAAGCATTTACAAAATCTTCATCCATTTCATGTGCTTCATCATCACCAGCTTCTTTAGCAGCAATTTGTCCTTCAAATCTTTGAAGTTGATCTATTGGATCATTTAACTCACTGAAAGCATTAGCAATCTCTTTTCCTGCAATAAATAACTCAAATCTATCTGTTAAATGAGGTTTTTCATCACTTCTTCTTGCTAGTGGTGAAATTTCAACTGGATACTCTGTAATAAATGTTGGATTTATAAGTTTTGCTTCAACAAACTCATCAAACAATTCACCTTGAAGTTGACCAAGATTTAAATTAGCATTAGCTTCAAGATTATTAGCTTTTAAGAAAGCAAGAATTTTATCTTTATCTTCAACTATATCTTGTGGAACACCACCAATTTCATATAAAGATTGAATTAGTGGAATTTCACTAAATTTATTAAAATCAATTTTAAATTCTCCATAAGGAAGAATTGTTGGTAAATTTAAATTTTCAAATAAATATTCAAAATACTCTTTTGTTAAAACAATTAAATCTTTATAAGTTTTATATGCCCAATAAAATTCAATTGAAGTAAATTCAGGATTGTGTGTAGCATCCATTCCTTCATTTCTAAAGTTTCTATTTATTTCAAAAACTGCTTCAAATCCACCAACTATTAATCTTTTTAAATAAAGTTCTGGTGCAATTCTTAAAAATCTATCAACACCTAAAGCATTGAAATGAGTAACAAATGGTTTAGCATTTGCTCCACCTGCAATTGGGTGCATCATTGGAGTTTCAACTTCTAAGAAACCTTTGTTTTCAAAAAATCTTCTAGTTAAACTTATAACTTTACTTCTAATATGAAAAGTTTTTCTCACTTCACTATTCATAATTAAGTCTAAATATCTTTGTCTATATCTTAACTCTTTATCTTGAATTCCATGGAATTTTTCAGGAAGTGGAGAGATTGCTTTTGTAAGGATTTTTAAACTATCAGCATGAAGTGAAAGCTCACCGTGTCCAGTTACAAATGGATAACCAGAAATTTCTATAATATCACCAACTTCAATATTTTTTTTGAAAACTTCATTATAAAAATTTTCTGGCAAGTTATCTCTTGCTACATAAATTTGAAGCATTCCGCTTTCATCTTCAATTTTTAAAAAACTTGCTTTTCCCATTAATCTAAAAAATTTAATTCTACCTGCAACTGTGTAGTTTCGATTTTCATCTCTTTTTTCTTCTAATTGAAAAATATCACTATTTACATTTAGATATTTTGAAATAGTACAGTTTCTTGAGCTTTCATTTGAGTATGGATTAATTCCATCTTCTCTTAATTTATTTGCTTTTTCTATTCTTTGTTGTATGTATATATTCTCAAACAATTTTAAAATCCTTTATTGATTATTTTCATTTTTATTTGCAATATCTTTTAGTTTATCTTTTGTTGTTTTCACTTCTTCTTCAACTGCATCTTTTACACCATCTTCAACAACTTCTTGAACATTGTTTAAAGTTGAATCAACTTCTTGTTTTATCTCTTGAGTTGTATTTTGAATAGTTGAAGGAGTATCAGTAACTGTTTCAATTGCCTTATCAATATTATTTGTCAAAGCAGTTGTGTCAAGTTTAATGATAACAGAACCAACATCAAGCAAGTAAGGCATCAAAATAGAAGTTTTAAATTGTTCATCAATAACTTTTTTAAATGAATTAACTTGATAAAGTGCATAAGCAATAACAGAAAATATTAAAAATATTTTTGCCATTCCAAATAAAAACCCAAAAAATCTATCGATTATTCCTAATCCACTAGCTGAAAATATTTTGCTTACAACAACTCCAGCACTATAAGCAATAAGCCAAACAATAACTAAAGCAATTACAAATCCAATAAGTTTAATAGTAGCTTGATTTTCTAAAACCAATACAGGAGCGATTAATTCTCCTGTTTGTGTAGAAATTCTTGAAGCTACAAAAATTGCTCCGATTATGCCTATAATTCCAAATATTTCTTTGATAATTCCTCTAAAAAGTCCTTTTAATCCTAATAAAAGAGTAATAGTAATTATAACTAAATCAAAAATTGCAATATTTTGCATAAAGATAATCCTTTTTTCAATAATCCGTGAATTTTACCGAATTTTTTCAAAATAGAAGTTTAAGTAAATTAAATATTCTTTTGGATAAAATTTTGTTTATGATAAAAAGATACCCAACAAAACAGATATACGTAGGAAATATTCCTATTGGTGGTGATGCACCAATCCCAGTACAATCAATGACATTTTCTAAAACATCAGATGTCAAAGCAACAGTTGATCAAATCACAAGATTGCACTTTGCAGGAGCAGACATAGTAAGAGTTGCAGTTCCAAATAAAGAAGCTGCTGATGCATTAAAAGAGATAAAATCACAAGTTCAATTACCACTTGTTGCTGATATACATTTTCATTACAAATTAGCTTTAATTGCGGCTGAAGTTGTGGATTGTATACGAATAAATCCAGGAAATATTGGTGATAAAAAAAGAGTTCAAGAAGTTGTTCGTGCTTGTCAACAGCGAAATATACCTATTAGAATTGGAGTAAATTCTGGGTCGCTTGAAAAAGAGTTTGAAGATAAATATGGGCAAACACCAGAAGGTATGGTTGCAAGTGCGGATTATAATATCAAATATCTTGAAGATTTAGGGTTTACAGATATTAAAGTCTCACTAAAAGCAAGTGATGTTCAAAGGACTGTTGAAGCTTATAGAAAATTAAGACCGATGAATAATTATCCTTTCCATTTAGGAGTTACTGAAGCTGGAACACAATTTCATTCAACTATAAAATCTTCTATTGCTTTAGGTGCTTTATTACTTGATGGAATAGGTGATACTTTAAGAGTTTCTATGACAGGTGAGTTAGAAGAAGAGATAAAAGTAGGGCGAGCAATACTTAAAGATGTTGGAATTGCAAAAGAGGGTTTAAATATTATTTCTTGTCCAACATGTGGAAGAATTGAAGCGGATTTAGTAAGTGCAGTATCTGAAATAGAAAAAAGAACAGCACACATAAAAACTCCACTTGATGTTTCAGTTATGGGATGTGTTGTAAATGCTATTGGAGAAGCTAAAAGTGCAGATGTTGCAATAGCTTTTGGAAAAGGTAGTGGATTAGTGATGAAAAAAGGTGAAATTATAGAAAAACTTTCTGGCGAAGCTTTAATAAATAAATTTATTGAAGAAGTTGAATTTGAGGCCAAAAAGAGAAGTTAATGGATTCTATTTTAGATATATCAAATTTTCAAAAATTTTTAAAAGATGAAGAAGAGATAATAATTGATGAATTTTTGAGAAAATATATTATAAATTTTAGAAAAATAGAAGATGAAGAATCACAAAAAATAGAAAATTTCTTTACTTTAATCATCAAATCAATTTGTAGTGGTGATATAAAAAGTGCCACTTCAATTTATAAAGATTTGATAGATTATAATATTGAACTAGATATACCTTATATAATGCTAACTTATGAACTTATAAATCTTAAAAAAATTATAATGGAAAAATTAATTTATAAAGATGTAAGAGATGAACTTATGCAGTTATATAAACTACATTTGTTTTTTGAAGATATGATAGCAAAAACATATCTAAATAAATATATAGTTGATTTGAATAAAAAAAATAATTTTAGCTTATCAAATTTAAGTGGAATTTCTCAAAGCAATATAATTTATTACTACAAAATGCATTTAGAGTGGTTGGAAGATTTAGCTAAAGCTATTGTTTTAGCAGATATAAATATTTTTCCAGAAATAAATCATAATTTATGTACTTTTGGAAAGTGGTTAGATAAAGAAGGTTTAGAAATTATAAAAAATAGTTCTAAGTATAAAAATATTTCTAAACTTCATGAAAATTTACACTTTTTTGCAAAACAGATTAAAAATTGTCTTATTGAAACGCAAGGTAATAATCATATTATTTTGATTTATTTAGAAAAATGTGAAATGATATCTTTATCTTTAGGAACAGAACTTGCATTAATAGATAATACTTTGATAAATTCTGAAGCTTCAAAAGATCCATTAACTGGAGCTTTAAATAGACAAAGATTAAGTCAGTTGTATCAAAATCAATTAGAAATCTCATTTGCAACTTTTGAGCCTTTTGTTATTGCAATGTGTGATTTTGACCACTTCAAAAATATAAATGATACTTTTGGACATTTAGCTGGTGATAAAATGTTAAAAAGCTTTGTACATATTGCAAAAAAACATCTAAGAACTTCAGATATAATCATAAGATATGGTGGTGAAGAGTTTATGATAATTCTTCCTGCAATAAATACAAAAAAGGCAAAAGATATTTTAAATAAAATTAGAGAAGATATTGCTAATTTTGTTTTAAACTTGGACGGAAATAAAATATCAGCAACTATTAGTATCGGAATGATAGAAATCTATCCAGAAAATGGAAATAATAGTTATTTCAAAGATTTTGAAAATACTATTTCATTGGTAGATAAAAAATTATATGAAGCAAAAAATAGCGGAAGAAATACTATTTGTTGATATTTATTTAGCCCTAACTTAGTTTTGGCTAAAATATCCATCTTTTATTATTGGGAGTAAAAATGGATAGTGTTTATAGTATAAATATAGAAAGAGCTGTTTTAAGTTCGATTTTTTTTAATCCTGAAGAGTTAGAAGATATTTTAGGAATTTTAAAACCAAAAGATTTTTATCTACCTGCACATAAAAAAATCTTTGAAGTAATGGTTAAACTTCATGATGAAGGTATGCCAATTGACGAAGATTTTATTAGAAATAAAGTAAATTCAAAAGATGTAGATGATTCTATACTTCTTGAAATACTATCTGCAAATCCAATTACAAATACTTTAGCCTATGTAAGAGAAATAAAAGATAGTTCAGTTAAAAGAGAACTAGCTTCATTGGCAACAACTATAAAAAAAGTTGCTATTGAAGATGAAGTAAGTGCAAATGAAGCACTAGATACTATTCAAGGTGAGTTATATAAAATCTCAACTGATAGTGCAACTTCTGAACTAAAAGATATGCAATCAATTACTCATTCAACTCTATCTTATATTGAAAAAATGA
The DNA here is from genome assembly GCF_900187115.1 of Aliarcobacter butzleri. Classification (NCBI taxonomy): domain Bacteria; kingdom Pseudomonadati; phylum Campylobacterota; class Epsilonproteobacteria; order Campylobacterales; family Arcobacteraceae; genus Aliarcobacter; species Aliarcobacter butzleri. The sequence goes on from NZ_LT906455.1 coordinate 667,042, forward strand.
AAAAACTTGGTAATAAACACTTAATTGGTGAAACAACTGGGTTTGATGCACTTGATAGAAGAACAACAGGTTTTAATGAAGGGGATTTAGTAATAATTGCAGCGCGTCCTGCAATGGGGAAAACGGCCCTTGTTTTAAATATGGCATTAAAAAATGTAGAAAGAGGAAAAGGTGTAATATTTTTCTCTCTTGAGATGCCAGCAGAGCAACTAATGCTTAGGATGTTATCTGTTAAAACTTCTATTCCATTACAAAACTTAAGAAAAGGTGATATGGATGATGCTCAATGGTCAAATTTGAGTTCAGCTTTTGATAGCTTAAATACAAAAAAACTTTTTGTTGATGATGGTGGAAGTGTAAATATTAATCAACTTCGAGCAAGAGTGAGAAAACTAGCTCAAAATGAAGATAATAATATAAAACTTGTAATTATCGATTATCTTCAACTTATGCAAGGAATTGGTACAAAAGATAGACATCAAGAAGTTTCAGATATCTCAAGAGGTCTTAAGATGCTTGCAAGGGAACTTAAAATCCCTATTATTGCTTTATCTCAGCTAAATCGTGGACTTGAAAGTAGACCTGATAAAAGACCAATGTTAAGTGACTTAAGGGAGTCTGGAGCTATTGAACAAGATGCTGATATTATCATGTTTGTTTATAGAGATGATGTTTATAAAGAAAGAGATGAAGCAAGAAAAGAGAAAGAAGCAAAAGATAAAGGTGAAGATTATAAATCAAAATTTATAAATAAACCAATAGAAGAAGCTGAAATAATAATAGGAAAACAAAGAAATGGACCAATAGGTACTGTAAAACTTGATTTCCATAAAAACTTAACTAAGTTTTTGGATAAAGAAAATGAACATGGTGCTGCTCCAATAGAAGTTATCTTTGAAAATGTAGCAGATATAGAAAAAGAAACAAATATAGATATACCAAATATTTTATAATTATTTGTAATAATTATAAGCTAATTTGTAGTAAAATAAAAGTTATTAATTTATTTAGGATAAGTATGAAAATAGCAATAGCAGGAACAGGTTATGTAGGTTTATCAAATGGCTTACTTCTATCTCAATACAATGAAGTAATAGCACTTGATATAGTTCCACAAAAAGTTGAAATGCTAAATAATAAAATGTCACCAATAGAAGATAAAGAGATAGAAGAGTATCTAAAAAAAGATCATATAAATTTTAAAGCAACTTTAGATAAAAATGAAGCTTATAAAGATGCTGATTTTATAATTATCGCAACACCAACTGATTATGATGAAAAGACTAACTATTTTAATACAAAATCTGTTGAAGCAGTTATAAAAGATGTACTTGAAATAAATCCAAATGCTACAATGGTTATCAAATCAACAGTGCCAGTTGGATATACAAAAGAAGTAAGAGAAAGATTTGAAACTTCTAATATTATTTTTTCACCAGAATTTTTACGAGAGGGAAAAGCTTTATATGACAACTTATATCCAAGCAGAATAATCGTAGGTGAACAATCAAAAAGAGCTGAAACTTTTGCAAAATTATTAGAGCAAGGTGCTATAAAAAAAGATATTCCAGTATTATTTACAGATTCAACTGAAGCTGAAGCTATAAAACTATTTTCAAATACTTATCTTGCGATGAGAGTTGCATATTTTAATGAACTTGACTCTTATGCGTCTGCTCATAATCTTGATACAAAACAGATAATTGATGGTGTTGGACTTGATCCAAGAATAGGAACGCATTATAACAATCCTAGTTTTGGATATGGTGGATATTGTTTGCCAAAAGATACAAAACAACTTTTAGCAAATTATAGTGAAGTACCAAGTAATCTAATAGAAGCTATTGTAAAATCAAACTCTACAAGAAAAGATTTTATAGCAGATAGTATTATTAGAAAAAATCCAAAAATAGTTGGTATTTATAGACTTGTGATGAAAACTGGAAGTGATAATTTTAGAAGTTCTGCAATACAAGGAATAATGAAAAGAATAAAAGCAAAAGGTATAGAAGTAGTAGTATATGAGCCAGTATTAAATGAAGATACATTTTTTAATTCAAGAGTAATAAAAGATTTAAGTGAGTTTAAAAAGATATCGGATGTAATAGTAGCAAATAGACTAAGTGATATTTTAAAAGATGTACAAGACAAAGTTTATACTAGAGACATTTTTGGAAATGATTAAGGGGAAATAATTGAAGATATTAGTTACAGGAACAGCCGGATTTATAGGAAGCCATCTAGCTATAAAATTACTTGAAAGAGGAGATGAAGTAGTAGGGCTTGATAATATAAACGATTACTACGATCAAAATGTAAAATATGGAAGACTTCAAAGGACTGGGATAATAAATAATATAGAAGATGGTAAAAATATACCTTATGGAAAACTAATAACTTCTATAACAAATCCTAAATATAAATTTATCAAAATAAATCTTGAAGATAAAAATTCTATGATGAAACTTTTTGAAACAGAAAAATTTGATGCGGTTTGTAACTTAGCAGCTCAAGCAGGAGTAAGATATAGTTTAACAAATCCTGATGCGTATATGGATAGTAATATTATAGGATTTATGAATATTTTAGAAGCCTGTCGACATAATAATGTAAAAAATTTATCTTATGCAAGTAGTTCATCTGTTTATGGATTAAATGAAGAACTTCCTTTTTCAACAAATCACAATGTAGATCATCCTATTAGTCTTTATGCAGCCAGTAAAAAATCAAATGAACTTATGGCTCACACTTATAGCCATCTTTTTGGAATATCTACAACAGGTTTGAGATTTTTTACTGTTTATGGACCATGGGGAAGACCTGATATGGCACTATTTTTATTTACAAAAGCTGCACTAGAAGGAAATAAAATAGATGTATTTAATAATGGTGAAATGTTAAGAGATTTTACTTATATAGATGATATTGTTGAAGGTGTAATAAGAGTTATAGATAATCCTGCAAAATCTGACAAAAATTGGAATGGAAAAACTGGAGAAACTTCAACTTCATCTGCTCCATATAAAATCTATAATATAGGAAATAATAATCCTGTTAAACTTATGGACTTTATAAATGCTATTGAAAATAAATTAGGTAAAATTATAGAAAAAAATATGATGCCAATACAAGCAGGAGATGTTCCTGCAACTTATGCAGATGTTAGTGATTTAGTTGAAAACTTAGGATATAAACCAGCTACTCCTATACAAAAAGGAGTAGATAATTTTGTGGATTGGTATTTGGAATTTTTTGGATATGATAAGAAAGGAAATAAAATAAAATGAGTAAAATTTGTGTAATTGGTCTTGGATATGTAGGGCTTCCTTTAGCTCATGCTTTTAGTGCTAAATATGAAGTGGTAGGTTTTGATATATCAAAATGGAGAATAGACGAACTTTCGACTGGATATGATAGAACATTAGAACTAACAGAGAATCAAGTAAAAGAAGCAATAAAAAATGGTATGAAATTTTCATTAGATATAAATGATATAAAAGATTGTAATATTTATATTGTAACGGTTCCGACGCCAATAGATAAAAACAAAAGACCTGACTTAACTCCTTTAATAAAAGCTAGCGAAACAGTAGGAAAAGTTCTTAAAAAAGATGATATAGTTATCTATGAATCAACAGTTTATCCAGGTGCAACAGAAGAAGACTGTGTTCCTGTGCTTGAGAAATTCTCAAATTTAAAATTTAATGTTGATTTCTTCTGTGGATATAGCCCAGAAAGAATCAATCCTGGAGATAAAGAGCATACTGTTACTAAAATATTAAAAGTAACTTCAGGAAGTACTCCTGAAATTGCTAAAAAAGTAAATGAACTATATGCTAGTATCATAACAGCTGGTACTCATCTCGCACCTACAATAAAAGTTGCCGAAGCTGCAAAAGTTATAGAAAACTCTCAAAGAGACATAAATATAGCTTTTGTAAATGAATTAGCAATTATTTTTAATAAACTTGGTATCAATACAAATGATGTTTTAGCAGCTGCTGGAACTAAATGGAATTTTTTACCATTTAGACCGGGATTAGTTGGAGGACATTGTATTGGTGTAGATCCATACTATCTTACTCATAAAGCTCAAAGTATAGGTTACAACCCTGAAATCATACTAGCAGGAAGAAGACTAAATGATAATATGGGAATCTATGTAGCTAATCAAGTAATAAAACTTATGATAAAAAAAGGTCACAAAATAGAAGGTTCAAAAGTATTAGTACTTGGAATTACTTTTAAAGAAAATTGTCCAGATATAAGAAATAGTAGAGTAATAGATGTAATAGAAGAATTACAAGAGTTTGGATGTAATATAGATATTTATGATCCATGGGCAGATGCAAAAGAAGTGGAACATGAATATAATTTAAAACTAATAAAAGAGTTAAACATAGCTAAATATGAAGCAATAGTTTTAGCTGTAGCTCACAATGAATTTAAAGAATTAAAACTTAAGACAGATAATAATGTAGTATTTGATATTAAATCTATTTTGGATGAAACAGACGGGAGATTATAAATATGTCAAATAAAAAGAATTTTGCACTTATTGGGGCAAGTGGTTATATCGCACCAAGACATATGAAGGCTATTAAAGATACAGGTAATGAACTTGTAGCAGCACTTGATCCTTATGATGGCATTGGTATTATGGATAGTAATTTTCCAGAAGCTTCTTTTTTTACTGAATTTGAAAGATTTGACAGATTTGTTGACAAATGGCATAGAGATGGAAATAAAAAAATAGAATATATGGCTATTACTACACCAAACTATTTACATGATAGTCATATAAGATTTGCATTAAAAAGTGGAGCTCATGCAATTTGTGAAAAACCTTTAGTATTAAATCCTCATAATATAGATCAGCTTGAAATAATTGAAAAAGAGACTGGCAAAAAAGTTTATAATATATTGCAGTTAAGACTTCATGATTCTATAATTGCATTAAAAGAAAAAATTTCTAAAGAGTTAGAAAAAGATCCAAATAAAATATATGATATTGATTTGACATATTTAACAAGCCGTGGGAAATGGTATTTTGTATCGTGGAAAGGTGATGAATCAAAATCTGGTGGAATAGCTTCAAATATTGGAGTTCATTTTTTTGATATGTTATCTTGGATATTTGGTCCAATAGAAGAAAATATTGTTCATTTAAAACAAGCAGATGCAAATGCCGGTTATATGAAACTAAAAAATGCTAATGTTAGATGGTTTTTATCGGTGAATTATGATTATATTCCAGATGAAATAAAAGATACAGGAAAAAGAACATTTAGAAGTATAATAGTTGATGGTGAGGAGTTTGAATTTAGTGATGGTTTTACTGATTTACATACAAAAAGTTACCAACATATATTAAATGGTGAAGGTTTTGGATTAAAAGAAGCTAGAAATTCAATCAATATAGTTTCTGAAATAAGAAAACTTAATCCTATTGGACTAGTAGGAGACTATCATCCTTTTTGTAAAAAAATATTAGGTTAAAGTTATGGCTTCTTTTTTTGCACATGAATCTTGCTATGTTGATGAAAATGTAACTATAGGTGAGAATACGAAAATCTGGCATTTTTCGCATATTTTAAGTGGTTCAAATATCGGGAATAATTGTTCATTTGGGCAGAATTGTGTAGTTGGACCAAAAGTAAATATAGGAAATGGCGTAAAAGTTCAAAATAATATCTCTATTTATGAAGGTGTTGAAGTAGAAGATGATGTTTTTCTTGGTCCTTCTATGGTATTTACAAATGTTATAAATCCAAGAGCTTTTATAGTTCGACGTGAAGAATTCAAAAAAACAGTTCTTAAAAAAGGCTGTAGCATTGGAGCAAATGCTACTGTTGTTTGTGGTGTAACTATTGGAGAATTTGCATTAATTGGTTCAGGAGCTGTTGTAAATAAGGATGTAAAACCGTATGCACTTATGGTTGGAGTCCCTGCAAAGCAAATTGGATGGGTATCAAAAGCTGGAAATACACTGAAATTTGATGAAAATGATGAAGCAGTTGATACTTTTGATAATAGTAAATATAAAATCCAAAATAATAATTTAATTTTAATAGAAGAGTAAAAATGAAGATAGATTTTGCAAACTTACAATATCAACATCAATTATACAAAGATGAAATAGAAAATGCTATTTTAAAAGTGACAAGAAATTGCAACTTTATCATGGGAAATGAAGTACAAGAACTTGAAAAAAGTCTTGAAGAATTTACTGGTGCAAAATACGCTGTATCTTGTAGTAATGGAACAGATGCATTACTTCTTGCTATGATGGCACTTGATATAAAACCAGGCGATGAAGTAATAACTACTCCTTTTACTTTTATAGCAACAGCTGAAATGATAGCATTTTTAGGTGCAATTCCTGTATTTGTAGATATTGATGAAAAAACTTATAATATTAATCCTGATTTAATAGAAGAAAAAATCACTTCAAAAACAAAAGCTATCATTCCTGTATCACTTTATGGACAACCTGCTGATATGGATAAAGTAAACCAAATAGCCAAAATGTATAACTTAAAAGTAATTATAGATGGTGCACAAAGTTTTGGTTCTACTTATGATGGCATTACAGATTCTGCACTTGCTGATATTTCAACAACTTCATTTTTCCCTGCAAAACCACTTGGTTGTTATGGAGATGGAGGAGCTGTTTTCACAAATGATGAAGAAATAGCAAATAAAATGAAAAGTTTACGACTTCATGGTCAATCAAAAAGATATCATCATAAATATATTGGTATGGGTGGAAGACTTGATACTATACAAGCAGCTGTGCTTAATGTAAAACTAAAATATTATCCAAAAGACTTGGCAAAAAGAGCTGAAGTAGCTTCAAAATATACAAAAGCTTTAGAGAATAAATCAGGATTGGTACTTCCTTTTGTGGATAAAAAAGCAACATCAGCTTGGGCTCAATACTCTATAAGAGTAAAAAATAGAGATGAAGTTCAAAATAGATTAAAAGAAGCTGGAATTCCAACTGCAGTTCACTATCCTATGCCACTTCATCTTCAAGAGTGTTTTAAATATCTTGGATATAAAAAAGGTGATTTTCCTATTTCTGAGATAGTATCAGAAGAAATTATGAGTTTACCTATGAATCCTTATGTAACAGACGAAGAAATAAATTATATTAGTGAACAGTTATAATGGAATATGATTATTTAATAGTTGGTTCTGGAATCATAGGTATGACTATAGCGTATGAACTAATAAATCAAAACAATTCTTTAAAAATAGCAATTATTGATAAAGAAGACAATGTTGCAAAACATGCAAGTGGAAGAAATAGTGGAGTTTTACATGCAGGTTTTTATTATACAGCAAATAGTTTAAAAGCAAAATTTACAGTAGATGGTAATAAATTTATGAAAGAATTTTGTAGCAATTATGATATAGCAGTTAAATCAACGCAAAAAATAGTAGTGGCTAAAGATGAAAAAGAATTAGAGGGAATCTATGAACTTCAAAAAAGAGCAGAAATCAATGGAGTTGATACGAAAGTTATTGGGGAAGAAGAAGTTTTAAAAATAGATTCAAATATAAAAACATATAAAAAAGCACTTTTTTCACCAAATACAGCAAGTGTAGATCCTAAAGAAGTTTGTTATAAATTAAGAGATATTCTAAAAGAAAAAAGTGTTAAATTTTTCTTTAATACTTCATTTGAAGATTGTAAGTTAGAGTATAAATATCTTATAAATAGTGCAGGAGCTTATGCTGATAAGATTGCGCAAAAATTTGGTTTAGCAAAAAATTACACAATGCTTCCATTTAAGGGTATATATCTTAAATATATGACAAATAAAACTGACATAAAGACGAATATATATCCAGTACCAAATTTAGCAAATCCTTTTTTAGGAGTACATTATACTATTACAAGTGATGGAAGTATAAAAATAGGACCAACAGCAATACCTGCTTTTTGGAGAGAGAATTATGAAAATTTTAGAAATTTCAATTTGCAAGAGATGATAGAAATACTTTATTATGAAGTAAAACTTTTTTTATTTAATAGTTTTAATTTTAGAAATTTAGCAATAGAGGAAATTAAAAACTATAGTTCTAAAATATTTATACAAAAAGCAAAAAATATGGTAAAGAATATTGGAAATGATTTTAAACCAATTCCAGCTGGAATTAGAGCCCAACTTTTAAATACAAAAACAAATGAGTTAGTTCAAGATTTTGTAATAGAGCATGGAGTAAATTCAACACATGTGTTAAATGCAGTAAGTCCTGCATTTACATGTAGTTTTGCATTTGCAAAATATGTAGTTAATGAAATAAATGAAAATAAGAAGGAAAATAATAATGTCAAATAAATTAGAGAATGCAAGAGTTTTAGTAATTGGTGCAGCTGGATTTATTGGTGGTTTCGTAGTAAGTGAATTATTAAAAGAACAGGTTAAAGAAGTGATTATCTATGATAATTTTACTCGTGGAAAAATGGAAAATATTGAAGATAGTCTAAAAGATCCAAGATGCTCAATTTTTCCTTATGGTGGAGATGTAAGAGAAATTGATGTTTTGGATAAAGCAATGGAAGGTGTAGATTATGTATTTCATCTTGCTGCTATGTGGCTTTTGCATTGTAAAGATTTTCCTAGAACAGCTTTTGATGTGAATATATCAGGTACTTTTAATGTACTTGAGGCTTGTGTTAAACATAAAGTTAAAAAACTTATATATAGTTCATCTGCTTCAGTTTACGGAGATGCAGTTCAAGTACCTATGACAGAAGATCATCCTTTTAACAATAAGAATTTTTATGGTGCCACAAAAATAGCAGGTGAAGCTATGTGTACAGCATACAATGATAGATATGGTTTGGAGATAGTAGGTCTTAGATATATGAATGTATATGGACCAGGACAAGACCAACATGCGGTTTATAGTGGAGTAGTACCAATTGTTTTAAATAAAATTGATAGAAATGAAGCACCAAGTGTAAATGGAGATGGAAGTCAAGCTTATGATTTTATATATGTTGAAGATATTGCAAGATGTAATATTGCAGCTGCAAAATCAGATGTAAAACTTGGTTATTATAATGTAGGTACGGAAATACAAACAAGTATAAAACAACTTTGCGACACTATGCTAAAACTAAAAAATTCTGATTTAAAAATTAATTACGTTCCATATAGTGCAGATGATGCAAGACAATTAGTTCAAAATAGAATAGGTTCAAGAGAAAGAGCAGAAAAAGAACTAGGATTTAAATATAAATATTCTTTGGAAGATGGACTTAAAAAGTTGATTGCATGGAGAGAAGAAAAAGGGATTAGAGGATAATACCATGAAACTGAATATACCTATTACAAAAACAATTTTTGGTGATGAAGAAAAAGAAGCTATAGTTAAACCTCTTGAAACAGGTTGGGTGGTACAAGGTCCAAATGTAGCAAAATTTCAAACTATGTTTGCAGATTTTACAGGAAGTAAATATGCTCATGCATCAAGTAATTGTACTACAGCACTTCATCTTGGTCTTGAAGCTATGGGTATTACAAAAGGTGATAAAGTAATAGTGCCTTCTTTTACCTATGTAGCAAGCGCAAATGCTGTTGAATATACAGGTGCTGAAGTAGTTTTTTGTGATATAGATTTAAAAACTTTTAATATTGATGAAACGAAACTTGAAGAAATGATTAAAAAAGATAGTTCAATAAAAGGAATTATGCCTGTAAATCTTTTTGGATTATGTGCAAATATGCCATATATTATGGAATTGGCTAAAAAATATAATCTGAAAGTTATAGAAGATAGTGCATGCGGATTTGATGGATGGATTGGAGATAAACACTCTGGTACTTTTGGAGATTGTGGATGCTTTTCTTTTCATCCTAGAAAATCTATTTGTACAGGTGAAGGTGGAATGCTTATCACAGATGATGAAAATATAGCTTCTAAAGTATCTCAATTAAAAGATCATGGAGCTAGCAAATCTGATCTTCAAAGACATAAAGAAAAAGGAGGTTCTTTACTTCCTGATTTTACAATGAGAGGATATAACTATCGAATGACAGATATGCAAGGAGCTCTTGGAGTTTGTCAAATGAATAAAAAAGATTATATTATGAATGGTAGAAGAGAAGTAGCTAATAAATACGATATCGCACTTAAAGAAATAGCACAGCTTATAACACCGTATATTCCAGAAAATTATAGACACGGATACCAATCTTATGTTTGTATATTTACAGATGGGGAAGATATATCAAATCTAACAAAAGAGCAGATAGATAGAATTAATATAAAAAGAAATATTTTTATGGAAAAACTCGAAGAAATGACAATAGCTACAAGACAAGGAACTCATGCTGTCCATACTTTAGGTTACTACAAAAATAAAAATAATTTTAAAGATGAAGATTTTTTAATGAGTTATGCAGCAGATAGATTATCTATTGCTCTTCCATTATATGCGGGAATGACAAATGAAGAGTTTGATTATGTTATTTCAAATATTAAAGAAGCATTGAAATAATATGTGTGGAATAGTAGGAGCCTTATCTCTAAATAGACCAACTATAAATGTAAATTATATTAAATCTATGGCTGATAAAATTGCTCATAGAGGACCAGATGATGCAGGTTATCTTTGTTTTCATACTGGTGCTAGACATAATGAAAAAATATCTTTTTATCAAAATTTAACAGATGAAAAATTTAAAAATATAGAAGATATGCTTCCTACTATTGAATCAAATTCGGCTCAAAGAGAGTTACATTCTCATGATTATGACCTTTATATGGGGCATAGAAGATTGTCGATTTTGGATGTAAGTTATGCAGGTCATCAACCAATGAGTGATTTATCTAAAAATATTTGGATAGCTTACAATGGTGAAATATATAACTTCAAAGAGTTAAAGATAGAGTTAGAAGAACTTGGACATAGATTTAAAAGTCAAACAGATACAGAAGTAATAATATATGCATATATAGAATGGGGAATAGAGTGTATCAAAAGATTTAATGGTATGTTTGCTTTTTCTCTTTATGATAACTTTAATAAGAAATTTTATTTATGTCGAGATAGATATGGTATAAAGCCAGTTTATTATCATATTACACAAGATAAAACATTTATATATGCTAGTGAAATAAAATCTATTTTGGAGTATAAAGATTATAAAAGTGAAGTAGATAAAGAAGCTTTACTGGAATATTTTACATTTCAGAATATATTTACAAATAAAACACTACATAAAGATATTCAAATACTTGAAGCTGGACACTATTTTGAAATTGATTTATTAAGTAAAGAAATAGAAAAAAAACAATATTGGGATTTTGATTTTAGTCAGCCTGAAACTATTAAAGATGAAAGAGAATATATTGAAGAACTTGATAGACTTTTTACTCAAGCTGTACAAAGACAATTAATATCTGATGTACCAGTTGGAAGTTATTTAAGTGGAGGAATGGATAGTGGTTCAATAACTGCTATAGCTTCAAATCACTTTCAAAAATCAAATGATTTTCTAAAAACTTTTACTGTAGGTTTTGATTTATCTAGTGCTAGTGGTATGGAGCTTAGCTTTGATGAAAGAGCAAAGTCTGAATATATGTCATATATGTTTAAAACAGAGCATTATGAAATGGTTTTAAAATCTGGTGATATGGAAAGATGTATGAATAATTTTGCATATCATTTAGAAGAACCACGAGTAGGACAGAGTTATCCAAACTATTATGCTTCAAAACTTGCTAGTAAGTTTGTAAAAGTAGTTCTTAGTGGTGCAGGAGGAGATGAGCTTTTTGCTGGTTATCCTTGGAGATACTATAAAGCTGTAAATAATGATAGTTTTGATAATTATATAGATAAATATTATGGATTTTGGAAAAGACTTATTCCAAATAAAGATATTCAAAATGTATTTTCTCCAATTTTAAAAGATACAAAAGTATGGACAAAAGATATTTTTGCAAGTGTATTTAAAACTCCAGTTAATGTTCAAACACCAGAAGAATATATAAATCACTCTTTATACTTTGAAGCAAAGACATTTTTACATGGTTTACTTGTAGTAGATGATAAACTTTCTATGGCACATAGTTTAGAGACAAGAGTTCCTTTTTTAGACAATGATTTAGTAGATTTCGCTCAAAAAATACCAGTTAAGTTTAAATTAGCAAATTTAAATAAAGTTATAAAAATGGATGAGAATGAAATAGGTAAAATGCAAAAAACAAATGATGGAAAAGTTATTTTGCGAAAAGCTATGAGTAAATATATTCCAGAAGATATTCATAAAGCTGTAAAACAAGGTTTTAGTTCTCCTGATAATAGCTGGTTTAAAGGTGAAAGTATAGATTTTGTAAAAGCAAAACTTTTAAACTCTGATGCAAATATATACAAATATATGGATAAAGCTGCTACCCAAAAACTTATAAATGAACATTTAGAAGGTAAACAGAATAGAAGATTATTTGTTTGGAGTTTACTTAATTTTGAAGAATGGAGTAGTATCTATGATTAAAAATATTATTTCAGAAATTATTTGTGCATTTCATAAAAAAAGAAATGAGACATATATAAAATTTAAAAGAGTACTTCCTTTTGGTGATTACTTTAGTGATAGATGGGAAAAGGCTAAATATTTAGGATTTGGAGAAGGTACAAGTGTTTACGATAGTGTTTTAATCTTAGGAGATGTAAAAGTTGGTAAAAATACATGGATAGGTCCAAATGTAGTATTAGATGGTAGTGGAGGGCTAGAAATTGGATCTAATTGTTCTATTTCAGCAGGTGTACAAATATATTCACATGACAGTGTAAATTGGGCCATAAGTGGTGGAAAAGAATCTTATGAATATGCTAAAACAATTATTGAAGATAATTGTTATATAGCTCCAAATGTAATTATTCAAAAAGGAATAACTATTGGCAAAGGTTCTATAATTGGAACAAATAGTTTTGTAAATAAGAATATACCAGAAAAAAGTAAAGCTTTTGGAACACCCATCGAGATTAAAGGAAAAATAATTTAATGAAAAAGGAATTAGATATAGAAGTAAAAATTTGTTCAAAGTGTATTTATGATGAAAGAGTTTCTTATATATCTTTTGATGAAAATGGTGTTTGCAATTACTGTCATCAACTTGAAAACTTAAAGAATGATTATGGAACAGCCACTACAAAAGGTGAAAAACAATTTATAAAAATAATTGAACAAATTAAAAAAGATGGTAAAAATAAAAAATATGATTGTATCATAGGCGTAAGTGGTGGTACGGATTCTTCATATATGTTATATCTTGCTAAACAATGGGGATTAAGACCACTTGCTGTTCACTATGATAATACTTGGAATAGTGCAATAGCAACAGAAAATATAAGAAAGGTATTGACTGCTCTTGATATAGACCTTTATACACATGTAACTGATAATAAGGAAGCAGATGATATTTTCCGTTCTTTTTTTTATGCAGATGTGGCAGAAATAGAAGCTTCTACAGATTTAGCACTTGCAGAAGTAATGTATAGAGCTGCATGGAAATATAAAGTAAAGTATGTACTAGAAGGACATTCTTTTATGGAAGAAGGTATAACTCCTGTTGGACGAAACTATTTTGATGGGAAATATATAAAATCTATTCATAAAATGTTTGGAAAACTTCCTATGAAATCATATCCACTTATGACAATAACTAGATTTTTATTTTGGAGTATGTTTGCAAAAATTCAGAAAATAAGACCATTTTGGTATATTGATTATAATAAAGATGATGCAAAAAAGTTTTTAGAAAAAGAATATGATTGGAAGTATTATGGTGGTCATCATCTTGAAAATAGGATGACTGCTTTTTTTCATAGTATTTATTTACCTCAAAAGTTTAATACGGATATGAGAAATAATACCTTATCTGCACTTGTAAGAAATGGTAAAAGGGATAGATTAGAAGCTTGGAAAGAGTATAACACACCTCCCCACATAGAAAAAGACTTGTTAGAATACTTTAAAAAAAGACTTGAACTAAGTGATGAAGAGTATGAAAAAATCATGGCAAGAAAACCAAAATCTTGGACAGAATATCCTACATATAAAAAAACATTTGAGCTTTTAAGACCTCTTTTTAAAATTTTAGCTAAAGCAAATTTAGTACCTATGAGTTTTTATTTAAAATATTGTTTTCCAATGCCAAAGGATGATAAAAAATGATTACAATTGTAGATTATGGGATGGGAAATTTAGGTTCTATAAAAAATATGTTTAAATATATAGGAATAGAAACTACTATAGAAAGTGATGTAGATAAGATAAAAAATGCTTCAAAAATACTTCTTCCAGGTGTTGGTTCTTTTGATACTGCTATGAAAAAGATAAATGAAAGTGATTTAAAAGAAGTACTAAATGAAAAAGCTTTGAAAGAGCAAGTTCCAGTTTTAGGTATTTGCCTTGGAATGCAACTTTTGACAAAAAGTAGTGAAGAAGGAAGTATATCTGGACTTGGATGGATAGAAGCTCAAACTATGAGTTTTAAAGATAGAATTGATAAAAACTATAGAGTTCCTCATATGGGTTGGAATCTTGTAAATAAGTCAAATGATAGTTTACTTACAAAAGATTTTGATAATTTTGATGAGGTAATATTTTATTTTGTACATTCATATTTTGTAAAAGTGGAAGATGAAAAAAACTCTATACTAAAAACAAATTATGGTGTAGAGTTTGATAGTGCTATACAAAGAGATAATATTTTTGGTGCTCAGTTTCATCCCGAAAAAAGCCACAAATTTGGTATGAAACTTTTTGAAAACTTTGCAAGGATATAGAGATGTTAAGAACTAGAGTAATACCATGTTTACTTTTAAAAAATGAAAGCCTTGTAAAAACAGTAAAATTCAAAGAATATAACTACATAGGAGATCCTATAAATACTGTAAGAATATTTAATGAACTTGAAGTAGATGAACTGATGTTTTTAGATATTTTTGCTTCAAAAGAAAATAGAAATATAAATATTAAAATACTAAAAGATATATCAAATGAGTGTTTTATGCCTCTTAGTTATGGTGGAAATATAAGAAGCTTAGAAGATGCAAAAAAAATATTCGAGATAGGTTTTGAAAAAGTTGTTATAAACTCAAATGCTTTTAATAATTTAAAATTGATTGAAGAGATAGCAAAATACTTTGGAAACCAAAGTATAGTAGGTTCTATTGATGTTAAAAAATCTTTTTTTGGTGGACAAAAAGTTTATTCACATCATGGTAAAAAAAAGCAAAATTTAGATGTTATATCATGGGCAAAACAACTTGAAAATGCTGGAGTAGGAGAACTGCTTATTACTTCTATTGATAAAGAAGGTAGTTGGGAAGGGTATGATGTGGAACTTATAAAAAGTATTACAAAAAATGTTCAAGTACCCATAATAGCAAATGGTGGATGTGGTAAAATAGAACATATAAGTGAAGTTGTAAAAAAAGCTAATGCTTCTGCCTGTGCAGTTGGTAGTATGGTTGTGTATCAGAAAAAAGGGATGGGAGTTTTAGTAAATTTTCCAGATAAAAAAGAATTGAAAAGGATAATATCTTGATTTTTGAAATATTCTTTTTTATTTTTATAACTTTTTTTATTAGGCTTTTCCCACGATTAATTAGACCACTAAAAATAGATACAGATACTTGGTATCATATATCTTCTGTTAATTCTATTATTAAAAATAAATATAAAATTCCTAAATGTAATTTTGGTTTTATTTTGGGTGGTAACTATGATTATCCTTTTTTTGCACATTGGTTAACATCTTTATTTGTAGGTTCAAAAATATTAAAATTAGAAAAATATATTTCACCTTTAGTTGATACTATCTATATAACAATTGGTTTTTTTTATTTGAAATTTGTGATAAATTTTTATTCAATTGAAATTGACAATTTTACATTTAAATATTTTTTATTGATGATTTTTTCATTATCTATGATTAAAATTTCAACTGGACCAAGAATATATAGTTTTACTCCAAGAATTTTTGGTGAATTATTTATTTTTATTTTTTTTATTTCTATCCATTTATATTTTATTACTAATAATGTATATTTTATTTTTTTAGCAATTTTATTTTCGGCATTGGCGTTAAATACATCAACTTTTGGTTCTCAAGTTTTAATTCTTTCTTCTTGTTTATTGAGTATATTACTAAGTTCTTTTATTCCTTTCCTTTCTTTTATATTAAGCATTGTTTTTGCATATATTATGAGTTTTGGGCATTATAAAAATATACTATTGCAACAATTAAAATATAGTTATAAGTATGCAACATATGGTCAATTTAATCATCCTGCAGTAAAAAATAGAAATAAGATTAAACAATATGTATTATTTTCTAAATATTTGAAAAATAGGGAGTTTAAATTGGCATATTCAGTTTTTATGTCAGATTTAACATTTATAAACATTTTTTATAAAAATATAGATATTTTAGTGGCGTTTTTTGTCTTGATATTTGCTAAAAATGTAGATATATTTATTTTCTCAATATTTGTAGCATTTTTTATAATTTTTATTTTAACTTCTTTTAAACCATTTCTTTTTTTAGGAGAATCAGATAGATATTTAGATTATCTAGTTGTTTTTTCAGTTTTTATAATGATAACGTATCTGCCTACAAGTTATCTTTATATAATCATTCTTTTCCAAGTAGTATTATATTTATTTACTTTATATATATTTTTTAATTCATCAGATAATTATGGAAAAGATTTTATTGAAATTATGAACTTCATTAAAGATAATATTAAAAATAAAAATGATTACGTTATCCATGGAATTTTAGGGGCATATATAAACTATCCTTTATCTGTTTTAACTGGTTTAAAATCTTTAGCAATAGAGACTAACTATGTATTTGATTTAGCAATGAATAAAAAAATTATGCCAAATGACAGAATATATACAAACGATTTTGAATATTTATATAATGAATATGGAGTTAATATTATTGTAGCTAATAAAAAATACCTATATAGTGACATGAAATACAATTTTGATAAATTTGAAGTATTGTATGAAAATAATGAATATATTGCATATATAAGGAAAAAATAATGATTAAATTACTTATTTTAGGCAATACAGGATTAGATGAAAAAAATAACTCAACTAATTTGAGAATGAGAAAGATTTTTGAAATTTTACACTATCAAAAGGAATGCTTTCTTAATTATTATAAATTAAGGGATGCTAAATTAAATGTTCCTCATATAAATTATTTAAATAAAGATGCAAATTCGAATCCTATCAAAGCATTTCTTTTTTTAATCAAAGTAAATAGTAAATATGATTTGTTAATAGCTGAAACTTTTAATGCTTCAATTGCTGCATATTTATATTATTTATTCAGGAGAACACCATTTATTTGGAGACAATTTGGAACTACATTTAATGATGATTTAAATTTTAAAAATTATTTTAATCCTAAAATTTTATTAAAGCTATTATTACATAAGCTAATTGCAAGTTCGAATGGTTGTAAAGCAATAGTTTGTACTGAAGACGGCTGTGCAAATAGTACTTTATTTTTAGATAAATTAAAAATTCTTAAAAATAAATTTTATATAGTTAAGAACCAAAGAACTGAAAATATTAATTTAAAAAAAACAAATTGTAAAGAAAGACAGACATTTAATATAGTTCAAATTGGAAGGATTAATTCATGGAAAAAAATACATTTAGTTATTGATGTAATTATTGATATAAAGAAGGAAAGACCAGATATTTTTGAATTAATTCAATTTGATATAATTGGTATAATAGATGACAAAGATTATGAAATGAATTTAGTTAATAATATTAATCTTTATGGATTAGAAAATCATGTATTTATTGAACAAAATCTACAATATTCTGAAATAGAAGAAAAGTTACACAATTCAGATTTATCAATTTCTTTGACTGCATATAATCCAATAATTGAATCTTTACAAAATGAAGTTCCTGTAATTACATATGAATATGGAGAAGTAAATAGTATTTTTAAAGATTGTCCAGCAGTTTTCGTTTTGGCAAAAAATATAAAGAAATCTACTAATTTGTCAAATACAGAAGAAAATCAGATTAAAAAAGAATTAAAAGATAAATTAATAGAATCATTTTATAAAAGAGAAAAATTACATAACATAGGAATAGAAGGTAGAAAATTTGTTGAAAAAGAATTTCCAACAATTGAAGAGCATTCTAAAGAAATAGTTGAGATATATATGAAAGTTATTAATGCTCTTTAATAGTTATGAATTTATATTTATATTTTTGCCAGTAATGTTTGTGGTTTACTTTTATTTGAATATTCAATTATTGAAAGGTAAATTATGTATAAAAAAATTAGTTACTTATTAAAACAAAAAGATAAAAGAAACCTTTTTTTATTAATCCTTTTTTCCATATTCATTGCAATAATAGAAACTATAGGTGTTACTGCATTAATGCCTTTTATTTCGGTTGCAAGTAATTTTGATTTAGTTATATCAAATAAATATTATAACTATATATATAATATTTTTAATTTTAATACTCCTTTAGAATTTGTTTTATTTTTAGGAATAGGATTAGTAATTTTTTATTTTATAAGAGCTTTTTTTAATCTATTTTATTTATATTTACTTGCAAAATTTTCTAAAGGACTAATTCACAGTATAAGTATTCAACTATTTAAAAACTTTTTAGGCTTTAGTTATAAGGATTATGTTAATAAAAATAGTAGTGAATTATCAAAAATTTTAATTAATGAAACTCATAATCTAGCTGTCTTAATCAATGCAGTATTATTATTGATAAGTGAGGTGTTTGTAATAATTTTTATTTATACAGTTATGATTTATATGAATTATCAAATAACATTAGTAATTACAATTTTTTTATTATTAAATGGATTTTTTTTAATTAAAAAAATTTCAAAAGTTATAAAAAAACAGGGAATAAAAAGAGAAGAATATCAAAAGAAATTTTATGAAATTTTAAATAGTTCTTTTGGAAATTATAAAATAATCAAGTTACAATCGAATGATAATATAGTTGTGGATAAATTTACTGAAGCTAGTGAAGGTTTTAAAAAAAGTGCAGTAATTTTTGAATCTTTATATTATTTTCCTAAAGTTTTTTTAGAAACTTTAGGTTTTTCTATTGTGACTTTAATTATTGTTTATTTGATATACATACAGAATAATGATATTTCAAGTGTAATGAGCATTTTATCTATGTTTATATTAGGTTTATATCGTTTAATGCCTTCTGCAAATAGATTATTAACTAGTTATAATCAAATAATGTATTATCACAAAGCACTGGATTTAATTTATGACAAATTAAGTCATAAAATAGAAACTCTTAGTGAAAATAGTATTACATTTCAGAATGAAATAATGTTAAAAAACATATCATTTTCTTATAATGATAAATCTATCATAGATAATTTAGATTTAAAAATTAAGAAAAATGAAAAAATTGCTTTTATTGGTCCTAGTGGTAGTGGTAAAAGTACTTTGGTAGATATTATTATTGGGTTATATTTACCTACATCAGGACAATTGTTAGTGGATGGTTGTTTGTTATCATTAAAAAATATTAAAAAATGGCGGAAAAAAATAGGGTACATTCCTCAACAAGTTTATCTTTTTGATGGTACAGTCGCAGAAAATATTTCTTTTGGTTGTTCTTACAACGAACAAAAAGTTATTGAGGTATTAAAAAAAGCTAAAATATTAGATTTTTTAGAAATACATCAAGAAGGTATTCATACTTTTGTAGGTGAAGGTGGTATAAAATTAAGTGGTGGACAAAAACAAAGAATAGCTATCGCAAGAGCTTTATATCAAGAACCAGAAATTTTAATTTTAGATGAAGCAACATCTGCCTTAGATGAAGCAATAGAAAAAGAGATAATGGATGAAATATATGAAATAAGCGAAAATAAAACTTTGATTATAATAGCACATAGGTTAAGTACTATAAATGGATGTGAAAAAGTCTATAGAATCAATAATAAAAAAATAGAAATAGTTAATAGTAGGTAATAGTTGAGTAAAATTAAATATAGAGCAGATATAGATGGTTTAAGAGCTATTGCAATTTTAAGCGTTTTAATTTTTCATTTGGATGCAAAATATCTTAGTGGTGGTTTTGTAGGTGTTGATATATTTTTTGTAATAAGTGGTTTTCTCATTACAAGTATTATAAAAAAAGAGATAGAAGAAACTTCTTCTTTTGATTTTAAAAATTTTTATATTCGTAGGATAAGAAGATTGTTTCCTGCTTTATTTGTTACTTTAGCTATAACTACAATTATAGTTGCTTTTATTTTTTCTCCTACTCATTTAAGCAGTTATGGTGGTTCATTAGTTACTTCTTTATTAAGTGTTTCAAACTTTTTTTTCTGGGTAGAGTCTGATTATTTTGATGTTTCATCTAAAGTTAAACCTTTACTTCATACATGGACTTTGAGTATTGAAGAACAATTTTATTTAATTTGGCCAATTACTTTACTTTTTTTAGTAAAGATAAAAAGAAAATCAAGAATTTTTATTTTATTTATTTTGACTATTTTGATCACACTTATTCTTACTTATATTTTTAAAGATGGACAAATTGCATTAATAAATCATTTTTCCCCATTTGCAAAAGATTTATTTTCAGATGGAAAATCAACAATATTCTTTTTGCTTCCTTTTAGATTTTTCGAATTTCTATTTGGTGCTATTTTAGTTTGGTTTATTCATTATAGATTATCAAAAAGATTTTATTATGATATGATCTTTTTTATAGGATTAATTTTTATTTTATATTCGATTTTCTTTTTCGATGAAAATATGATTTTCCCTTATTATAATGCTATTATTCCTACTTTAGGAACTTTTCTTGTAATATATTCATCTATACATAGCAGATTTAATTTTGTTTTGGAAAATAAGTTATTTATAAAAGTTGGTTTAATCAGTTACTCTCTTTATCTTGTTCATTGGCCTGTGATTGTGATTTGGAACTATTTATCAGATAATGTGACAATATCTGATAATTTTGCTATTTTAATAATTTGTTTATTTTTAGCAATGTTAAGCTATAAATATATAGAACAGCCATTTAGAAATAAAACTATTGATATGAGTAAAAAAAGAATAAAAAATATTTTAATATCATTATTTTTAATTATAAATATTGTTGGTTTGAGTATGTACTTCTCAAATGGATGGACTTGGAGAGTTAATAGTATCGTTAATTTTGAAAATGTAGGAGATAGCAAAAATTTCCATAAAAAGTTTTATGGAGGAGAGGGATACTCTTCTGGGGCTATTAATACACAAAATCCTGCAGATATTGTTTTAATAGGAGATTCTCATGGTAGTCATTATTTGGAAGGTATTTATAAAGTTATAGCAAAACCGTACAATTTAAATTTATATAGTAGTTCTGGTACTAGTTGTATAACATTACCTAACTTTACAAGAATTACTGAGGGAAATAATTGGGATAAAATATGTGTAGAACAACTTAATAAAGGGTTACAATATTTAGATCAAGGAAATAAAAATTCGATTTTGATAGTTTCTGCCTCGTGGATTAGTCAAATGAGTAGAGCTGATTTATTAGATGAAAATGCTAAGAGAAAGAATGTAAGTGTAAATAGAGAAGATATCTTAAAAGCTATTTTTGAGCTAAAAAAAATAATTGGAGAAAAAAAATTGATTATAATCGGACAAGTACCTGGAGCTGATAATAATTTGTATGATGTTTTTACTAGACCCAATCCTATTTTTGGTGACAATAAAGAATTAGAAAAAAATTTTACTTCAAATTTAAAAGAAGAAATAAAAGAATTTAATAGTTATTTAGAAAAAGCATCATTAGAAAGTGAAAAGTTTATTTTTCTTAATCCTTCTGATATTTTATGTAAAGATAATATTTGTAGAAATCTAGATAAAAGAAAATATCTAATTTATTCAGATTCAAGTCATCTAAGTAAATATGGTTCAATTGAGGTAATTGAAGGTTTTAAATCTGAAATATTGGAGATTATTAATAAAAAATGAGAAAAATAGTAATTTTAATAAATTCTCTTGAAAGTGGTGGCGCAGAAAGAGTTGTAAGCAATTTATTAAATGATTTTGTAGATAGATATGATTGTTATTTAATCCTTATTCACAAAAATATTTTTTATACTTTAGATAGTAGAGTAAAGATTTTAAATTTAAATGAACAAAAAAATTTATTAGGAATTAAAAAGTTTTTAAGACTTCCTATTTTGGCTTATAAGTTGAGTAAATTAATCAAAGAATATAAATTTGATCAAGTGATTAGTTTTCTTAGTAGATCAAATTATATAAATATATTATCAAATATTTTAATTAAGCATGAAACTATAATAAATGAAAGAGCAATGCCGTCACTTCAATATGAATATGGTATAAATGGAAAAATAAACAAAATTTTAATAAAAACTTTATACCCAAGAGCATGTTTATGTTTATCAAACTCTTATGGGAATATGATGGATTTAAAGAATAATTTTAATGTTGTGAAAATAGAGTATATTCATAATCTATTTGATATTGAGACAATTGAAGAGTTATCTAAAAAAGATATCGAATTTCAAAAAAAAAGATTTACATTTGTTACAGTCGGAAGACTTGATAGTGGGAAAAATCATAAGCTTCTTATTGAAGCTGTAAAAGATTTTAATGCGGATTTATGGATAATTGGAGATGGTGAATTAAAAGAAGGACTTCAAAAATATATAAACGAATTAAATTTAAATGATAAAGTATATTTGCTTGGTAAAAAAGAAAATCCTTTCTCATTTTTATCAAAAGCGGATTGTTTTGTATTTTCTTCAAATTATGAAGGTTTTCCCAATGTATTAGTTGAGGCTTTAGCTTGTGGGCTGCCTATTATAAGTACTGATTGTCAAAGTGGACCAAGGGAAATACTAGCCCCAACTAGTAATATTTCCTTTCAATTAAAAGATAAAATAGAGTTTGCCGAGTATGGCATTTTGGTACCAATAAAGAATGTTGAAAAGTTAAAAGAAGCTATGAATTTACTTATAAATGATAAAAATTTAAGAAAAGATTATGAAGAAAAAGGAAATTTTAGAGCTAATGATTTTAAAATTGAAAAAATAATAAAACAATATGAGAGAATTTTATGTGCGGAATAGTTGGATTTATAGACAAAAATAAAAATATAGATACTCTAAATGATATGCTTAAAATTCAATCATACAGAGGTCCTGATGATAGTGGGGTTTATTTTGATGAAAAAAGTGGTATTCATCTTGGTCACAATCGTTTATCTATTCAAGATTTAACTTCTCATGGACATCAACCTTTTGTAAGTGATTGTGGAAATTATATTATAGTATTTAATGGTGAAGTTTATAATTTTAAGATTATTAAAACTGAACTTCAAAATTTAGGTTATAACTTTATTTCTAATAGTGATACAGAAGTTATACTTTACAGTTATAAACAATGGGGTATAGATTGTATTCATAAATTTATAGGTATGTTCGCTTTTTCTATCTTAGATAAACTAAATAATAAACTTTTTTTAGTTAGAGATAGGGCAGGAGTTAAACCACTATATTACTATAAAGTTGGAAATCAATTTATGTTTTCATCTGAAATTAAATCTTTTCATAAACATCCTATTTTTAGAAAAGAGCAAAATTTAAGTGTCTTACCTTGTTTTTTTCAATTTGGATATATTCCTGCTCCATATACAATATTTAAAAATTGTTTTAAACTTGAAGCTGGACATTATCTAGAATATTATATTGAGAACTCTGAATTTAAAATAGTTAAGTATTGGGATGTAAATGATTTTTATTTAGAAGATAAATTTAATAAAAATGAAAATGAGATTTTAGAAGAAATAGAAAAAATACTTGATAATGCAATTGATTTAAGAATGGTATCTGATGTACCTGTTGGAGTATTTTTAAGCGGAGGATATGATAGTTCTTTAGTAGCTTCAATATTGGCTAAAAAACAAGGTAAGAAAATCAATACTTTTACTATAGGTTTTGATGATAAGAAATATAATGAAGCAGAACATGCTAAAACTATAGCTGAATATTTAGGAACAAATCATACTGAATATTACATGAGAAATAGCGATATGTTAGATTTAGTTGAAAGTTTACCTTTTTATTATGACGAACCATTTGGAGACAGCTCAGCATTACCAACGATGATAGTATCAAAATTAGCTAGAAAGAGTGTAACAGTAGCGCTTAGTGCAGATGGTGGAGATGAAGCTTTTTGTGGATATAGCAAATACTTTTTTTTAAATAAATTTCAAAATATTTTTTCAAATACTTTAAAAAAAGAACTTTTGAAAATTGGTTTAAATTTTTTTAATCCAAATATACTTGACTATATAAATAATAAATTACCAAAAAATCTAAAACAAACAAATATTAAAGATAAATACATAAAATTTCAAAGAGCTATAAATAGTAAAAGTTTGGAAGAGATGTTCCAAAATGCAAGTAGTTATGTGGATAAAAAAGAAATAGTAAAGTTTTTGAAAATTAATAAAAATGAAGATTTATTCAAAAAGTGGAATAAAATAGAAAATATTGAATTTTTAGATCAAATGATGGCAATTGATTATAAACTTTTTATGAATGATGATGTACTTACAAAAGTAGATCGTGCTACAATGAGTGTTAGTTTAGAAGGACGTGAACCTTTATTAGATCATAGAATTATTGAATATATGGCAAGAGTACCGTTAGATATAAAATATAGAAATAAGCAAGGAAAATATCTATTAAGACAAATCCTTTATAAGTACCTTCCAAAAGAAATGGTTGATAAACCTAAATCAGGATTTCAAATACCTCTAAATGAATGGCTTAGGGGCGAGCTTAAACCTTTAGTATTAAAATATTTAGATGATACAAAACTTGATGAAAATATTTTTGATATAAAAGAAATTAATATTTTGAAAAAAAGATTTTTTGAAGAAGAAGATTTAGGTACAACTATTTGGTTTATTTTAATATATCAGATGTGGAAGGAGGAATGGCTTGCTTAAAAAAGTGGTTGTATGTGTAAATACATCTTGGAATATTTATAATTTTCGATTAAATTTAGCAAGAGCTATTAAAAAAAGTGGATATGAAGTGATTTTAGTAGCACCTTATGATAAATACAGTGAGCTTTTAAAGCAAGAATTTGAATATCATGATATTTATATAAGTAATAAAGGGACTAATCCCAAAGAAGATTTAAAAACTTTAATAGAATTCTATAAATTATATAAAAAAATAAAACCAGATATTGTTTTAAATTATACTATAAAACCAAATATTTATGGAAATATTGCTTGCAAACTATTAGGTATTAATACAATAAATAATATTTCAGGACTAGGTACTGTATTTATAAATGAAAATTTAGTTACAAAAATAGCAAAATTTTTATATAAGTTTTCATTAAAAACATCATCAAAAGTTTTTTTCCAAAATAATGAAGACAAAGAATTATTCATAAAAAATAAACTCATTTCTAAAAATAAATGTGATGTTTTGCCTGGTAGTGGAGTAGATACAGATAAGTTTTCTCCAATTATATATAATAAAAAAGATAATATTTTTAGATTTTTAGTTATTGCTAGAGTTCTCTGGGATAAAGGAATTGCAGAATATGTAAAAGCAGCTGAAGAGTTAAAAAATAAATATCAGAATATAGAATTTCAAATTTTAGGTTCTTTGGATGCAGTAAATAAAACTGCTGTACCTAAAGAAATAGTAGATAATTGGGTAGATAAAAAAATAATAAATTATTTAGGAACAACTGACAATGTTCAAGATATTATAAAACAAGCAGATTGTGTAGTTTTACCTTCTTATAGAGAAGGTACTCCTAGAACTCTTTTAGAAAGTGCAAGTATGGCAAAACCCATTATTACAACAAATGCAGTAGGTTGTAAAGATGTTGTAGATGATAATATAAATGGTTTTTTATGTGATGTGAAGAGTATTGAGAGTTTAAAAAATGCAATGGAAAAAATGTTTTTACTAGATAAGAATCAGCGTGATAAAATGGGAATATCTGGAAGAAAAAAAATTCTAAAAGAATATGATGAAAAAATAGTTATAAATAAATATTTATTTGAGATAAACCAATTTTAAATTATTAAGTCAATGTTTTGTATAATCTACCTTTTCAGCATAAAAAGGGATATTTATTTTGGATTATAATTTATATATTTTAACTATTGTTTTTTTCATTTCATTAATACTTAATAAAATTTTAATAAATTACTCTCATAAATTAAAATTAATAGATAAACCAAATGAAAGAAGTTTACATCAAGTAGAAAAATCAAGGGCTGGCGGTATTGCAATATTTGTATCTTTTATAATAGGTTTGATTTTTTTTAATGTAAATCTTTCTTTTTATTTAGTTTTAGGTTTTTTTATAATATTTTTTCTTGGAATATACGATGATATAAAAAATCTTTCTTCAAAAATAAAATTCTTTTGGATAATGGTAGCAGCAACTTTTTTATATATTGATGGATATTTTATAAATTCTATTGGAGTTTTTTCTAAGGTTGATTTGATTATGCCACCTTCTATAGCTTATTTATTTTTGCTTTTTGCAGTAGTTGGGTTTATAAATGCTATGAATTTGATAGATGGATTGGATGGTCTTTCATCTGGTATTGGAATAGTTATTTTAATATCCTTTGCATATATTGGATTTAAATATAATGATAATTTTTTATTTTATATTTCAATGACTTTGATATTTTCTTTATGTGGATTTTTAGTTTTTAATTGGTATCCTTCAAAGATTTTTATGGGAGATACAGGAAGTCTTTCTTTAGGCTTTGTAATAGTTGTTTTATCTATATATTCGATAAATTCTAACTATATTAGTGCAGTGACAGTACTGCTTCTTGCTGCTGTTCCCATTTTGGATACTTTGATTGTTATGTTTAGAAGGATAAGCTAAAAGAAAAATCCATTTAAAGCAGATAAAACACATATTCATCATGTAATCTTATTTCAACAAAATAAGAATGTAAGAAAAACATCTTTAATTTTGATATTTTTACAATTAATTTTTGTATATATAGGTTTAGGATTTAAAGTAAGAGATGATATATATATTTTAGGTGTATTTATTATGCTTTTTATACTGTTTTATTTACTTCTAACTACTAAAAATTTAAAATGAATAAAATATTCTATAGATTAAAAATGAAATCAGAGTTTAGTAAAAATATTATTACTCTTATGACGGGTACTACAATAGCACAAGCTATACCTATTGCTATAAGCCCAATTTTAACTAGGATATATACTCCAGAAGATTTTGGAATATTTGCTATATATTTAGCTATAACTTCTATAATAGCAGTTATAGCTACAGGTAGATATGAAATGGCTATTATGCTTCCAAAAGAAGAAAAAAATGTTAAATCTATACTAAAACTCATTATAATTTTGCTATCAATTGTTACTTTTGTAACTTTTTTAATAGTTTTCATTTTTAACAATGAAATTACAAACCTATTTCAAAATAAAGAAATATCTAATTGGTTATATTTTTTACCAATATCTGTTTTTTTGGTTGGAATATATCAAGTATATAATTATCTTTTAATCAGAGAAAAAAATTTTAAAAGATTATCTACAAATAAAGTTATTGTTTCCACTACAAATGCTTCAATTCAACTTGGATATGAATTTGCTATTTCAAATGGATTTGGATTATTATTTGGAAATATTATTAGTTATATAATTTCAATATATTTCATTATCAGAAGTAAAGTAGTAAATAAATATTTTCATTTTAAAAAAAATTCGATAAAAGAAGTAGCAAAAGAGTATCAAAACTTTCCAAAATATGATGTACCATCTGTTCTTGTAAATGTGGTAGCAAATCAGCTTCCACTTTTAGCACTTGGAAAATTTTTTGGATTAGGAGTTGTAGGATTTTATTCTTTGATGTACAAAGTTTTGATGATGCCAATAAGTCTACTCTCAAGTACAGTGTTGGATGTATTTAAACAAAGAGCAACTGAAGATTATAATAAATATGGAAACTGTAAAGATATATATATAAAGACATTTAAAAGTTTAGTAATACTTGGAATAATACCATTTACTATTTTAGGTATTTTCGCACCTGAAATATTTGCTTTTATATTTGGAAAAGATTGGAAAGTAGCTGGTGAATTTGCACAGATAATGACACCTATGATTTATTTAAAAATGATATCAAATCCATTAAGTTATACTTTCTATATCGCTAAAAAACAAAAGATTGATTTTTTAGGACAAATATTTTTATTAATTTTTATTATTTTTGCAATATTTATTGGTATAGTGCAAGATGATGATAAAACACTATTGATTCTTTTATCTTTTGTTATATCTATATATCAAGTATTATATTTAATCTTATCGTATTATTTTAGTTTGGGAGAAAAGTAATGAATAATAATATAACTTGTAATATAGAACAGTGTACCAAATGTATTTTAGATACAACAGTTGAAGATATATGCTTTGATCAAAATGGAGTATGTAATTATTGTAGAGAATATGATAGTGTAATAAAGACTATTCCTTATCGAGAAGAAGCAAAAGAAGTATTAAATCAAATTGTAAAACAAATCAAACAAGATGGTAAAAATAAAAATTATGATTGTATATTGGGTTTGAGTGGTGGTGTAGATAGTACATATCTTGCATATCTTGTTGTTGAACTTGGACTAAGACCTTTGGTTGTACATATAGATACTGGATGGAACTCTGAAATAGCTGTTCAGAATATTGAAAATGTTGTAAATATATTAAATTTAGATTTACATACGCATGTTATTGATTGGGAAGAGATGAAGGATTTGCAACTTGCATTTTTTAAAGCATCTGTTCCAGATTGTGATATTCCACAAGACCATGTTTTTCCTGCATTACTAAATAAAATCGCAAAAGAGAATAAAATAAAACATATTGTAAGTGGGCATAATATAGTTACGGAGTATATTCTTCCTAGAAATTGGTCTTATGATAGTAATGATTTGACACATATACTAGATATACATAAAAGATTTGGGAAAATACCTTTAAAAAAATATCCAAGATATTCACTATTTGACAGAATGTTTACTTATCGTTGGATTTTTCCTGTTAAATCTCATAGATTTTTGTATTATGTTCCTTACAATAAAGAAGAAATAAAAAAATTTATTCAAGAAAAATTAGGATGGAGAGATTATGGAGGTAAACATTTTGAATCTAGGTTTACAAAATTCTTTCAATCTTATTATTTACCTACAAAGTTTGGTTTTGATAAAAGAAAAGCACATTTATCAAATTTAATAGTTTCAAATCAATTAACAAAAGATAGTGCTTTGGAAGAATTATCAAAAAAATTATACGATGTTAAAGAGTTAGAAAATGATAAAGAATATATATGTAAAAAACTAGATATAACGCTTGAAGAGTGGAATAAAATTATGAACTTGCCATTAAAAAAACATCAAGAATATAAAAGTGATTACAATAAATTGTGGTATAAAATATATCAAAAAATTCGTGGGATTTTAAAAAAATGATTACTTTAATTTTTAATATATTAGTTATACCATTTATTATAGCTTTAAGATTTACTTCATTTTATAATATGAGTGTGTTTTGTTCTAAAATCCCTTTTTCTATAGGAGATAAATTTCGTTTTCATTTTTATAAAAAAGTGTTAAAAAATATTGGTAATAATGTGCATTTTTCATACGGAGTTATTTTTTCTCATAAAGATATTTCTATAGGTAATAATGTTCGTTTTGGACCATATAATACCATTGGTTTAGTTGATTTTGGCAATGATATTTTGATTGGACAATATGTGCATTTTTTAAGTGGTAAAAATCAACATAATTATGAAAGAAGAGATATCCCTATTAATCAACAAAATGGAAAACAAGAAAAAATTTTTATTGCAAATGATATTTGGATTGGAACGGGAAGCATTATTATGTCTGATATTGCTCAAGGAAGCATAGTTGCAGCTGGTTCTGTTGTAATCAAAAGTTTTGATGAATATTCTGTGATTGCTGGAAATCCAGCAAGGGTAATAAAAAGAAGATGAAAGTTTTATTTATAGCTTACTATTTTGAACCTTTTTCTGGTGTTGGAGCAAAGAGAGTTTCATATTGGGCAAAAAATTTAAAAAGAATTAATAATATTATTACAAAATGTGATGTTATTACGGCAATACCTCAAGTTAGTAAATTTGATTATATTGATAATGTATTTTATATTGAAAATACAAATGAAGGTTTATTAAGGAAATTTATCAAGTTCGATAGAGGTGCTAGCTGGTTGTACAATTTAAAAAATTTTGTTAAAAATAATATTAATAAAAATGATTATGATTTTGTAATTTTAACTGGTGACCCCTTTTTACATTTTTTTATTGTAAATGATTTTAAAGATTTAGGAATAAAAACTATTATAGATTTTCGTGATCCTTTTGCAAATAATCCTAGAGGAGTAGTAAAAGATACATTAATTAAAAAAATTAAGCATTTTGCATTAAAAAAAATAGAAAATTATTTTTTATCAAAAGCAGATTTTATTATTACAGTAAATAAGTATTGTATAGAGCTATTTGAAAATTATAAAAAATACTTTTATAAGATGAGAATTATAGATAATGGATATGATGAACAAATATTTACCAATATTAATATGCAAAATAATAATATTAATATGCAAAATAAAATAATTAAATTTGCTTATGCGGGAAAACTATATGCAGATAGAAATCCACAAATATTTTTTAATACGCTAAAGAATTTTGAAGATGTTGAATTTTATCATATAGGTGAAAGAAGTGAATATATATCAGGAAATTCAAAACAGATACATTCATTAGGTTTTATGTCATATTATGAAACAATAAGTACTTTGAACACGATGAATGTATGCACTATATTTACTTCTGGACATTTTTTTGAATCTACTACAAAAGTTTTTGACTATATAGCATTGAATAAAGTAATTTTAATTATTACAGATGGAGAAATTAAAACAGGTCAGTTATATGATATTTTAAAAGATTATCCTTATACTTACTGGGTAAATAATAATCAAAGTGATATTGAAAATGTTTTAAATATTATTAAGAATAATTTAAAATTAAGTAAAAATAACTTTGATAGTTATACTTATTCTAGAGAATATGGTCTCATTAAACTTATTTCTATTTTAAAGGAAAATTATGAGTAACAAATTGAACCTAAAATATGAATATTTAAATATTACTTTTTTGTTTATTGCAATATCGATATTTTTTATTCCACCTATTTTAAACATAAATAATATTTATTTTAGAATAGATGATATAGTTATTCTATTTATTTTACCATTTACAATTCTCTTATTTTATAAAGAATTGACAATATCAATTTATGTAAAGATATTGTCAACTATATTTTTATCGATGCTATTTAGTACTTTATATGGCTATATAGTACTTGATGTTCCTTTTAACATGAGAGATGTGAATGAATTAATTCGAATGTTAAAACCTTTACTATTATTTTCTTTTCTTTTACTTATAGATAAAGATATATATAAAGAAATACTTTTTAAATTTTTGATTCTGGCTATGATATTTTTTATCTTTGTAGGTTTGAGTGAAAGTTTAAAAATACCATATTTAAATGATTTCTTTATAAATATATATTCTTCAGAATTTCAAAATGGAGTAGGTAGAATTAATGCCACAACATTGAATCCAAATGATGGAGCAGTTATTACTCTTTTTTTTCTATTCTTTAGTATAAGTATGCTGATTACATATAGAAAATATTATTATATGATTAGTAGTATTCTTCTTATTTATATACTTTTAAATACAGGAAGTAGAACAGCTTTTTTAATTGCTATTGTATTTTTTTTATTATTTTTTATATTCACAAAAGCTATTTCAGTTAAAAATAAAATAATATTATTAATATTTATCTTCATTGGATTAATTAGCATATATCCATATATGAGTAGTTATATTAATAGAATTTTAACATTACTAAATGCAATACAATTAAAAGACGCTTCTTTAAATATAAGATTTGGACTTTGGAAAGATGCATTGGAAATATTTTATCAATCTAAAATATTTGGCTGGGGAGTTGCAAAAGGAATACATGATACTGTAGTTGATGGAGAACACTTTATTCTTTTAAGAAGATATGGACTTATTGGTTTTAGTTTAGTAATTCTTGCTATGATTTATCCACTTTATGTAATAAAACAAAGAATTAGAATTAATCAACTAGATTCTAAAGAAAAAGTTTTATATTATACACTTTTTGCATATTTAGGATCTGGCTTATTTGTAATGTTCACAAATAATTTTTTTACACATTATATATTGGTTTTTCCATATATTCTAATAGCTCCAGTACTTTTTAAAAGATAAGATTAATGCATATATTAATAATTCCATCTGAGCATTTTGTAACTCAAATACAACCTTTAGGAGGTATTTTTCAATATCATCAAGCAAAAGCATTGAATAATGTTGGACATCAAATAGGTATACTTTCTGTTGGATATATTACACCTAGATATTTAGTTAGCAAATATATTTATAAAAAAGAAGAAAAAAAAGAAAATATAAATATTAAAAGAGAATATAAGCAATTATATTTTCCTCATAGATATATACCTTTCAAGGTTTTGAAAGCCAATTATATAAAAATGGCTGATAAGTTATACAAAGAGTATATTAAAGAATTCGGAATACCGGATATTATTCATGCACACAATTTTTTATATGCTGGAATAATTGCTAAGTTTATAAAAGATGAATATGGAGTAAATTATATTGTAACAGAACATAGTTCTTCTTTTGTTAGAAATAAGCTATCAAGTGGAAAAATTAAATCAATAGAAAATGTAGCAAAAAATGCATTAAAAGTTACAGCAGTTAGTTCTAGCTTTAATAATATTTTAAAAGAATATACTAAAACTAACATAGATTTATTACCAAATATAGTAGATGATTTCTTTTTTCAAAAAGAATTTCAAAATAAGATATCTAAAAATTTTATTTTTTTACATATTGCTAGTCTTGATAAAAATAAAAATCAAGAATTATTAATTAAAAGCTTTGAAAAAATAGCAAAATTAAACCATAATGTATATCTAAATATTGCTGGAAGCGGATATATGAAAAAATATTTAGAAAGTTTAGTTAAAAAGTTAGATATTCAAAAACAAGTTAATTTTTTAGGCCGAATATCACAAGAAAAAGTAAGAGATGAAATGATGAAGTCAAATTGTTTTGTATTATCAAGTAATTTTGAAACTTTTGGAGTAGTGCTTATAGAAGCTCTTGCTTGTGGATTACCATTAATTGCGACAGAATGTGGTGGACCAAAAGATATTGTAAATAAACAAAATGGAATTTTGATAAAAACAAATAATCAACTTGAGTTAAAAAAAGCTATGCTTTATATGTATGAAAATTCATATAAATATGATAGAGAAAAACTTAGAAATGGTGCAAAAGAAAAATTTGGAGAAAAAACTTTTATAGAAAATGTTATAAAATATTATAAAGTGAGAATAGATAATGAAGAATAGAAACTATCAAATATGTACGAGATGCGTTATGGATACAACAGACCCTGAAATAAGTTATGACGAAAAGGGAGTTTGTAATCATTGCAGAGAGTTTGATGAATTTACATCAAGAAGATGGTTCCCAAATGCTAATGGTGCAAAGAAGCTTGAATCTATTTATGAAAAAATGAAAAAAGAAAATGCTCATAAAGATTATGATTGTATTTTAGGTCTTAGTGGAGGAGTAGATAGTTCTTATCTTGCATTAAAACTTTATGAAGCTGGTATTAGACCTTTAGTTGTTCATGTAGATGGCGGATGGAATAGTGAATTAGCTGTACAAAATATAGAAAATATTGTAAATTATTGTGGATGGCATTTACATACAATAGTAATAGATTGGGAAGAAATGAGAGATTTACAGTTAGCATATTTAAAATCAGCTATAGCAAATCAAGATGTACCACAAGACCATGCTTTTTTTGCATCACTTTATCATTTTGCTACAAAGTATGGAATAAATTATGTGATTAGTGGAGGAAATTTAGCAACTGAAAGTATATTTCCAAAAGCTTGGCATTGGAGTGCTATGGATGCAGATAATTTATGTGCTATTCATAATAAATTTGGTTCAAAAAAACTAAGAAATTATAAAACTATAGGATTTTATGAATTATATTTTTATTATCCATTTATCAAAAAAATGAAAACTATAAGACCACTTAATTTTATTCCATATATAAAAAGTGAAGCATTACAAGAATTAAAAGATAAATTAGGATATAAAGAGTATGCTAGAAAACATGGAGAATCAGTATTTACCAAATTTTTCCAAAACTATTGGCTACCTATGAAATTTGGTTATGATAAAAGAAAACCCCACTTATCTAGCCTTATTGTAGCAGGCCAAATGACTAGAGAAGAAGCTTTAGAAGAACTTAAAAAACCATTGTATGATGAAAAAGAGTTAAAAGAAGATAAAGAGTATATAGCTAAAAAACTTCGTGTTAGTGGTGAAGAGTTTGAAAAAATTTTACAAATGCCATCACACAAATATAGTGATTTTACAAATATGACACAAAAATATAATAGAATGAAAAAAGTTCAAAATTTTGTATCAAAACTACTTGGCAAAAATTTGTCAAATTATTCATAAGGTAAAAAATGATAGCAATAATTGACTATGGGATTGGTAATTTAAAATCTATTTATAATATGTTTAAAAAAGTAGGAGTTGAATCAATCATTACATCAGATATTGAAACTATAAAAAATGCTGATAAATATCTTTTACCAGGGGTTGGTTCTTTTGACCATGGAATAAATAGTCTCAAGAGTGCGTCTTTTTTCAAAACTTTAGAAAATGAGGTATTAGAAAATAAAAAACCTATTTTAGGTATTTGTCTTGGGATGCAACTTTTGACGAATTCAAGTGAAGAAGGAAAAGAAAAAGGCCTTTGCTGGATAGATGCACAAACTATAAAATTTGATTTAGAGGATAAGAGTTTATCGATTCCTCATATGGGATGGAATAAAGTAAATGCTACAAATAATAATGATATTTTCAAAAATTTAGAAGAAAATAGATTTTATTTTGTACATTCTTATCATGTAGTTTGCAACAATCAGAAAAATATTTTAGCAACAGCCAATTATGGTAAAACTTTTACTTGTAGTATATATAAAGATAATATATATGGTGTTCAATTTCATCCAGAAAAAAGTCACAAATTTGGAATGCAACTACTTAAAAACTTTGGAGATATGTGATGTTACAAAAAAGAGTAATTCCATGTTTACTTTTGCATAAAGGTGGACTTTATAAAACTGAAAAATTTAAAAAACCTACATATATAGGTGACCCTATAAATGCTATTAAAATATTCAATGAAAAAGAAGTAGATGAATTGATGTTTATAGACATCGATGCAAGTGTAGAAGATAGAGAACCAAATTATAAAATGATAGAAGATATTGCAAGTGAGTGTTTTATGCCATTATGCTATGGTGGTGGAGTTAAGAATATAGAACAAATGAAAAAAATATATGCTCTTGGAGTTGAAAAAGTATCTATAAGTAGTCAAGCAATAATTAATCCAAATCTTATAAAAGAAGCAGCTAGATTATTTGGGAATCAATCAGTAATAGTAACAATAGATATAAAAAAAGATTTTTGGGGAAATAAGAAAATTTTTATAAATAATGGTAAAAAAAACACTAAGTTGAATCCTATTGATTTTATAAAACAAGTAGAGTCTTTAGGTGCTGGCGAAATAGTGATAAACTCTTGTGATAATGATGGAATTATGAAAGGGTATGATATTGAACTTTTAAAAGAAATAAAAGAAAATACAAAAGTACCAATAATAGCTCTTGGAGGAGCTGGAAATCTAAATCATATAAAAGATGTTTTTGAAAGTTCAAAAGTAGATGCTGTAGCTTGTGGAAGTATGTTTGTGTATCAAGGACCACTTAAAGGTGTACTCATTAGTTATCCTTCATATCAAAAAATTCAAGAATTGTTAAAGAATAAATAATGAAAATTGTTCACTTAACTTCAGCACATCCCAGATATGACACAAGAATATTTCTTAAAATGTGCAGTTCTTTGGCTAAAAATGAAAACTATAAAGTTAGTTTAATAGTAGCAGATGGGAAAGGAAATGAAACTAAGAACAGTGTAAATATAGTAGATGTTGGTGGAAAAACTGGTGGTAGAATCTCTCGTATGACAAGAACTGTAAAAAAAGTTTTTCAAAAAGCAGTTCAATTAAATAGTGATATATATCATCTTCATGATCCAGAACTTATACCAATAGGATTGAAGCTTAAAAAAATGGGTAAAAAAGTGATATTTGATGCTCATGAAGATTTACCAAAACAACTTTTAGGGAAACCATATTTAAATAAACCTGCCAAAATTTTACTTTCAAAAGGTTTTGAAATATATGAAAGATATGCCTGTAAAAAGTTTGATTATATTATTACAGCAACTCCATATATAAGAGATAAATTTTTAAAGATAAATAAGAATTGTATTGACATAAATAACTTTCCAATTTTGGATGAGCTATCAAATGATACTTCTTGGAATCAAAAAAAAGATGAAGTTTGTTATGTAGGTGGAATAACACAAATACGAGGGATAAAGGAAGTAGTAAAAGCGATGGAATTTGCTATTTCTAATGTAAGGTTAAATCTTGTAGGTACATTTAGTGAAAGAGTCGTGGAAGAAGAAACAAAATCTTATCTTGGATGGCAAAAAGTAAATGAACTTGGATTTTTGGGAAGAAATGAAGTTGCAAATGTAATGAGTTGTTCAAAAGCTGGTATTGTTACTTTTCATCCTTTACCAAATCATATAGATGCTCAACCGAATAAAATGTTTGAATATATGAGTGCAGGATTACCTATTATTACTTCAAATTTTCCATTATGGAAAGAAATAGTTGAAGGAAATAATTGTGGGATATGTATAAATCCACTTGAGCCAAAAGAGATAGCACAAGCTATTGAATATATTATAACTCACTCAAATGAAGCTAAAGAAATGGGACAAAATGGTAAAAAAGCTGTTCTTGAAAAGTACAATTGGGGTGTTGAAGAGAAAAAATTATTTGAAGTATATAAGGGATTAATGAGATGATAAAAATACTTACAATTTTAGGAGCAAGACCACAGTTTATCAAAGCTGGCTCAATTAGTCGTGAAATAGCTAAATATAAAGAGATAGAAGAAATCATAGTTCATACTGGACAACACTATGATGCAAATATGAGTGATATATTTTTTGATGAGATGCAAATACCAAAACCAAACTATTTTTTAGGAATTGGTGGAAAATCTCATGGTGCTATGACTGGACAAATGATAGAAAAGATTGAAGAAGTTGCACTTAAAGAAAAACCTGATTGGATTTTGGTTTATGGTGATACAAATTCAACTTTAGCTGGTGCTATAGTTGCTTCAAAACTTCATATAAAACTAGCTCATATAGAAGCAGGGCTTAGAAGTTTCAATATGAAAATGCCAGAAGAAGTAAATAGAATACTTACTGATAGAGTAAGTAATATACTATTTTGCCCAACTGATACTGCTATACAAAATCTTAAAAATGAAGGGTTTCAGAATCTTGATTGTAAGATTGTAAAAAGTGGTGATGTTATGCAAGATGGAGCGATGTTTTATAAAAATCTAGCAGTAAAGCCAAATATTGAGATAAAAAATAGTTTTATACTTTGTACAATACACAGAGCAGAAAACACAGATAATGAAACAAGACTAAAAAATATATTTGAAGCATTGGAAGAAATAGCAAAAGAAAAACAAGTTATTTTACCACTTCATCCAAGAACTAAAAAAATATTAGAAAATTTAAAATTAGATATAAATAATCTTACTATTATTGAACCTGTTGGTTATCTTGAAATGGTATGGCTGATAGATAATTGTGATTTTGTGATGACAGATAGTGGAGGACTTCAAAAAGAGGCATATTTTTTTGAAAAACAATGTATAACGCTAAGAGATGAAACAGAATGGGTAGAACTTGTAGAATGTGGAGCAAATACATTAGTTGGGGCAAATAAAGATAAAATAGTTGAATCATATAGAAATAATAGTGAATTTAATAAACAAAATTCAAAATTAAATTTATACGGTGGTGGAAAAGCTAGTGAAAATATTATAAAAGAGTTATTGTCTTATGAATAAAGTTTCAATAATTATTCCTGTTAGAAATGAAGAAAGATATATAAAAGATTGTATAGAATCAATTATAAATTTTGACTATAATAAAGAGTATTTAGAAGTTCTTTTTGTTGATGGAATGAGTGATGATAAGACAGTTACTATTATAGAATCATATATGGAAAAGTATGCTTATATAAAAGTGATAAAAAATGAAAAAAAGATAGTACCATCGGCTATGAATTTGGCTATAAAAGCTTCTTTTGGTGATTATATTTGTAGATTAGATGCGCATGCAAAGTATCCAGTAAACTATATTTCAGAATTACTTAATTGGAGTAAAAAACTTGATGCAGATAATGTAGGAGCAGTTTGTATTACAGATATAAAATCAAAATCTAATATTGCTAAAGCTATACAATTCGTAATGTCAGATAAATTAGGAGTTGGTAATTCTTTATTTAGAATTGGAGTAAAAGAACCTTTGGAGGTAGATACTGTACCTTTTGGATTTTACAAAAAAGAGGTTTTTAATAAAATAGGATTTTATGATGAACGATTAGTTAGAGTTCAAGATTTAGAGTTAAATAAAAGACTCAAAAAAAATAATGGAAAAATATTTCTTGTTCCTGATATTACATGTACATATTACCCTAGAGAAACTTTTAAATCATTTTTTAAAAATAGGTTTGATACTGGTAAATGGGTAATATTATCTCTTTATTTTACAAACAGCTTAAAAAGTATAAGTTTCAGACATTTAATACCATTATTTTTTACTTCAAATATCATTTTGTCTTTTTTATTAGGATTTCTAAATAAATATTTTTTTTATTTTTTTATATCTATAGTAGTATTTTATTCTTCAATATTATTTTTACGATCTTTAAAAATTAAAAAAGATATTTTTATTTCTTTTTATATTTTGTTTGGATATTTTATTTTACACTTCTCTTATGGTTTAGGTTCCTTATGTGGTATATTTGAGATATTAAAAAGAAAAATTAAGAAATGATTTATTTAATTCTACTGCTATTTTCTTTTTTTCTTACATATTTTATTAAAAATTATATGATAAAAAAATCATTGGTTGCCAGTGTAAATGAACGAAGTTCTCATACAGTTCCAACACCTCATGGTGGAGGAATAGCTATTGCTATTACTTGGTTTATAGGTTTATTTTATATTTATTTTATTGGACAAATAGAAAATAATCTTTTTTATGCTTTACTTTTTGGAGCAGTTATTTCAATAGTTAGTTTTTTTGATGATATTTATGAATTAAGTCCAAAATTAAGACTTATAATTCAAGCTATTGTAGCTATTGGTGGATTATATCTTTTAGGTGGATTTGAAACTCTTGCTTTTGGTATTTTTGATATACAAAATTCCATTTTTACAAATATTTTTGCTTTTTTTATGATAATTTGGTTTATAAATCTTTATAATTTTTTAGATGGTATCAATGGTTATGCAGGAAGTGAAGCCATTTTTTTAAGTCTTGCTGGATTTATTCTATTTGGTGGAAATCATTTTTTAGTTTTAACCGTTGCTGTTTTAGGATTTTTATATTGGAATTGGAATAAAGCTAAGATATTTATGGGAGACGTTGGAAGTACTCTTTTAGGATATAATGTAGCAATTTTTACTATATATTATGCAAATCAAGAACCAACAAACTTTTGGATATGGATTATATTATTTGGAGTTTATTGGTTTGATGCAACTTTGACTTTAATAAGAAGAAAACTCAATAAAGAAAAACTCTCTCTTGCACATAAAAAACATGCATATCAGAGACTTACACAAGCAGGTTGGAGTCACTACAAAGTTACAAATTATTCTATAGGATTAAATATATTACTATTTGCAGTTGTATATTTTATATCAAATATCTTTGTATCTTTTTTATTTTCTTTTTTAGTTTTAGTTTTAATTATGAAATTTATAGATAGTAAAAAAGCTTTTGAATAATGAATTATAAAAGATTAGAAATTCCAGATTTAGTACTTTGTGAACCAACTTTTCATAAAGATAATCGTGGATTTGTTTATGAATCATTTAAAAAAGAGTCTTTTAATAACTTTTTAGGATTTGAAGTAGATTTTTGCCAAGATAATATTTCTTATAGCATGTATGGAGTTATAAGAGCACTTCATACAAATACTTTAAACTATTCTCAATCAAAGCTTGTAAATGTATTAAAAGGTGAAATTCTTGATGTTGCAGTTGATTTTAGAGTAGGAAGTGCAAGTTTTGGTAAAGTGGTAAGTATAGAGTTAAATAGTGAAGAAAATAAACAACTTTTCATACCAAGAGGATTTTTACATGGTTTTTCAGTTTTAAGCAAAGATGCTTTAGTTATGATAAAAGTCGATAGATACTTTGCTTTAGATGAGAGTATTGGAGTGAGATATAATGATGAAGATTTAAATATTGATTGGAAAATAAAAAAAGAATCAGTCATTGTTTCTGAAGCTGATAAAAATTTATTAGCTTTTAAAGATACAAATTCACCATTTATGTACAATAAAAATTATTATTAGAAGGTAAAAATGAATTATTTAAGAGACAAGAGATTTCTTGGAATATTAGTAACTATCGTTATATCTACATTTTCTCTTTATTTAGTTAGTTTTTTAATACATAAAGAACTCTCATTATTTACTTTGATTACTATAATTATAACTAGAATATTGTTTTCATTTTTACTTTTTGATGATTACAAACTCTCTTGGTCAAAAGCATCTACAAAAACAGGTTTGATGAAGATCATACTTGCATTAATAAGTTTTATGATTTATATGCCTATCCTATATTATTTTTATCATATTTCTTTTAATCTTTTATTTATCGATTTGATTTTTTATACATTTATTATAAATATTTTAGTTTATGTATATAAATATTATCACTCTGTTGGAAAAAACAAAAAAACGAAAAGTTTAGTAATATATGGAGCAGGAAAAGCTGGACTTCAACTTCAAAGAGAGTTTTTAAATAGTGAATATAAACTTGTTTGTTTTATAGATGATGATGAAATCTTGCACCATAGAAGTATTGATGGTATTTCTATATATTCAAAAGAAAAATATTGTAGTTTATTTGAAAATCAAAAATTTGATTTGATGATTATTGCTATGCCATCAGCTTCTCAAGAACAAATAAAAATAATTTATGAATTTATGCAAGATAAGTTTGAAAAAATAAAAATTTTGCCTTCGATGAATAATATTCTGAAAAAAGAAGAATTCACAAAACAACTTAAAGATATTGGCGTAGAAGATTTACTAGCACGTTATCCAAAAGATTTGGATAAAAAACAAATAGAAAACTTTATAAAAGACAAAATAGTTTTAATTACAGGTGCAGGTGGAAGTATAGGAAGTGAAATATCAAGACAGTGTAAAGTGTATGGAGCAAAACAGCTGATACTTTTAGATCATAGTGAATTTAATCTTTATTCAATTTTAGAAGAATTAAAAGGTGAAAATGTAGTTCCTATTATGCAAAGTGTAAGAGATATAAAAGCTTTAGAGAGTACTTTTGAAAAATATAAACCACAAATAGTTATTCATGCAGCAGCTTATAAACATGTGCCTTTGGTTGAGTACAATATCTTAGAAGGTATTACAAATAATATAATTGGAACAAAAAATTGTATAGATTTATCTATAAAATATGGTGCTCAAAAGTTTGTTCTTATATCAACAGATAAAGCAGTTCGTCCAACAAATATTATGGGAACAACAAAACGAATTTGTGAACTTTATGCTCAAAATGTAGAATCAAAAAATACAGAGATTGTAGCAGTTAGATTTGGAAATGTTCTAGGAAGTAGTGGAAGTGTTATTCCAAAATTTAAATCTCAAATTGAACAAGGTAAAAATATTACAGTAACTCATCCAGAAATTACAAGATATTTTATGCTTATTCCTGAAGCTTGTGAACTTGTGCTTCAAGCTGCGAGTATTGGAAAAGGTGGAGAGATATTTATTCTTGATATGGGAGAACCAATACGTATAGTTGATTTGGCTAAGAAAATGATTGAACTGAGTGGTAGAAATGACATCAATATAGAGTTTTGTGGATTAAGACTTGGTGAAAAATTATATGAAGAATTATTAATAAATGATAGCGATCAAAAAACAAAATATGAATCAATCACAGTTGCAAATTCTACAAAATTTTATATAAAAGAACTAAATAAAAAAATAGAAGAATTATTAATTTGTGAAGATAAAGTAGCAAAATTAAAAGAGATTGTTCCAGAATTTGAGCATAGATTAAATAACTAATAAATATTTAATATAATATGAATTATAATCAATATCATTAATATTATATTGAGGATTAGTTATGAAACCAGCTTTTTCTTTACTTGAATTGATTTTTGCCATAGTTGTTTTAGGAATTATAGTATCTGTAGCTGTTCCAAAGTTTTTAGATACTAGAGATAGTGCTTTAGTATCAACTATAAAAAGGGATGTAAATACAGCTATAAATTCTATACAAAGTTACTATTTATTAAATCAAAAAATAGAAAAGCTAACAGATGCTATGGAAATAAGTGATTCAAATTGGAAAGTAGAAGATTTGAAATTAACTGATAAAAACTCTTGTTTAACTATTGAAGTAAAAACATCTTCAAATGAAACAAAAAACATCGAATTAGTTGTTGATTCTACAAAAGAGACAACAATATGCAAAAAATTAAGAGATGCAGGATTAGTATCTAAAAGTGTAGAGTTATATTAGATTTTATTCTTCTTTTCTAACTCTTAAAAATGAAGCAAATTTTGGTTTGTTATTTTTTGTTAAACCATAATATTTAAAAGTTACAATATCTCCAATTTTTGGTGGATTTTCTCTATCTTTATTTGTAAAACCATTTCCTAAATTAAAAGTTATTCCATCTTTTTGTTTTATAACTAAACTTTTAAATTTTCCATTTTTATAGTTATGAGAAATCACAACTCCTTCTTCATCAAAAAAAGTTTTTACTTTGAGTATATTTGAGTTTCGTCCTTCTTGATATTCCAAAAATGGATTTTTTATCATAACTCCTTCAGCTTGTTTTTTTAACATTTGATTTAAAAATTTATCTAAATGCTCTTTATCTTTACAAACTATTTGAGGAATGATTTTAATAAAATTATTTGGATTTATTTTTAGCCAATCTTCTAGTCTTTTTAGTCTTGTGTCAAAATCACCTTTTGTATTAGGAACTTCAAAAATATTATAAGTTATTTTCTCCCAAGCTTTCGAAGGTTTTGTATCTAAAACTATACTTTGAATATTTTCAAAATCATTCACTTTTGTATAAAGTTCACCATCAAGTTCAAACGGTGGAAGATTTTGTATAAACCAACTTGGTGCATAAATTTTATTACCATTTTTGCTTAAGAGTTCTTTACCATTCCAATAAGCTCTTATTCCATCTAGTTTTTCACTCATATACCAGTTATTTATGTTGTCTTTTTTTTCATCATAAATATTTGCTTTTTGTAGTTCAAAAGAAAATCCATAAATTGCAAGAAAAAAATATAATAAAAGTTTCATAATTAAACCACCAAATAAATTTATTATATTTTTAATATTCTTAAAAAACATCATAAAACCCTAATAAATATTTGGTTAAAATAGATCGCTTTTCACAAATATTATATAAGGACTTACTTTGAGTGAAAAAAATGTGTTAGATGAAAATAGCAAAAATATATTACTTGATAGCATAAGAACTATAAATGATTATCCAAAACCTGGAATTATTTTCAAAGATATCACTACTTTATTGAATAATAAAAATGCATTTAATCTTTTAATGGACCATTTAGAAGAAAGATACAAATCATATAATTTAGACTATATTGCAGGAGTTGAAGCAAGAGGTTTTTTCTTTGCTTCTGCACTTGCTAGTAGATTGAAAATTGGTTTTGTTCCAGTTAGAAAAAAAGGAAAATTACCAAGTACAACAATCTGTGAGAAATATGAATTAGAGTATGGTTTTAGTGAAGTTGAACTTCATCTTGATGCTTTTAATAATGAAAAGAATGTAAATGTTTTGTTGATTGATGATATTATTGTTAGTGGTGGTACAGCTTATGCGGCTGCTAATTTAATAAAAAAATTGAATGTAAATTTAGTTGAATCATGTTTTTTGATGAATA
Organism: Aliarcobacter butzleri; assembly: GCF_900187115.1. Taxonomy (NCBI): domain Bacteria; kingdom Pseudomonadati; phylum Campylobacterota; class Epsilonproteobacteria; order Campylobacterales; family Arcobacteraceae; genus Aliarcobacter; species Aliarcobacter butzleri. Next base: position 711,531 of record NZ_LT906455.1, read on the forward strand.
TTGCTATTTTAGATGGTGCAAAAAAATTAAGTGAAATATCACCAGTTTATTGTGTATTAGAAATTTGAAAAAAGAAGAAAAAAAATGAGTAATTATATTCCAAAACCTAGTATTTTTGACCCAGATGAAAAAGGTCAATTTGGTATTTTTGGTGGACAATATGTTCCTGAAACTTTGATGCCAATTTTAAAAGACTTAGAACTTGCATATAAAAAATATAGATTTGATAAAGAGTTTTGGGCAGAGGTTAATGCTTTATTAAAAGATTATGTAGGTAGAGAAAATCCATTATATTTTGCTTCAAATATAAGTAAAGAGTTAGATGCAAAAATTTATTTAAAAAGAGAAGATTTAAATCATACTGGTGCTCATAAAGTAAATAATGTAATAGCTCAAGGTCTATTAGCAAAAAGAATGGGTAAAACAAAAGTAATTGCAGAAACAGGGGCTGGACAACATGGTGTTGCAACTGCAACAATTGCAGCACTCATGGGACTTGAATGTACTATTTTTATGGGTGCAAAAGATGTTGAAAGACAAGAACTAAATGTTTTTAGAATGAAACTTTTAGGAGCAAAAGTTATTTCAGTTCAAAGTGGAAGTAAGACTTTAAAAGATGCTATGAATGATGCAATAAGATATTGGGTTACAAATGCACGAGATACTTTTTATATAATTGGTACAGTTGCTGGCCCTCACCCATATCCTATGATGGTGCGAGATTTCCAATCAATTATTGGTTATGAATCAAGAAAACAGATTTTAGAAAAAGAGGAAAAACTTCCTGATTATGTAGTTGCATGTATTGGTGGTGGCTCAAATGCTATTGGTATGTTTTCTCACTTTTTAGAAGATAAAGATGTAAGATGTATTGGAATTGAAGCAGGTGGATTAGGAATTGATACTAATAAACATGGATGTTCTTTAGAAAAAGGAACTCCAGGAATTCTTCATGGTCAATGCTCATATTTGCTTCAAGATGAAGATGGACAAGTTTTAGAAGCACATAGTATGAGTGCAGGTCTTGATTATCCAGGAATTGGTCCAGAACACTCTTTTCATAAAGATAATAAATCAATAAGTTATGATTCAATTACAGATCAAGAAGCTTTAGATGCTTTTGTTTGGTTAAGTAGACGTGAGGGAATTATTCCAGCATTTGAATCAGCGCACGCAATTGCATATTTGAATAAAGCAAAAGAGAAAATAAAAGGGAAAACAGTTATTGTTTGTTTATCTGGTAGGGGAGATAAAGATATGATTCAAGCAAAAAGTTTGCTGAATTTTAATTAAAAAAAGGAATATTTTATATGAAAGAGCTCTTTAGAAAAATCCAACCCTATTCAGGAAAAATATTTGCAGTATTCCTTATATTGTTTATGTCTTTTTTAATATATAGTTTATCTCAAGCACCAGTTGAAGGAATTGATGAGAAATTCAAATATTTACTAGAAAAGCATGGATATATAATACTTTTTGTTTGGGGAATGCTTGAGGGTGAAGCTGGGCTTGTTATGGCAGGATTATTAGCTCATAAAGAGATGATGAATTTGTATTTGGCTATATTTGTTGCAGGTTTTGGTGGGTTTGCAGGTGATCAAGTATATTTTTACATAGGAAGATTTAATAAAGAGTCTGTTCATAGAAAATTTAGAGGGCAAAGAAGAAAATTTGCATTTGCGCACCTTTTGTTAAAAAGGCATGGTTGGCCTATTATTTTTATTCAAAGATATATGTATGGAATGAGAACAATAATTCCTATTTCAATAGGATTAACAAGATATGATGCTAGAAAGTTCGCCTTTATAAATCTAATCTCAGCTTGGTGTTGGGCTGCTCTTACAATAGTGCCGGTTTGGTATTTTGGAGAACAAATTATGATTGTATTACATTGGGCAAAACAACACTGGTATATGGCAATTCCTATTGCAGTTGTAGTTGGAGGAAGCATTGTTTACTATTTTCATAAAGCAACACAAAAAGTTGAAAAAAGGATGAGACATGAAAATTAATATTGTTGAAATAAATAAAAAAAAGAGTTTTGATACAGAAATAATTTTTGTAAAAGATATTGAAACTTTAAAAGAAGACAAAGAAATATTAGAAATTTTAGAGTTTAAAGCAAAAGATGAAAGTTGTGTATTATTAGCTGAATCAAAAAAGATATATGTTGGATATGAAGAATCTTCTTATGATAGTTTAGCAATTGCAATTGCAACGGCAATTAAAAAATTAAAATCAACAAAATTTAAAAGTGCAAAAATAACTTTAGATAAATGTTTAGAAGATAATTTTAATGCTTTAGTTGAAGGAGCACTTTTAGGTCAATATGCATTTGATGAATACAAAAGTGAAAAAGAGACAAAAAAGATTGAATTAAGTTTTGTTGTTGAAAAGAAAAATTCTAAATTAGAAGATATTTTAAAAGAATCAACAATAATTTCAAAAGCTGTAAATAAAGCAAGAGATATGGTAAATAGTGCACCAGCTGATTTTTATCCACAAATTATGGCACAAATGGCACAAAAATTAGCGCAAGATGTAGATATATCTTGCGAAGTTCATGGTGAAAGTTATTTAGAAAAACATAAAATGATGGCAATGCATAGTGTTGGAAGAGCCTCAGTTCACGAATCAAAACTTATTCACTTAACATATAAACCAAAAAAAGCAAAACACAAAATAGTACTTGTTGGTAAAGGCTTAACTTATGATTCAGGTGGTTTATCTTTAAAACCAAGTGATTTTATGGTTACAATGAAAGCAGATAAATCAGGAGCTTGTGCAGTATTAGCAACTATTTGGGCTATTGCTAAACTTGAACTTCCTATTGAAGTTCATGCTATTTTAGGTGCAGTTGAAAATATGATTGGTGGAAATGCTTATAAACCAGATGATATACTAAAAGCTAAAAATGGTAAAACAATAGAAGTAAGAAACACTGATGCTGAAGGAAGACTTGTTCTTGCTGATTGTTTATGTTATGCTCAAGATGAAATCAAAAATATTGATTATATATTTGATTATGCAACTTTAACAGGAGCTTGTGTTGTTGGAGTTGGTGAATATACAACTGGAGTTATGGGAAATTGTGAGATTTTAAAAAGAAAAGCGGTTTCTAGTGCTTTAGATGCAGGAGAATATGCAACTGCACTTGATTTTAATAGATATTTGAAAAAGTGTATAAAATCAGAGATTGCAGATATTTGTAATGTTGCAAATACTAGATATGGTGGAGCAATAACAGCTGGAATGTTTTTAGATAATTTTATATATGAAGAAAATAAAAATAAATGGATACATTTTGATATAGCAGGTCCTGCATATGTTGAGAAAGCTTGGGGATACAATCCTTATGGAGCAAGTGGTATAGGTGTTAGAACAACTATAAAACTTTTACAAAATCTATTATAAAAAGTAGGAAGATTCTCTTCCTACATATTAGTTTATCGAGTAGTCTATTGGAATAGTAACATTCCAAACACTTTTTTTCAATTCTTCTGGAATCTCATCAAAATTACTTATTTTAATTAACAGTTCAATAGATGCTTCATCTAATTTTGCAAATGAAGATTTTCCTAAAACTTTAACATTTCTAATTTCTCCACTTTTTAAAATATCGAAATTAACATTTACTTTTCCAGTTTGATTTAATCTTTTCGCAGCTTTTGGATAAATTTTATTTTTTTCAATTGTTGCTCTTACTTTTGCTAAATATTTTGTTTCAATAGTATCGATTTGATTTTGATTAATACTTGGAGCTGATACTTCTTCTTTTGGTGGTGTTTTTGTTGGAGGAGGAACAGCTGCAACAACTTCAGTAACTTCTTCTTTTTGAACAATTTTTTCTACAGGTTTTTTATGCTCTTTTTTTGGTTTTTCAGGTTTATTTTTTACTGGTTTTGGTTTCTCTATTACAGGTTGAGGTTCAACTATTGGCTCAGGAGTTGGTTCAACAACTGGCTGAGGCTCAACAATAGATACACTATTTAGTGATATCTTTGTAACTATTTCCTCTTTTGCTGGAGGTGTAATTAACATATCAGCAAAAACAAAAAATAGAAAAAAAGCTGCAATAAAATATACACCACTTGTAATAAAAAAAGAATTTAAATATCTGTTCATTTTCTCATCACTTTTTTGTTACTATTGACACATTAGAGTAATTATTCTTTTTTAGCATATCAAGTACTTGTACAAATGATTCAAATCTTGTATTTTTATCTGTATTTATGTGAATTGGTGTTTCTACAGTTTTTTGTAAAATTTCACTTTCAATACTTTCCAAAGTAGCAGGTTTGTCTTCGATCATCAATTGTCCATCTTCTTGAATTACAATAATTACTTCTTTGTCAGGTTTTAAATTATCCGCATTTGAAGCATTTGGTAATGAAATTGGAATAATACCTCTTGTAATAAAAGTTGAAGTTAATAAAACTATAGCTAAAAGTACAAGTAATACATCAATAAATGGAATAACATTTATTGAATCATATTTCTTCAGCTTCATATAAACTCTCCGTAACTTCAACATATCTACTTAAGATATTATAAAATACCATAGAAATAATTGCAACAACAAGACCAACAGCAGTTGCTTTTAATGCTAATGCTAAAGATTCCATAATTTTTGCAGCTTCTATGTCACCATTTCCCATATTCATAAACGTAAGCATAATTGCTAAAACAGTTCCTAATAAACCGATATAAGGTGAATTAGAAGCAATAGTACCAATAATTGTTAAATGTTTTGTTAGTGCGATATCTAAATGTTTTTTGTTTTTATAAGATTTTATATCTATATTCTTATAAAATATAATTCTTTCAATAAAAAAGAAAACAGCTATAAAGCTCATAATTACAAGTAAAACGATAACTCCATAGTCAACTAAATGTTGTAACGTTTCAATATTTTCCATATGCGTCCTTAAAAAAATTTCTGTTATTATAGTCATATAGTGATAATAATTATCTTAATTGTAAGAAAAAATTAAAAATTTGTTAAATAATCATTAAAACAGATTGTGTAGAATTTCATCAATAAATTTTCACTAATTATAACTTAAGGAAAGAAATTTGCGTAAAATAATAGTATGCTCTTTATTTTGTAGCCTAGCTTTTGCAAATAATTTAGATCTTTTGCAAAAAGACAAAAAAGAGTCAAGAGAACTTGAAAAACAGTATATAGAATCAAGTTATGAAAGCTTAAAAAATGATTGGATAGGTTCAATAGATTTTAGTTCAGGTTTATCACAAACTCACTCTTTTTCAGATGAAAGTGATAAAAATAAAAGTAATAAATTTGGAAAATCTGCATCAATAGGATTTACACAAAGTATTTATGAATCAGGAGGAATAGAGTTTACTATTCAATATGCAAAAGATAAATTTAAATATGATTTATTGTCTTGGGAAAATCAAAATTCCCAAATTTTGCAATCTATGTATGATACTTTGTTAGAAATTACTAAATTAAAATTTCAAATAATTCAAGGTAAATACCAACTTGAAAATAAAGATATAGAGTTAATTATAAAAAAAATACAATATGAAGCTGGAAAAACTGATATTGTTGAGTTAAATAATGCAGTTATGAGTAAAAATACTCAAATAAAAAATAATATAGCTTTAGAAAATTCTTTAAAAGATAAAGAGTTTGAATTATCAAAATATACAGATTTAAAATATGATGAGATAGAAATATTGGATTTTAATAATGTCTCAAAAGAGGATTTTATAAATCAAAATTTAGATATTTTACAAGAAGATTCAAAAGTAGAGATGTTAAATACGAATTATAAAAAAATGAAAACAAACTATTTACCAAAAGTTGCATTATCTACAAAAGCAAGTTATAGTAATTCAGATGAAAAAGAAAATATTATGATAAGAGATACTAACAAAGATGATGCTCAATCAAGTGCTAGTTTGACTCTATCTATGCCTTTATACGATTATAATAAATCAAATAAACTTCAAGAAGCAAAGTTAAACTATTTAAAACAAAAAAGTAGTGTGAATGATTTAAAAAATGAAATAGCTTATGATTATGAGCAAATTTTAAATCAAATAAATACATATGAAAAACAAAATAAAACAATTGCTGAAAATATTAGACTATATGATGATTTAATTGCTGCAAATAAAATATCAAATGAAGCAGGAATGACTTCTGTTTATGATTTAGATATTTTAAGAAATACAAAACAGATAAATGAATATGATTTAATAATAAATGATATTAACATTAAATTACAATATTCAAAACTATATTTTAAAATCAAAGGGTAAGATAAAATGCAAAATAAAGATTTATTAGAAGAGTTAGAGTCTTTTAGTAGTAAGAAAAGAATAAATAGAAAATTAATTTATATAGCCACTGCTATTGTTTCATTTTTAGCTATTGTTTTATTTTTTATATTTAATGGAAATGATAAATCAAATAAAATTGAATATATTACAAAAAAAGTAACACAAGGTGATTTAAGTGTAGTTGTAAGCACAACAGGAAATTTAAATCCAACAAATAGTGTTGAAATAGGGATTGAAGTTTCAGGTACTTTAAAAGAGATTTTTGTTGATTTTAATGATGAAGTAAAAGCTGGACAAATTTTAGCAAAAATTGATACAGTTAAACTTCAATCTCAAGTTGATAGTTCAACAGCAGCTTTAGCAATAGCAGTTGCAAATCAAAAAGAGAGCCAAGTATTATTAAACAATAAAAAAACACTTTATGATAGAACTTTGAATATGTATAAAAATTCAGGTGGCAAATATCCTTCAAAGAATGAATTAGATGATACAAGATTTTCTTATGAAGCTGCAATAGAGTCTTTAGAAGCTGCAAAAGCAAAAGTTCTTCAATCTCAATCAAATTTAAAAACGGATAAACAAAATCTTGAAAAAGCTTCAGTTAAATCTTCAATTGATGGAATTGTATTAAATAGAGAAGTTGAAGTTGGACAAACTTTAGCAGCAACTATGTCTGCTCCAAAGTTATTTACAATAGCAAAAGATTTGACAAATATGGATTTGATTGTAAGTATTGATGAAGCTGATGTTGCTGATATAAAAAAAGATTTACCTGTGACATTTACTGTTGATGCGTATCCTAATAAAGTATTTAATGGAAAAGTTAAACAAGTAAGGCTAAATCCAGTCGATACAAATGGAGTTGTAACTTATGAAACTGTTGTTTCTGTTGATAATGAAGATTTACTTTTAAAACCAGGTATGACAGCAACTGCAAAAATTATTACAAAAGAGAGTAAAAATAAACTTCTTATTCCAAATGGAGCATTAAGATTTAAGCCAAAAATGCAAGAGCAAAAAAATGGTGGTGTAAATTTAGTTGGACCAAATATGAATAGACCTGCAAATGTTGCAAGAGATTTGAGTAAAAAAGAGTTAGCTCCTATATTTATTTTAGAAAATAATCAACCAAAAAGAGTTATGGTAAAAGTTTTGGATAGTGATGGAAAATTAACTTCAATAGAATCAGAAGAACTAAAAGTAGATGATGAGGTAATAATTTCGCAAAAGAGTGATGATGGAAAATAGAAAAGTTATCATAGAGTTTAAAAAGATTGTAAAAACCTATGGTTCTGGTGATACTCAAACTCACGCTTTAAATGGAGTAGATTTAAAAATATATGAAGGTGAATTTGTAGCAATAATGGGAGCTAGTGGAAGTGGAAAATCAACTTCTATGAATATGATAGGTTGTTTAGATAAACCAACTAGCGGAGAGTATCTGTTTAATGGAATAAATGTAGAAAAACTAAATAGAAATCAAATGGCTTTGTTAAGAAGAAATTATTTAGGTTTTGTTTTTCAAGGCTTCAATCTTTTAGGAAGAACTTCTGCTTTAGAAAATGTTGAACTTCCTTTGATTTATAGAAAAATTCCAGCAAAACAAAGAGAAATTTTAGCTACTGAAGCTTTAGATAAAGTAGGATTAGGAAGTGTTATAAAAAATACTCCAGCTGAACTTTCAGGTGGTCAACAACAACGTGTTGCAATAGCAAGAGCAATAGTGACAAATCCTTTAGTTTTACTTGCAGATGAACCAACAGGAAATCTTGATAGTATAAAAAGTGTAGAGATTATGAATTTATTAAAACAATTAAATAAAGAGTCTAATATTACGGTTATTATGGTAACTCACGAAGAAGAAATGGCTGCTTATGCAGATAGAATAATATATTTTAGAGATGGGCATATAGAAGATAGTTTAAAAAAAGGATATAAATAATGTTATCAAATGCCTTTTTAATAGCAATCAAAGAAATAAGAAGAAATATTTTACGTTCTATTCTTACAATTTTAGGAATTGTAATTGGAGTTGCGTCAGTTATTGCAATGGTTATGATTGGTGATGGAACAACAGCTAGTGTAAAAGAGAGTATTACAAAACTTGGAACTAATATGTTAACTTTAAGAGTAGGGCAAGAAAGAAGAGGACCACCAAGAGAAGATAATAGTTCAAAAGCTTTTCAAAATGAAGATATAATTGCAATTAAAAATGAAATACAAAATATAAAAGCTGTTGCTGCTGAAAATTCAACAAAAATGAATATAGTTTATGGAAATAAAAGTAATAACTCATCAGTAATTGGAACAAATAATGATTATTTCATAATTAAAGATTGGGCTTTGAAAGATGGACGAATTTTCGATGATAGTGAATTAAGTAGTGGAAAATCATCTTGTATTATAGGAACAACTATCGTAACTCAACTTTTTGGAGATGAAAATCCAATTGGTGCAAGTATTAGATTAAAAAATATGACTTGTAATGTTATTGGAGTTTTAGCTTCAAAAGGAGCTGCTGCTTTTGGGAATGACCAAGATGAAATAGTTATCGTTCCATTAAAAATGTATCAAAGAAAAATTAAAGGTGATAAAGATGTTTCTTCAATTATTATTTCAATAACAGAAGAGAGATATATAGAAAATGCAAAAACAGAAATTACATCTTTAATGCAAGAAAGACGTGCTGTAAAAATAGGTGAACCAGATAATTTTCATATTAGAGATATGAAAGATATATTAGATACTATGACTTCAACTACAAATATGTTAACTTATCTTTTAGGTTCAATTGCTGCAATTTCTTTACTTGTTGGCGGAATTGGTATTATGAATATTATGTTAGTTTCTGTAACTGAAAGAACTAGAGAAATAGGAACTAGACTTGCAATTGGAGCTATGGAAAGTGAAGTTTTATTGCAGTTTTTAGTAGAAGCTGTAGTTTTATCTACATGGGGTGGAATAATAGGAATATTTTTAGGTTTAGGAATAGGTTATACAATTGTAAATATGATGCAATTACCATTTATTATAAATAATCAAATTATTATAATATCTTTTGTATTTTCAACTTTAATAGGTATTATTTTTGGATATTTTCCTGCTAGAAAAGCTGCAAGGTTAAATCCAATAGATGCTCTAAGATATGAGTAAAAATAAATAGATATTTTTTAAATATCTATTTATTCAAGTTATTTAGCAAATTTAAAGGACTATTACCTAAAAAATCTTCATGGTCTAAATTCGCACCATTTTCGATTAAATATTTTATACTATTTTGCTTATTGTACAATATTGCATAAATAAGTGGAGTAGAGTTAATATCATCAATTACATTAATATTTAGACCACAATTTTTTAAACATTTTATAACTTTTATATTGTCATTATAAACTGCAAAATTCATTGCTAAGAAGTTTGGAGATACTTCTGTACTTATATCTAAATCTATTAATTTTTTGATTATATCTGTTTTATTTTTTAAAATTGCCCAATATAAAGCATTCCTACCATTGCAGTCTCTAGCATTTATATCTAAAATTTTTAATCTAAATATCTCGATTAACATATCCCATTTTTCACCTGCAATTAATGATGAAAATATATTTGAAACAATTTGTTTATTTATATTTTTATCGATTAGGAAGTTATTAGACATTTTAAATCCTTTATATTAATGATAATTAGTATCGTAATATAAATAAACTTAAAATGAATTTAAAAATTAATTTGCTTGTAGATTTTCTTCTTTTGAATTTTTAAGTTTTTTAGATGTTTTAGGTTGATAAAGCATATGATGCCATAGAGCAAAACCACATAATGCAACGCCAGCTATTACATGAGTTTTTTTAGCAAGACTATTTTTCATAAACATAGAAGTTACAACAGTTGCACCTAATGTTGCAGTCATACCGATTTTTGCAACTTCTTTTTGCATTTCTAAATCAAATTTCATATCTTTTACTCCTTTTTTTTCTTCTTTCTACAGTTTTTATAGTTTTATTTACAGTTTTTACAGTTAAAATTGCTGTTAAAGCAGTTGCAATTGGTAATAATATTGGCATAATAAATTCCTTTGATAATAATTATCAGCATTCTATCAAGAAAAACTTAAATAGAACTGATAACTATTATTGGAATAATTATTTGATATTTACACCTTTTATAGAATTTAACAATAATCCAATAGTTGTACCATTATGAAGAACAGCTGTAACTATTGGAGAAAATACTCCAAATGTTGCTCCTGCTAAAATAGCAGAGTTTATACCAACTGTTGCATTAAAATTGTTATTTATTAAATTCATTGTTTTATTTGCATACTCTTTTGCTTCAACAACTGCTGCTATATCATCTTTTAATAAACTAATATCTGCTGTTGCTTTTGCTATATCTGCACCTCTACTCATAGAAATACCAACATGAGCTGAAATTAAAGCAGGAGCATCATTTATACCATCTCCTACAAATGCAACTTTTTTACCTTTTTGCATAAACTCTTTTACTATACTTGCTTTATCTTGAGGTAAAAGTTCTGCTCTTACTTCATCTATTCCTAACTCTTTTGCTATTCTATGAGCTTTTTCTTTTGTATCACCAGTTAACATAATGATATCTTTTACACCAAGTTTTTTTAGTCTTGAAATAGATTCTTTTGCATTAGATCTTAACTCATCAGAAAGACCAATAGTACCTAATAATTTCCCATCATAACCAACATAAAGTAAAGTTTTTCCATCTTTTAAAGAGTTCTCAATATTAGCTTTATGTTCGCTAAAATCAATTTTTTCATCATCTTCTAAAAAATGACGACTTCCAATAATTACAGATTTCCCATTAACTTCAGTTTTCACTCCATGTGCTACAATAAATTCGACTTCTTCATGGTGCATATGTACAAAGCCTCTTTGTTTTGCAGCTTTTACAACAGCTTCTGCTACTGGATGAAAATAGTGTTCTTCTGTTGAAGCAGTTAGATTTAGTATTTGTTCTTCTGTCCATTTTGGATTATATGATTCTACACTTATTACTTCAAGTTCACCACCAGTTAAAGTTCCTGTTTTATCAAAAATAAAAGTATCCGCACTACTTAAAGCTTCTATTGATTTTGCACCTTTTATCATAATCCCATTATGACCAGCTTTTGAAATAGTTGATTTAAAAGCAACTGGAGTTGCAAGTTTTAATGCACAAGAATAATCAGCTTGTAATATAGAAGCTACTCTTTCAAAATCTTTTGTAAAAATATATGAAGAAGCAGCAAGTCCTAATGTAACGGGAACAAGTTTATCTGCAAGACGATTTGCTTTTAGTTGAACTGATGATTTTTCATTTAAAGAGTTTTCTATATAGTGTTTTATTCTTTGAGTTGCTGTATTTGCTCCAACATGCTCAGCCCAAATTCTAAATCTTCCCTCTTCAACAATAGTTCCAGAGATTACTCTATCTCCTCTGTATTTAACAACTGGTTGTGCTTCTCCTGTCATAGAAACTTGATTTACGCTACCGCTTCCTTCAACTATATGTCCATCAACAGCTATTGTATTTCCAACACCAACTACAACAATATCGCCAACTTTGATATCTTCGCTTTTTACTAAAACTTCAGTTATTTTACCGTCTATTTTTTTCTCTATCCAAGCTTCTTCAACATTTGGTTTTGATAACTCTTTTAATAAATCATCACTTTTATGTACAGTTGTCTCTTCTATGTATTCACCAAGTTCAATCATTGCATTTGTTGAATTTGCTGCTAAATAGTCTTTTCTATATATTGAAATTGCAACTGCTGCACTTTCTAAAACTTTTGATGTTAATCCTTCTTTAAATAACTCTTTTGAACCTTCAATTAATAAAGGAACAGAAGCCACTGTTGTAACACCAGCTTTTAAAGTGTTATTTGTGATAAATCTTTCAGCTACTAATGCACTAGTTGCTCTAATAGTACCATTCATAGATGGTTCATCACTACTTACACATGAAACACAAACACTTGCCATTTCATTTTCACAAGATTTTAGCAATCCCTCGATAGTTAACGAGTTCAGAATTTTTTCTAAAGAACTTATAATATTTTTATCAAATTCAAAAATGATACTATAAGCTTTTCTATTTATTCTAACACTTCGTACACCATCTATTTTAAGAAAATAGTTTTTTAAAATATCTTCATCAATAAATTTCTCTTTTAATAAAGAGAATTTATAACGAACTCTTGAAGGAGTTTGATGTACTTTTTCAAAGTTTTTTTTCATTTTACTGTTCTTGTTGTGCTTGCATTTGCGCTTTTGCGTCTTCGTATCTCTCTTTTAGTTCTTCAATTCCTGCAGAGAAAAGTTCACTACCTTTTCCAAATACTTTAAAAATTGTTTCTTGAGCATTTTTATTAGTTAGTAAATATGTAACTGCTGCACCAATTAATGCACCTTTTACAAAATCTCCATTTAAAAATCCATTTTGCGTTGTTGGATTATTTGTTGGTACTATTTGTTGAGGATTTTGGTTAAAATTTTGATTTAAATAAGGATTTTGGTTTATATTAATTCCCGTTTGTCCATTTTGATTTCTTGTATTATCTATATTTAAATCATATTGATTTTGGTTTTTATTTGTATTCATTTATTCTCCTTCAATTTCAATATTTTCATTTGTTAAATATTTTTGTTCAATTTTTTCTTCTAATACTTCAAGTGCATAAATTCCAGCAGCTCCAATACTTAAAGCTGTTACTGCTTTAAGCCAACTATTTTGACCAATATAATTTGCAGTTGCAATAGCACTTCCAGTTGCAATAGCACCTTGAGAAGTTCTTTTTACTGTATCTTTTATTGCATCATTTCTTGAAATTTGTTTACTTTGAACTTTTTTATAATTAATTGCACTACTTACAACAGCACTTGCAATTGCTCCACTTATTACATGACCTAAAACATTTCTAGGTGTCCCTGTGTTGATTGTTAAATCTTTCATTATTTTGTTTCCTTAGCTTTTGGTTTTCTTACATATTTTCTTTTTGCTTTTGTTTGTTCAGCTTTTTCTTCTTTTTTTTCAAACTTTTCTTTGATAGTCTCTTTTGTAGAATTGATTTTTTCTTTTACTTCTTCAAGACCATCTTTTGTTTTTTCAAGTATTTTTGAAGTTTTATCTTTTAATTTATCACTTTTGTTATAAGCTACAACAGCACCAGCACCTAAAGCCAATCCTAATAGAAATGGTAAAGCCATAATTTACTCCTCTTCTTGATTTTGTTTTGAAATATAGTTATTTAAAAGTGCGATTATTGCACCACCAAAAACTGCTCCACTAACCATAGACATATTTAGTTTTGAAAAAATTTGTGAAATAGAACTTTCATCAATATTTCCAGACATAATATCATCAAGTAATACTTGATATTCTCCTAATTTTTCCATGATATTTGCTTGTGATAAATCACCATTGTTTACACTAGCATTGTAATGAGTTAAAACACAATTTCTAAATGCTGGTAAATGATTATTATAAGAAGCTGCTTGAAGTCTAAATATAACATCTCTTACGTCATTATCAGTTGCATAAGATAACAGATTATTGTACATAGCAATATTATTTATCTCTGCTGCAACTCCCATTTCACAACACTCAATTAAAGTATTTGGTATTTCTATTTTAGTTGCCCAATTATTGAAAGGAACTTCAATATTGTATTTTTGCATTAGTTGAATAAGTGCAGAATAATGAATAGCTTCAGCCTCTTTTATATTTACAAAAGGTTGAACTAAACCAAACTTTTCAATAATTTTTGAATAAGTCTCATATGCTTTAAATTCATCATAAACAGCTATTCTTAAAATTTGTGTTCTAATTGGAATAGGACTATTTATATCAACTCTTGCACTAATTAAAAGTTGTTCATCAAGATTTTCATTCATCAAATAACCTCCTTTGCAAGTTTATTTATTAAAATTGATAACTCTTCAATATTTTCATTTTTAACCAAATCTTCCCAAAGTTTTGGTTGGAAAACATCTGGGTTATAATGAATAGTAACAGACGCAATGATTTTATTTATTTTAATATTTTCTATTCCATCTATTTTATTTGGTAAATCTTCTATATCGCTCAAAGTTATATTCCCAGAAGCTTGAGTAATTTTTGGATTAACTCTTACTCTTAATCTTCCAGGAGTATGTGCAATAATAGAAAAAAAACTAGCAATTTTTATAATATCCTCTGTTTGTATCACAATAATCCTTTCTTGAATTGTATTTTTTCTTTTCTAATATTAAATTTAACTTATTATAAATTAAGAATTACTATCAACTTTCTGGCATTTTTCACAAATTCCATAAAGTATCATTATATGTTCTTTTAAATAAAAGTCATATTTTTTAGCAATTGTATTTTGTTGTTCTTCTATAATCTCATCTGTAAATTCAATTATTGAACTACAATTAGTACAAATTAGATGATCGTGGTGGATTTCGTGATTGAATTCATATCGAATAGTTCCATCACCAATATTTAATAGATTTACAAGATGCATTTCATGAAGAAATTTTATAGCATTATAAATTGTAGCCATTCCAACGCTCATATTATATTTTTCTTTTATTTCAAGGAAAATATCATCAGCTGTTAAATGTTTTTTTGAAAGATATAAAGTTTTTAGAATATAATCTTTTTGAATTGTATTTTTAAATCCAACTTTTGAAACATTTTTTTTAAAACTATCTAAAAAGATATTAAATGCCATTTCTTGACTATTTTCCACTTTATAAAACCTCTTAATTTAAAAAAATTATACAATAAATTTGATTCTAACATTATTATTCTTAATAAAGAAGTGATTTTAATTATCACTTTAAGAGTAAATTAATTTTTTATATCTAATAATGACAAAAAAATTTTATAAGGATTTTTTATGCTAAATATTACAGTTTTAACATCAGTTGCAAAAAGTGCTTTAGTTGGTGCAGTTGCTACTAAATTGGTGGATACTTTTGTTTCTACAAAAATTAATAATAAATTTGAACAAAATAAATGGTTAAGAAGTACAAAATTAGAACTTTTCTCAAAATTAACAGAAGAAATAATAGTGGTTGATTTAGAAAATTTTCAAGCACAAATTAAAGAGATAAAAAGAACATGTGCAAAGATTATTCTTTTGGTAAATGATAGAAATTTAGAAAATAAAATAGAAGATTATCTAAATAGACTAAATAAATTTAGCCAAAATGAAAAGATTGATAAAAATGCACTAAATTTAGTAAATAAAGATATGATTTCTTATTTACAAAAAAATATTCGTTTATAGTTAAATCAAAAAAAGGAAAAGTATGGATTACAGAATAGAAAAAGATACGATGGGTGAAATCAAAGTACCTAAAGATAGATACTGGCAAGCACAAACGGAAAGAAGTGTTGAAAATTTTCCAATTGGTGATGAAAAAATGCCAAAAGAAGTTATTGAAGGTTTTGCATATTTGAAAAAAGCTTGTGCAATTGTAAATAACAAATTAAAAAGACTAGATGATGTGAAAACAAAAGTTATTAGTCAAGCTTGTGATGAAATAATTGAAAGAAAACTTGATGGTGAATTTCCTTTAGTTGTTTGGCAAACAGGTTCAGGAACTCAATCAAATATGAACGTAAATGAAGTTATATCTTCAAGAGCAACGGAAATTTTAGGAGAAGATTTTAGAACAAAAAAACTTATTCATCCAAACGATGATGTAAATAAAGGACAAAGTTCAAATGATACTTATCCAACGGCAATGAGAGTTGCTTTTGTTCTTGATGTACAAAAAAGATTAATTCCTGCAATAAATATTTTAAAAACTACTTTAGAAAAAAAAGAAAAAGAGTTTGAAAATATTGTAAAAATAGGAAGAACTCATCTTCAAGATGCAACACCTCTTACATTAGGACAAGAAATTTCTGGATATGTTGATATGCTAAATAAAGCTTTAGCACAAGTTGATGATGCTATGAAATATATTGTTGAACTTGCTATTGGAGGAACTGCTGTTGGAACTGGATTAAATTCACATCCAGATTTTTCACCAATGGTTTGTGATACTTTAAATGATTTAACAAAAACAAAATATGCTTTTAAATCTCATCCAAATAAATTTCATGCTTTAACAGCTCATGATGGAGAAGTATTTTTAAGTGGAGCACTAAATGCACTTGCTTCAAATCTTATGAAAATAGCAAATGATATTAGATGGCTTTCATCAGGTCCTAGATGCGGAATAGGTGAGCTTAATATTCCAGAAAATGAACCAGGAAGTTCAATAATGCCAGGAAAAGTAAATCCAACTCAAAGTGAAGCTATGACAATGGTTGCTGTTCAAGTTATGGGAAATCATTCAACTATAAGTATAGCTGCATCGCAAGGAAACTTTGAATTAAATGTATTTAAACCTGTAATTGCATTAAATCTTTTACAATCAATAAGACTTTTAAGTGATACAATGCTAGCATTTAATGATAATTGTGCAATTGGAATAGAACCAAATATGGCAAATATTAATAAATACTTGAATGATTCGCTTATGCTTGTAACTGCACTTAATCCATATATTGGATATGAAAAAGCTGCACTTATAGCAAAAACAGCACATAAAAATGGAACAACACTTAAACAAGAAGCAATAAATCTTGGTATCTTAAGTGAAGAAGAGTTTAACTCTTATGTAAAACCAGAAAATATGATAAAACCTAGTTTATAAAAAAGAAGGCACTATTGACTAATGAAAGAGTTTGAAAAATACTTTATAATTGATGAATTTGAAGATGGTTGGGGAATGGAAAACGTTGAAAGTGAAGAACAACTTTATGATTATTGTACAGAAGTTCTTTTTATACCTGATGATAAAATAGAAGAGTTAAATATGAAAGATGATGAGTTAGAAATAATTCTAGCTGATTTAGAAAGTGAAGATATCAATGATGATTGGTATGTAAATCTTTTGAAAAATGCAAAAGAGAGTTCTTAATTAAAAGAGTAAAAAGAGAACGAAAATGTTCTCTTTTTTACTCTTTGATTTTTCCTAAAATAGTGAATTTTGCACCATTGTCAAATTCATAAATTACTTTTCCCATAAGTTGGAAATTTACTATCATATTTATAAGTCTTAGTCCCAATGTTTCGTTGCTAAGTTTAGAAAAATCTTTAGATAACCCTTTTCCATTATCTTTTAATATTAGTGATATTTCTTCATTATTTTTCTTTGAAATAGTAATTTCAAGTTTTGGTTCATCTTGATTTTTAAATGCATATTTAAAACAGTTTGTTATAAGTTCATTTAAAATAATTCCATAAGGCATAGCTGTTTCAATATTCAGATCAATATTTTCTATTGAAGTTTCAATTTTTACTTTTTCATCTTTATCATAAGTTTTTGAAATAGTTTTTATTAAATCTAAAGTATATGATTTAAAAGGAATTTTATTTAGATTTGTTGATTCATAAAGTTTTCTATGTAAAAGTTCCATTGTATAAATTCGTTCTTGAATATCAACTAGAACTTTTTTTGTTTTTTCATCTTCTATTTCTTCTTCTTGCAGTTCAATTAAACTAATTGTTAATGCAAGATTATTTTTCACTCTATGGTGAATTTCTTTTAATAAAATCTCTTTTTCTTCCAATGATTTTGTAATTTCTTTTGTTTTTTCTTCAACTTTTTCATCTAAAATTTTAATATTATTTTCAAAAATATCAAGCATAGAATCGAAAGACTCTCCAAGTATTCCTATATCATCATCGCCTTTTACATTGCTTCGAATATTTTTTTCACCTTTATTTACTTTTATTGCTGTTTTTGTCAAAGTATTTATATTATTTATTATTCGTCTAAAGAAAAAAAGTATTAAAACAATACTAATGCTAATAGCTAATAATGTTTCAGGCAATAAGAAAAATATTTGTGAATGATTTTTTTCTTCTAATTGTTTTTTATCTACACTATATAAAAGCAATAATTTCCTTGAACTATTATTTGTACTTAAATCTATTATCCAAGTTAAAACTTCTTCTTTATCTATCTTATGAGAAATTGGTTTATGTGTATCTTTTTGATTTAAAATTTCTCCTAATGTTAAATTACCTGTTGGAATATTTTCAACATTTGATAACATACTTATTGTATATTTATTTTTTCGTATTTCTTCATTTTCTTCAAATAAAATAGAGTTCAAATTATCCAGAGCTTTTGGATTTATCCAAACAATAGCCATTTTTGTACTGCTTAATGTTGGGTCTATTAGTAAATTTGCTTTAAGATGTTCTTTTAAACTCATTTCAAATCCCATATGATTTAGATTTAAAAATGATTTACTACAACCAACTTCTAGTAAAACTTTTTGTTCTTTTAGTAAATAGTTATATAAAAAATAATTTTTTTTAGAAAAAGTTTTGTTTTTTTCTTCTACTTTAACAATTTGCCAATCTTTTAAAATCTCAAGATTATTTTTATCAAAATTATCATCATCTTTTATGTATTTAATATCATTTGATGTTTTGTATGAACAATAATTTGAAATAGCACTTTTTTGCAAAATGTCAGTTATATAATCTTTTGAAGAGTATTTGTCTATTTTTAAATCGATATTTTTTATCTCATCTTCAATAATCTTTTTTGTTAAGTCCATCTCAAGTTCAGTTTGCATTCCTAAAGATTTACCAATTATTTTAATCTGTTCTTTTGTTAAAAGTAGGGTTTTGGTTATATAATCTATTTCATTGTTTAAACTATTATTTTCTATTTTTGTACTAGTTAAAGCAATTTTGATAAATATAAAAAATACAATAAATAAAATCAAAGAACAAATAACTCTTGTTGAAAATGAGTAAGAATTAAAATTAAAAAGTTTAGTTAGTTTTTTCAAGAGTTTTTATCCTATAACCTTCTTCATAAAAGCTTTCAAATGGGTTGAAGTTTAATTTTGTTTTAACTCTGTATATTAAAGAACGAAGTTTTGATAAATCATATACATCTTCTCTCCAAATAAAGTTAAAAATAGTATCAAAGCTAACAATTTTACCAGCTTGTGATGTAAGAATCTCAAAAAGTTTTTTTTCTGTTTTAGTAAGTTTTACAATTTTTTCATCAACATATAATTCTGTGTTTATCAAATCAAACTTTATATTTTGTTCAATTTGAATATATTTATTATTTTGAGAATTTATTAAATTTTTATTTTTAAAAAAGAATTGATGTTTATGTAATGCTGTATTTATTGCAACTTTTAGTTCTTCATTTTTACAAGGCTTTATTAAATATGCGTAAGGTTCAGCTTCCATAGCTTGATTTAAAATCTTATCGTTATAGTATGAAGTTAAAAAAATAATTGGAATATTAAAATTTTTCCACATATAACACGCTACTTCAATTCCTGTTTTTGATGCATTTAAGTTAATATCGATAATTGCAAGATCTGGATGATTGTTATTTGTATGTAAAATTGCATTATCAGGTGATGTAGCTATTCCACTAACACCAAAACCTAGTTTTTTGAGTTTTACTTCCATCGCCATGGCTAGTATTGGTTCATCTTCTACGATTAGTATGTCAAAGTGTTTTTTTGAAAATAAATTATTTGACAATTTGTGTTTCCTTTTAGATATAATAATTATTATCACTATTTTATCATTAAATGGTTTAATTCTTTGTGAATCATTAATCAAGTGTTTATTTTTTGTTAATTTTATAGTAATGATTATCAAAATATCATTTTTTTATCATTTTTAAATATTATAATTCTAGGATTCATTATTGATTTAATGATAAGAGTAAGGACAATTCTCAAAATACTTTACAAAGTTAAAAATATAAAAAAAGGAATAGAATGAAAAACTACATTGTAAGTAAACAACATGCAAATAAAAAAATATATTTAACTGCATCAGCTATTACTGCAACAATTTTATTATCAACACCTGCTATTTTAAGTGCAGAAACTGTATTGGATGAAATTAATGTTAATGAAAAAAAAGATAATTATTCAGAAAGTTATAAAGTTGATAAATCTTCTTCTTCAAAAATTACACAAGATTTAATTGATACTCCTCAAACTGTTCAAGTTATTACAAAAAAAGTAATGGATGAACAACAAGCTACAACTTTACAAGAGGCACTTAGAAATACTCCGGGTATTACTTTAAATCTTGGTGAAAATGGAAATACAAATGCTAAAGATAATATCAATATGAGAGGTTTTGATGTTCAAGGAAGTATTTTTAAAGATGGAATTAGAGATTTATCAAATGCAGTAAAAGATATGTACAACACTGAAGCAGTTGAAGTTACAAAAGGCGCAGTTGGTTCTGATAATGGAAGAGGTGTTTCTTCTGGATATATTAATCAAGTTTCAAAAACAGCAAAAAATGTTGATGAAGCTTCTGGAACAGCTGGATATAGTACTGCAAAAAATGCTAGATTAACAGCTGATTTAAATAAAGCATTAAATGAAACTACAGGTATTAGATTAAATGTATTGAAACAAAAAGGTGATGTTGCAGGACGTGATGAAGTTGAAATAGATAGAACAGGAATTGCTACTTCTGTTGCTTTTGGAATAGGAACTGCTACAAGAACAACTATCAATTATGAACATACAGAACAAGATGATGTTCCAGATGGTGGAATCCCAACAGTAGGTTTAAATGGTGGTGCAAAAAAAGCTGATACTTCTAAATTTTATGGAAGCTCTGATGATTTTGAAGAATCAAAAAGTGATACATTTACTATAAAATTTGAACAAGATATATCAGATAATACTATGTTTACAAATACTGCAAGATATGCAAAAACAAGCCAAGAGATGTTATTAACTTCACCTTTTAATTATTCGACAACGAATTCAACTGTTGATAGAAGAATGCATGCAAGATGGCAAGAAAATGAGATATTAACAAATCAATTAAATCTTACAACAGAAATACAAACTGGTATATTATTACATAAAATAAGTACAGGTATAGAATTAACAAAAGAAAATCAACTTACAAAAAATTATGTTTCTCAAGCAGCACAAGTAACAAGTTTATATAATCCAACAAATATTTCATGGAATGATTTATCTTTTAGTGGTCAAAAAAGTGATGGAGAAACTACAACTGTTGGTGCATACTTATTTGATTCAATAAATATTGGTGAGAAATTTATCTTAACAGGAGGAGGAAGATTTGATAGATATGATACAACAAATGATATAGTTTCAAATACATTAGTTCCTTCAACTTTAGAAGATGATGGACACTTAAATAGTTACAAAGCAGGTTTAGTTTACAAACCACTTGATAATGGAAGTGTTTATATTTCAAGAGCTACAACACAATTGCCTCCAGGTGGAGCTAACTTTACTTTAAGTGCAACAACTACAAATGCAAATAATCCAGATATGGAACCACAAAAATCTGTAACAGACGAAATTGGTACAAAATGGGATTTATTAGATAATAGACTATCTATAACAACAGCGATTTATAAAACAGTGGTTGAAAATGAAACAATGACTGAATCAGATGGAACTACTTCTCAAAATGGAGAGAAAGAGGTTAAAGGTATAGAATTTGGAATAGTTGGAGATATTACTGATAAATGGAGTATGAGTGCAGGATTTGCAAAAATGGATACAGAGTATACAAATTCTACTTCAACAAGTGAAGGTTTAAGTTTAAGATTTGCTCCAGAGCACACAGCAACTTTATGGACAACATATAAATTTACACCAGCATTTAATCTTGGAGCTGGTGCAAGATATGTAGGAAGTCAAGATGTTAAAACAAATACAACATCAACTACTCCTAAAATTGATTCTTATGTTGTTTATGATGTTATGGCTTCGTACAAATATAATAAAAATATTACTTATCAATTAAATGTGTATAATTTAACTGATGAAGAGTATGTTGCAAATATGAATAATTCAGGAAGAAGATATACACCAGGTGCTTCAAGAAGTGGATTATTCTCTTTAAATTATAAATTTTAAAAATTCAATCCTAATAGGATTGAATTTATTATTTTGTAGATAAAATAAAAAGTTTTTATTTACAAAGTAATCAAAGGGGAAACATGATACTACATATACCAGAAGTTCTTAGTAAAGAACAATTAACTGAATGCAGAAATTTACTAAATAAAGCAAATTGGATAGATGGGAAAATAACTGCTGGCAATCAAGCGATAAATGCAAAAAATAATTTTCAATTAGCTGAAAGTGACCCTTTAACAAATTATTTAAGAGATATTATAAAAACTGCATTAAATTCTAATCCTTTATTTATAAGTGCTGCTTTACCAAAACATATAATTTCACCATTTTTTAATAAATATGAAAATGGTGGAAATTATGGTAATCATGTTGATAATTCAATATTATTTGATATGAATGAAAAAAAGGCTTTTAGAACAGATATTTCATGTTCTCTTTTTTTTACTGACCCCGAAGAGTATGAGGGTGGAGAAATGGTAATTGAAGACACTTTTGGAACTCATGAAGTAAAACTTCCTGCAGGTGATTTGATACTTTATCCTTCAACTTCTTTGCATAGAGTTGAACCTGTAACAAAAGGTGTAAGAATGGTTAGTTTTATGTGGATACAAAGTATGATTAGAAGTGCTTGGAAAAGAAGTATTTTATTTGAATTAGACAATACTATTCAAAGTTTGAGAGTAAATTATGGAGAAATAGAAGAAACTTTAAATTTGTCTATTCATTATCATAAATTAATTCAAGAGTGGTCTGAACTTTGAAACAAAAATTAGATTATATACCAAATGATTTGGTAAGTTTATATGACTATGAAAGATATGCAAAAGAGAGAATGAGTTTAAATTCATTGGCTTATGTTTGTAGTGGAGCTGGTGATGAGCTTACTTATAAAAGTAATGAGAAATCATTTCAAAAGATTTTTTTAGAAACAAAAACATTGGAAGATTTAAGCCATGCAAATACAAATATACAATTATTTGGAAAAAACTATGAAACTCCTATTTTTATAGCTCCTGTTGCATACCAAAAATTAGTTGATATTGATGGTGAAATAGCAACGGCACAAGCTGCAAATGCTATGAATAGTTGTATGATTGTGAGTTCATTTTCTAGTTCAACTTTTGATGATATTACAAAATATACAAATTCTCCTTTATGGTTTCAGTTATATATTCAACCTGATATGAATGTAAATTTAGAACTTATAAAAAAAGTAGAACAGCTTGGTTATGAGGCTTTAGTTATAACTATAGATGCACCAATAAGTGGTATTAGAAATGTTGAACAAAGAATGGGATTTTTTTTACCTGATGGAATAAGTGCTATTAATATAAAAAATCCATTCCAAACAACTGATAATTTTGAAAATATATTTGATATTGTCGAATATCTTCCAACTTGGAAGGATATAGAATATTTGAAAAAGAATACAAAATTGCCAGTTATTTTAAAAGGAATAACTTCTGTAAGTTATGCAAAAAAAGCTTTAGATTTAGGAATTGATGGTATTGTTGTGTCAAATCATGGAGGAAGAACTTTGGATACTCTTCCTGCTTCAATAGAACTTTTACCTAAAATTGCAAAAGTTATAAATAAAAAAATACCTATTTTATTTGATGGTGGTATAAGAAGAGGAACAGATGTTTTAAAAGCAATAGCACTTGGTGCAAATGCTGTATTAATTGGTAGACCTATTATCTATGGTTTGGCTACTGCTGGTGCTTTAGGTGTTGCTCATACTTTAAAAATTTTAAAAGAAGAGTTAGAAGTTTCTATGATATTTACAGGATGTAAAGATATACAAAGTATAGATGAAACAATATTGGTACAATAAATATAGTATAAAAAACTAAATCTTCATCATTTTTTATTTCGATTTATTAAATTATTATTTGACAATTTTTAATACTAATTATCAAAATGTCATTTTATTGTCATTTTTTAATATTATAATTTTAACATTCATTATTAAAATGATATATAGTTGATGATATAAAAAATTTAAATATATCAAACTAATAGATCAAATTTTAAAAGAGGGATATATTATGATAAAAATTAAAATGGCAAGAAGTGTTGCAACTCTTTTAGTTGTAAGCAGTGGAACATTATTAAGTGCAAATGAAACAACTACATTAGATGAGGTACAAGTTGTAACTACTGCTGGTGGGTATGAACAAAATATTAAAGATGCTGCAGCAACAATTTCAGTTATTACAAAAGAAGAATTAGAGAAAAAATCTTATAGAGATATATCTGACGCTCTTAAAAATGTTCCAGGTATTAATGTAAGCGGTAGTGGAGCTAATAAAACAATTTCTATAAGGGGTATGGGTTCAGAGTATACATTATATTTGATTGATGGAAAGCCAGTACAAGGAAATGATGCTTTTAATCCAAATGGAGGAGTTGTTGGTGCTCCTATTAACTTTTTACCACCTTTAGAAGCTATTGAAAGAATAGAGGTAATTCGTGGACCTGCTTCTTCACTTTATGGAAGTGATGCTATGGGCGGAGTTATAAATATAATTACAAAAAAACATATGGATAAAGCAACAGCTAGTATCAAAACAGAATATATAAAAGCAGATAAATCTAATAAAGTGAATGATACTACATCAAATACAAGTGTATATGTAAATGCACCACTTATTGAAAAAACTTTATCTTTTCAATTTGATGCAGGTATTATGGATACAAGTGAAAGTGATTTTTTTAAAGTTAAAAAAAATGCAAATGGTTCAGAAAGTACAACTTTATCTGGGGATAGCGAATTTGAAAGAAAAAATGCAGGTGGAAGATTTGTTGTAACTCCAGATGAAAATAATACTGTAAATCTTGGATATTCTTACACAATTCAAGAAAGAACTTCAACTCCCGGGAAAAGTATTCCTAAAGAACTTTTAAATAGTATGGGTGTTCCAGTAGCACAAACTGAGAGTTATTCTAAATCAATAAAAAATAAATATTTTATTGATCATCAAGCTAAATATGATAAGTTTGTAATTGATTCATATGTTAATTATGATAAAGATAAAAATCCATCAAGAGTAAATGCAACAACTGGAAATGGAATTGAATTCGAAACAACAACTTTAAATTCCCAAGGTACATATTTTTTTGATACAAATTCAGTAACTATTGGTGCAAATTATAAAAAAGAGAATCTTGAAGATGGTGCTACAAATGGATTACCTGCAAATATAAATGATATTGTAAAAATGGAAAGATATCAATGGGCTTTATTTGCAGAGGATACTTGGAGCGTAACTGATGATTTAGCTTTAACTTTAAGTGGACGATATGATTACAATGAACAATTTGGAAGTAATTTCTCACCAAAAGCTTATGCAGTATATAGTTTAACAGATAATTTAAACTTAAAAGGAGGAGTTACTTCTGGATATAAAGCACCAAGCTTAAGACAATCTGCTCCAGATTTTGCAGGAGTTTCTATGGGTGGAGTAATGTTAGGAAATCCAGACTTAACACCTGAAAAAAGTATGAATTATGAGGCTGGATTAGCTTATGATAATTCTGACTTAGGACTTGCTGGGAGCTTAATGTTATTTCAAACAGATTTTGAAGATAAACTTATGAGAATTACTAATCCAAAAGTTTGCGAAGCAAATCAACCTTGTACATATAAAGGGACGACTTATGCTCCTCATCAATGGGGTTATACTGAAACAAAAAATGTTGATGAGGCAGAAAGTAAGGGAATAGAACTTACAACAGATTATTATATTTTAGAAAATTTAAAATATAGACACTCTTATACATATAACAAAACAGAACAAAAAAGTGGAACTGATAAAGGAAGACCTTTCACAGATACTCCAAAACATATGTTTAATGCTGGACTTGATTGGGATGTAACTTCTAAATTATTATTGTGGACACAAGTTAATTATAATGGTAAAACAACAGGTAGCAAATCTCAAGGTGGTGGAGGTTCTTCTTATGTTGAAAGAAAAGCCTACACTCTTCTTGATTTAGGTGGAGTTTATAAATATGATGATAAATTGCAGTTTTTAGCTGGAGTTTATAATATATCAAATGAAATTAATGAAGATGCAGATAATGAAAGAGATATAGACGGTAGAAGATATAGCGTTGCTATGAATCTAAAATTTTAATATGAACAGGGATTTTAATCCTTGTTTTATAAATTTGTGAATTAAATTCAATTTCTAAGAAATCGTAAGGAGTATATAGTGAAAAATTTAATAAAGTTATTATTTTTTATATCTTTTTTAAATCTTTATTTGTTTGGAAATTCTAATATAAATATACAAAAAGGTATTTCATTAATTGGAAACGAACATAATCAAGAATTTGTTATATCTTCAAATGAACAAAAATATTTAATACAAGTTTATAAGCCAAAAGCAGAAAAGCCTATAAATGGCTATGATGTTGTTTACATTTTAGATGGAAATGCAACTTTTCCTTATGCTTCTGTTATGGCACAAGCTATTGATGATATGTCTTATCGTACAAAAAAAGTCCCACCACTAATAGTTGCTATTGGTTATACTTCTGGAGAACTTTTTGATTTAAAAGCTAGAAGTTTCGATTATACACCACCATATAAAGGTGAATTAAAAACTATATCAAATCGTGGAAGTTCAGAGCATGTACAAGGTGGAGCGGAAAAATTTTATAATTTTTTACAAAATGAGTTAAAACCAATAATTGAAGAAAATTATCCAATAAACACAAAAAAACAGACTTTGTTTGGTCACTCTTATGGTGGACTTTTTACTCTATATGCTTTTTTAAATCATAATCAAGATTTTCAAAACTTCATAGCAGCAAGTCCATCTATTTGGTGGAATGATTTTTTTATTTTAAATCAGTTAAAAAATAAAAATTTAGAAGTTAAAAATCCTACAAGATTATATTTAAGTGTTGGTGAGATAGAGAATAAAGGGAAGAATCCAAGCGATATTGAGACTTTTTCTTCATATTTAAAAAATACTCAGAATTTAAAAATAAAAATTCTAAATATTTCTAATGCTTCTCATCTTGAAGCATTATTTCCTGCCTTGAATGAAATTTTTAAATTAGAATCGATAGAATAAAAAAGGATATATATGAAACAAAAAGATGGCTATATTTTAGATGTTTCTTACCCAATATTTTTTTATAAGGAAATGCAACCACTTTGGTTAAATAGTACTATAAATTTTTTGGGCTTTAAAACACCAAATATTTTACAAAAATTTTCATATTTAGAACTAGCTTGTGCAACAGGGACAAACTTAATAATTAGTGCAATAAATAATCCAAATGGACATTTTATAGGGGTAGATTTTAATAAAGAACATATAGATAAAGCAAAAAATGATGCAAATTTTATTGGACTTAAAAATATAGAGTTTATACACTCTGATTTTGCTACATTTTTAGAAATTAATCATAACAAATTTGATTTTATCGTAAATCATGGTACTTTTTCTTGGATTTCGCCAACTAACCAAAAAAATATCTTGAAAATAGTATCAGAATTTTTAAATGACTTAGGAATTCTTTATCTTCATTATATGTGTTATCCTGGTTCAACTCCACTATTACCAATTCAAAAATTATTAAATTTAGTTGATCATCATGTAAATGAGTCATCTAATAAAAGTATTGAAATAGGTAAAAATTTATTTAATGATTTAAATAATGCAGGAACCTTTGTTGATAATCCCAAAATAAATTCTATTGTAAAAACTTTAGAAAATAGTAACTCATACTTGGCTCATGAGTTTTTAACAGATTATTGGAATCCTTTATTTAGTGTTGATATTCATAAAATGGTTTTTGAAAATGCAAAAGCTACATTTTTAGGTAGCGCAAATGTTATTGAAAATCTTGATAATATAAGTATTCCTTCTAAAATGCAAGAGATTATAAAAAATACAAAAGCACCAGATTTAAAAGAGTATTTAAAAGATTTAGCTAGAAATTCCAAACAAAGAGTTGACATTTTTCAAAAAAATCCACAAATATTTTCAAATAAGGAACATATAGAAGTAATAAATAAATTAAAATTTAAACTTCTTCCAAATGCACCAAAAAATGGTGCCATAACTTTTAATACTTTAATTGGAGATATAGAAGCACCAAAAGAAGTTATTTCAGAAATGTTGGAAAAATTGTCAAAAAAAGAAATGAGTTTTGAAGAATTATCTACTCTAAAAAGTTTTATAAATAAACCAATGTTTTTAATAGAAACAATATTTTTACTTATGAATGCAAACTATTTACAAGTAGTTTCAAGCAACGAAAAATATATAGATAAGCATTTTGTTGATAAATTTAATGACAAAATGAAAAAAGATGGAATAAATTTAGAAATTTATCCAAAATGTTGTACTGCAATATAAAATATAGTCAAAATTATTATAATAACAATTCTCAATTTGTTAAAAAATGATTAAAATTGGTATGTTAAAATCTTATTTTATTAAAAAAGGAGTTTATCTTGAAAAAATTAGTTTATACGATGATGTTATCATCAATTGTAATATTAGGAGCAAATGCTCATGAAGTTTGGTTAAAGTTAGATGATAAAAAAAATGAAGCTCAGTTGTTTTTCGGACATTTTGCTGATAATCAAAAAGAAAGTGGTGAAAAGTTCGAAAGAATAAAAGAGGGTGTTACTTATCCAAAAGATTTAATAAAAGAAATCAAAAGAAATAATGACAATATTACATATACTCTTTCTAAAAAAAGTGATATTGTAGTAGTTCAAGAAAGTGAACCTAGAAAAAATAGAGACACAGGTATAACTACAAAAAGAATTGCATATATAAAAGCAGGTAGAACAATTACTGAGGTTATAACAGCATTTGATATAGTTCCTATAGAAAAAAATAGTAATACTTTTAAGTTAATATATAACAATCAAGGAGTGAAAAAATCAGAAATCAAAGTTATTTCTCCAACTGGATGGGAAAAAACTTTTATGACAGATGATAATGGTGATTTTACTATTATTACTCCTTGGAAAGGTTTGTATTTAATTCAAGCAAAATATGAAGATGAAACAAAAGGTGAAGTTGATGGGAAAGCTTATGATAAAACAGTTCATGTTATGACTTATACTATCGAAAATAATCAAGGTTTATCTTGGGAAATTAAAAAATAAAAAGGTAGTAGATGCATAAAAAGATATGGTTTAAAATCCATTGGATTTTAGGAGTTGTAGCAGGAGTTTTTCTCTTGCTTATTGGAGTAAGTGGAGCTATTTTATCTTTCCAAAAAGAGATAACTAAATTTATAAACAAAGATAGTTATATTGTTAGTGTGCCTGAAAATAAAATAAAATTATCAACAAAAGATATGTTAGATAATTTTCAAACAAAATTTCCTGATGCAAAAATAAATGGTATAACATTTTCAAGTGATGTAGAGTCTTCTTCTATTATAACTATTGAATCAAAAGATAGAAATGCAAGAGGTGGAAAAAGATATTATGTAAATCCATATAATGCAGATATTTTACCTGAGATTAAAGGAAATGATTTTTTTACTTTTGTAATGCTATTTCACAGATGGTTTGCTTTAGAAGGTGATTTAAAACCTATTGGAAAACAAATTGTAGCTATTTCAACTATTAGTTTAATAATTTTGTCTATTTCAGGATTGATTATTTATTGGCCAAGAGTAAAAAGAGCATTCTTCAAGAGTTTTACTTTTAGTTTTAAACATAATGGAAGAGCATTTTTATCAACTATGCATAGTGCTGTTGGTATGTGGGTATTGATTTTTTATCTATTAGCATGTTTTACAGGACTTTATTGGTCTTATGATTGGTATCGTGGAATGTTATTTAATATAGCAGGAGTTGAACAACCTGTACGAAATATGCCACAACAAGCAAATCAACAAAATGCACAAAAAATGCAAGCAGAAAAATCTCAAAATAATACAGCCCAGAAAGAGCAAAAAACTCAAACAGATAGAGTACAAAATTCTGAAAATCAGGTAAGAGAAATGTCTAAAGCAAATTTTGAGGATTATGAAAAAGCTGTTTTATTGTTTAACAATTTTGTGCAAAGAGCATATACAAATGCAAGTGTTACTTTTCCTCAAAAAGGTACAGTTTATAAATTTACATATTTAGACGAAAATGCAACACATTTTAGAGAAATAAATAGTTTAGAAATAGATATAAGTACTGAAAAAATGCTAAAACATGATAGATTTGAGAATTTAGGTTTAAATGAGCAACTACTTAAAAGTATATTTCCTCTTCATTCAGGAGAATATTTTGGTATTATTGGGCAAACTTTAATGTTTATTGCTTGTTTACTGATGATATTATTTACTGTTACAGGATATATGTTATTTATAAATAGACATAAAAAGAAAAATTCAAAAACTCAAAAAATAAAATCTTAAATAAAAAAAAGGAAGAAGTTAAAAACTTCTTCCTTTTATAATGTTGAAAATATAAGAGTTGATAAAAACTTTATCCTAAAGAGATTAACAACATTTATTAATACCACCACTATTATATTTTCTTTCTATACACTCTTTAAAAAAGTCACCTCGACTCAAAACTTCCTTATCTGGATGAACTCTTTTCATGTGTTCTAAATATTTTTCATAGCTTGAAAGCCCCACAAGGGGATGAAAAAACTTTTCAGATTTTTCATAAAATGTTTTTATTTTGTCAAACATTTTTAAGCCTTTTGAAGACTATCTAACTTTACGTAAGGTGATTCTTTTAGTGGGATTTTGATTTTTCCAAAACAAATTCCAATAGTTGCAATAATAACTAAAAGAGTAGTAATCATAAAGAATACGCATAAAATAGCATTTACAATATTAGAAAATTTGATTTTACTAGCAGCTGAAATTGCTTTTTGTGCTTTTTCAATTTCTGCTTGATCAGTCATAGTTGAAAGTGAAGCTTCAAGATCTTGAATTTTTTTAGATTGAATTTGTGCAACAGCAACGTGACTTACTGCGTTGTGAACTCTATCACCTTCTTTGAATGGTAATACTTTTTGAATTCCACCATACATTGTTGCTGTTAAAACAAAAACAGCAGGAACTACTGTAACCCAAGTATATTTTGCTTTTCCCATTTTTACTAAAATAGTAGTTCCTAAAAGTAAAGCCATACCAGCAAGCATTTGATTACTTACTCCAAATAGTGGCCAAAGTGAATAAATTCCACCTTTAGGATCGATAGCACCTTGATATAAAAAATATCCCCAACCAGCTACACTTAGTGCTGTTGCAAGTATTCCTGCAGGATAACTATGAATATTTCCTAATGGTTTGTAAACATTTCCTAAAATATCTTGTACCATAAATCTGCAAGCTCTTGTTCCTGCATCAACTGCTGTTAAAATAAATAGAGCTTCAAATAAAATAGCAAAATGATACCAAAATGCCATCATATCAACACCACCAAAAATCTCATGTAAGATTAATGCAACTCCAATAGCAAATGTTGGAGCTCCTCCAGTTCTTGATAAAATTGTTTGTTCACCAATATTTGTTGTTAATGAAATAATTTCTTCAGGACTAACAGTAAATCCCCAGCTTGAAATTGTTGTTGCAACTTGTGTTATGTCAGTTCCTATAAATGCAGCAGATGAGTTTACAGCAAAGTAAAGACCTGGATGTAAAATAGTTGCACAAATTAAAGCCATAATTGCAACAGCACTTTCCATAAGCATTGAACCATAACCAACAGGAAGAGCATGAGTTTCATTTTCTAACATTTTTGGAGTTGTTCCACTTGAAATTAAAGCATGGAATCCACTAATAGCTCCACAAGCAATTGTTATAAATAAGAATGGAAATAATGCACCAGCAAATACTGGACCAGTACCATTAAAATATTGAGAGTTTGTTTTTGGCATTTGAATTTCAGGTGCAACAATAACAATTGCAATAGCCATAAGAACAATTACACCGATTTTTAAGAATGTTGAAAGGTAATCTCTAGGAGCAAGTAAAAACCATACAGGTAAAACTGCTGCAATAAAACCATAAGCCATCATAATAATTGCTAAAGTTGGAGCATCAAAAGTAAATCTAGCTGCCCATACTGGATCTGCTGCAATTACACTTCCATAATGAATTGCTAAAATTAAGAGAACAAATCCTATAACTGAAGCTTCTCCAACTTTTCCTGGTCTTAAATATCTCATATAAATTCCCATAAAAATAGCAATAGGAATAGTCATTGCAATAGTAAATAATCCCCAAGGTGACTCAGCAAGTGCTTTTACAACAACCATCGCTAAAATAGCAATAATAATAAGCATTATCCCAAAAATTGCAATCATTGCAACTCCACCAGTAAATGTTCCTAATTCATCTTTTATCATCTCTCCTAAAGATCTACCATTTCTTCTTGTAGAAATAAATAGAACGATAAAGTCATGAACGGCTCCTGCAAAAACTCCACCAACTAGTATCCATAACATAGAAGGTAAATAACCCATTTGAGCTGCCAAAATTGGACCTACAAGTGGACCAGCACCAGCAATAGCAGCAAAGTGATGACCAAATAAAACAGATTTATTTGTAGGAACAAAATCCCTTCCATCATCTTGAACAACAGCAGGTGTTGCTCTGTTTTTATCAAGTTCTAAAACTTTATAAGCAATAAATCTACCATAAAATCTATATCCAATCATATAGATACAAACCGCTGCAACAACTAAATACATAGCTGAAACAGTTTCACCGTTTTGAAGTGCTAAGTACCCAAAGCAAACAGCCCCAAGCAAAGCAACAAAAAACCATAGAATTTTGTTCATAATCTAGCCTTTTTTATTAATTTTGAAATCGCAATTTAGTATAACACATTATTATAAAAAAATTTAATCAAATAGGCAAAAAATCGGATAAGAGAGTACGAAAAGTAACAAAGATAAATTAAATAAAAATTTATCTTTTTTTTTATCTATTTTAGCTATAATCAGCCAAAATTATAGTAGTTAAAAGGATAAATATGGGATTAGGTGTAGGTATAGTAGGACTTCCAAATGTTGGTAAATCAACAACTTTTAATGCTTTAACAAAAGCACAAAATGCAGAGGCTCAAAATTATCCTTTCTGTACTATTGAACCAAATAAAGCGGTAGTTCCAGTACCTGATAAAAGACTTGATGAGTTAGCAAAAATAGTAAATCCAAATAAAATTCAGCATTCAACTATTGACTTTGTTGATATTGCAGGACTTGTAAGAGGAGCTTCAAAAGGTGAGGGTTTAGGAAATCAATTCTTATCAAATATTAGAGAAGTTGAAGTTATTTTACATATGGTAAGATGTTTTGAAGATGGAAATATTACTCACGTTGAAGGTGATGTAAATCCTTTAAGAGATATTGAGATTATTGAAACAGAGCTTATTTATGCTGATATTTCTCAATTAGAGAAAAAAATAGATAGACTTAAAAAACAAGCAAAAGGAAGTAAAGAAGCTGCTTCTCAATTAGTTATTGCAGAAGAGTTATATGCTCATATTGGTGAATTACAACCAGTTAAAACTTTTGAAAAACTTGAAGATGAAGCTTTCAAACAACTTGATAAAGAGTTAAGATTTTTATCAAATAAAGATGTAATTTATGGAGCAAATGTTGATGAAGATTCATTAGCTGATGGTGGAAATAAATATGTTGATATGGTAAAAGAACATGCAAATAGTGTAAATGCTGATGTTATTATGCTATGTGCAAAAATAGAAGAAGAGTTAGTTGGACTTTCTGATGAAGAAGCAAAAGAGTTTTTATCAGATTTAGGTGTACAAGAATCAGGATTAGAGCAAATTATTCATAAAGCATTTGATAAACTTGGTCTTATGAGTTATTTTACAGCTGGAAAAGTAGAAGTTAGAGCTTGGACAATTAGAAAAAATACAAAAGCTCCACAAGCAGCAGCCGTTATTCATAATGATTTTGAAAAAGGGTTTATAAAAGCTGAGGTTATTTCTTACGAAGATTTTATAACATTTGGTGGAGAGACAAAATGTAAAGAATCAGGTAAGTTAAGACTTGAAGGAAAAGATTATGTTGTACAAGATGGGGATGTAATGCACTTTAGATTTAATGTATAGGAATAAAATTTGTTTTCAACTAATATTTTAAATAAGATAGATTCTTTACCTCCTTTACCAAAAACGATAATAGAAGTTGAAGAATTTAGAAAAAAACCAAATAAAGAAATAGCTGATTTATTAAAGATTATTGAAAAAGATGCCTTAATTGTTTCAACTTTATTAAAAATATCTAATTCAGCGATGTTTGGATTTAGATCAAGAGTTGAAACGCCAGCTCGTGCTGTAAGTTTGCTTGGAATTAATTTCACAATTTCTATTGCAATAGCAGGAACTGTACAAAATTTATTAAAATCAGATTTAGAACCTTATGGTGTAAATGTAAATGATTTTATGAAAGCTTCAAATACCGCCTCAATTTTAGCAAATTTGTGGCTTTCAAAAATTGATTTAGCTTTAAAAGAAGAGATTGTTTTACCTGCACTTTTACAAGAAACTGGAAAATTTATTTTAGCTGATTATATTAAACAAGAAAATTTATCTGAGACATTTAGAGGAAAAGTTGATTCAGGTGAATTGATTGAAGATGTTGAAAGAAATCTATTAGGAATTACAACTTCTCAAGTAACAGCTCAAATTTTTAGACATTGGAAACTAAGTGATAAATTAGTAAATATGATTGAAAATGTTGATAATATCTCAAATGTTAATGATGAATATAAAAAACAGACTCAAATTTTAGAAGTTATAAAAACAGCAGCTTATATAAAAAATCCATTAAGTGATGAAAATGTTAAAAAAGCTATAGAAAAAGCTTCAAAATATAAACTAGATATAACAAGTTTAAAAAATGCAATAACTACTTTAAAAGATAGAGTTGACAATATGTTATAAGCCTTGAAGTAGAATATTCCATAAGTATTCAACTTCACTATCACTTAGATGAATGCTTTTTTTTTCTTTAAATAACTCTTTTATTTTAGAAATCTCAAAAACTTTAGATTTTAATATACACTTCGAGTGAACAGGAATAAATCCACGAATTAAAGAAATCTCATTTTCTATTGGTAATTCACATAATAAACATTCAAAATCACTATGTAATCTTCCTTCAAACTCTATTAGAGATATATAAGATTCACAAATTGCTCGTAATACATTTTGTTTTGAAATAATATGAACTAAATTATCTAAAGAGTAAAAATAGAAACTATCAACTTGTTCTAAATCTTTTAAATGGGGATAAAATAGTTTTATATATCTTTGCCAACAGTACATTTTTTCATTATCAAGTATCCAAGGAAATCCTAGTTGTAAAACATCTTTAAGCCTTGAAATACTTGATCTAGTTTTTTCTAATTCAAAATCGATTTTATATCCTATATTTATATTTGAGTGTCTAGCACCATAAAATCGATAAGTTGTTAGAAGTTCATTTTCAGTTAAAATAGTTACGATTAAATCATCGTCTTTTACAGGTTTTATATCTAGAATATAACCTTGCATTAATCTTCTTTTAGCATCTCTTTTATCTCTTCAATTATCTCTTTGCACTCTTCATCATCAATTTCGTTATTTCCCAAATCTTCTAACATATCTTCAAAATCTTTTTTCATTTCTTGCATATGTTTTAACTCTTCTTTTACATTTTCATCATCTTTTTTTGAAGCAATAATTTCAAATAAATCATCAATATAATCTTCTATTTCGATAAGAACTTCATCTTTTATTAATTTTTCTAACTCTTTTTGGATAGTCATTTTTACACCTTTTTTTAAATTTGGTAATTATAACAAAAAAGAGTTACCCTTTTGCTTCAATTATTTAGTATAATATCTGTGTTAGAATATAAGATATTTGATAGTAAGGAGAATATATGGCACAGTTCAAAGGTGTTTCTATTGCAAAAGCAGCAAACATTCTTTATGGAGGAAATATTACTAGTAGATCAATTACATTTGAAGATGGTTCTAAAAAAACTTTAGGAATTATGCTTCCAGGTGAATATGAGTTAAATACAGTAAATAAAGAGATTATTGATATTCAAATGGGTTCTTTAGAAGTTTTATTACCAGCACAAGAGTGGAAAAAATATGATGCTCCTGCTTCTTTTGAAGTTCCAGCAAATTCAAAATTTAAACTAAGAGTACATAATTTAACTGATTATTGTTGTTCTTTTATAAAAAATTAATTTTACTAACAATGCGAAAAAATCGCATTGTAATGTAATTTATTCAAAGATAGTTTTATCTAATTCTTCAAATTTTAAAACTTTTTTCCCAAAATGGTCTTGCATAAACTTTTTAGCTTGAGTTTCATCTTTAAAAGGAATAATCTCTTTTCCCATAGGACCATGAACATTAGAATCTATTACAAAATAAGCATTTTTAGCATTAATTGCTTCAAGGAAATAATAGTCAGTTACAGTTATTTCATCTATGTTAACTTCATTTTTACTATATTTTGATGGATCAAAATAAAATTTTAACATATCTTTTACACCATCAAAATAGTAAGAATTTCCACTTTTTGTTGAAATTTTTGCTACCCATTTTGGATATTTTGCTACATACATTCCACAAACTGGACATTTAGCATCTTTAGGAACATCAATAACTTGAGATTTTTCATTTGCTAAAAGTGGATTTGATAAATAAAGACTTACAGCTTCAACTTTATCTTCATCTAAATTTTTACAAATAGCATTTGCTGTTAAAAACTCTTTTGCTTCATCTAGTGAAGTAAAATCTTTAATTTGATTTTTATCACACAGTTCTTCAAATATCTTTTTACCTTTTTTTGCAATTAATGTTTCTTTTATATCTACTTTTTTTGATGTCTCTTCCATATGATTAGAATGTGACATCATGTCATGAGCATTTAAGCTCGTAAATAAAGAAGCAACAAACATGAAAAATATACTTTTTTTCATAAATTTCCTTTGTTTTAAAATATTTAATTATATAAAAAAGGTGTTAATTTTTTGTTAAATTATTTAGTTCATCTTCTCCTAAAACTATATTTTTACCACTATTTTTTGCTTTATACAAAATTTTATCTACTCTTTTAAATAATTTTTCTTTTGTATCTTCATAATTATAAATTGCAACTCCAAAACTACAAGTTATTTTCTTTTGTGATACGTTAAAATCATGTTCAAATATAATTCTTCTTAAATTATTTGCTACTATTTTTGCTTGTTCAAGAGAAGTATTTGGAAGTAGAATTACAAATTCTTCTCCTCCCCACCTTGAAAGAGTATCTGTTCCTCTAACATTTTTTGTTAGTAAATTTGAAATAGATTTTATTACTTCATCTCCTTCATCATGACCAAAAGTATCATTAATTCTTTTGAAATCATCAATATCTAGTAAAATAATACTTAATGGATTTTTTTGTATTTTTGCTTTTTGTACTTCTAAATCAAAAAATTCTTCAAACTTCATTCTATTAAATATACCAGTTAAAATATCGATAGAGGCTTGTTGTTCTAAAGTTTGTGCCATAGAATAAAGCTCATCAACTTTGTGTTTCATAGCTTTATTTAGAGTGCTTAATTGCTCCTTAGCATTTTCAAATTCTGTTACATCATTTCTTATTGCAATAAATTCAACAATATCTCCGTCAATATCTAAAATAGGTACAATTGTTGAGTAAACAACATAACTTCTACCATCTTTTCTCAAATTCGTAATAAGCCCTTGCCATGGCTTTTTATTTTTTATTGTGTCCCACAATTCTTTAAATATCTTACTTGGCATTGAAGGATGTCTTATTATATTATGAGCTTTTCCTATTAATTCTTCTCTTCTATAACCTGAAACTTCACAAAACTTATCATTTACATAAGTAATAAGACCTTTGGGATTTGTTTTTGAAACAATATTGCTTAAATCAACAGCCTTTTTATATTCAGAAAGTAAATTAGAATGATTATCTTTTATATTATATTTTTGACTAAATAAATGTTCATAATCAATATAAAGTTCATTTTTTATTAATAAAAAGTTTTTTTCTATGTCCGTTTGCAAAGCAAATGATAAGAGTTCTTCCTCATAAAAAAAACGGAAAAGAGATGCTTTTAGAGATGATAAAAGTGTAAATAGATTTATAATATTTAATGAATTTTTATTTAATAGTTTTAAAAAGTCATTTCTAATAGGACAATCTGACATTGTAAGTTCCCATTTTAGAACATTAACTATACAATCAAAAAAATCATAAAATATTCTTTTTTCTTCATTTGATAACTGAGCAGTTAGACATATATCCTT
This sequence comes from Aliarcobacter butzleri, assembly GCF_900187115.1. Lineage (NCBI taxonomy): Bacteria > Pseudomonadati > Campylobacterota > Epsilonproteobacteria > Campylobacterales > Arcobacteraceae > Aliarcobacter > Aliarcobacter butzleri. Next base: position 750,123 of record NZ_LT906455.1, read on the forward strand.
TACCTCTTGCATTTCAAGCCAGTAATCAACAATTTTATTTTTATTGATTTTTAAAAGATGTGAAAATTCTTTTAAATAGATAATCCCTTTCATTTATTAACCTTATAAAAAATATAAGTTAATTATACATAAAAATAAAGATATAGTAAATAAAAAAATTATTAAATCTAATAAAACAAAATTAGCAGTTATATTTGATATAATGTCCTAATGAATAAAGAAGAATATTTTATAAAACAATTTTCAAATAATAAATTTATTGGTGATGATGGAGCTTTTATTGATGGTTTTGTTTACTCAATGGATGCTTTTTTTGAGAATGTTCATTTCAAAAAAGAGTGGATGAGTTTAAAACAAATTGCTTATAAATCAATGATAGTTAATATTTCTGACGCGATTGCAATGAATGCAAGACCTTTGTATGCACTTTTAAGTGTTGCTATTCCAAAGTCATATTCAAATGAAGATTTACAAGAGTTAGCAAAAGGTTTTAAAAAAGCTGCTAGTGAATTTGATATAGAAATAATTGGTGGAGATACAATAGCAAATGAAAAACTTGATATTAGTGTAACAATTATTTCAAAAACATCAAATCCAATATTTAGAAATGGTATAAAAAAAGGTGAAATTCTTTGTTATACTGGAAAATTAGGAACTACAAAAAAAGATTTAGAAAAACTTTTTGAAGATAAAAAAATATCTAAAAAATCAAAATTTATAAAACCCATTTTAAATCCAGAATTTTTTTATGAAATATCTTCTTATGTCACAGCTTCACTTGATATTTCTGATGGATTATTTTTTGAACTTGAACGTTTATCAAAAGCAAGTAAAGTAGGCTTTGAATTTTTTCATGAAATAGATGAAAAAATAGGAACTTCTGGTGAAGAATATGAAATACTTTTTTCTTTTAATAAAAAGAATTTAAGTAAAATAAAAAAAATAGCAAAAAAACATAAAATAAAACTAAATATTTTTGCAAAAGCGATAAAAGGTGAATACAAAACAGATTGTAAAAATCATCATTTTTAGTTAAGAAGTAGAAAGAACAACTCGTTGTTCTCTTTAGTATTTTGCTACTTTTAACAATTTTTTATAAATTGTTAAAAGTAGTTAAAAATGTATCGGTTCCTTAAAATTAGGAACTTAATTTAAAGGAAAAAATTTGGAACAATTACAAAGATATTTAAATCACTCTAAAATAGATGTAGTATTTAAGCAAAGCAAAGATGATTTTGTGGTTACAGAAATACCACTTTATGAGTTCTCAGGTGAGGGTGAACATCTTATATTAAAATTAAGAAAAAAAGATTTAGCAACTTGGGATGCTATTGAAATATTAGCAAGATATTTAGAGTGTAGTACAAGAGAGTTTGGATATGCAGGACTTAAAGATAAAAATGCGATGACAATCCAATCTATTTCTATTCATAGAAAGTTTGAAGAAAAATTACAAAACTTTCAACACGAAAATATAAAAATACTTGAAACAACTTATCATAATAATAAAATCAAAATTGGACATTTAAAAGGTAATAAATTTTTTATTAGATTAAAAAGAGTAGGGCTTGTAGAAAAAAGAAAAATTGAAGAAGCTTTAGGTCAAATTGCTACTTTTGGAATTCCAAATTACTTTGGTTTCCAAAGATTTGGAATAGAAGGTGATAATTATAAAAAAGGTAAAGATATAATTGATGGAAAATTAAAAGAGAGAAATAGAAACTTAAAACAAATGTATATCAATGCTTATCAAAGTTATCTTTTTAATTCTTGGCTTTCTAAAAGAATAGAAATTTCAAAACTTATTGATGCTTTTGAACCAAAAGAGATTTATCAAAAATTAAATCTTCCACTTGAAGTTGTAAAAAGAATGAAAAAACAAAAACACCCTTTTAAAATTATGACAGGTGATTTATTATCACATTATCCTTTTGGAAAAATTTTTACTATTGAAGATTTAGAAACAGAATCTTTAAAATTTTATGAAAGAGATAGAGTACCAACTGGTCTTTTGTGTGGTAAAAGAGTAAAAAATTCTGAAGGTTTAGCTTACGAAATAGAAAAAGAGTTTGAAGAAGATATAAACGAAGATGGAGCAAGAAGATTTGCTTGGATTTTCCCTGAAGAATTAGAAAGTAATTATAAAGAGGATAAAAATTGGATAGAACTACAATTTTATCTTCCAAAAGGTTCTTATGCAACTGAAGTAATTGCAGAAATAATTCATTAATTTATTAAGTTAAAATAAGTTAGACTTTTTAAACTATATATAAAGGGAAAGAATGAAATACGAAGAATTGATAACACAACTTTGTGAAGTGATAAAAGAGTCTGAAAATGATGCAGAGCAAATTTTTAGTAATACTGAAGATATAGCAAGTATAATTGAAGACTTAGAAATCCCTTTATATAAAAGAGAAAAAATAACTACTTTGATATCAAATATTTATGGTTCTTTACAGCATCAAGATTTATATAGACAAAAAATTGAAAGAGTAGTAAATTATGTATGTGAAAAAAATGATATTGACAAGAGTCAGTATAATTTAGCGCCAAGTGCAAAAACTATTGATAAGACAGAAGATAGTTTAACAGATGAAGAATTAGAAGCTTTGATAAAACAGATGCAAGATTGATAAATAAAAGAAGAAAAATCTTCTTTTATTTTTGATTTTCTTTACAGTGGTATTTTTTTAGATTATTTAAATTTTCAAAAATTTGTGCTAATTTATTTTCAACCTCTTCAGCTTTTTTATTTAAAAATGTATTTTTATCTTTATTTGAATTTATTTCAACTAATTCTTGAAGTGTTTTGTGGAAACTTTCATCTAGTTTATTTAATTCTTCTATAAATTCAGAATCTATTTCTTTATTAGAAGCAGATACATTAGTTAGCCAATTTTTTAGATTTTGATTTTTTTCAATTCTAAAATTGTCATAACTTCCAAGTTTTCCATAAATTCCATCTTTTGTATTTAATAAATCTACTTTAATTAAAGCTGTATCATAAACTAAGTCAATATCACAAACTTTATCTAAAGAATCTTCTAAGAATGATGCTCTTGAAGCTACAGTTATAAGTGAACTTGACATTGAACTAATATTTGATGTTATTGTTGAAATTTGTTTTGCAATTTCAGTATTTTTATGTATTGCTTTATCCAAAAGAGTAATAGCATTTCCAATTTGAACAATACCTTTTTCTTGCTCTTTTGACGAATTAGAAACATCATCAATTGTTTCTAATGTAGTTGCAATATTACCACTTAGCTCAGTATATCCATGTATCATATTATCTGAGATTTTTTTACCTTCTTTTGCCTTATTTGTAGCATTTTCAACTATATCTTTTATTTGTCTAGCTGCTTCAGCACTTCTATTTGCAAGATTTCGTACCTCTGCTGCAACAACAGCAAACCCTTTTCCTGCTTCTCCTGCAGTTGCTGCTTCAACTGCTGCATTTAAACTTAAGATATTTGTTTGAAATGCAATTTGATCAATAACTTCAATAGCTTCATTTATTGAGCTTACTTCTTTGTTTATTTCATCCATAGATAGTGCAGTTTGATTTGCTAAAACTTGTCCATTTTTTGCTGAATCTATAAGATTTTGTGCAAGTTTAGACATCTCTACAGTTGAAGTTGTATTATTATGAATTGTTGCTGTGATTTGCTCAATTGCAGCAGCTGTTTCAACTAAAGATGCAGATTGTTCATTTGACGAAAGAGATAAATTTTTCGAAGCTTCAGTTAAAGTTTTACTATTTTGGTTTAGAGCATTTCCTGCATTCATAATCATAGCTAGAATTTCTGAAGTATTATTACCAACTAATTTTATACCAGATACCAAAGAACCTAAGTTTCCATGAATATTATCATTCATAATAAAATCATATTTTGATTCAGAATAGTGTCTTAATGTTTCATTTATTTTATCTAAAGTCTCTTTTATAGTGCTTATCATAATATTCAATTTATTTTTTAAATCTTCTACGTGAGGATTTGCAGCTTTTGAATTTACATTATAAACAAAGAAACCATTTGATGTTTTTTCTATAACATTGCTAACTTCTTCAATAACTTTTTCATCTTGTTTTAAACCATCTCTTACTTTATCCATATAAGCATTGAATAGTTTTGCAACATCACCAATCTCGTCGTTTGATTTGATGTTTAAATTGATATTAGAATCATTTGAATTTAAAAGATTTGAAAAACCATCTTTTAAATCATCTATAGGATTTGTTGCTTTTCTAACAATTATAAAGATAAGACCAATAGTGATTAAACCTAAGATTAATGACATTATTGAAATATCAGCCACTAAACGACTAATAGAAACATCTACTTCATCTAAAGAGAAAGTTAAGTCCATAACTCCTATAACATCACCTTCATTTTGATTCGCATGACACATCAAACATTCACTTGTTGCAATCATAGGTTTAATCATTCTTAAAGAGTGACCATTTTTATCATCACTTTGAATAATTGACGGTTGTTTTGTTTCAAAAGTTTTTAGAATCTCTTTGTCTGTAGTAAATTGAGTATTTGAAGGATATAATTCAAGTAAAGCTTGACTTTTTGCAACAGTTAGATTTTTTACACCTTTTATTTGTCTAGCTTCTTCTTCAGCCTTTGCAATTAGTGCAGGATCTCCTGTATTCATAGTATTTCTTAGAGTTTGAAACATAGATGCGTTTAGCATCCCTAAATTTTCTTTAGCATTAGCAATAGAATCTTTGGTAACTTTAGATGTAGTTATATATACAATAGTGGTACTACTAATAAACATCAATGCAAATAGAGCAACTATGATCTTATTACTAATCTTTTTAGTTATAATTTCAAACATCGTACAAGCCTTTTTATTTAAGTGTATTTATTATATAATGAAGTTTATTTATTAAATATTAATTTTAAATAAAAATTATAATTTTTACAAAGAGAAAAAAAATAGTTTATGATAGTAGGACTTATAGGAAAAATAATAAAAAAAGAACCAACACAGTTAAATGTAAACGTAAATGGAGTTATTTATGAGGTTTTTGTTTCATTAAATTGTAGTTCAAAGATTGTTTCTGATGATGTAAAATTGGAAATAACTCATATTATAAGAGAAGATGCACAAAGTTTATATGGTTTTTTGGATTCAAATGAAAAAAAGCTTTTTGATACAGTTATAAAAATAAATGGAGTTGGACCTAAAGTTGCACTTGCAATTTGTTCTACTTTTACACCAACATCATTTGCACAAATAGTAAGCTCAAATGATGTTTCAATGTTAAAAAGAGTTCCAGGAATTGGACCTAAAGGTGCTAGTAGAATTTTAGTAGAATTATCTGGATTTATTATTGATTCAAATGATGAAACAAGTGGTTCATCTTCAGCTTTAGAAGCTGCCTTAGCTTTAGAATCTTTAGGATTTAAAAAAGATTTAGTATCAAGTGTATTAAAAACTTGTGTTAATTCAAATACAAGTGATTTAGTAAAAGAAGCATTAAAAAAATTACAAAAATAGTATAAAAAAGGTTTATTAATGAAAGTAGCAATAGTTTTTGGTGGAATAAGTTTTGAACATGAAATTTCAATAGTAAGTTCAATTGCATTAAAAGATGTTTTAAAAAAAGATGAAATAATTTATTTGTTTTTAGACTCTTCAAGACAGATGTATCATATTCCAACAAATATTATAAAATCAAAACTTTTTAGCAGTGGTGAATACAAAAAATTTGATAAAGTTTATTTTCAAAAAGGTGGTTTTTATAAAAAAGGTGGAGTTTTCTCAAAAGATAAAAATATAGATTTTGATGTTGTTTTAAATCTTTCTCATGGTGGAGATGGAGAAGATGGTATTTTATCTTCTGTTTTAGATTTTTATTCTATTCCTTTTATTGCACCAAGAACAGAAGCTTGTGTTGTTAGTTCAAACAAATTTTTAACAAAAGGTTATGCGAAAAGTGTTAATGTTAATACTTTAGATTACAAATATTTTACAAAAGATGACAAAATTGAAGTAGATAGTTTCCCTATTATTTTAAAACCTGTAAAATTAGGAAGTTCAATTGGTGTAGCAATAGTTAAATCTCAAGAAGAACTTCAATATGCTTTAGATGTTGCTTTTGAATTTGATGATGCAATTATAATTGAACCTTTTATTAGTGGAGTAAAAGAGTATAACTTAGCTGGAACAAAAGTAAATGGAGAGTTTAAATTTTCAATTATTGAAGAACCACAAAAAGCTGAATTTTTAGATTTTGATAAAAAATATTTAGACTTTTCAAGAACATCAAAAGCAAAAGAGGTTGATTTAGGCGAGAAGTTAAATAATGAAATAAAAGAGTCATTTAAAAGACTTTATAACACACTGTTTGAAGGTTCAATCATAAGATGTGATTTTTTTGTGATTAATGATGAGATTTATTTAAATGAAATCAACTCAATTCCAGGATCTATGGCAAACTATTTATTTGAAGATTTTCAATCTTTATTTCATCAAGTAGCAAAAAATCTTCCTAGAAAAAAACATATTCCAATAACTTATGAGTATGTAAATAAAATTCATTCAGCTAAAGGAAAATAACTTTGGCAATCAAAAATATAGTTATTGATAATAAAATTTTTGATATTTCTTATGAGATTATAAATCCAAGTGCAACAAAGGATATAATCTTTCTTCATGGCTGGGGTTCAAATAAAGATATTATGAAAAGTGCATTTTCTAGATATCTAAAAGATTTTAGACATATCTATATTGACTTACCAGGTTTTGGAAAAAGTCCAAATGAGTATGTTTTAACTACAAATGATTATGTAAATATTACTTCAGAATTTTTAAAACTTCTTCACTCTTCTAAAGAGTTTATAGCAGGACATTCTTATGGTGGAAAAGTGGCAACTTTGCTTAATCCACAAAATCTTATACTTTTAAGTAGCGCTGGAATTTTAGAAGAAAAACCTTTTGATGTGAAACTAAAAATCTTTTTTGCAAAAGTTTTAAATTTTTTAGGTTTAAAAAATATAACAAAAAGATTTAGAAGTAAAGATGTAGATAAAATGAGTGAAAATATGTATGCAACTTTTAAAAATGTTGTAAATGAAGATTTTTCTTCTTATTTTTCAGATTTTTCAAATAAAGCTTTTATTTTTTGGGGCAAAGATGATAAAGCAACTTCTTTAGAATCTGGACAAAAAATAGCAAATTTGATAAAAAAATCTACTTTTGAAGCTTTTGAAGGGGATCATTACTTTTTTATAAAAAAAGCAAAAAATATTTGTGAAAGAATAGAAAATGGAATATATTAATATAATCACACACATTGTTTTAATAATGAGTTTAGGTTGGTATTTGATAACTAATCTGCAATGGTACAATTATAAATTAGATAGAGTTATATTTAAACATCATAAATGGCAATGGCATATCACATACTTTCTTTCTCCTATTGTTTTATTTTATATCATTCCTGAACCTTATTTTACTATTTATTTTTTTCTAGTATTTTTGACAAGTTTTGTTTTATGGAATAAAAAATTAGATCGTGGATTAGTTTTAACTTCAAGAGTTAAAAGATTTTTAGTGATTTTATTATTGAGTACATTTGCTATAATTTCTTTTTGTTTATCTAATCCAAATTGTGCAAATTTATTTATTTTTACTCCATTACTTTTGGCTTATATCTTTTCTACACTATTAGAAAAACTGTTTTTTATCTCTTTTAAGCACAAAGGTAAAAAAAGAGTAAAAAGTATAAAAGATTTAAAAATAGTAGAAATCACTGCATCTTTTGGTAAAACTTCAATTAAGAATTATCTTTATCATATTTTGAAAAATAAATATAAAGTTTATAAAACACCAAGAAGTGTAAATACTATTGCAGGAATAGTTCTTGATGTAAATAAAGATTTACCAGCTGATACTCAAATTTATATAGCAGAAGCAGGGGCTAGAGTAAAAGGTGATATTGAAGAAATAACTATGTTTTTAGAACCTCAAATTTGTGTTATTGGAAGTGTAGGTGAACAACACATTGAGTATTTTAAAACTTTAGAAAATATTATAAATACAAAAATGGAGATTTTAAAATCTCCAAATATGAAAATGGGATTTGTACATGAATCAGTTCCAATTTCAAACAGTCAAAATATTACAAAATTCCCAAATAGTTTACATATAGTAAAAAGTAATTTAGATGGTATTTGGTTTGATGTTGAAGTTGGTGGAAATATTGAACATTTTTATGCACCAATTTTAGGAAGTTTTAATGCTATAAATTTAACAGCTGTTATTTTAGTTGCACATTATCTAGGAATGGATATTTTAGAGATAAAAGCAGCACTTACAACTTTACCTCAAGTTGAACATAGGTTACAAAAAATTGAAGCAAATGGAAAAATTATCGTAGATGACTCTTTTAATGGAAATCTTGAAGGAATGCTTGAAGCTGTGAATATCTGTTCAAGTTATGAAGGTAGAAAAGTTATTATAACTCCTGGGCTTGTAGAATCAACTGACGAAGCAAATATACTTTTAGCAAAAGCAATAGATGAAAATTTTGATTATGTTATTTTGACTGGAAGTTTAAATACTCAACTTTTAAAAGCAAATATAAATGAAAATAAAGTCTATATTTTAAAAGATAAATCAAAAATGCAAGAAGTTTTAGCAGAACTTACAAGAACTGGTGATTTAATTTTATTTGCAAACGATGCACCAAATTTTATATAAGGTTTTTTAAATGGAACACCTTTACGCACCTTGGCGATATGAATATGTAAGTGAAGATAAAATAGAAGGTTGTGTTTTTTGTCATATTGGAAAAAACTTAAAGGATGAAAAACTACAAGTAATATTTAGTGATGAATATTGTTATGTTGTTATGAATAAATATCCATATAGTCCAGGTCATATTATGGTTATTCCTTATTTTCATACTTGTAATATCGAAGATTTGGATGAAAATGTTTGGTTAAAAATAAGCATTAGAGTAAGACAAGCTGTTAAGCTTTTAAAAGAAATTATGCCTTGTGAAGGTTGTAATATTGGAATGAATCTTGGACGTGCAGCAGGTGCTGGAATAGAACAACACGTACATTATCATATTTTACCAAGATGGATTGGTGATACAAATTTTATAAGTACAATTGGTGGAACAAGAGTTTATCCTGCTTCTTTTGATGAAATATTTAAAAAACTAAAAGATAACGCTTCTAAATATTTTGTATAAATCTTTTTAAATTATTTGAAATTGTGACGCAAACTGTGACAACTTTTTGTTATAGTTTTATATTAAAGTGATAATTGATTTCAAAGTAAGAATTTAAAAGGATAAAAATGGTTAAACAAATAGTTAGAAAAATATTTCAAATAAAAAATATAAAACTAAGAATTTTTATATTGATAATTCTTTTTATAGGTTCATTAGCTATTTTTCAATATGGAATCCAAATAAAAACAATAAAAGAGATGTTTCAACCACAATTATCTTCAAATCCAGAAGCAACAGAACATTTTATAGATGCTATGGGAGTAGCATCTTATATTGAAAGGTTACATAATTTTGTGAATTATGATAGTTTTTTGATGAAACCATTCTTATATAAAATGAATAAAGATTATGAAAAAGGAAAATCATTGCTTCCAGAAACTTCTGCAGAAGATGTATTTTGGTATATGTTACTTTATAGAAAAATATATGGAATAGGGGCTATGACATCAAATAATGATAACTCTCTTCGCTATGATAAAGACTTTAAAACAGAAGAAGAGTATAAAAAATATTATGAAGAGATACTAGATAAAATCACAAGATTAGGAACACTTGACTTTAAATATAATGCACTTCTTATAAAAGATAATAAGTTAAGAATGATGAATATGCTTCTTACTGAATATTTGGATTTAGTTAATAGATTTATATATGATTATTTGATAGAAAAAAAATCTAATTTAATACTAGAACGAAAATATTTAGATGATATAAATAGTGTTTATAATTTATATCAACATTATTTAATAAACAATGATGATAAACGGCTAATTGATAATAAATATTTTGAAATAAGGATATTATCATATTTATTAAATATAGATAAGTATCAAACTTTGAAAGTAGATTGTCAAAACTCAAAATATAAAGAATTATTTAAAGGTATAAGAGATATTGAAAATTTGCGTATAAATTTAGAAGTAGAATATGATAAACCTTTATTATCATATATATTTAGGAAAACTTCATGGTTAAAAAATTTAGTGAAATCATTAAACAATTGTGATAGTTTAAAAGAAGAAGTATTTGAAGTTCTTAAAATTTTAAATAAAGAATAAGTAAGGAGTATAAAATGTCAACTGATACACAACATCTGCAATTAAAAGAAATAATAAATGGATAAATATTTTATATGATACAATCATTTCTTATTTTATAAATAGGAAAGATGATGAAAAATCAAATTAAAAATTTCTTTTCAAACAATTTTGTTTATAAAGGAAAAGAAAAACTCTCGAAACTCACTATTTTATCTTTGATTATTTTAAATATTTTAGTTTTATTTATTCTTGATAAAGGAATAGATTTTCAAACAAGAGTTTTAAATAATCCAATGACAAAATTCCCATACGATTGTAGAGATATTTTTACTTACAATTTAAATGTAGATGACTTTAATAATTATATTTACAATGCTCAAAATTATAATTCAAAGTATCAAAATATTAAAGATTTGGAATTAGATAGTAGATGTAGCTTAATATTTGAAAAAATAAGTTTAATTAAAAATAATATAGATATTAAAAGTTTAAAAAAGAAAAACGATGAGTTATCAAATAAATCTTATGAATTAAATAATCAAATATCATATTTAAAAGAAAATTATAATACTTTATTATTTGAAAAAATCAGTAACCAAGAAGTAGATAAATCTATTGTTGAAGGTAATTTAACAGCACAAAATATCAAAGAAAAGTATGAAAATCTATTATTAGAATTAGAAGAAATAACTAAATTAAAAGATGATTTATCTAATAAATTTAAAGAAGAAAACTTAGTAAATGATTTAAGTTCTTACATAAATTCAAATAAAACTTCAGTATTAAATGATATTAAAAAAGTTGAAAAATATTATTCAATTAAATATGAATTTGTAATTTTATTATTTTTAATCCCTTTAGTTTTAATCTTCTTTTATCTAATGAAAAACTATTTAAAAAAAGATAAATATGTTTTATACATCATATATAAAAACATTTTAGTTGTTACTATGATACCAACTTTAATTTCTATTTTTAGTTTGATAAATATATTTATTCCAAAGATATTTTTAGAAAAACTTTTGATGTTTTTTTATAACTTAGAAGTGCCTTTTATTGTCTATTATTTTGCTATAGCAATTGCAATTTTATTATTCATTTTTATTATAATTAGAATACAAAAAAGATTTAAAGAAGAAAATGAAAAATTAAAAAATAATAAAATATCAATATATGATTCTTATAATAAAAACATTTGTAATATTTGTGGAAATAAAGTTGATTATATTTTTATGAATTATTGTCCTTGTTGTAAAAATCAGTTAAAAATTGAATGCAAAGTATGTAATAAACAAACTATAAGTGTATTAGATTTTTGTATGAATTGTGGAAATAACATTAAAGAGTAAGTTGCTCTTTAATGAAACTTAAAATATATCTTTTTTAGCTACTATTTTATATATTATTCCTTTTTATAAGGAAATAAATTTACTGTATTTTTAATCAAACTCCCATAATACTTGACATTTAACTCAAATTAAGTTATAATCCGCGTCCACTAAATGTGGTTAGGGTGTAATTTTACACATCTAACGAGTTCTTTAAAGGAAATTAAATGGAAAAAATCAGATTAAAGCTTAAAGCTTATGATCATAGAGTTTTAGACAGAAGTGTTGCTTCAATTGTTGAAGCCGTAAAAAGAACTGGTGCTGATTTGAGAGGTCCAATCCCTCTTCCAACAAAAATCAGAAGATACACAGTTATTAAAGGTCCTCACGTAAATAAAGATTCAAGAGAACAATTTGAAATCAGAGTTCATTCAAGAATTATTGATATCATAGTTGCAACTCCTGAAACAGTAGATTCATTAATGAAACTTGACTTAGCTCCTGAAGTTGATGTTGAAGTTAGATCAATGGGTCAAGAATAAAAGAAAGGGTAATACAAGATGGAATTTATAGTTCAAAAAATCGGTATGAGTAGAACAGTTTCTGTTCCAAGTACAGCTGTTACACTTTTAAGAGTTCTTGATACAAAAGTATGTGAAGTAACTGAAGGTGTAGCACTAGTTTCTTATAGCAATGGTAAAAAATTTAACAAAGCTATTGAAGGTCAACAAAAAAAATTCAACTTATCTAAAGAGTTTAATAGATTTGCAACAATTACTGTAGCAAATGCTGAAGCTGGTGATTTAGATGTTTCTGGATTAGGTGAAGCTAAAGTAGTAAAATCAACTTTTAAAACAAAAGGTAGAGGTTTCTCTGGTGCTGTTAAAAGATGGAATTTTGCTGGTGGTAGAGCATCTCATGGTCACAGAATGGGTAAAAGAACTGGTTCAATCGGTAACTGCGAATGGCCAGGAAGAGTTCAGCCAGGTAAAAAAATGCCAGGGCAATACGGAAATACAAATGTATCTGTAAAAAATGAAATTATTTCATTTGATGCTGAAACAGGAATTTTAGTTTTAAAAGGTTCAGTATCTGGTGCAAATGGTTCATTAGGAAAAATAAAGGTTGCTAAATGAGCAAAGCTATAGTATTAAATGAAAAATTTGAAAATAATGGTGAAGTAGTTTTACCAGCAAGTTATGAAGAGATTAACTCTCACAACTTATATTTATATGTAAAATCATATTTAGCTTCATTAAGAGCAAACACTGCAAGAGCTAAAACTAGAGCAGAAGTAAGCGGTGGTGGTAAAAAACCTAAAGCGCAAAAAGGTTCTGGAGCAGCTAGATGGGGTTCAAAAAGATCACCATTATTTGTTGGTGGAGGACAAGCATTTGGTCCTACAAAAAGAAACTATAACCAAAAAGTAAATAAAAAACAAAAAGCTTTAGCATTAAAATATGCTTTAAATGCACAAGCTAATAATGGTTCGTTATTTGTTGTTGATTCATTAAAAATTGAATCAGGTAAAACAAAAGAAGCAGTTGCAGTTTTAAGTAAAATAAATAAGAGAGATACATTAATAGTATGTGATGTTATTGATGAAAAAACTTATTTAGCATTTAGAAATATTAAAAACTGTTATATGGTTGAAAAGCAAGAAGTTAACGCTTATTTAATTGCTGTTTACCACTCAGTACTAATTGAAAAATCAGTACTTGATGCATTAACAAAAGAGGCTTAAGATGGCAGATATTACAGATATTAAAGCAATATTATATACAGAAAAAACAATTGAGCTTCAAGAAAATGGTGTAATCGTTGTTCAAACTAGTCCAAGAATGACTAAAAACGGTTTAAAAGAAGTATTTAAAGAGTATTTTGGTGTTACTCCATCAAAAGTTAATTCTTTGAGACAAGATGGTAAAGTTAAAAGATTTAGAGGAAAAATCGGTAAAAGAGCTGATTTCAAAAAATTCTATGTAACATTACCAGAGGGCGCAGCTATTGCGAACCTATCAGCTTAAGGAGTAAAAAATGGCAATTAAAAAATTTAGACCAATAACTCCTGCAAGAAGATTTATGTCTGTTATGGATACTTCTGATATTACTTCAAAACCAACAGTTAGATCTTTACTTGTAAAAGTAAAAGCAAGCGCTGGTAGAAATAATAACGGTAGAATTACATCTAGACACAAAGAAGCAGGTGCTAAAAAATTATATAGAATTATTGATTTCAAAAGAAATAAATTCGGTATTGAAGGTACAGTAGCAACTGTTGAATATGACCCATACAGAAACTGCAGAATTTGTCTTGTTTCTTATTTAGATGGTGATAAAAGATATATTATTCAACCTTCTGGATTAAAAGTTGGTGATAAAGTACAAGCTGCTGAATCAGGATTAGATATTTTACCTGGAAATGCAATGCAACTAAGTAATATTCCAGTTGGTACAATGGTTCATAACATTGAATTAAAACCTGGAAAAGGTGCTCAAATTGCTAGAGCTGCTGGTGGATATGCACAAATTATGGGTAGAGAAGATAAATATGTTATCTTAAGATTACCTTCTGGTGAAATGAGAAAAATTCTTGGTGTTTGTATGGCTACAGTTGGTGTAGTTGGAAATGAAGATTATACAAATATGGTTGTTGGTAAAGCTGGTAGAAGTAGACACCTTGGTATTAGACCTCAAACAAGAGGATCTGCGATGAACCCTATCGATCACCCACACGGTGGAGGGGAAGGTAAAACTAACTCTGGTAGACATCCTGTTACTCCATGGGGTATGCCAACTAAAGGTTATAAAACTAGAAAGAAAAAAGCTAGTGACAAACTAATCATTTCAAAAAGAAAGAAGTAAGGGTTTAAGATGGCAAGATCAATAAAAAAAGGACCATTTGTAGACGCACACCTAATGAAAAAAGTTCTTAGTGCAAATAGTGCTAATGATAAAAAACCAATTAAAACTTGGTCAAGAAGATCAACTGTATTACCAGAAATGATTGGAATAACTTTTAATGTGCACAATGGAAGAAACTTTGTTCCTGTATTAATTACAGAGAACCATGTTGGATATAAATTAGGTGAGTTTGCACCAACTAGAACATTTAAGGGCCATAAAGGTTCTGTTCAAAGAAAGGCATAAGAATGGCTAAAGCAATATTAAAATTTATTAGAGTTTCTCCTATTAAAGCAAGACTTATTGCAAGAGAAGTTCAAGGAATGAATGCAGAGTATGCTATTGCATCTTTACAATTTACTCCAAATAAAGCTGCTGGAATTATCTCTAAAGTTATCGCATCTGCTGTTGCAAATGCAGGTTTAGATCCAGTTGATGCAGTTATTACATCAGCTAGAGTAGATAAAGGACCAGTTTTAAAAAGATTTACTCCAAGAGCAAGAGGTTCAGCTTCACCAAAGCATAAACCAACTGCACATATTATGATTGAAGTAGCTGCTGCAACTAAAGGAGACAAATAATGGGTCAAAAAGTTAATCCAATTGGACTAAGATTAGGTATTAATAGAAACTGGGAATCAAGATGGTTTCCTAAATTTGAAACTATGCCTGCAAACGTTGCAGAAGATGACAAAATCAGAAAGTATGTAAAAAAAGAGTTATACTATGCTGGAATTGCTCAAACTGTTGTTGAAAGAACTGCTAAAAAAGTAAGAGTTACAGTTGTTGCTGCTAGACCTGGTATTATTATCGGTAAAAAAGGTGCAGATGTTGAAAAACTTAAAGATGCACTTTCAAAATTAGTTGGTAAAGAAATCGCTGTTAACATCAAAGAAGAAAGAAAACCACAAATTTCTGCTCAATTATCTGCTGAAAATGTTGCTCAACAATTAGAAAGAAGAGTTGCATTCAGAAGAGCTATGAAAAGAGTTATGCAAAATGCATTAAAAGGTGGAGCAAAAGGTATTAAAGTATCTGTTTCTGGAAGACTTGGTGGTGCTGAAATGGCAAGAACTGAGTGGTATTTAGAAGGAAGAGTTCCATTACATACTTTAAGAGCAAGAATTGATTATGGTTTTGCTGAAGCTCATACAACTTATGGTTGTATTGGTATTAAAGTTTGGATTTTTAAAGGTGAAGTATTAGCAAAAGGTATTCCTACTGAAAAAGCTGAAGAAACAACTTCTAAACCAAAAAGAAGACCAGCAAAGAAAAGAGGTAAATAATTATGTTAATGCCTAAAAGAACTAAATTTAGAAAAATGATGAAAGGACGAAATAGAGGTATGGCTCATAGAGGTAACTCTTTAGCGTACGGAGATTTCGGAATTAAAGCTGTTGAGCATGGAAGAATCGATTCAAGACAAATTGAAGCGTCAAGAATTGCTATGACAAGAAAAGTAAAAAGACAAGCTAAAGTTTGGATTATGGTATTCCCAGACAAACCACTTACTGCTAAACCATTAGAAACAAGAATGGGTAAAGGTAAAGGTTCAGTTGATAAATGGGTTATGAACATTAAGCCTGGAAGAATTTGTTTTGAGATGGCAGGTGTTGGTGAAGAATTAGCAAGAGAAGCTTTAGCTTTAGCTATGCACAAATTACCATTCAAAACTAAAATTGTAACAAGAGATAGCGAAAATGAACTATACTGATTTAAAAGACAAAAACTTGAATGAATTACAAGTATTATTAAAAGAGAAAAAGGTGCTTCTTTTTGAATTAAAAGCTAAGCTAAAAACTATGCAGTTAACTAACACTTCTGAATTAAGAGCAACAAAAAAAGATATTGCAAAAATTCAAACAGCTTTAACTGCTGTAAAAGCTAACTAAGGATCTAAGTATGACACATAAAAGAGAGATTCAAGGTGTAGTGGTAAAAAAATCAGGTGATAAAACTGCTTCTGTATTAGTTACAAGATCTGTTTTACACCCAAAATATCACAAAACGGTAAAAAGATTTAAAAAATATTTAATTCATGATGAAAAAAATGAGTTAAATGTTGGTGATAGTGTTATCGCTATTGAGTGTAGACCATTGTCAAAGACTAAATCTTTTAGATTAAAGACGATAGTTGCTACAGGAGTTAAATAATGATTCAAAGTTTTACAAGATTAAATGTAGCTGACAACACAGGTGCTAAAGAGATTATGTGTATCAAAGTTTTAGGTGGTTCTAAAAGAAGATACGCAACTGTTGGTGATGTTATTGTTGCTTCAGTTAAAAAAGCTCTACCAACTGGAAAAATTAAAAAAGGTCAAGTTGTAAAAGCTGTTGTTGTTAGAACTCATAAAGAAGTTCAAAGAGAAAATGGTTCATTAATTAGATTTGATGATAATGCAGCTGTTATTCTTGATGCAAAAAGAGAACCAGTTGGAACAAGAATTTTTGGACCAGTTGCTAGGGAAGTTAGATATTCAGGTTTCATGAAAATCGTTTCACTTGCACCGGAGGTATTATAATGGCAATTAAATTAAAAATTAAAAAAGGTGATACTGTAAAAATCATCGCTGGTGATGATAAAGGTAAAACTGGAGAAGTTTTAGCTGTATTACCAAAAGAAAAAAAAGTAATCGTTAAAGATTGCAAAGTTGCTAAAAAAACTGTTAAACCTGATCAAGAAAAAAATCCAGAAGGTGGATTTGTAAACAAAGAAATGCCAATTGATATTTCAAATGTAGCAAAAGTAGAAGGTGAGTAAAATGGCATCAAGATTATTTGAAAAATATAAATCAGAAATTAAACCAGTTTTAGAAACTGAATTTCCAAAAAATAAAACTTTAACAGCAAAATTAGAGAAAGTAGTTATCTCTGTTGGTGCTGGTGAAGCTATGAAAGATTCTAAATTAATTCAAAATATTGAAGATACAATTTCTTTAATTGCTGGTCAAAAAGCTGTTAAAGTTATTGCTAAAAAATCAGTAGCTGGATTTAAAGTAAGAGAAGGTATGCCAGTTGGTGTTAAAGTTACTTTAAGAGGTGAACAAATGTATCATTTCTTAGATAAACTATGCAATGTTGCATTACCAAGAGTTAAAGACTTTAGAGGTCTTAATAAAAATGGATTTGATGGTAGAGGAAACTTTAACTTTGGACTAGATGAGCAATTAATGTTCCCTGAAGTAGTTTATGATAACATCATTAAAACACACGGTATGAATATTTCAATTGCTACTAGTGCAACTAATGATGCTGAAGCATACAGATTATTAGAATTAGTAGGAATTCCATTTACAAAAGGAAGAGCGTAATGGCAAAGAAATCTATGATCGCTAAACAACAAAGAACACCTAAGTTTGCTGTAAGAGCATACACAAGATGTTCTGTTTGTGGAAGACCTCACTCTGTTTATAGAGATTTTGGTTTATGTAGAGTTTGTTTAAGAAAAATGGCTAACGAAGGTTTATTACCAGGTGTTAGAAAAGCTAGTTGGTAGGAGATATAAGCTATGATGAATGATATAATCGCAGATGCTTTAACTAGAATTAGAAATGCTGCAATGAGAAGATTAGAAGTTGCAACATTATTACACTCAAATACAGTAGTAGGTGT
Source organism: Aliarcobacter butzleri (assembly GCF_900187115.1). Classification (NCBI taxonomy): domain Bacteria; kingdom Pseudomonadati; phylum Campylobacterota; class Epsilonproteobacteria; order Campylobacterales; family Arcobacteraceae; genus Aliarcobacter; species Aliarcobacter butzleri. The sequence goes on from NZ_LT906455.1 coordinate 768,274, forward strand.
TTTAAACGTTTTATTACAAAAAGAGTATATTGCTGGATTCAAAGTTATTGACGGTCAAAACAATAAAAAAACAATTCAAGTTGAATTAAAATATGATGATAATGAGAAATCAGTAATTAATGAAATAACAAGAGTTTCTAAACCAGGAAGAAGAGTTTATAAAAGTGCTTCTGAAATTAAAAACTTTAAAAATGGGTACGGTACTATTATCGTTTCAACTAACAAAGGTGTTATTGCTAATGATGAAGCATATGCAGCTAATGTTGGTGGTGAAGTACTTTGTACTGTATGGTAGGAGAGTGTAATGTCAAGAATTGGTAAAAAACCTATCACAATTCCAGCAGGAATTGAAGTAACAGTAAATGGAACACTAATTAGTGTAAAAAAAGGAAACAATGTTTCTACTGTTGAAACTCATGGAAGAGTTGGTATTGAAGTTGCAAATGGACAAGTTATATTAACTAGAAATGGTGATACAAAAGAGTCTTCTGCATTTTGGGGAACTTATAGAGCATTAACTGCAAACGCAATTAATGGTTTACACGAAGGATTCACTAAATCTTTAGAAATCAACGGGGTTGGATATAGAGCAACATTAAAAGGTGATATTTTAGAGTTAGCATTAGGTTACTCTCATCCAATCAACTATGAAATCCCAAAAGGATTAGAAATCACTGTTGAAAAAAATATAGTTAGTGTAAAAGGTGCGGACAAACAACAAGTTGGTCAGGCTGCTGCAATTATTAGAGGCTTTAGAAAACCAGAACCTTACAAAGGTAAAGGTGTTAAATATACTGATGAGAAAATCATCAGAAAAGCCGGAAAAACTTCTAAGAAGTAAGGTGTAACTATGAGTAGAGAAAAAGATTTAGCAAAAAAAGTTGCTTTAAGAATCAAAAGAAAAAAAAGAGTTAGAGGTAACATTTTTGGTACGGCTGAAAAACCAAGAGTATCAATTTTTAAATCTAACAGATACGTTAGTGCACAAGCTATTAATGATGTTGAAGGTGTAACTTTAGCAGCAGTTAGCTCTAAAACTATGGGTTTAAATGTAAATAAAGAAAATGCTGGAAAAGTTGCAGCACAACTTGCAGAAAATCTAAAAGCAGCTGGTATTGAATCAGTAGTTTATGATAGAAACGGTTATCTTTATCATGGTGTTGTAGCAGCATTTGCCGACGGATTAAGAGCAAATGGTATTAAATTATAAGGGTTAATGATGGCAGTAAATAGAGAAGACTTTCAAGAAGCAATCGTTAAGATCGGTAGAGTAACAAAAGTTGTAAAAGGTGGAAGAAGATTCAGATTTACAGCTTTAGTTGTTGTTGGAGATAAAAACGGTACAGTAGGATTTGGAACAGGTAAAGCAAAAGAGGTTCCTGATGCAATTAAAAAAGCGTTAGATGATGCGTTTAAAAGCTTAGTTACTGTTTCTATTAAAGGAACTACAATAGCACATGATATTGAACATAAATATAATGCAAGTAAAATTTTATTAAGACCAGCATCTGAGGGTACTGGGCTAATCGCTGGAGGAGCTGCTAGACCTGTTCTTGAGCTTTCTGGTGTTAAAGATATTATTGCAAAATCTTTAGGTTCAAATAATCCTAACAACCTTGTACAAGCTACTGTTGAAGCACTAGCTAAGATAAAAGGATAAGATATGGTATTAGATAACTTACAACCAGCTGCTGGTAGTACAAAAAACGTAAAAAGAATCGGTAGAGGTCAAGGAAGCGGTACAGGTAAAACTGCTGGAAAAGGTAACAAAGGTCAAAAAGCAAGATCTGGTTATAACGTAAAAAGAGGGTTTGAAGGTGGTCAACAACCATTAGCTAGAAGACTTCCAAAAATTGGATTTACTTCAAGAACAGTAAAACCTTATTCAATTAATGTTGATAGAATAACTCAAATTTCAACTTTAGATGAAATTACATTAGATTCAATTAAATCTGTGTATAAATTATCAAAATCTGTTGAAAAAGTTAAATTAATTGGAACAACTGCAAAAAATTTAGTAGCTAAGATTAAAGACGAAAACGTTACAACTACTGGAAAATAATTATGAGTAAAGATCTAATAAATAAGATTCTTATTACATTAGGCTTTATTTTTCTTTACAGACTACTGGCATATGTGCCAGTACCTGGAGTTAATATAGATGTAGTTAAAGAATTTTTTGACTCAAATGCACATAATGCATTAGGTCTTGTAAATATGTTTAGTGGAAATGCAGTTGAAAGACTAAGTATTATTTCACTAGGAATTATGCCTTACATTACTGCTTCTATTATTATGGAACTTCTAGCAGCAACTTTCCCAGCACTTGGTAAAATGAAAAAAGAAAGAGATGGTATGCAAAAATATATGCAAATCATCAGATATACAACTATCGTAATCACATTAATTCAATCAATTGGTGTTTCTGTTGGTCTTAATTCATTAACTGGACAAGGTGGACAAGGTGCAATTTCTATTGATATGAATACTTTTATTGCAGTTTCTGCAATTTCAATGTTAACTGGAACTATGCTTTTAATGTGGATTGGTGAACAAATCACTCAAAAAGGTATAGGAAATGGTATTTCATTAATTATCTTTGCTGGTATCGTTTCAGCAATTCCTGGTGCTATTGGTGGAACAATTGACTTAGTAAATAATGGTCAAATGAACTTCTTAACAGTAATTGGAATTTTAGTTGTTATTTTAACAACAGTTGGAGCTATTATTTATGTTGAATTAGGTGAGAGAAGAGTTCCTGTTTCATATTCTAGAAAAGTTATGATGCAGAATCAAAAAAGAAGAGTTATGAATTATATTCCTATTAAAGTAAATTTAAGTGGAGTAATTCCTGCAATTTTTGCAAGTGCTATTTTGATGTTCCCTGCAACAGTTTTACAAGGAAGTCAAAATAAATATCTAGTTATGATTGCTGATTATCTTAATCCAAATTCATATACATTTAATTTATTTATGTTTTTATTTGTTGTTTTCTTTGCATTTTTCTATGCTTCAATAACATTTAATGCAAAAGATATTTCAGAAAATTTAAAAAAACAAGGTGGATTTATTCCAGGTGTTAGACCAGGAGCAAGTACAGCTGATTTCTTAAATGAAGTTGCAGGTAGATTGACTTTTTGGGGTGCAATTTACATGGGACTAATTTCGACATTGCCTTGGCTTATCGTAAAAGCTATGGGAGTACCTTTTTATTTTGGAGGGGTTTCTGTTTTAATCGTTGTTCAAGTTGCAATTGATACTATGAGAAAAATAGAAGCACAACAATATATGAATAAATATCAAACATTAAGTGCAGTTGGGCTTTAAAATGGCAATTCCATTGAGAAAACCAAATGAGATTGAAAAACTTCGTGTAGCAAATGTTGCTGTTGCAAAAACATTAAACTATTTAAGAGATAATGTAAAAGCAGGAATGACTTTAAAAGAAGTTGATGCAATGGGAGAAAAGTTTATAAGAGATTTAGGTGCAAGACCTGCATTTAAAGGTTTATATGGTTTTCCTAATGCTATTTGTACTTCTTTAAATGAAGTTATAATACACGGAATTCCAAGTGATGTTGTCTTAAAAGAAGGTGATATCCTTGGACTTGATATTGGTACAGAGGTTGACGGTTGGTATGGTGATAGTGCTATTACTATGCCAATTGGTAAAATTTCAAAAGAAGATGAAGCTTTAATTGCTTGTTCGAAAGACTCTTTATATTATGCAATTGATATTATAAGAGAAGGCATGAGATTTAAAGAGTTATCTAAAAAAATCGAAGACTTTATTGTTGCTCGAGGATATCAACCACTAGTTAGATTTTGTGGTCATGGTATTGGTAAAAAACCACATGAAGAGCCAGAAATTCCAAATTATTTAGAAAATGGAGATACAAAATCTGGACCAAAAATTAAAAATGGAATGGTATTTTGTATAGAACCAATGATTTGTTGTAAAGACAGAAATCCTGTTATTCTAAAAAATGGTTGGGATGTTGTCTCAGCTGATGGTTTAAGAGGTAGTCATTATGAACATACAGTTGCTGTTATTGATGGTAGAGCTGTTATTTTAAGTAATTCGGAAAATTAAGGGGAAAATGTGGCAAAAGATGATGTAATCGTAGTTGATGGTAAAGTAATAGAAGCTTTGCCTAATGCAATGTTTCGAGTAGAGTTAGATAATGGGCATGTAGTTTTATGTCATATCTCAGGAAAAATGAGAATGCACTACATTAAAATTTTACCTAACGATACTGTAAAAGTAGAAATTACACCTTATTCATTAGATAAAGGTAGAATTACTCACAGATACAAATAGTATCTAAAATTTAAATAAGGATTTATTCCTTATTTAATCTTCTAAACTACATAAATTGTACTAAAGTAATATTTTTGTAGAATCACGTATGACAAAATCAGTTAAGAATCAAGTTTTAAGATATTTATATAATTTAAAATCATTTGGATTTTCATACCATGAATCTTTTGATATTTTTTCTAAAGAGATAAAAAATTTCAAATTACCAAATGACATAAAAGAGTTGAAAAATAGTGTAGAACACTGTTATTTATGTGAACTTTGTAAGGTAAGAAAAAATGTTCTTTTTGGATATGGGAATATAAATTCAAAAATTATGTTTATTTGTGATGAACCTACAAAAAGCGAAGATGAATTAGGCTCTTTTTATGTTGGAAATAGTGGTGAACTATTATCTAAAATGATAGAAAATGTGCTAAATATTAAAAAAGAGGATGTTTATATAACTACTTTGGTAAAATGTAAAAGCTTAAATGGGGCTACAAATTCAAGTTTTGATACTTGTAACGATTATTTACTCAAACAAATTGAATTAATCAAACCTAAATTAATAGTTAGTTTAGGTGAAAAAACTTATTCTTATTTAATGAAAAATGGTGATAATTTTTTTCAAATTAGAGGTAAAATGCTAAATTTTAATTCAATTGCATTAATAGCAGTATATTCACCAACATTTTTATTAAGAAATCCTTCTTTAAAAAAAGATGCTTATTATGATATGTTAAAAATTAAAAGTTTTATGGAGGAGTTAAATTGAAACAATTATTGACTTTATTATTTGTTGCATTTGTTTTTTTAGGTTGTAATCAAAAACAAGTAGTACAACTAAAAATGCCAAATCAAAATAAAAGTGTTCCTACAAAAGTTAAAGAAGACAAAACAACTGTTGTTGAAGAGTTTATTTCGAATGATTCTATAATTAAAGAGGAAGTTATTGATAATAGCAATAATGGAAGTATGAATACAGTGCAACCTCAAGCTGATGAAGAAACAGTTGCACAACAAAGTATTAATATAAATATAGATGAAACAAGAGCTAATGTTAAATTAGCTTTTGTTTATCCATCAACTTTAGTTTCAAAATATGCAAAAAGTTCTTTAAGTACTATTTCTGGTTATTTATCATATAAACAAGCAAACTATAATTTAATTGTGGTTGATAGCAAAAATGAGAGTTATGAGAATATAAATAATGCTTTTTCTAAGTTAAAAGAAGAGGGTGTTACAAAAGTTATAGCTTTATTTACTCCAAATGCTTTAAATAATTTAAATAAAATTGTAACAGATGATTTTAAAGTTTATTTGCCATTGATTGAAAAAAAGGATAGTTTAGAAAATAATGATAATTTAATTTTTGGTTCTATCTCTTATGATGATCAACTTAAAAAATTAAGTTATTATTCAAATGGAAAAAATAGTACATTTTACCAAGAGACATATTTAGGAACTAAATTAAAAAATAGTTATGATTTTGTTATTGGAAACTCTAATTTAAGAAAAGAGATAAGTAACGATGAAAAAAATTTTAAAAATATAGTAAATGATTCAAGATTGAGAAATTCATCACTATTTTTAAATACAGATTTAGTTAAAAGCTCTTTGATTTTATCTCAAATGACAGTTTATGAGATAAATCCAAATACTATTTTAGCAACTCAAATTTTATTTGACCCAATGCTTATGGTATTAACGCAAGAAAGGGATAGACAAAATTTAATTATTGCAAATTCTATTGGTAATGTTGATTCAAAATTAAAAGATGAAATAGCAACAGTGGGTGGAAATATAACTTTTGAATGGGTTGATTACTCAACATTAGTTGGAACAAACTACTTGTTTTCAAATGGTAATTCATCTTTGATTTCAACAAAAATAGAGAATAATCAAGCAGTTTATACTCCAAGATTATTTAAAAGCACAGACATAGGCTTTTTAGAAATTAAGTAGAAATTAGGTAAAATCGCGAATTATTTAGAAAAGGAAGTTGAAATTGAGAACACATTATTGTACAGATGTTACTGAAAAACTTATTGGTCAAACTGTTACTGTTGCTGGTTGGGTAAATAGTAGACGGGACCATGGTGGAATTATATTTATAGATTTAAGAGATAAAAGTGGATTAGTTCAATTAGTTGCCGATCCACAAGATTGTAAAGATGCTTTAGCTATTGCAGAAACTGTTAGAGATGAGTTTGTTTTAATAGCAACAGGAAAAGTGCGAGCAAGAGGAGAAGGATTAGAAAATCCAAATTTAATTACAGGAAAAATTGAAATAATTTTAGAAAACCTTGTAATTGAAAATAGATCAAGACCAATGCCTTTTGATATAAATGATGAAAAAGTAAATGATGAAATAAAATTGAGAAATAGATTTTTAGAATTAAGAAGCAAAAAATCATTTGATATTTTCCAATTAAGAAGTAAAGCAACTATTCAAGCAAGAAATACACTTGATGAATTAGGTTTTTTAGATGTTGAAACTCCAATTTTAACAAAATCTACTCCAGAAGGAGCAAGAGATTATTTAGTTCCTTCAAGAGTTCATGCTGGTGAATTTTATGCACTTCCTCAATCACCACAATTATTTAAACAACTTTTAATGGTTGCAGGATTTGATAAGTACTTCCAAATAGCAAAATGTTTTAGAGATGAAGATTTAAGAGCAGATAGACAACCTGAGTTTACACAAATAGATGTTGAAATGTCATTTTGTAATCAAGAAGATGTTATAAAAGTTGCTGAAAAATTAATCTATGATATTTTTACAAAATGTGGAAAAAATGTTCCTTCAACATTTAGAAGAATGAAATATAGTGAAGCTATGGAAAAATATGGTTCTGATAAACCAGATTTAAGATTTGATATGCCTCTTGTTGATGTTATTGATATTTTTGCGAACTCAACAAATGAAATTTTTGCTGAAATTGCAAAAGATAAAAAGAATAATAGAATAAAAGCTTTAAAATGTAAAAATGGAGATAACATCTTCTCAAAAAGACAAATGAAAAGCTTTGAAGATTATGTAAGAAAATTTGGAGCTAAAGGTTTAGGTTATTTCCAAATGAAAGAAGATGGATTAAAAGGTCCATTAACTAAATTCTTTAGTGAAGCTGATTTAGAAGAGATTATCAAAGTTACAGAACTTGAAGTTGGTGATGTTGTATTCTTTGGCGCAGGAGCTAAAAAAGTAGTTTGGGATTATATGGGAAGATTTAGATTGTTCTTAGCAAATGAGATGAATATTGTTCCAAAAGATGCTTATGAATTTTTATGGGTTATTGATTTCCCAATGTTTGAAGTTGAAGATGGAAGAACTAAAGCACTTCACCATCCATTTACAATGCCAAATGTTGAAAAATATGATTTAGATAATATTGAAGATTTAGAAGAGATTGAATCAATAGCTTATGATATTGTTTTAAATGGAACAGAACTTGGTGGTGGAAGTATAAGAATCCACAAAGAAGAGATTCAATCAAAAGTATTTAAACTAATGGGAATTAGCCAAGAAGAAGCAAAAGAGAAATTTGGATTCTTACTTGACGCACTTTCTTATGGTGCTCCAAGTCATGGTGGTTTTGCATTAGGATTAGATAGAATGATTATGCTTTTAGCTGGAACTGATTCAATCAGAGATGTTATAGCATTCCCTAAAACTCAAAAAGCTCAATGTTTACTAACTCAAGCTCCTTCAGCTGTTGATGAAGAACAATTAAAAGAGTTAAGTATAAGAATAAGAAAAACAGTAGTAGATAGCTAATTTTAGCTACTACTAAACCTTTTTTAAACTCCTAAAATCTCAAGAATTCTCCAAAAGTATATTTTATATACACTTGTATAAATAAAAAAATTAACCAAAGTTATATAATTTTCTATATTTAATAAGTATTAGGAAATTATATGTTAAACGAAACTATAAGTTATAAAGGTATAACTATAAAAAGAGAGTTATATCCAATTATAAAATATATTGAAGATGTAGATAAATATAAAGACGAATTGGGAACTTTAAGTTCTTCTTGGGATATGTTAGCACTTTTAGGACAACTTGGTGATATAAACATAGATATAGGAAAAACAAAAGAGAACTTTTTAAATCTAACTTCAACTTTATTAAATCACTTAAGTTTTCAACAAATAAAAAAAGTAACTCAAGAGATGAGATTTAAGTCACAAGTTACTATTGATGTATTGATTAGAAACTTATTTGAAAGAACAGCTGATATAGGATTTTTAGCAACCGATGATGATATTAGACTATTTTTAGAAAACTTTGTGTCAAAATATGATGAAAATAGTCTAGTTATAAAACAAGAAATTCAAAAAAAATTCAAAGAATATGTCTCAAAATATTCTGTCTATTTTGATATTGTTTTATTTGATGTTCATGGAAAAATAGTTGTAAGATTGAATGAAGATATAAATTTAGAAAAAGTTGATACTTCATTTATTCAAAAAGTTTTAAATACAAGTGATGATTACATCGAAAGTTATAAATATCATGATTTCCTTCCTCAATATAAAAAATCATTAGTTTATTCATATAAAGTAACAAAATCAAATGATTCAGGAAGCAAAGATTTAGGAGTTTTAGCTCTTTGTTTTAGATTTACAGATGAAATGAATGCAATTTTTGGAAATTTAGTAGATACTAAAAATAAAGAGTGTTTAACAATACTAGATGAAGATGGTTATGTAATAGCAAGTAGTGATAAAGAACATATAAATTTAGGAGTAAAACTTCCTATAGTTTTAAATGAAAACTATAAAATTGTATCTTATGCAGGACGAGACTATATTGCTAAAACTTGTGAGACAAATGGTTATCAAGGGTTTTATGGGCTTAAGTGGTATGGACATATTATGATACCTCTTGAATATGCTTTTTTAAGTGATGAACTTAATAGTTTGGTTGTTGATGAAAATATTATAAATTCTATGATGGAGAATGAACAACATTTTTCAAAAGAGTTAAAAGAAGTTTTTTATAATAGTAAAACAATTCAAGATAACTTAATAAGAGTTATTTGGAATGGTAATATTGTTCAAAGTAAATTAAACTCAACAAATAGAGAGTTTTCAAGAGCTTTATTAAATGAAATAGGTATTACAGGAAATAAAGCAAATTCTTCTTTGGATAATTTAAATCAAACTATTATCTCATCTATACTAAAGGATTGTGAATTTTTATCTTCACTTGCTATTGATATTATGGATAGAAATCTTTATGAAAGAGCAAATGATTGTAGATGGTGGGCTTTAAACTCTTATTTTAAAGAAGCTTTAGATGATTATTCAACTATTAGTGAAAAAAAAGAAGAAATAAGTTCTATTTTAAAATATATAAATGATTTATATACAGTCTATTCAAATCTAATAATTTTTGACAAAAATGGAAAAATTATTGCTGTTTCAAATGAAAAAGAGCAGTATCTTATTGGAAAAATTTTAACTCAAGATTGGATAGAAAAAACTTTAACTTTAAAAGATACTTCAAAATATTGTGTTTCAAAATTTGAGAAAACAAATCTTTATGAAAATGAATCAACTTATATATATTGTAGTGCGATACGTTCTTTTAAAGATGATAATGATGTTGTAGGAGGAATTGCTATTGTTTTTGATTCTTCTGCACAATTTTATACAATGCTTGATGAGATTTTACCAAAAGATATTTATGGAAATAAACAAAAAGGAGTTTATGCTTTTTTCACTGATAAAAATAAACAAATTATCGCTACAACAAGTACAAACTTTGAAGTAAATTCATATTTGGATATTGATGACTCATTTTTTAAATTGAAAAATGGTCAAAACTTAAGTCGTATTATAGAGTTTCGTGGGAATTATTATGCTGTTGGAGTAAAATGTTCAAGTGGATATAGAGAGTATAAAAGTGCAGTTGATGATTATAAAAATGATGTTTTATCTTTTGTATTTATACTTATTGGAAAAGCAAATTCAAATGTTATTTTATCTCACTCAAAAACAAAATTTTTAACTTCTCAAAAAAGAGAATTTATAGGAGAAACTATTGAATTAGCAACTTTTTATTTAGGTAAAAGATTGCTTGCAGTAAATTCAAAAAATGTAATAGAATCTATTGGAATAGAAGAACTTCAAGAATCAATAGAAATGGATAAGAAAAATCACTTTAAAGGAATGGTTTTACATAAAAATAAACTAATTTCTGTTTTAGATATAAGAGACTTTGTAAATGAAGAGATAGAAGATGGAACTCTTAAAAATATAATATTAGTAGAATATGATAAAGATAATGTTGAACATTGTGTGGGGCTTTTAGTATCATCACTTGAAACTATTTGTACAGTTGAAGAAAAATCAATTCAACATATTCAAAATCACTTTTTAGGAAGTGGAACATTGATTGAAAGTCTTGTAGATATAAAAGATAGTGAAGATTCAAAAATTGCAATGCTTTTAAATATTAAAAAGTTAGATGATAACTTCACAAAAAGGGTTTAAATCGTATCATAAAATCTATTTGGGTATTATATTAGTAATATATATTTAAAAAGAAGATAGATGAGTAAATTAAATAAATTTTTGCCTACAACAAAAGAAGAGATGAAACAACGAGGTTGGGATGAACTTGATGTTGTTTTAATAACAGGTGATGCTTATATAGATTCACCTTTTATGGGAATTGCTGTTGTTGGAAGAATTTTAGAAGATATTGGACTTCGTGTAGGTATTATTGGGCAACCAGATGTTAATAGTGATGTAGATGTAAAACGACTTGGTGAACCTAAACTTTTTTGGGGAGTAAGTGGTGGAAGTATAGATTCTATGGTTTCAAACTATACTGCAAGTAAAAAATTTAGAAATGATGATGATTATACTCCTGGTGGAAAAAACAATAAAAGACCTGATCGTGCAACTTTAGTTTATACAAATCTTATAAGAAGATATTTTAAAAATACAGTTCCAATAGTTTTAGGTGGAATTGAAGCTTCCTTGCGAAGACTTACTCACTATGATTATTGGTCAAATAGTCTTAGAAAACCAATTTTATTTGATTCAAAAGCTGATTATATGGTTTATGGTATGGCAGAACAAGCTATTATTGATTTAGGAACATATTTAAAAGAGGGAAAAGATGTACGAACAATAGCAGGGCTTTGTTATATTTCAAAAGAGCCTAAAGATGATTATATTCAAATTCCTTCTCATAAAGAGTGTTTAACAAATAAAGAAAAATATATAGACCTTTTTAGAACTTTTTATGATAATAATGACCCAATATATTCAAAAGGACTTTGCCAAGAAGTTGATGGAAGATATCTAATACAAAATCCACCTAGTAGGCATATGGAAGAAGAGGAAATGGATAAAATAGCATCTTTCCCATATCAAAGAGATGCTCATCCGTATCATGCAAAAGATGGAAAAGTTAAATGCTTAGAAACTATCAAATTTTCAATTATGACTCATCATGGATGTTGGGGAGAGTGTAACTTCTGTGCAATTGCAGCTCATCAAGGAAGAACTATACGAACACGAAGTGAACAAAATATTTTAGCAGAAGCAAAACACTTTGTCAGCATGAAAGATTTTAAAGGAATTATTTCAGATGTTGGTGGACCAACAGCTAATATGTATGGATATGAGTGTAAGAAAAAAATAAATCTTGGAACTTGTATAGATAATAAAAGATGTGTTGATGCGCATAGACTTTGCCGAACTATGAAAGTTGACCATAATAGAAATATACAACTTTTAAAAGATATTAGAAAAGTTCCAGGAATAAAAAAAGCCTTTGTAGCTTCAGGTGTTAGATATGATTTGATAACTGCTGATAAAAACCATGGAAAAGAGTATTTAAAAGAGATGATAGACCATCATATTTCAGGTCAAATGAAAGTAGCCCCTGAACACACAAATGATGAGGTTTTACATCATATGGGAAAACCAGGAAAACAAACACTGATTGATTTTAAAAAGATGTATGATGATTTAAATAAAGAGAGTGGTAAAAAACAATATCTAACTTATTATTTGATTGCTGCACATCCAGGCTGTGAAGAGAAACATATGCACGAGTTAAAACAGTTTACAACTCATGAACTTAAAATGAATCCAGAACAAGCTCAAATCTTTACTCCAACTCCTGGAACTTACTCTGCTGTTATGTATTACACAGAACTTGATCCATTTACGAAGAAAAAAATATTTGTAGAAAAAGACCCAAGAAGAAAAGAGAGACAAAAAGAGATTGTAATAGCAAAAAAACAATTTGCTGGAAATAATAAAAAAAGTTTTAGCTCTGGAATGCAAGGATAAAAAGGGATAAACTCCCTTTTTAATAAAGAAATAGTTTATGCTAATGCGTTAAACATATCAGCTGTAACTTCTGAAACATCTTTTGTTCCATCAAGTTCCATAAATACACCCATTTTTTTATAAAAATCAATAAGTGGTGCAGTTTGTGTATGATATGCGTCAAGTCTGCTAATAACAGTTTGCGCATTATCATCTTTTCTAATAATTAATTCACCACCACAATAATCACATACATTTTCTTCTTTTGATGGATTAAATTCTACATGGAAAGATGCTCCACATTTAGAACATACTCTTCTTCCTGTAATTCTTCCAACGATTAATTCATCAGGAACATTTAAAGAGATTACTTTATCAAGAGAGATTTTCATAGATGACATTAATTCGCTTAAAGCTTCAGCTTGTGCTAAAGTTCTTGGAAATCCATCAAGAATAAAACCATTTTTACAGTCAGCTTCTGCAAGTCTATCTTTAATAATTCCAATAATTGTCGAATCTGGAACTAACTGTCCAGCATCCATAAATTTTTTTGCTTCCATTCCCATATCTGTTTTATCTGCAATAGCAGCTCTTAAAATATCACCTGTTGAGATTTGAGGAATATTATATTTTTCGATTAAGAACTTTGCTTGAGTTCCTTTACCAGCTCCTGGTGCTCCAAATAGCATTAAATTCATAGTTTACTTTCCTTACTTTTTCGCATATTGTATAGAAAAAGCTTTTAATAACAGATAAGGTTTTCACACTACACCAAGAATTTAAATGATTTTTGATACAATTGTACCTCGAAAATTCAAAGGGAATATATGAAAAAATTATTTTTAATTATTGGAGCTCCTGGTTCTGGTAAAACTACCGATGCAGAATTAATTGCTTCAAAATATACTAATGTAACTCACTATTCAACTGGAGATATGTTTAGAGCAGAAGTAGCTAGTGGAAGTCAAAGAGGTCAAATAATTGATACTTATATAAAAGCTGGAAATATAGTACCAATTGATATTGCAATTGAAACTATTCTAATGGCTATTAAAAATGCACCAACAGATATTATTGTTATTGATGGATACCCAAGAAGTATTGAGCAAATGTTGGAATTAGATAAATATTTAGAAAAAGAAGATGCAGTAAAATTACTAAATTGTATAGAAGTTGAAGTATCTGAAGAAGTAGCAAGAGATAGGGTTCTTGGTCGTTCAAGAGGTGCTGATGATAATATTGAAGTATTTAATAATAGAATGAAAGTTTATAAAGAGCCTTTAGAGCAGATAAAAGAATTTTATTCAAAAAGAGGTTTATTAAAAATAATAAATGGTGAAGGCACTATAAAAGAGATTGTTGATGAAATGGATACATTTATACAATCGAGAATCTAATGACAAATAAAAAAATCAATTTTTATTCTGTAATTATTGGAACTGAACTTTTAAATGGGCGTCGAAAAGATTCTCATTTTCCTTTTTTAAATGCACAACTTTTAGACCGTGGTTGGGAACACAAAGCTTCTTTTGTGATTGAAGATGACCCTGAACTTATGTTAAATATTTTTAATCTTATAAAATCAGATCCAAATTCTGTGATGTTTTGTTTTGGAGGAATTGGTGCAACACCTGATGATTATACAAGGCAAATTGCATCACAAGCTTTTACAAGTGGGAAAATGGAATTTCACGAAGAAGCAAAAACAAATATAATAAATCAATTTAAAGATGATGCTTATCCTCATCGAGTAAATATGGCATATTTACCAATAAATGCAAAACTTCTTAAAAATGTAGTAAATAATGTATCTGGATTTTATTTAGAAGATAGATTTTTTTTCACACCAGGTTTTCCATCTATGAGTCAAGCTATGGTTATTGAAGCTTTGGATAAACTATATCCTAAATCACAAAATAAATATAGAAAAGTTATGACTATAAACTCAACTGAAAATGATTTAATAGATACTATGAAAAAAATACCAAAAGAACTTGATTTTTCATCATTACCAAAGTTTATTGGAAATGAAAGAAAAGTTGTCATTTCACTTGCTGGATATGATGAAGTTCAAGTAGATATTTATTTTCAGCTATTTATAGATTTTTGTATAGAATTTAAAAAAGAGTATATTTTAGAAGATATACATAATATAAAAGATTGATAACAACTTATTTTGAAGGAATAATATGGAATATAAAAAATTTGATATTAATTCATGGAATAGAAAAGAACATTTTGAACATTATAGAAATTTACAATGTTCATTTAGTTTAACTTCAGAGATTGAAATTACTACATTTTTACAATATTTAAAAGAAAATAAATATAAATTTTATTCATCGATTATATATTTAATTTCAAAATTAGTAAATTCAACTTTTGAATTTAGGATGTCAATCAAAAATAATGAAATTGTTACTTGGGATGTTTTACATCCAAGTTATACAATTTTCCATCAAAAAGAGGAAACTTTCTCTTCAATTTGGAGTGAATATAGTGACGATAAAACAATCTTTTTTGATGAATTTGAAAAAGATTGTACCAATTACGAAAATAATAAATCTCTTTTCCCAAAGTTTAATATTCCAGAAAATCATTTTAATATCTCTTGTTTACCTTGGATAAAATATAGTGGTTTTAATTTAAATCTTCCACATTTAAATGATTATTTCCAACCAATTATCACAATTGGTAAATATGATAAAAATGAAAATAAAATAGTGCTACCTGTTACTATTCAAATACATCATGCTGTTTGTGATGGATTTCATGTTGCTAAGTTTATTAATAAATTGCAAGAATGGTGTAATGAACCTGAAAAGTATTTATAAAGATTTAGTATTTGTTGCTCTTTTGTCTCTTCATCAATACTTTTGTAAAACAACCTTATTAGAAATTGCTTATTCATTTGATTTAAATTTAGTATATAGATAAAATTAAGAGAAAGGAAGTAAAATGAATAAAGATAATAATACAAGAAGAGAATTTTTAAAAAAATCAGCTTTAGTTAGTACAGCTTTATTTTTTGCAGTAAATCCTACAAATTCTTTCTCTTTTCAAAAAAATAGTAATATCAAATCTCGTGGTTATGCAGCTTTTGATGAAACAGGTATTTTAAAACCTTGGAGTTTTGAAAGAAAAGCAGTTGGCGAAAATGATATTTTAATAGATATAAAATATACTAGTATTTGTCACTCTGATATTCATCATATAAAAGGTGATTGGTTACAACAGCAATATCCTCAAGTTCCAGGACATGAAATAGTTGGAATTGTAAGTGCAATTGGAAAAAAAGTAAAAAAGTTTAAAATTGGAGATAGAGTTGGTGTTGGTTGCATGGTTGATGGTAGTTGTAGAAATAATAAAGAACAATATTGTGAAGATACAATTTTTACTTATGGTTATGAAACTTCAAAAGAACCAACAGGAATTACTCAAGGTGGATATTCAAATAACATTGTTGTAAATAGTCATTTTGCAGTATTTATTCCTAAAAATATTACTTTTCAAAAAGCTGCTCCACTTTTATGTGCAGGAGTTACAACTTATTCACCAATAATAAAAGCAAAAATAAAAAAAGGTATGAAAGTAGGTGTTGCAGGAATTGGTGGGCTTGGACATATGGCAGTAAAATTAGCTATTTCAAAAGGTGCAAAAGTTTATGCTTTTACGACTTCAAAAGATAAAATTGAAGATATTAAAAGTTTTGGAGTAAAAGAAGTAATTGTTGTAGATGATATAGAAATATTAAAAAAATATAATAAAAAAGTCGATTATATGATTTCAACAATTCCCGAAGTATTTGATATTTCTGCTTATTGTAATGTCGTAAAACCAAATGGAACTTTTGTTCAATTAGGTTTACCAAAATCAGAATTACCAATAAATAGCTTTTTGATGGCACAAAATAGAGTAAATTTTAAATCATCTCTTATTGGTGGGATGAAAGATACTCAAGATGTATTAAATTATTGTGCAACAAATAAAGTTTTACCAAAAATTGAGATAATAAAAGCAGAACAAATAAATGAAGCTTGGCAAAAAGTTTTAGATAAAAAAGCTAGATTTAGATATGTTATTGATGCTTCTACATTTTAGAAGAATATAGATAAAATTACAAAAAAGGAGTAAATTTATGGAAAATTTTAGTTTTTATAATCCAACGAAAATTGAGTTTGGAAAAGATAAAGAAAAAAACATTGGAAAATATCTTAGTGTATATAATATAAAAAAAGTTTTATTAGTTTATGGAAGTCAAAGAGTAAAAAAAGATGGGCTTTTTGATAGTGTGACAAATAGTTTAAAAGAAAATGGTGTTGAGTTTATAGAGTTTGGTGGAGTTATTAGTAATCCAATTTTAGGAACAATTCAAGATGCTATAAAAATTGCAAAAAAAGAAAATATTGAAGCTATTTTAAGTGTTGGAGGAGGTTCTGTACTTGATAGTTCAAAAACAATAGCTGTTGGAACTTTATATGATGGTGATGTTTGGGATTTTTTTGTTGGTAAAAAAGTAATAGAAGATGCATTACCTATATTTGATATTATAACTTTAGCAGCAACTGGAAGTGAAATGAACGGATATGCAGTTGTTACAAATGAAAAAACAAAACAAAAGTTATCTATTTGGTCTTCATGTATTTATCCAAAAGTATCAGTTATTAATCCAGAACTTCAAAAAAGTGTTTCAAAAGAGTATTTAGTTTATTCTGCTTCTGATATTATTGCTCACTGTATTGAAGGATATTTTACTGCAAAAATTCAACCAACTTATATGAGTAGGGTTGTTGAATCTATCATAAAAACAGTTATTGAAACAACAGAAATTTTAATAGAAAATAAAGATGATTATAGTGCAAGAGGAGAGTTTGCTTGGGCAGCTACAAATGCTTTAAATGGAACAACAACAGTTGGAACAAAAGATTTTTCTTTTCCAAATCATCTAATTGAACACTCTTTATCAGCACTTTATAATGTTCCTCATGGAGCAGGGCTTTCTGTTGTAATGCCAGCTTGGATGAAGTGGTATTATAAACAAAATGAAGCTCAATTTATAAGATTTGCAAAAGAAGTTTTTGCTAAAAATAGTGCATTAGAAGGAATTGAAGCTTTAGAAAATTGGTTTAATAAAATAGGAACACCAACAAGATTAAATCAATTTAATTTATCAAAAGAGAATATTCCTGAGATTATAGAAAACTTATCAAATCAACAAGAGTTTTCAAAAGAGCAGTTAGAACAAATCTTAAATAATATGATATAAAAGATTTGAATGGATTTTAAAATCCATTCAAATTTAAAAAAACTGCTTTTAATTTATTTTATCTTTTCCAATAAACTCTTTTTCATTTGCTTTACTTACAATTAAATTTGCTATGTTATCTGTAGAAACTGCAATTTCTTGAGTTTGAGATGCAATAGAAGCATTTTGTTGTGTTTGTTGGTCTAGTTGATTTATTGCATGATTTATTTGTTCAATACCTAAAAGTTGTTCTCTTGAAGAATTTTCAATATCATAAATCAATTTTGTAGAGTTAGAAATATTTGTATTTAACTCTTTATAACCATTTATCATATTATTAGCTATCTCTTTACCTTCATTAGTTTTTAAAGTTGCATTTTCTACTATAGTTTTTATTTCTCTAGCAGCTTCAGCACTTCTATTTGCTAGGTTTCGCACCTCTTGTGCAACAACAGCAAATCCTTTTCCAGCTTCTCCAGCAGTTGCAGCTTCAACAGCAGCATTTAGTGAAAGAATATTTGTTTGGAAAGCTATGTTATCAATAACTGAAATGGCTTCATTTATTTCTGTTACTTGATTGTTGATATCATCCATTGCTTGAGTTGTTTTACTTGCAAGTTTTTCACCTTCTATTGCAGAATTTGTCAACTCTTTTGAGAATTTTGACATTTTTGAAACATTTTGCGTATTATTTCTAATATTTGAAGTAATTTGCTCTAAAGAAGCTGCAGTTTGTTCTAAAGAAGCTGCTGCTTCATTTGAACTAGTATTTAGTTTATCAACATTTGTTAATAATACATTTGAGCTTTTTCTTAGTGTTAAACCATTTGATTTATTTTCAACTAACATTTCAGTTATCGAATCACCTAAAATATTTACTCCATTTGCAAGATTTAAAAGATGTTCTTTTAAATCTTTTGTTGAAATCTTATTTAAATAGTTATAGTGAGAATACTCTTCTAAAATATGTAAAACATTATCGATATTTGATTCAAGAGTATTTGCCATATTATTTAAAACATTTTTTAGTTGCATTAAAGCTGGATTTGAAACTTCTATATTTAATCTTTGGCATAAATCACCTTGTTCAAATTCACCTAATACTGCTATTGTTTCATCTATTAGTTTTCTATCTTCATCAATTGATTTCTCAATCTTTTCTATATTTTCATTTATCTGTTTTGCAATAACTCCAAATTCATCTTCTGTATCAATATTTATTTTTTCAGCGTGAACAATTTCTCTATTTAAATATTCAAAGAAAGATAAAAGACCATCTTTTATTTTTTTAAGAGATCTTAGTGAAATTCTCATTGTTATAAATATTGATAAAGATATTATAACTACTGTTATAATAGATAAAGTTATGATTAAAACCATTATTTTATTCGCATCTGCAAATATTTCACTTGAATTAACACCACCTACTAAAAGCCAATTCCACTCTTCAAAGTTTTCAAATACTACAAACTTTTCACCTTCATTCCAAAGATAAGTTAATTCACCATTTTTAGCTTTTAACATCTCTTTTACTATCAATAGACCATTTTTATCAGTTAGCTCTAATCCTGAAGTATCTTTTAGTTTTGGATGAATTATAAAATTACCATATTTTGAATCTTTTTCATTAGAATTTACAATATAGTAATAACCAGTTTTTCCAATAACTTTGCTATTTATTGTTTGTGTTAAATTATCTAAATCTTTGCTAATATCAGAACCTATAAATGCAATTGCAATAACTTCACCATCTTGTTTTATTGGAATATACTTTGTCATATAGTTTTTCCCAAATAATGTAGCTTTTCCTAAATAAGTCTCACCTTGTAATACTTTTTTATACCCAGGATGATTGATGTCTAGTTTTGTACCAATTGCTCTATTTCCATCTTCTTTTTTCAAACTTGTTGAAATTCTTATGAAATCATCACCTTTTCTTACAAAAATAGTTGCAACTGAACCATTTGTCATTTCAGTAAATTTATCAACAATATCAAAGTTAAGGTTTAAAGCTTTACCATTTATTGATAAAACAGGTGTTTGTAAATCTCCAACTTTTATGTTTTGAGATTTATCTATTTTTATTCCTTGAAGCATATCTAAAAATATATTACCTATTGTGTCTGCTCCAGTTTTTGCTACTTTATTAAAAGTATTAATATTTTCAACTAATAAAGATATCTCTTTATGTACTGTACTTTCAGTATTTTTTTTCATTGCTTCAAAAGTATTATTTGATACTAAAAAAGTTAAAATACTCATAGAAATGATAATAGAAATAATCGATACAAAAATTACTTTTGCAATTACTGATTTTTTTAAAAAATCCATTTTATGTCCTAAAAATTATGTAAATTTGTCTTTTGAACATAATTATAGTCAATTTTAATTAAATTAATAAATATTATTTATTTAGTATGAAATATGATAGAAAAAGCGAAAGTTAAAAAAGAGATTAAATTATCTCTTTTTCTATATTAGGGTTTAAAGTAGTTGTTATTTCATAAGTAATTGTATCGTGAATTTTTGCTAACTCTCTTACATCATCAAAAATACAAACCTTTTCATCATCTGTATTTAAAGATAAGTTATCCATAGATACTCTTCCTAAAACTTTATATCCTTTTGGTGTTGTGTAAGATTTTCTTTCATTTAACCTTAAAAAGCCATCTCCATAGCCTACATCATAAGTTGAAACTAGCATATCTTCAGTTGTTGTAAATGTTCCACCATAACCAACACTTTGTCCTTTTTTTAAAATTCTAGTTGATAATCTACTTGCCCAAAGTGACATAACTGGTTTTAACTTTGGAAAATTAAAAACATCAGAATCATCTAAATAACCATAAGTTGCAATTCCAACTCTTGTAAAATCTTCATCAAAATTTTCTGTTCTAAAAAGTGCTGCTGAATTACAAGAATGAAATAGTGGAATTGGTAAAAAAAGTTTTTCACATATATTTTTTACACTCTTTTTCACAAGAGAAAAATTCTCTTTTTGCCAGAAAAAATCTGTTGACAATTCATCTGCCCCTCTATGGTGCGTAAACACGCCAGTTACCTTGATATTTCTTTCCAAAAGCCCTAAAAAAGCCTTTTCTAAATCTTCTGGATAGATTCCATTTCGGTGCATTCCTGTATCAACTTTTATGTGAACATTACTATTATTTGGTAGTTTATCTATATCTTCAAGGCTATTTAATGCAATGTGAAAAGTATGTGAATAAGTGTGAAATGATTTTTCTGCTAATACTAAAATAAAGTCAAATAATTTTTCAATTTTTAGTGCATCATCTATTGTTCTAACTACTGCTTTTTTTATTCCAAATTCTTTTGCTAAAGTTGCAATTTCTACAAGACCATGTCCATATGCATTATCTTTTAGAACGACTGCAACTTTTTCTTTTGAGCCAGCTTTTTTTGAAATAACATCTAAATTGTAAAATAGATTCTCTTTGCTTAATAAAATTTTTGCCAAAATTAATCCTTGAAATTAGTAAAATAATCTAAAATTGTACTTGCATCTTTTTCGTTTAAAACAGTTTTTAGTTCATCAAATGATGCTTTTTTAATCTTTTCAAATTCTCCAAAATATAAAAGAAGCTTTTTGATTTTTGCTTCACCAATACCTTTGATTTGTAATAAAGAGATTTGTTTATCTTGTGCTCTTTTTTGCTTTTTATGAAAAGTTATTGCAAATCTATGAGCTTCATCCCTTTGTCTTTGAACGAATTGTAGTCTTTTATCACTTGTTAATAAGTTAAAACTTTTAAATTCACCATTTTTTGTTTTATAGTGAATTATATCTTTTGCTTTTCCTTTTGCTCTATGGGCTTTCGCATCAATTTTTTCTTTTGCTATTGCAATAATATCAAGATTTACACCAACAGATTGCACTATATCAAAAGCTAATTTTAGTAAAGTTTCTCCTCCATCTATTATCCATAAATCAGGAGCAGGATTTTTTTCAAAACTCTCAATTCTTCTTATTAACATCTCTTTCATTTGAGAGTATTCATCTTTTGATTCAAGATTATAATGTCTAAAGGCTTTTTTATCAAAAGTATTTAAACTTTCATTCCAAACAATCATTGCTCCAACTGTTGCTTGTCCCATCATATGAGAGTTATCAAAACTCTCTATTAAATATGGAAGAGTTTGAAGATTAAACAACTCTTTTAATTCTTCATAAATTGATGTTTGATTTTTTGAATTTTCAATTCTTAATAATTCATCACAGTTATTTAAAGCTATATTTACAATCTCTCTTTTTTTATCTTTTTTAGGATTTATTAGTTTAATCTTTTTGTTAAATCTTGTATGTAAAAACTCTTCTAATTCATTTGTAATTTCAAGTTCATGGGCAATCAAAATCTCTTTTGGTAAAAGAGGAATTTCATTATCATAGTAGTTAATAATTGCTCTTTCATAAGCTTCTTGATAATCAAATTCGAACTCTTCATCAAAGTTATCTATTTTTAAAAAATCATGACTTGATGAGGTTAGTTTTCCATCTCTTAAAAACATTCTTACAATTACAGCTTTTTTATTATTTGCATTTATTGCAAAAATATCAATATCTTCATTTGTTGCTAAATCAATACCAGATTTTATTTGAGATTTTTCAATAGTTTTTATTCTATCTCTTAAAGTCATTGCTTCTTCAAACCTAAAATCATTTGAATATTGAAGCATTTTTTCATTTAGTTTTGAAATTAGTTTTGTTTTATTATATATGTACTCTAAAGCATTTTCAACTATTTTTGCATACTCTTCTTTTGAGATTTTATTTTCACAAGGCGCTAAACATTTTTGTATTTGATAAAATAAACAGGCTTTTTTACCCTTTACACAAGATTTCTTTTGTACTAATGGAACTATTTCATAAATAGAATCAAGCATATCTCTAGCACCAGTTGAGTATGGTCCAAAATATTTGATACTTTTACTTTTTTGAATTCTTCTAGTTATATCAAGTCTTGGAAAATCTTCATCAAAATCTACAAAAATGTATGGATAAGTTTTATCATCTCGAAGTAAAATATTATATTTTGGTTTTAATTGTTTGATTAAAGAGTTTTCAAGAATTAAAGCATCATGTTCATTTGGTACAACAATCCACTCGCAACTTTCCACTTCACTAATCATTTTATAAATTCTTGGACTTAATTTATCTGCTGGTTGTAGTTTTGGAGTAAATTTAAAATAGGATTTAACTCTATTTTTTAGAATCTTTGCTTTTCCTATATAAAGTAAATGACCATTTTTGTCAAAGTATTGATAAACTCCTGCATCATTAGGAAGTTGTTGTAGCTTTTCTTGTAAATTCATTTGGGGATTGTATCAAAAAAGCATTAAATTATAAAACAGTATATAAAAAGAACAAAAAAATAAACACATATAATAAAATATAATATATAATTGTTTTGTAATTCAAATAAAATATAATTCATTATATTTTAGAAATTAGGATAGAGGAAAATAAAATGAAAAAATTAAATTTTGGAACTAAATTGTTGTTAGTTTTAGTTTCAATCACGGCAGTTTCTTTAAGTTTAATGATATATATAATATCTTCAAACACTTTTGAATCTTTGAAAAATCAATCTCAAGAGTATGTTAATGAAATGGCTAAAAGTAACGCTTTAGAAATAAGAAATACGCTTGACAAAGCTATTGTTATCTCAAATAATATAGCAAACAGATATGAAAGTGCGATTGAGCATAATGAAAAACTTTCAAAAGAGGGGACTATAAAATATTTAAAAGAAGTGTTAAATCAAAATAAGTTTTTATTAGGTGTTTGGTTCACTTTTGAAGATGGAACACTTGTTTATACAAAAAATGATGGTTCAGATAAAACAAACTATTATACTAAAGATGGAGTATTTCAACCTTATGTTGTAAGAAATAGTGATGGTTCTTTTACTATTCAACCTTCATCAGATTTTAGTTTAGAATCAGAATGGATAAATAAGCCATATAAAAATAAAGAAGTATCTATAACAGAACCATATAATTATGAAATAGATGGAAAAAATGTACTTTTAACAACAGTTTCATCGCCTGTTTATTATAAAGGAAAATTTGTAGGTGCCGTTGGAGTAGATTTTTCTTTAGACTTTTTTAACAAAAAAATAGGTGAGATTAAATTGTTTGAAAATGGATATGGAGCATTATTTGATAACTATGGAAAATTTATAGCTCATCCAAAACCTGAAAATATAGGTAAATATATAAAAGATGTAACAAAAAATGAAACTATATTAAATGCAATTGAAAAAAGTAAAAATGGTGAAAAAAATTCATATTTTGCTAAAAATCTAAAAACAGGAACAGACTCTTATAACTATGTATATCCAATACAATTTGGAGATACAAAAAATTATTGGACATTTATAGCAACTGCTCCTGAAAGTGAGTATTTAAGTGAAGCTAGTTTTGTTAGAAACTTTTCTATTGTTGCGGGTATAGTTGTTTTATCTATAATCATTTTTGTGATACTAATTAGTATGAGAATATTAAATAAAAATTTAACAATAATAAAAGATGGACTTTTAGGATTCTTCTCTTTCTTAAATAAAGAAGAAAAGAAAGCTCATTTAATAGAGTTAGATTCTCAAGATGAATTTGGGCAAATGGCAAAAGTGATAAACGAGAATATCAAAAAAACTGAAAGTTTGATACTTCAAGATAATATTTTAATAGATGATGTAAAAAGAGTAGTTGATGAGGTGAAAGCAGGTTATTTAGATAAAAGAATTGAAAAATCTACTCAAAATGAGAGTTTAGAAGAGCTAAAAAATAATTTCAATGGAATGCTAGAAATTACAAAACAAAATATCTGTATAGATATAAATAAGGTTGTAGCAGTATTAGATAGTTTTGGAAAACTTGATTTTAGACCTAAAATAGAAAATGATAATGGAAAAGTTGCAGTTGGTATAAATAACCTAGCAACAATCATCAATGAAATGCTAGTAGAGAATAAAACAAATGGATTAACATTGGATAAAAGCTCAAATGTATTATTAGCAAATGTAGATAAATTAAACCTAAGCTCGAATGAAGCAGCAGCAAGTTTAGAAGAGACAGCAGCAGCTCTAGAAGAAGTAACTTCAAATGTAAGAAATAATACACAAAATATAGCACAAATGGCAAAACTATCAACAGAAGTAACAGCCTCTGCTAACCAAGGTGAAAAATTAGCAAATGAAACAACAGTTGCTATGGATGAAATAAATAATCAAGTTAATTTGATTAATGAAGCAATAGGTGTAATCGATAATATAGCATTCCAAACAAATATCCTTTCTTTAAATGCAGCTGTAGAAGCAGCAACTGCTGGAGAAGCAGGAAAAGGATTTGCAGTTGTTGCAGGAGAAGTAAGAAATCTAGCATCTAGGAGCGCAGAAGCAGCAAGAGAAATAAAAACAATAGTTGAAAATGCAACAAGTAAAGCAAATCAAGGTAAAAGTATCGCAACAAATATGATAGAAGGATATAAAGAGTTAAATCAAAATATTTCTCAAACAATAAGCTTGATAAGTGATATACAAAACGCAAGTAAAGAACAATTGCTTGGAATTGAACAAATAAATGATGCAGTAACACAATTAGATAGACAAACACAACAAAATGCAATGATAGCAAGTCAAACACATGATGTAGCATTGATAACAGATGAGATATCAAAACTAATAGTAAGTGATGCAGATGCAAAAGAGTTTGTTGGTAAACATGATGTTAAAGCTAAAAATGTAAATGTAGGAACAAATAATAAACAAATACATGAAGTAGAGAAGAAAATAGTATCACCAACAAAAAAAGATACAAAAGTAGTATCATCTAAAACTAACGACAATGAATGGGAAAGCTTTTAGGCTTTCCTCTACCCTTTATTTATCTAACTTATAATAATTTATTACAATTTTTTATTTTAAAAAAATCAATAAACTCTTCATACTAAAAAAATATTTTATTTCAGATTTCCTCTGATTCCTCAGATTTTGCTAGTAGTTTACTTACATTCTAATATTATAATTACTTAATTAATTTAGGAGATAAAAAATGTTTTTTAAATTTAAAAATAAAAGTAAAGTTACTCGAGTTAGTAGAATTAAAAAAAGTAAATAATCAGCTAAAAAGTAATAATGATAAAGTTATTTTTAAATCTTAATTTTAAGAAACATTATTAATAAAAGGACTCGATTTTATCGTTATTTTAATAGCATTCAAATAGCATCGCATAAAATGAGATTTTTTATTATATAATTATAAATAGGATATGAATTTACCAGTTAATAGGAGAAGGAAATGAGCATAAAAAATAAAATAATGGGTGCATTTTTAATATTAATAGTTGTATCAATAATAAGCAGTTTATTGGTCTCTTTTAATATAAAAAATATCAATAATAACACAGATAATTTAGCGGAAAAAGATTTTGCTGGTATTACAGTATTATTAGAAGCAGATAGGGACTCTTATCAATCAAATTTGGCTTTGAGTCAAATAATGAATCTAAAAGATAATCAACAAATTGAAAAGCTAATAACAAAAGGTGTAGAAGATAATTTATCACAAATTAGACAAAGATTTGATAAGTTTAAAGGATTTTTAAAAGATGAATTGTCTTCTAAATCAAAAGAGTTAGATGATTTTGACAAATATTATAATTTAACAAAAAGTAATACTCAAACATTAATTAAGCTAGTAAAAGATGGAAAAATAGATGACGCAAAAACATTTTATTTTTCAACATACTCAAAAGATTATGAGTCTATGAGAGACATAATAGATTTTTTTAGTGATGAGACTTATAAGATTGTTGAGAAAAATAAAATTGAAGTTGAGTCACTAATATCTTCATCTTTAAATACTTTTGTGAGTATAACAATATTAACAATATTAATAACACTATTTTTCTCATATGCAATTAGTAAAACATTTAATAATTCAATTAAAAAATTACAAAATGGTTTACTAGAATTTTTCAATTTTTTAAATAAAGAGACAAAAAGTGTTTCATTATTAGATACTTCTTCAAAAGATGAAATAGCTCAAATTTCAGAAGTAATAAATAAAAATATAATAAAAACTGAAAACTTGATAGTTCAAGATAACCTATTAATTGAAGATGTAAAAGCTGTTGTAAGTGCAGTAAATGATGGTAAATTTACTAAACGAATAGAAAAATCAACTGAAAATCAAAATCTTGAAGAGCTAAAAAATATTTTTAATGAAATGTTAGAAAGTACAAAAAATAGTGTAGCAAAAGATATAAATGAACTATTAAAAGTTTTAGATAACTTTGCAAAACTAGACTTCAAAGAGAGAATCCAAGACAATGGAAAAGTTGCAGTTGGTATTAATAATCTAGTAGAAACAATAACACAAATGTTAGTTGAAAATAAATCAAACGGATTAACATTAAGAGAGAGTTCAGATATATTATTAGCAAATGTAGATAAATTAAATATAAGTTCAAATGAAGCAGCAGCATCTTTAGAAGAAACAGCAGCAGCTTTAGAAGAAGTAACTTCGAATATTAGAAATAATACTCAAAATATAGCACAAATGGCAAAACTATCAAGTGAAGTAACAACTTCTGCAAATCAAGGTGAAAAATTAGCAAATGAAACAACAGTTGCAATGGATGAGATAAACAATCAAGTTCATTTAATAAACGATTCTATTTCAGTAATAGACCAAATAGCATTTCAAACAAATATTCTTTCTCTTAATGCTGCTGTTGAAGCGGCAACTGCTGGAGAAGCTGGAAAAGGATTTGCAGTAGTTGCACAAGAGGTGCGAAACCTAGCAAGTAGAAGTGCTGAAGCTGCAAAAGAGATAAAAGCAATAGTTGAAAATGCTACAAGTAAAGCAAATCAAGGTAAAGAAATAGCGACAAATATGATAGATGGATACAAAGAGTTAAATCAAAATATCTCTCAAACAATAAATCTAATCTCAGATATAGAGATGTCAAGTAAAGAGCAATTAGCTGGTATTGAGCAAATAAATGATGCCGTAACACAATTAGATAGACAAACACAGCAAAATGCAGCAGTGGCAAATCAAACAAACGATGTTGCAGCAATAACGGATGAAATAGCAAAATTAATCGTTTCAAGTGCTGATGAAAAAGAGTTTATAGGAAAACATGAAGTTAAGGCAAAAAAGATAAATTCAAATAAGGAGAGTTTTACTACAACTAAGAAATCAAGTTCAAAAATAGTAGAAAAAAATGAGGTATCAAAAAAAGATACAAAAGTGGTATCAGCAAAAACAAACAGTGATGAATGGGAAAGCTTTTAGGCTTTTATAAAAAATTAAAATTAGAATAAAGGGAAGAAAAAATGCTTAAGAATTTAAAGGTATCGAAGAAACTTTTTACAGGTTTTGGGATAATAGTAGGTTTAGTTATCATATTAGGGATACTTTCAACACAAAAGATGTCAACAGTAAATGACCAATCAACAATAATCTCAGAAAATTGGTTACCAAGCGTGGTAATAACAAATAAAATTAATACAGCAACATCTGATTATAGAATACTTGAATACGATCATATCTTATCAAAAACAGATGAAGAGATGACAAAGAATGAAGCAAAAATGAAAGAGCTGTTAGATATTATGAAAAAAGATCTTGAAAAATATGAAAAATTAATCTCTTCAGAAAATGAAAAAGCAATCTATGCAGATTTTTCAAAAGAGTTTAATAAATATTTAAAAATGCATGATGAGCTAATAGCTGTTTCAAGAGATAACAGAACAGACGATGCTTTAAAACTAATTAGAGAAAGTACAGTAGTGTATGACAGTTTTTCTACAGATTTATCAAAATTGGTTAATTTAAATGTAAAAGGTGCACAAGATGCAAGTGCAAATGGAGATGAGATTTACTCAAATTCAAAAGTTTTACTTATAACTATTATTTCTATTGTTATTTTATTTTCAGTACTTATTGCATTTTTTATTACAAACTCAATTGTTATTTCTCTTAAAAATTTACAAGACGGATTATTTAGCTTTTTTGCATACCTAAACCGAGAATCAACAAAAGTAGAGTTAATAAACTTAGACTCAAAAGATGAGTTTGGAGAGATGGCAAAAGTAGTAAACCACAATATAGAAAGAACACAAAAAGGGATAGAAGAAGATAGAAAACTAATAGATGAAGCAATATCAGTATTAGGAGAATTTGAACAAGGAGATTTATCTCAAAGATTAAATATTAGTGTTAATAATCCAGCTTTAACTCAATTAAAAGAAGTTCTAAATAAAATGGCTTCTAATTTAGAAAATAATATAGCTGGTGTACTAAAAGTATTAGAACAATACTCTAATTATAATTACTTAAATAAAATAGACCAAAAAGGTTTAAAAGAACATCTTCTAAAACTATCAAATGGTGTAAATACTTTGGGTGATTCAATAACACAAATGCTAGTAGAGAATAAAACAAATGGATTAACATTGGATAAAAGCTCAAATGTATTATTAGCAAATGTAGATAAATTAAACCTAAGCTCGAATGAAGCAGCAGCAAGTTTAGAAGAGACAGCAGCAGCTCTAGAAGAAGTAACTTCAAATGTAAGAAATAATACACAAAATATAGCACAAATGGCAAAACTATCAACAGAAGTAACAGCCTCTGCTAACCAAGGTGAAAAATTAGCAAATGAAACAACAGTTGCTATGGATGAAATAAATAATCAAGTTAATTTGATTAATGAAGCAATAGGTGTAATCGATAATATAGCATTCCAAACAAATATCCTTTCTTTAAATGCAGCTGTAGAAGCAGCAACTGCTGGAGAAGCAGGAAAAGGATTTGCAGTTGTTGCAGGAGAAGTAAGAAATCTAGCATCTAGGAGCGCAGAAGCAGCAAGAGAAATAAAAACAATAGTTGAAAATGCAACAAGTAAAGCAAATCAAGGTAAAAGTATCGCAACAAATATGATAGAAGGATATAAAGAGTTAAATCAAAATATTTCTCAAACAATAAGCTTGATAAGTGATATACAAAACGCAAGTAAAGAACAATTGCTTGGAATTGAACAAATAAATGATGCAGTAACACAATTAGATAGACAAACACAACAAAATGCAATGATAGCAAGTCAAACACATGATGTAGCATTGATAACAGATGAGATATCAAAACTAATAGTAAGTGATGCAGATGCAAAAGAGTTTGTTGGTAAACATGATGTTAAAGCGAAAAATATGAATATGGGAACAAATAATAAGCAAATACATGAAGTAGAGAAGAAAATAGTACCAACAAAAAAAGATACAAAAGTAGTATCATCTAAAACTAATGACAATGAATGGGAAAGCTTTTAGGCTTTCCTCTTCCCTTTTAAATAAATATATTTTGTTTACTATAATCAATATTATTTAATAATAATCTTATTTAAATAATAAAATTTATCTAAAAAATAATTATTCAAATAAATAAAAAAACTTAAATAAAATATTATTTAATCTTTATAAGAATATTTTTTAATATCAATTATTTTGTTATTACTTAGTTGATATATCGATAAATAATAAAATAAAAAATCTATATATTTTCTCTTTTAAATCTTATTATAAAATAATTATAAAGTAATTGGCAAATTAATAGAAAGATAAGATAAGATAAGATAATAATTTTTAGAGCTAAAAAAATAATTTAAATTGAAGGGGATAAAATGAGTTTTCTAAGAAACTTAAAGGTTAAATCAAAGTTATTATTAATTTTGATAGTGTTTACTGTTGTTGCTATTACTATTTCATGGCGAGGATTATCTACATCATCATTATTAAATAGTGAAATTACCGATATTATAGATACAAATGTTCCAAGAATTGAGTTTGCAAATCAAATTACAATTGCTTTAATGTCTATGCAAAGAGTTGAAAAAAATGCAATTTTAGCTGAAAATGATGAAGAGACAAAAAAATATATTGATAGATTTGAAGAGTATGATAAAAGATTTGATGCTATGGCAAAAGAATTGAGTGCTGTAGCTTCAAAAGAGGGGAAAGAGTTTTTACAAAGATGTATTGATAGTAAAAACAAATATGCCAAAATTGCAAATGAAATATTTGATTTAACTTTAGCAAAAAATAATAGTGAAGCAATACTATTGTCTCAAACTAAAGGAAGAGAAGAAGTTGATAATTGTGAGAATCTTTTAAATCAACTTGTAATGATGAATAAGGAAATGTTAAAACAAAAAGATGAAATAACAAACAAATTATATGAGAGTTCAAGAGATATAATAATAGCAATATCTATAATAGGTATTTTAATAACAATTGTTTTATCTTTATTGATTTCTTCAATGTTAGTAAATGCTTTAACAGTTTTTAAAGATGGACTATTTAGTTTCTTTGCTTATTTAAACCGAGAATCAACAAAAGCAGAATTAATAAACCTAGACTCAAAAGATGAATTTGGACAAATGGCAAAAGTGGTAAATGAGAATATAGTAAAAACACAAAAAGGAATAGAAGAAGATAGAAAACTAATAGATGAAACAATAGCAGTATTAGGTGAATTTGAACAAGGTGACCTTTGCCAAAGATTAAACCTAAGTGTTTCAAACCCAGCATTGATGCAGTTAAAAGAAGTTCTAAATAATATGGCTTCTAATTTAGAGAATAATATAGATAATGTATTAAAAGTATTAGAACAATATAGTAACTATAATTACTTAAATAAAATAGACCAAAAAGGTTTAAAAGAACACCTTTTAAAACTAGCAAGTGGTGTAAATAACTTAGGTGACTCAATAACGCAAATGTTAATCGATAATAAAACAAATGGATTAACTTTAGATAAAAGCTCTAATATTTTATTAGCAAATGTAGATAAACTAAACCTAAGCTCAAATGAAGCAGCAGCATCTTTAGAAGAAACAGCAGCTGCTTTAGAAGAGATAACAAGTAATATAAGAAATAATACAGAGAGTATTGCAAAAATGGCAAGTTACTCTAGTAATGTAACAGCTTCCGCAAATCAAGGTGAAAAATTAGCAAATGAAACAACAGTTGCTATGGATGAAATAAATAATCAAGTTAATTTGATTAATGAAGCAATAAGTGTTATAGATCAAATAGCATTTCAAACAAATATTCTTTCTTTAAATGCAGCAGTTGAAGCAGCAACAGCAGGAGAAGCAGGAAAAGGATTTGCAGTTGTTGCTCAAGAAGTGCGAAACCTAGCATCAAGAAGCGCAGAAGCAGCAAAAGAGATAAAAGCAATAGTTGAAAATGCTACAAGTAAAGCAAATCAAGGGAAACAAATAGCGACAAATATGATAGAAGGTTATAAAGAATTAAATCAAAACATCATAAATACAATTAACTTAATTTCTGATATTGAAATGTCAAGTAAAGAACAATTATCAGGAATAGAGCAGATAAATGTAGCTGTAACGCAACTTGACCAACAAACACAACAAAATGCAAATGTAGCAATGCAAACTCATACAATTTCTACTATGACAGACCAAATAGCTAAATTGATTGTTTCTAGTGCTGATGAAAAAGAGTTTATTGGAAAAAATGAAGTAAAAGGTAAAGATATTAATGAATCAAAAGAGTTGAATAATAATCAAAAAGTAAAATCATTAAATTCGCCATTTGTAAATAAAAAGAGTTCAAATAAATCAGAAAAAGATACAAAAGTAGTATCTAAAAATAATGATAATGATTGGGAAAGCTTTTAAGCTTTCCTTATTTAATAAGTTTATATCCAATAGATCTTAGATTTAATATCATTCCATTTTTAAGCTTTTTTTTCAGTTTATGAACAATTGTTCTCATGCTAACTGCTTCCATCTCTTTGTTGTCCCAAACATATTCATGAATCATTTCATTTGTAACTGTGTTATTTATATTTTTTACAAGTAGGCTTAAAAGTAATTTTTCTTTACTTGTCAGTTCTATTTCATTGTTTGATTTAAATAAAGTTTGCTCAAGTAAATTAAAGGAAAAGTCATAACCTAACTCTACTATAAAATCACTATTTTCATCTTTTCTTATATGACTTAAATGATATTGGATTCGCAAAAATAGCTCTTCAAAATCAAATGGTTTTTTAATATAATCATTACAACCTAAAGTGTAAGATTTTTTGATATTTTCAATATCAATTTCAGCACTTATCATAATAATTGGAACAGTTAAATCATCTTTTCTAATAAATTCTAAAATCTTGTGTCCGTCAAATCCCAAAACATTTAAATCCAAAATATATAAATCATATTTACTATTTAAAATCACATCAACAGCTTTGTATCCATCACTAAAACTATCGACAAAAAAACCTCTATTTTGTAGTGAAATTTTTATGATTTTATTTAGAGCAAAATCATCTTCAAGTAAAAATATTTTCATAAAATTTTTCCTTTAGAAATCAGATCTTTTGGAAAAATGTAGCTAAAAGTTGTTTGATTGTTTAAAGAGTTTACCTCTATTCTTATCTCATATTTATCACAAATCTCTTTTACAATACTAAGTCCTAATCCAAAACCTATATTTTTATCTTTTTGTTGATAATAAGCATTAAAAATTGCTTTTGTATCAAGGATTTCTATTCCTTCATTTTTTATTTCAAGTTTATAAATATCATCTATAACTTCTAAAAGAATATCTATATTTGAATCTTCAAAAGAGTATTTTATGGCATTTGAAAGGGTGTTATCAATAACTCTTTCTAACTCATAAGAATCCATCAAAATATCGAACTCTTCATGAATATCTAAACTCATGTCTATATTTTTTACATTTGCCATTTCATCAAAAAAAGCAACTCTTGAAGATAAAAATCTTACTAAATTTATATTTGATATTTCAGAAACTCTTTTCTTTTTTTTACTTAGATAATATAAATCATTGTAGATTGAAGATAAAGATTTACTTGAAGCTTTGATTGTTTCAAACTCCTCTTTATGACCTAAAGTTGATTCTAAATTATCGATATTTAGATTTATTATACTAAGTGGAGTGTTCATTTCATGGATGATTTTTTTTAGGAAAAAATCTTGTTGTTCTAAAAGATTTGAGATAGTTTTTTTACTTTCAAAAATATTTAATTGAGTTTTTATTCTTGCAAGAACTTCTTCTTTTTCAAAAGGTTTAGTTATATAATCAACTCCACCATTTTCAAAAGCTTTTATTTTACTTTGCACATCGTCTAAAGCACTAATAAAAATAATAGGAATATCTTTTAAATTCTCTTCATTTTTAAGAAGTTTACAAACCTCAAATCCATCTAAATTTGGCATTTTTATATCTAAAAGAATTAAATTTGGAGGATTTACTTTTGAAGAGTTTATAGCAAATATTGCATCTGTTGAAGCTCGTACTAAATAATTTTCTTCTTTTAAAAGAGTATTTAAGTAGTGTAAATTTTCTGTTTTATCATCTATTATTAGTATTGTGTATTTTTTATCCATATAATTATTCTTTTTACATATTGTAGTTTGTTAAGATTATATGGAAAAATTAATTAGGATTTAGTTTGAAATTAAAGAATTTATTTATGTTGCTGTTTATTTTAAATACAGTTTCTTTTATTTGTGTTGCATTTGTTATAAATAAATATCAAAAAGCCACAATAAAACTTGAAGATGCTTATAATATGCAATACAAATCTTTAATACTTGCAGATGAGTTAAGACAAAGTAGTGATGATTTAACAAGAATGGCTCGAACATATGTAATAACTGGAAATCCTATGTTTGAAGAACAATACAAAACTGTTTTAGCCATACGAAACGGAGAACTTCCAAGACCAAAAAGATATAATGGAATTTTTTGGGATTTTTTGACTTTAGAAGGGACAAAACCTTTACTTGATGGTGAAAAAATACCACTTCGAGAACTGATGAAAAATGCAAATTTCCCAGAATCAGAGTTAAATCTACTTTTTACTTCACAAAATGAATCAGATGATTTAACAAATCTTGAACACAAAGCCATGAATGCAATAAAAGGAATTTTTCAAGATGAAAATGGAAATTATACAATCAAAGGTGAGCCTGATTTTGTTTTAGCTAAAGAATTAATGCATTCATCACAATATCATCTTGCAAAAATAAGAATTATGGAACCACTTGATAGGTTTTATAAAGCCTTTGAAAATAGAACAAAACAAAAAGTTGAAGAGGCAAAAAAGAGTGTAAATGAACAAGAGTTTAATGTAAATGCAATAGTTATTCTTTCAATAATTTTGTTTTTAATGTCATTTTTTATCATTTTATTTAGAATTATTTATCCTATGGATTTACTTAGAATCGTGATGTTAAAACTCTCATCAAATGAAACAAATGTAGAAATAGAAAAAAATGAATTTGATGATGAAATGGGAGATATGATAGGAGCTGTTGAGATTTTCAAAGAAAATACAGAAAAACTAATCACAAGTGAACATCAACTAAAAATTGCAATGGAAGATGCCAAAAATGCAAACCAAGCAAAATCAATATTTTTAGCTCGAATGAGCCATGAATTAAGGACTCCACTAAATGCAATTTTAGGTTTTGCAAATATCTTAAAAAAATCAATGAACGCCACAAATCAGGAAAAAGAGAATCTAAATATCATCAAAAAAAGTGGTGAACACTTACTAAATATCATAAATGAGATTTTGGAACTTTCAAAAATTGAAGCTGGGAAAATAGAAATCAATCCTAAGAATTTTGATTTTTGTGAGTTAATAAAAGAGATAGAGGATATTTTTGCTTTAAGATGCAAGAGTAAAAATCTAAAATTTACTATAAATCAAACAAATAATTTGCCAAAATTTATAAAAGCAGATGAGCAACGACTGCGGCAAATTTTAATAAATCTTTTAGGAAACTCTTTGAAATTTACAAATGAAGGACAAATTTTTTTAAATATTTATTCTTTAAATAATAAGTTATTTTTTGAGGTAAAAGATACGGGAATTGGAATTGACCTAAAAAATCAAGAAAAAATCTTCAAACCATTTGAGCAAGTAAAACTAGATAATTACACACAACAAGGAACAGGTTTGGGTCTTGCAATTACAAAAGAATTAATCGCATTAATGGGTGGAACGATTTATGTTAAAAGTCAAATAAACAAAGGAAGTGAGTTTTATTTTAGTATCAATTATGAGAAAGTAGATAATGGAGAATTAAGTTTGAATTCTCAAATAAAAGAGATAAAAGGAATAAAAAATTCTGAAGATAATAAAACAATTTTAGTAGTTGATGATATAAAAGAAAATAGAGATTTAATAGTGCAACTTTTAAGTTTTTATGGCTTTAAAACTCTCGAAGCAAATAGTGGATTGATGGCTCTTGAGGTTTTTGAAAAACAAAATGAAAATGAAAAAATAGATTTGATTTTTATGGATATTTTGATGGAAGATTTAGATGGTTTAGAAACTATAAGAATTATTAGAGAAAAACAAAATGGTATAAATATTCCAATCATTGCTTTAAGTGCAAATGTTTTTGAAGATGATAAAAAACAAGCAATAAAAGCTGGAGCAAATGACTTTTTACCAAAACCAGTTGAAGAAAAAGAGATTTTGCAAATACTTCAAAAATATCTAAAACTAGAGTTTGAATATGAAGAAAAAGAGCAAATAAATGAGATATCTCAAGAGTTAAAAAATCTTCCAAAAGAGTTTTTAGAAAAACTAAATAAAGAAGTTTTATTGATGAATAACGATGAGATTTTAAACCTGTTAAAAGAGCATAACTTATCGAAAAAACTACAAAATTATATAAAAAATTTAATAAATGAGTTTAAATATCAAGAATTATTGGATTTTCAAAAAATCTAAAATAATTTGTTTATGGTCAAAAACTAACTTCTCAAGTGGTATTTCATCTAACTTATAAACATAAACCTCTTTTGCGTCATCTTGTGCAATAGGTTCTCCATAAGCTTTACAAACATAAACCACAGAAGCTGTGTGAAATCTTTCATCTCTTGCGGGGTCTGAATAAACTCCAAGAAGTGATTCAATAGTAATATCAAGTGAAGTTTCTTCTTTCATCTCTCTTATAACTGCATTTTCAACAGTTTCACCAATATCCACAAATCCACCTGGAATTGCAATACCTAAAGGTTTGTTTAATCTTTCGATTAAAACTATTCCTTGAAATTTTTCATTTTCATCATATAGTTTTATTATTCCATCAACTGCTAAAAATGGTGTTTTTATCATCTGTTTTTCCTTTTTTAGATATATTAAACTGTGAGATTAAAGTTAAGACTAATTTCTTATATTAGACATCATTAAATTAGGAATTATGACATTCATCTAAAAAATATTGATTATTTCTCCACTCTAATTTTTCGTAGGTAATATTTAACTTTGAAGACAACTCTTTTATAGTTGGCAAATACACTTTTGGAAAGCTATCTCCCAATATTATAAATTTTAAAGAATCAGAAATATCAACAAAAATA
This sequence comes from Aliarcobacter butzleri, assembly GCF_900187115.1. NCBI lineage: Bacteria > Pseudomonadati > Campylobacterota > Epsilonproteobacteria > Campylobacterales > Arcobacteraceae > Aliarcobacter > Aliarcobacter butzleri. The sequence goes on from NZ_LT906455.1 coordinate 805,580, forward strand.
TTTTTATAAAAATTATTCTCAGTTTTTTGAATTAAAATTATTCTAAATTCATTTTCATCTTTATAATCTAAATGTTTTTGGAATAAAAAATTTTGATAATTTTCTTCTATATTGTTTATAACTACTTGTCTCACGCTTAAATCATCATCATAAATATATAAATCTTCAAAACTAATTTTTTTATAATTTATATTTTTACCATAAATTAGATAATCGTTTGATAATTGATTCTTGATAGTTTTTATGAGTGATTTTTTTGAAAAAACTAAACAAATTCCTGAATGATTTTGACCATATTGTGACCACATTCTAGGTTTTTCATATCCTTTATTCTTTGAATTTTTACAAAAAGATAAAAAAGGTGCATTTTTAATAGTATTATCAATTAAATCCATTGATTTATTAAATAAAGAGTCATTAATATGTCCTAATCCTGTGGCAGAAGTTAATCTATCTTTATATTCATATGGGTCATTAGTAGAATGAAAAAAACCAAATTTTAATTTTTTATCATTTAGTATATATTCCATTGCAGTTTCTTTTTTTGTGTAATGAAATATTGCATCATCAGAATTTAGAAAATTTGTTAATTCTTCAGTCATTAAAATTTTCTTTTTTAATACTCTCAATAATGTTCTTAAAAATAGGCAAGTTATACCTAATCACATCTTCAATGATATTATCATCAGTACTATCATAATCGTGAGCTATATAATTTCTAACTGAACTAATACCTTTCAAATCTTCATTTGTGAAGTTTTCTAGTATTTTGAATTCATTATCATCTTTTAGTTTTGCAAACTGTTCAGCAATTCTTATAATATTCATTCTAATAGCTGGTTTTATGATTTTATCTTCTATTGCTTGAGTTATTTTTAGATTACTTTCATTGATAATAAAATCAATATTTTCAATACATTCTAAAATCTTATCTAGTCTATGTATTACTTTACACATAAATTATATCTTTTAAAATTTTTTTATTTGAATCAGGTACAAAATCAATCTCTTTTTTGAATATTGATTTTAATTCATCTTTGATTGAGTCGATTCTTAGAAGTTTAGAAAAGCCACCAACATATTTTTTTGAGAACTCTTCATAGTTTAATTTATAAGCAATATCAATGTCACTATATTCAGTTTCATTATCTTTTGCATAACTTCCAAAAAGACCAACTATTTCTAAGCCTTCTTGTTGATATATTGGTTTTAGTTCTTTTAATTTATTTAGTATTTCTTCTTTTTTCATAGGAAAGATTATATCATAAAATATTTTATGATTTTTTCTAATAAAATCAAAAAACACCTCTTGTCTAAAATCTATACACCAACTATTTCCAACCTACAATAAAAACAACACTAAAACAACACTTCTTTTTTATACTTCTTTTGTAAATAAAATAAAGGAGACCAGATGAAAAAACTATTTGCAAAAGCAATCGTAACTTCTGCATTGTTAGGTGGTATGATAGTTCACGCTGCTGATACTATTAAAGTTGGAGTTTTACACTCACTTTCAGGAACTATGGCTATTAGTGAAACAACACTAAAAGATACAGTTTTGATGTTAATTGAAGAGCAAAATAAAAAAGGTGGAGTTTTAGGAAAAAAACTTGAACCAGTTGTTGTTGATCCTGCGTCAAATTGGCCACTTTTTGCTGAAAAAATGAGAGGATTATTAACAAAAGACAAAGTTGATGTAACTTTTGGTTGTTGGACATCAGTTTCAAGAAAATCAGTTCTTCCAGTTGTTGAAGAGTTAAATGGATTATTATTTTACCCAGTTCAATATGAGGGTGAAGAGTCTTCTAAAAATGTATTTTATACAGGTGCTGCGCCAAACCAACAAGCAATTCCAGCAGTTGATTATTTAATCAACGAAATGGGTGTAAAAAGATTTGTTCTTGCAGGAACTGACTATGTTTATCCAAGAACTACAAATAAAATCTTAGAGGCTTATTTGATGTCAAAAGGTGTTAAAAAAGAGAATATTATGATTAATTATACTCCATTTGGTCACTCTGATTGGCAATCAATTGTATCTGATATTAAAAAGTTTGGTTCAACTGGAGTTAAAACAGCAGTAGTTTCAACTATCAATGGTGATGCAAATGTTCCGTTTTATAAAGAGTTAGGAAATCAAGGTATAAAAGCTGAAGATATTCCAGTTGTTGCATTTAGTGTTGGTGAAGAAGAACTTTCAGGAATTGATACAAAACCACTTGTTGGACATTTAGCTGCGTGGAATTATTTTGAAAGTGTAAAAACACCAGAAAATGATAAATTTATCGCAAACTGGAAAAAATTCATCAAAGATGATAAAAGAGTTACAAATGACCCAATGGAAGCAACATATATCGGATTTAATCTTTGGGTAAAAGCTGTTGAAAAAGCTGGAACTACAGATGTTAATGCAGTTTCAAAAGCAATTATTGGATTAGAAGTTCCAAATTTAACAGGTGGAACAGCTAAAATGCTTAAAAATCACCACCTAACAAAACCTGTTTTCATAGGTGAGATTCAAGAAGATGGGCAATTTGAAACAGTGTTTTCTACAAAAGAGATTGAAGGTGATGCTTGGTCTGATTTCTTACCATCATCAAAAGATGTAATTTCAGATTGGACAGCTCCAATTAATTGTGGAAACTACAACACAAAAACTAAAAAATGTTCAGGGCAAAACTACTAATAAAAATATAAAGAAGAGTTAACTCTTCTTTATAAAATCTACATAGGATTAACAAAATGAAAATTTCAATTTTTAAAATAATTTTTCTTAATTTATTACTCCTATCATCTTTATTTTCTTCAACATTTGAAGAAGATATAAAAGCTTTAGATACAAAAAATTTCAATGAAAAAGAAAGTATTGTAAGTAATCTAGCTACAAATTATAGTGAAGATGATAGATTGGTGTTACTTTTAACAAAAATGCTTGATGGAGATTTATATATCAAAAATGATGATAAAGATGTTTTGGTTTTAGTAAAAAAAGAGACAAATTCTTTATTTACAAAATCTTTAATTAGTGGAAAAGATTTAGAATCTTTAGAAGAATCAAGTTTAGAAAAAGTAAAAACAAACAATAAATTAAGAAGTGTTATAAAAAGTCTACTTTCACAGATTGACCTTTTTTCTTCAAATATTGACAAAAGATTAAGTTCAGCTAAAAATATTTTACAAAATGTTTCAAAAGATGAAGAAGAGATAATAAATAAAGCTTTATCAAAAGAGAAAGATAGTGATGTAAAAGAGATTTTATTTGAAGCTAAATATATCATAGAAGCAAAATATTATACAGGTGAAACTCAACTAAATGCAGTAAAAAATTTAGGAAGTTTTATCTCTTCAACTTCACTTGCTACTTTAAAAGAGATTTCTCAATCAAATGAATCTAGTGAAGAGTTGAAAAAAGTTGCAAATAGTTCTCTTGCGGATGTTGAAAATATTAGAACTTTTTATTCATTTTTGGAAACAGCATTTTTTGGACTTTCACAAGGTAGTGTTTTATTACTTGCAGCTATTGGTTTAGCAATTACATTTGGAGTTATGAAAGTAATAAATATGGCTCATGGTGAACTAATAATGATTGGAGCATATACAACATATACAATCCAACAGCTAATGCCAAATTTAATCGAATATTCGATTATCATCGCAATTCCTGCTGCTTTTATTGTAAGTGCAATAGTTGGAATTTTAATTGAAAGATTAGTTATAAGACACTTATATGGAAGACCACTTGAAACACTTCTTGCTACTTTTGGAATTAGTTTGATTTTACAACAAGTAGTTAGAACTATTTTCTCACCACTTAATCAAGAGGTGAAAACTCCATCATGGATGAGTGGAGCTTTAGAGATAAATAGTGCTTTATCTTTGACATATAATAGACTTTATATTGTGATTTTTGCATTAGTTGTGTTTTTAGCAGTTCTGTTTGTGATGAAAAAAACAAGTTTAGGTTTAAAAGTTAGAGCAGTTTCTCAAAACAGACCAATTGCAAGAGCAATGGGAATAAAATCTAGTTACATTGATGCCCTTACTTTTGGAATAGGTTCTGGAATTGCAGGAGTTGCAGGAGTTGCTTTAAGTCAGTTAACAAATGTAGGACCAAATCTTGGACAAGCATATATTGTAGATAGTTTCATGGTTGTTGTTTTTGGTGGAGTTGGTAATTTATGGGGAACTTTAATAGCAGCATTTTCACTTGGAGAAATAAATAAATTTATCGAACCATTTGCAGGTGCAGTTTTAGCAAAAGTTATTATTTTAGTATTCATAATACTATTTATTCAGAAAAAACCAAGAGGACTTTTCCCACAAAAGGGAAGAGATGTTGAGGAGTAGAAGATGAGAAAACAACCATTAATTTTAAAAGTTTTAGAAAATGACAAAGGTGGGAAAATAGTATTATCTATCCTTGCTGTTGTAGTATTTGTAGTTTCATTTTGTAATTTAGTAATTCCAAGTGATTCTGTGTTTCATATATCTACTTTTACAGTAACACTTCTTGGAAAGTATTTAGCTTTTGCACTTTTAGCTCTTGCTCTTGATTTGGTGTGGGGATATTTAGGAGTTTTAAGTTTAGGGCATGGATCATTTTTTGCTCTTGGAGGTTATGCTTGGGCTATGTATTTAATGCGTCAAATTGGAGATAGAGGAGTTTATGGAAATGCAGAAATGCCAGATTTTATGGTATTTATGAACTTAAAAGAGTTACCTTGGTTTTGGTTAGGTTTTGATAATCCATTATTTGCTTTTTTGATGGTGATGTTTGTGCCTGCTTTTTTAGCTTTTATTTTTGGATGGTTTGCATTTAAAAGTAGGGTTACAGGAGTTTATCTTTCTATTATCACTCAAGCTTTAACTTATGCTTTAATGCTTGCATTTTTTAGAAATGATATGGGATTTGGTGGAAATAATGGTTTGACAGATTTTAAAGATATTTTAGGATTTGATTTATCAGCTGATACCACAAGAGTAGGGTTATTAATTATCACTTTTATAGCTTTGGCTTTGGGATATTTGCTTTGTAGATTTATAATTAATTCTAGGCTTGGAAGAGTTGTAATATCTATACGAGATGCTGAAAGTAGAGTGAGATTTTTAGGATATAGAGTTGAACAATATAAACTTTTTATCTTTGTTGTATCAGCAGTTTTAGCAGGAATTGCAGGAGCACTTTATGTACCACAAGTTGGAATCATAAATCCTGGAGTTTTCTCACCTTTATTTTCTATTGAGCTTGTTATTTGGGTTGCAATTGGTGGACGAGGAACACTTTATGGAGCAATAATTGGAGCAATAGTTGTAAGTTTAGCTAGTTCTTATTTTACATCTGTTCTTCCAGAAGTTTGGTTATATGCTTTGGGAGCTTTATTTGTAATTGTTACTTTATATCTTCCAAAAGGTGTAGTTGGAATATTTTCAACATTGAAATCAAAAGTAAAGGCTTAAAATGAAACCATTAGAATTAAAAAATGAAGATAATATTGGCGATTTAAGAATAGGAAGTAGGATTTTACTGGTTGATGGAGTTAGTGTTAGTTTTGATGGTTTTAAAGCTTTGAATAATCTTAGTTTTTCTATAAATTATGGTGAACTAAGATGTATTATTGGAGCAAATGGAGCTGGAAAATCAACTATGATGGATGTAGTAACTGGAAAAACAAAACCTGATAGTGGAGAAGTTATTTTTGGGCAAGCTGTAAATTTGCTCTCAATGGATGAACCAAGTATTGCACAAATTGGAATAGGAAGAAAGTTTCAAAAACCAACAGTATTTGCTAATCATACAGTTTTTGAAAATCTTGAACTTGCAATGAAAGATGATAAAAGATTTTTTAAAACACTTTTTTCACGACTTAGTTCAACACAAAAAGATAAAATCGAAGAGACTATGAAACTAATAGGTCTAAAAGAGTTATATAACAGCCAAGCTGGAATCTTATCTCACGGTCAAAAACAATGGTTAGAAATTGGTATGTTAATCATGCAAGAACCAAAACTTTTACTTGTAGATGAACCAGTTGCAGGAATGACACCACAAGAAGTAGAAAAAACAGCAGAGATTTTGACAACTCTATCAAAAGAAAATGCTGTAGTTGTAGTTGAGCATGATATGGAGTTTATTAGAAGTATTGCAAAAAAAGTGACGGTTTTACATGAGGGTTCTGTACTTGCAGAAGGAAGTATGGATGCTATACAAAACAATGAACAAGTAAGACGAGTGTACCTTGGTGAATGATTTTAAGGCAAATTAATTTGCCTCTTTAGGGTTTTGTTCACTTTTAACAATTTTTCATAAATTGTGTTAAAAAGTGTAAAAAATGGTAAGGTCCCTTTTAGATTGGGACAATTTAAAAGGAAAATAGTGATGTTAAAAATAGAAAATGTAAATCAATATTATGGACAAAGTCACACTCTTTGGGATTTAAACTTAGAGTTTAAAAAAGGTAGATGTACTTGTGTTATGGGAAGAAATGGAGTTGGAAAAACTACTTTGAGTAAAGTTATCATGGGTTTACTTCCAATAAAAGATGGAGGATTAATCTACAATGACCAAGATATTTCAAAATTTCCTGACCATAAACGAGCAAGTATCGCAATAGGTTATGTTCCTCAAGGAAGAGAGATATTTTCACAATTAACAGTTTTAGAAAATCTTCAAATAGGAGTTATGTCAAATAGACATAAAATAAAAAAAGTTCCTAGTAAAATCTATGATTTATTTCCAGTTTTAAAAGATATGCAAAAAAGAAAAGGTGGAGATTTGAGTGGAGGTCAGCAACAACAACTTGCAATCGCAAGAGCACTTTGTATTGACCCTGATTTTTTAATACTAGATGAACCAAGTGAAGGAATCCAACCAAATATCGTAGCTCAAATAGGACAAGTTATTGATTATCTTACAAAAGAAGAGCAAATAACTGTTATGTTAGTTGAGCAAAAACTACCTTTTGCAAGACGTCATGGTGATGATTTTTATGTGATAGACAGAGGAAGTGTAGTTGCAAATGGTGAAATAGGGCAACTTAGTGATGAGATTATTAGGAAGTATATGTCGGTTTAAGTTCATAACTTTTTTGTTGGGAATCTCTCAATAAATAAATAAATAAATTCTAATATTAATATATAATTTTGTTATGAAAGTTATTGTATTTTAAATTAAAGTTAGACTTTTGGAGTAAGAATTTAAATGAATATAATTAAATCAAAATTAACAAAAATTAATTCGAATTGGAATGAATATTATTTTATAAAAGAGTTTTTTCAAAAGAAAATAAATTTTACTGATGAAGTTAAAACAAATTATTATGGAGATTTAAATAACTATCTTCATGATACATTATCTTTGGTAAAATCATTTAAAAAAATAAAATCAGATGCAGACTATATTTCTCAAATTATTGTTTTATTGCAAGTTATTTATACTCAGCAAGATTTGATAGATGAATTACTATATATATTTAAATTAGCAAAGTCTACAAATGAAGATAAAAATCCAAATAGAGATATCAGAAATGAACTCATAGGACATCCAATAAGTAGAAATAAAAAAGACAATAATAAATTAAAATCTTCTATTCTTTTTGATATAAGAAATAGAGATGAAAATTATATATCTTATGCAAAATATTCAATGAGAAAATCAGAACTCAAAAAATATAGTATTGATGAAATAATTGAAAATCATAAAAACTTTTTAAATAAATATTTGGACAAAATTCTAAACAAAATTGAAAAAGAAATAAAAGAGTATAAAAAAACGATTGAGAAAGTATTTAATATCCCATTAATAAATCAATTTGAATATATAGATAGAATTGATAAAGAGTTATTATCAAGTATAAGTTATATTTTTGAAAAAGAGAGTTTAAAATATTATTATCAAAATAGGACAAAACACATAAGATATTCATATTGTTTAGAAAAATATGAAAGAGTTTTAAAATCTGTAATAACAGGAAAAGAAGATAAAACTAAATACTACTCTTTAATAGAAATATATGACGAAGAGCAACTTTACAAAAAAGATAAAATTTTTACTATAGATTTTTATATTGAAAAATACAAAGATAATGAAATAGTCTTAAATGAATTAAATAATATGAAAAAGAATATAAATAACAATGCAGAGTATTATTCTTCTTTAAATTTTTTATGTGAAAATGAGAAGCAATTTTAAATGTGGAAAAAAGGGAGCGACACGATTTTTTAAATAATGGTGTTGCTTTTGTGTTGTTTTTCCAAAATCCAACAAGCAAAATCTATATATTATTTATACAGGTGAGAAAAAAGTAATCTATCTTTTTTTGATAGAATATTTATAGATTTAAGAACGATTTTTAGGATAAAAATGAGTATAAAGTTTAGTTTTAAAGATGAGGTTTTTTCTTTAGATAAATTACAACTTCCTTCAAGACATTACCATTTTAACGATAATGAAAACTATATAAAGTTATTAAATATAGGTGAGGGTATTTTTCCAAAGGATAAAATAAGAACATCTTTAAGCCTTGATAATTCAAACTTAATCTTTACAACCGAATCAGCTACAAAAATCTATCCATCAAAAAAAGAGTATGGAATCCAAAAAATAGATATTGTTTTGAAAAACAACTCAAATTTAGAGTTTATAAATGATGAGTTGATTTTGTACAAAGATTCACGTTATATTCAGTTTTTTAATCTAAAAAGTGATGAAAACTCAACTTTTTTTTATACAGATATTTTAAGTCGTGGAAGAAGTTTTGAGAATTTTGATTTTTCAAATATGCTTATAAAAAACTCATTTTTTTGTGAAAAAAGTATGGAATATATGGAAAAATTTGATGTAAAAGGTGCTGAATTAAAAGATTATATTAATAGAAAAAGCAGTAGCAATTTTATTTTTGCAAAGATTTATATAAAAACAAATAACAATGAAGAGTTTTTAAATAGGATTTATTTGGAAAAGTTTGAGAGTTTTACATACACTAAAAATAAAAAAATCATTCTTGGAGTAATCAGTTCAAATAATATGTTTGAGTTAAAAAATCAAATTTTTAAGATTTGGGAACTTTATAGAAAAGAGTTAAATAAAAGTAAATTTAATTTAGGTAAACAATAAGGAGGAAAGATGTTTTTAACAAATAGAGAACAAGAAAAGTTATTGATTTATACAGCTTCAAAACTAGCCTTAGAAAGAAAAAATAGAGGTTTAAAACTAAACTATCCAGAAGCTGTGGCAATTATTAGTTCATATATAATTGAGGGTGCTAGAGATGGAAAAAGTGTTGCACAACTTATGGTTGATGCTACAAAAGTTTTAAAAGAGGATGATGTTCTTGATGGTGTTGCATCTATGATGTATATGGTTCAAGTTGAAGCAACATTTGAAGATGGTACAAAATTAGTTACTGTTCATAATCCAATTCCTTATGATAAAAACATATTAATCCCTGGAGAATATCTTGTAGATGAGGGAGAAATAGAACTAAACGCTTCAAAAGATATTATTACAATTGAAATAGAAAACAAAGGTGATAGACCAGTTCAAGTGGGTTCACACTATCACTTTTTTGAAGTAAATAAAGAACTTAGTTTTGAAAGAGTTAAAGCTTATGGAAAAAGAATAGATATTCCAGCTGGAACATCTGTAAGATTTGAGCCAGGAAGTAAAAAGAGTGTGAACTTGATTGATTTTAGTGGTAGAAGATATGTTAGTGGATTCAATGGTTTAGTTGAAGGCTTTTTAGATGATGAAAATGTTAAAGCTAAAGCTATGCAAAATCTTTCAAAGTTTTTAGGAGAGTAAGATGAAAATTAGTAAAGAAAAATATGCTTCTATGTATGGACCAACTACTGGTGATAGATTTAGACTTGCTGATACGACGCTTATTGCTAAGATAGAGAAAGATTATACTATTTATGGAGAAGAGAGTAAGTTTGGTGGTGGAAAAACTGTAAGAGATGGTATGGCTCAAAGTCCAACGGCTGTTGATGTTGCTGATTTGATTATTACAAATGCGATTATTATAGATTATACGGGGATTTATAAAGCTGATATTGGAATCAAAGATGGAAAAATCTTAGCTATTGGAAAATCAGGAAATCCAAATCTTTGTGATGGAATAACAGAAGGTTTAGAAATTGGAGCAAATACTGAAATTCTTTCAGCTGAGGGAAAAATCATAACTGCTGGTGGAATAGATACACATATTCACTTTATAAGTCCAGGTCAAATAAATGAAGCACTTTCAAGTGGAGTTACAACTATGATTGGTGGAGGAACAGGGCCAAATACTGGAACAAATGCCACAACTTGTACTCCAGGAGAGTGGAATATCAGTAAGATGATACAAAGTGTTGATGATTTACCTTTAAACTTTGGATTTATGGGAAAAGGAAATAGTTCAAGTTACGAAGCTTTAAAGGTACAAATAGAAGCTGGAGCTATGGGATTAAAACTTCATGAAGATTGGGGAAGTACACCAAATGCTATTGATACTTGTTTAAGTGTTGCAGATGATTTTGATGTACAAGTTGCAATTCACACTGATACTTTAAATGAATCAGGATTTGTTGAAGCAACAGTTGGAGCTTTTAAAAATAGAACAATTCATACTTTCCATAGTGAAGGAGCAGGTGGTGGTCATGCACCTGATATTATGAAAGTGGCAGGTCTATCAAATGTACTTCCCTCAAGTACAAATCCAACTTTGCCATATACTAAAAATACAATTGAAGAACATCTTGATATGCTTATGGTTTGTCATCATTTAAGTCCAAAAATTCCTGAAGATGTAAGTTTTGCAGAGAGTAGAATTCGAGGAAAAACAATAGCTGCTGAAGATGTGTTACATGATTTAGGAGCTATTAGTATAACAAGTAGCGATTCACAAGCTATGGGAAGAGTTGGAGAAGTAATCATACGAACTTGGCAAGTTGCCCATAGTATGAAACAACAAAGAGGAACACTTGAAGGTGATGATGAAAAAAGTGATAATAATAGAATCAAAAGATATATTGCAAAATATACTATAAATCCTGCAATTGCTTGTGGAATTGATGAGTATGTTGGAAGTGTTGAAGTTGGAAAAATGGCAGATTTAGTCTTATGGAATAGGGCATTTTTTGGAGTAAAACCTGAAATCATCATAAAAGGTGGATTTATCGCTCTTGCTATGATGGGTGATAGTAATGCTTCAATTCCAACACCAGAACCAAATATGTATAGACTTATGTTTGGAAGTCTTGGACGTGCAAGTGGTGCTACAAGTGTTATCTTTACTTCAAAAGTAGCAAGTTCAAATCTAAAAGATAAACTAGGAATTTCAAAGAATGTATTGCCTGTAAAAAATACTAGAAATATTGGAAAAGCCAATATGAAACTAAATGATTTTATAGGTGATATAGAAATAGATAGCGAAACATATGATGTAAAAATCAATGGAGAACCAATCGAGTCAAATTATGTAGAAAAAGTGCCAATGGCTAGACGATATTTTATGTTTTAGGAAAAAAAAGTGACATTTAGCGTAATAAAAAAAGTAATAGAGATAAAAAAAGATATCCCATTTAGTGATGAGGTTGAACTCTCTTGGTTTGATATGCAAAAGCCAAATTTAACAGCAGTTACTAAAAAAGGAGTGAATCTAGTAGTAAAAGCTAAGTTTACTCATCTTCATGAAAATGATATTTTAGTTTGCGAAGATGGAATAGGAATAAAAGTTAAAAGAAGTGAAGATGAGATTTTCTCTTTAGAGTTTAGTGATGCTTTAACTTTTGCAAAAACTGCTTATGAAATAGGAAACAGACATCAGCCCTTACAGATTGAAGAGTTTAAAATCATAGTTTTAGATGATATCTCAATAGCTGATATTATCAAAGATTGTTATGCCAATGAATCTATAAAAGTTGAAAAAACAAAAGCTTATTTCAAACCAAATGGAAAAGCACACCATAGCCACTAAAATGCAAAAAACAAATCTAAAAAGCCTTAGCCGATTTATGCAAATACTTGATGGGAGTTTTCCCTCAGGTGTATTTGTACACTCTTTTGGTTTAGAGCCTCATATTTTAAAAGAAAAAGTAAAAGATATAAATAGTTTAAAAATCTATTTAGAAAATCTAATTATCGACCAATACTCTAAAATAGAGTTTGTTTATGTTAAAAAAGTTTATGAAGCTTTAGAAAAAGAGAAGTTAAATTTAGTAAAAAAACTTGATAATGAGCTTGGAACTTACTTAACTTTTGAGTTTGCAAAAGCTTCACGTGATATTGGGCAAAACTATTTTGCACAAATCAAAAATCTAGCTTCAAAAGATATTGTAAAAGAGTATTTCTCTTTGATTGAAAATAAATTTTGTATTGGAAATGAAATAATAGTATTAAGTGTTATGGCTTTTGATATGGATATTTGTTTGGAAGATTTTATTGTTATGTGGACAAAAAAGAATCTTATAAACATAGCTGTTACAACTTTAAAAATCTCAAGAATAAAACCAAGTGAAATACAAAAAATGCTTTTTGAAATAGATGAGATTTTAGAAAAGTTTGATTATAAAAATATAAAAAATAAAATCACAAATTTTAATCCACTTTTTGAAGAGATTATATTTGCGCATAAAAATTTAGAACCTAAATTGTTTGTAACTTAGAAAAATTTATCAATTATCAAACTCTAAAATAGGCTTCACTTCGGGTACCCAAAATCAAAGATTTTGACCCTAAAGTTGCAGAGTATTTTTTCATTTGCTTTTGATAAATTTATATGAAATAAAAAAAGGAAAAAAATGAGTTTAAAAATAGGAATAGCAGGACCAGTTGGAAGTGGAAAAACTTCACTTATTGAGTCTTTAACAAATTTATTAAAAGATAAATATAGTTTAGGAATTGTAACAAATGATATTTATACAACAGAAGATGCAAATTATCTAAAAAAAACACTTGATTTGGATAATGAAAGAATTATTGGTGTTGAAACGGGTGGTTGTCCTCATACTGCAATAAGAGATGATATTTCTATGAATCAAAAAGCAGTAGTTGAACTTGAAGAAAAATTCAATCCAGACATTGTATTTGTAGAAAGTGGTGGAGATAACTTAAGTGCTACTTTTTCTTATGAGTTAATTGATTATTATATTTACGTAATTGATGTTGCACAAGGTGCTGATATTCCTAGAAAAAAAGGAGCAGGGCTACTTTTTTCTGACCTTTTAATTGTAAATAAAACAGATTTAGCACCTTATGTTGAAATTGATTTAGTTGATATGCAAATCGATGTAAAAGAAAATAGAAAAAATAAACCTTATGTATTTATTTCAAAAAAAGAGCCCCAAACTTTAAATCAAGTTGTTTCTTGGATTGAAGCACTTATTTAAACAAAAACATTTTTAGGATAAAACATCCTAAAAATTATAAAACAAAAAAATAGAATAAAGTATGTTTTTAAACTAAGCTCTATATTAAATACTGTTGAAATCAAAAAATAAAATATAGCAAGAATTAAAAGCCAAAAACTAACTAATGAAAAAAATATTAAGATGATTCTAAATACTGTTCCTATCGAATTTTTACTCATTTAAGTTCCTTTATAATTGCTTGTATTTGTCTTCTATGTATAAATGTATGCATAAACATAAAAACACTCCAATCATAATTATTAAATTCTATAAACCAAGGGTGTTTTTTCTTCATTTTTGATTGTTTTTTATCTAAAGATTTTATAAACAAAATATACTTTTCATAGAACTTTTTAAAACTTTCATATTGATTTTCAATATTCTGTTTTGGTTTTACATTTTCTATTTTTATCTCTTCTTCAAACTCTTTTTCTAAACTTAAAGCTTCAATAACATCTTTGACTTTATTTCCTGCAATTTCTAAATGTTCTAAAACCATATTTATTGAAAATTGTCTTGTATCATCTTCTATTGCAAAAGTTCTATTTATAAGTGTTTTTTGTGTTAGTAAGTTCTTATCAATAGGTTTTAATAATTTATCAATAATTTTTAGTTCTCTTTGTAATAAAAACAAAGCAATATCCCAAGTTATTAAAATCCTAATTGATGGAACTAAAACATTTTTTATAAAAAGTTTTTCAAAATTTGGTAAGCCTGCGCCAGGAGGTTTTAGTTTCATATTTGTTCCTTTGTGATGAGAAATTTTACATTTATATAATTTAACTATAACTTAAAATTAGAGTAATTACTCTAATAATAAATTGAAAAGTTAAAAATAGTATAATCAAGTATGAAAAAAGAGTCAGTAAGTAAAAAAAAGATAAAAAAATATGCCTTAGATTTGTTTAATGAAAAAGATACATTTTCAATTACTACAAATCATATTGCACTTTGTGCAAAGATTTCTACGGGAAATTTGTATTATCACTATAAAAATAAAGAAGATATTATTATTGATATTTATGAAGAGATGATTGAAAAATTTGAGAATTTAAATAGCTTTGAAAAGATATTAAATAGCCAAAATCCTTTAGAAGAGTTATCAAAAATGTATGATTTATATTTAGATATTTTTTGGGATTATAGATTTCTTATGAGAGATTCATCTGTTTTACTCTCAACTTTGCCTAAATTTAAAGAGATTTTTATTCAAAGACAAAATCTTAGAATAGAGCAAATAAAAATGTTGATAGAGTATTTTATTTTAAAAGATATTTTTAAACAAATGAGTGAAGATGAGATTTTATTATCTGCAAAATTAAATTGGTTTATTTCAACTTATTGGCAAAATTTTATTTCTATAAATGAGGTAATTACAAAAGAGTCTTTTAAAGAGGCAAAGGATGTTATATTTAAAATAAATATAAATCCTTTTTTAAAATAAAAAAGAGGATTATTCCTCTTCTTTATTTGTTAGAACTTCGTCATCTTTATGACCACTAAGTCTTGAAATTAAAACGAAGAATAGTGGAATAAATAAAATTGCTATAAATGTAGCAGTTAACATTCCTCCTACAACTCCAGTTCCAATAGAGTGTTTACTTGCAGCTCCCGCTCCACTACTAATAGCAAGTGGCATAACTCCAACTGTAAATGCTAATGAAGTCATAATAATTGGTCTAAGTCTTACTTTAGCAGCTTCAAGTGCCGCATCAACCAATTTTATACCTTCTTTTTGTTTTTGAATAGCAAACTCTACAATTAAAATTGCATTTTTAGCTGCAAGTCCTGCAAGAACAAGAAGTCCAATTTGGAAATAGATATTATTGTCTAAGCTTCTTATATTTGTAGCAAGAATTGCTCCAAAAATTGCAAATGGTACTGCTAATACAACAGAAAGTGGTAATAACCATCTTTCATAAAGTGCACAAAGAATTAAGAACAGAAAAACAATACCAAAAATAAATGCTTGTGCAGAACTTCCACCAATTTGTTTTTCTTGATAAGCAGTTCCTGTCCAGCTGATTGTATAACCTTCTGGTAAAACTTCATTCGCAACTTCTTCAATAGCTCTTAATGAATCTCCAGAACTATATCCAGCTGCTGGTTGTCCTGAAACTTTTGCTGCTTGGAAAAGGTTAAATCTTTCTACGATATCAGCTCCAACAACTTTTTTATAGTTTATAAATGAATTAATTGGTAAAAGTTCACCTTTATCTGATCTAACATAAACATATTGGAAATCATCAACATTATTTCTAAATTCATCTTTAGCTTGTAAATTAACTTTATAAGTTCTTCCATATAAAGAAAAATCATTTACATAATAACTTCCAAAAGTTGCATTTATAGTGCTATAAATATCACTTAGACTTACACCTTTTGCTTTTGCTTTTTCAGTATCTACATCAATTTGAAATTGTGGAATATTAGCAGCTAATGCAGTTCTAACTCCCATTAATTCAGGTCTAGTTTTGGCTTTTTCAACTATCTGATTTACAATTTTTCCTAAATCTTCAATAGTTCCACCTTTTCTATCTTGAACGTACATATCAAATCCACCTGTAACACTCATCCCCATAATAGGAGGTGGTACAACGGCAAATGAAAACCCTTCACTTGTTCCCATTAGTTGTTTACTAAATTTTGCTAAAAGTGCTTGTGCTTCTTGCTCAGGATTTGGTCTTTTGCTCCAATCTTTTAATTTAATAATTGTTGCAACTGTATGGCTTCTTTGTGCCGAAGTTGTAAAGTCATATCCAGCAAGAGTAATTATATTATTTACGCTTGGATCTTCTGCAATAATTTTATTTATCTCTTCACTTAACTCTAAAGATTTTGACATAGAGTATCCTGGAGGGTTAAATCCAAATACAAAGATTGTTCCTTGATCTTCATCAGGAAGAAGTCCAGTTTTCATAGACTTAAACATATCCCAAGATATAAACAATAATCCAGCATATAATAAAACAGAGATTAAAGAAAATCTAATACTTTTTTTAACTATTACTGAATACCCTTGTGTAGCTTTTGCAAAAGAATCATTGAACCATTTGAAAAAACCTTTTGGTTCATGTTTTTTGTTTTTTAATACTTTTACACAAAGAGCTGGAGTTAAAGTTAAAGCAACGAATCCAGAAATAACAACAGAAATAACAATTGTTATGGCAAACTGTCTATACATTTCTCCACTTAATCCACCCATAAATGCAACAGGAATAAATACAGCACCTAAAACTAAAATAATAGCAATTAAAGCTCCAGTTACCTCTTTCATAGCAATAAATGCAGCTTCTTTAGGAGTTTTTCCTTCTTCCATGTGTCTTTCAATATTTTCAATAACGATAATAGCATCATCAACAACGATACCAATAGCAAGAACTAAACCAAATAAAGTTAGTAAGTTAATACTAAATCCTAAAGCATACATCCCTGCAAATGCACCAACTATTGATACTGGAACCGCAATAAAAGGAATAATAGTTGCTCTCCAGCTTTGTAAGAATAAGAAAATAATTAAAATTACAAGTATTAAAGCTTCAACGAAAGTTTTAACAACTTCATGAATTGAAGCTGTAATAAAATCTGTACTATCATAAGGAATACTATATGTCATATCTTCAGGGAAAGTTTTACTTGCTTCTTCTAAGGCTTTTTTTATAGCATCAGCAGTTTCAAGTGAGTTTGCACCACTTTGTAAAAATATTCCAATAGGAATCGAAGGTGCATTATTTAATCTTGTTGTAACACTATAATCATTAGCTCCAAGTTCAATAGTTGCGATATCTTTTAATCTTAAACTACTTCCATCTTCATTTGCTCTAATTACAATATTTCCAAATTGTTCAGGATTTTCAAACCTTTGTGGAGTTCTAATTGTATATGTATACATCTGTTTTTGAGCAATTGGTTCAGCTGCAATTTTTCCAGCTGCATATTGATTATTTTGTTCTTTAATTGCTGTTATAACATCAGTTGTAGCAAGTGAATATTTTGATAATTTTAATGGATCCATCCAGATTCTAATAGAGTAATCTTTTGCTCCAAATATCATAGCATCACCAACTCCTTTAACTCTTTTTAATGATTCAACTAAGTTTAATAAAGCATAGTTTGATAAATAAATTGAATCAAAAGTTTTGTTTGGAGATTCAAGCATAATAAATTGCAAAATACTTGGACTTCTTTCACCTACAACAACACCTTGTCTTTGTACTTGTTCAGGCATTTTTGCTAAGGCAGCTTGTACCCTATTGTTTACATCGATTTTTGCATCATCAGGATTTGTTCCAACTTCAAAAAATACGTTGATACTTAATCTTCCACTATCTTCTGCTAGAGAGTTCATATAAAGCATATTTTTTGCACCATTTATCTGCTCTTCAAGAGGAGCAGCAACAGTTTTTGCAATAGTATCTGCACTAGCTCCTGGATATGAAGTACTTACAATAATTTGAGGTGGTAAAACTCTTGGATATTGTTCAATTGGTAAATTGAACATAGCAATTATTCCCGTCAAAAATATTATAATCGATAAAACACCAGCAAAAACTGGGTTTTTAATAAAAAATGAAGAAATCATAATTATTTCTCTTTATTTACAATTTGAACTTTTGTATCTGGTCTTAATTTTGCAAAATTACTAGTTACAATTTGTTCATTTGGTTTTAAACCACTTTTTATAACCATTCCTTCTTTTACTAAATCTCCAGTTACAACTGGTCTTGGTTTTGCTATATTATTTTCATCAACAACAAAAACAATAGTTGCTTGTACAGTTTTTAATACAGCATTTTCAGGAACAACAAAAACATCACCTAAAGATAGATTTGAAATCTCTATTTTTGTAAAGTTACCCACTATTAATTCATTATTTGCATTTTCAAATTTTGCTCTTAAAAGTAGAGTATCAGTATTTGTATCTATTACAGGAGCAATATAATCAATTTCTCCATTTTCATAAGTTTTACCATCTGTGATAAGTTTAATTTTTGCACTTTTATCTTTTATTTGAGAAAGATATTTATTCATATCATCTTTTGGTAAAGAAAACTCAGCATGAATTGGATTTGTATTTGTAATAGTTACAAGTAAAGAATTATTTGAACTACTTCCAACTAAATCTCCAATATCATGTTGTTTTATACCAACAATTCCATCAATAGGAGCTGTTACAGTTGTATAGTTTAGATTTATTTGTGCTTCATCTAATGCTGCTTTTGAACTTTCATATTGGTATGTATAATCATCAAAAGATTGTGGACTAATTGATTTTGTAGCAATTAATGATTTAGCTCTTTCATAATCTTTTTTTGCTTTTGTATATTCAGCTTTTTTCATATTTAAATTTGCTAAATAAGTATCTGGCTCTATTTTATAAAGTAAAGTTCCTTTTTTTACAAAATCACCTTCTTTAAAATGTTTCTCTTTTAATATTCCAGAAACCCTTGCTATAACATCAACTTGTTCATAAGCTTTCAAAATAGTTGGATAAGTCTTATTTGTAGTATTATTTTGTTTTGTAATTGTAAATGTTTGAACAGGTAATCCTGGTGCTTCATTTGGTGCTTTTGCTTCATCTGCAATTAAACTATTAAATCCTAAAAAAAGGAAAGATATTGCAACTAACGACTTTTTTATCATTTTATATACTCCTCTAATTTTTCACCACTTTGGTAAATCACGTTTGCTCTTTTTATTTCTATATCATTTAATGAAGCTCTATATCTGCTAAGAGCATCAAATTTTTCACTTAAACTTTGTAAAAAGGCAACATTATCAACTAAACCATTTTCATATTTTGATTTGATGATTGTATAAGCACTATCAGCTGCTTTTAAACTAGCTTCAGTTGAAGCTATTTTTGCTTTTGCTATTTCATAAGCTTTAAGTGATAGTTGTAAATCTACATTTGCTTTGTTTTTTTCATATTCTAAATTTAATTTTGAAGCTAAATACTCTTTGAATTTTGCTTCATATTTATATTTTGTTTCTCCAAATGAAAAAATATTCCATTTTAAGTTTGCACTTGCGATATTTTGATGATCTACATCATTTCCTAAATCATTATTAGCATGATTATACTCTTTATCATAATATGTAAAAGTATTATCTAAAGTGATTGTTGGTAAATAACCACTTTTTTCAGCTTTTGCATTACTTAAACTTGTTTGAGTATCATATTCTAAAGATTGAATATCAAATCTTGCACTTTCTTCTTTTACATCTTGAAGTTCATTTACATTTGAACCTGCTGTAATATCGACTTTAGTACCAGTTATATATTCTAAATTATGTAAAATTGTGATGATATTTAAATCAATTTCTTTCAGTTCAACTTTTGCAGCTTCGACATTTGAAATGATTTTTTGTACTTCATCTTCTGTTGTAGTTCCAGCTTTGAAGTATCTACTTAATCTTTCCATTTGAGCATCAAGTTGCTCGATTTCTTTTAATTTAGCATCTTTTTGTGCCATATATGATAAGTAGTTAAAATAGTAAGTTATAACAGTTAATGAAATATCGTTTTTTAAAGCATCAACAGATTTTTCGTTACTTTTTATAGATGATTCATAACTATCATAAATATCGTATTTTTTTCCACCATCATAAAGATTATAATTTACACTTCCATATACATTTCCTGATTTATGAGCAACATTTGGTCTTTCATCATCAGTTACTGAATATCCTGCACCTAGGTCTAATTTTGGTAAATAACCACCTTTTACACTTCTATATTCATCTTTTAGTGCATCTAATTTTTGTTTAGATGATTCAACTAATCTATTTTGAATAGCTAAATTTACTAGCTCTTCTAAACTTTGTGAATATAAAAAAAGTGGTACAAAAAAAATAAATAATATCTTTTTCAAAAACAACTCCTTTTTTTAATGAAGAGAAATTTTATCTATTTTTTACTTAAATATATCTTGCTAGAAAGATACTTTTAATAATTGTTTTGCTACAATCCTTCTATGAATAAACAATATATAGATGACTTTTATGAAAGATGTACTACAGATAAAAAGTGTGCGATATTCGCATTATCATTACCTTTATTTTTAATAAGTAAAGATTTAACAGTAAAATCAGAACAATTTTTAAAAACAGATTATGATTTATTACATACAGATATTGATGTTTTAGCATCTTTATATTTTAAAGGAGAAAATTATACTTTATCTCCAACAGAATTATATGATGCCTTGATATTTTCTTCAGGTGGAATGACAAAAGTTTTAAAAAAACTTCAAGATAGAGAACTTATAAAAAGAGATTCAGTAAAAAATGATAAAAGAAAGAATCTAGTTTGTTTAACACAAAAAGGAACAGAGTTGATAGAAGAAATTATGGATAATAAAGCTTCTATGATAGAAAAAACTTTTTCAGTTTTAGATAAAAAAGAAAAAGAAAATCTAAAAAGTATCCTTTCGAAAGTTCTTTATTCTTTAAACTAACATATTGTTTTATTTGATATAAATCATGTTTTAAATAAAAATAATAAACTATACTTTCTTTCATGTTATAAAGGATTGATATGTTTGGTTGGTTTATAAAAAAGAAACAAAAAGCAAAAAGAAAAATAACTTATGTATGCAAACATTGTAAACTTAGTTGTGAAACTTGTGTTACGATGTTTTGTTATGCGTGTTATTCAAATTCTGGAAATCCCTGTCCTAGATGTGGAAAAACAAATCAAATGCAAGTAGAAGAAAAAATTTTAACAAAAGAGTATGTAACTCCTATAAAAAGTTAAAAGTAAGAAATAAATATTTATTTTTTACTTTTAAATTGCTCTTCTAAAGCTTTTAATTCATCAACATTTTGTTGTATTTTTTTTACTACTTCTTCAAAAGCAAAACCTTTCATAACTATTTCATAAAGTTTTGGCTTTTCTTTTCTCCAATTTCTAAGAGTTACAGGAGTAACACCAATATATCCAGCCATATCTCTTTGAGTCATAAAAATCTTTTTTTATAAAAGTAGATTTTTATCATATTCTTCATATAAATTTTCAATTTTTGAGGTAGATATTTTAATGATTATTTCATTATTTAAATTTTTATCATATTTTTCAAGAATACTATTTTTCATTTAAATTCTTTTACATTTTATAAGATATTATAAATTAATATGATTTAATTCGCCTATTAAAACTAACAACATAAAGTATATTTGTGAAAAAAATTTTATTTTTATTACTTTTTACACTGTTCTGCTTTGCTAATGAAATTAAAAGTATAGATTTAACTAAATTTGAATGGCAATATAAATGGGGTGATTCTCCTTTTGAAAATAATTTTCCTCTTTGGACAAATGATAAAGAAAATGACTCTTCTTGGCAAAAAATAGATTTCCCTAGTAATCCAGAAAATAGAAATAATCAAACAAATGTTTGGTATAGAGTAAAACTTCCTGATGTATTACCAAATGAGCCTAATTTATACATAGTTAGTATTGATTTAATTACACAAGTTTATTTTGAAAATAGACAAATATATCATTTTGGAGAATTTGATAAAGAAGGAAAGGGCAAATATAAAGGTTGGCCTTGGCATTTAATAAAACTTCCAAATGATAGTGCAGGAAAATATCTCTATTTTAGAATATTTTCAGATTATGCAGATATTGGGTTTTTTGGAGAGATAAAAATATCTTCAAAAGGTGATTTATATGAACAAATGTTACAGTTTGATATTCCAAAAATTATGGTTGGTTCTGTTTCTATTTTTGTTTCAGTTCTATTTTTATTAACTTTTTTATCAAAATTTAAAAGATTAGAGTTATCAATTTTAGGGTTAATGTTTTTAACTCAAGGATTAAATGTACTTTTTTCAGCAAAAATACTTGAAATCTATTTTCATTATCCTCTTTTTAAACAATATATTTTAGCAATTGCATTTTTCTTTTTCCCTATTGGAATGGCTCTTTTTATCGATAAAACTATAAATCGAAATGTTCCTTTTAATCTTATAAAAAAAATTTGGCAAATACATTTAATATATCTAATTGGTGCAATTTTTGGTTCACTTTTAGGATTTTTTTCTCTTCCTTCTACTTATGAATATTTTGATATTTTTTACAATTTTATAACTCTTCCTATTTTGACTTTTTTTATGATTTATTTCTTTTTTAAAGGTAATAAAGAGACAAAAATTATTACCTTTAGTTTTTTTATAATCTCTATTTATTGGCTTTACTCTTCTTTAATTGCAGCTGCTCTTGTGCCTTGGGAGGAGTATCCAAGTGATGTTGCAGTATTTATTTGTTTGTTACTTTTATCTTATTCTATGGTAAATAAATTAAATTACACACAAGAGTTAGAAGATGCAAAAGAGGAATTAACTATTTTATCATCAACTGATTATTTAACTAAATTGAATAATCGTAAAAATATAGATTTAGCTTTAAAAATGAATGAAAATTTATATAAAAGATATAAAGAACCTTTTTCTGTAATTTTATTTGATTTAGATGATTTTAAAAAAGTTAATGATACTTATGGTCATTTAGTTGGAGATAAAATTATTATTGAAATAGCAGATTTATTGCGAAAATATACAAGAGAATCTGACATTATAGGAAGATGGGGAGGCGAAGAGTTTATTATAATTTGTCTAAAAACAAATTTACAAGAGGCTTTAGTCGTTGCTTTAAATTTGAAAGAAAAAGTTTCATTACATAAGTTTGATAAAGTTGGAAATAAAACAGCAAGTTTTGGTGTATCTACTTTTAAAGATAATGATACAATTACAGAACTTTTAACAAGAGCTGATGATGCAATGTATAAAGCTAAAACAAACGGAAAAAATAGAGTAGAAATGGAAGTTTAAAGCTCCATTTCAAGACCGATTGGACAATGGTCACTTCCTTCTATATTATCTAAAATATAAGCATCTTTTACATAATCTTTTAAATCAGAACTAACATAAAAGTAATCAATTCTCCAGCCAACATTATTTGCTCTGGCATTTGCTCTATAACTCCACCAAGAGTATTTATCTTTTATATCGCCATTTATAAGTCTAAAAGTATCGATATAACCATGAGATAAGAATTTTGTTATCCAATCTCTCTCCATTTGTAAAAATCCACTTGTATTTTCATTGGCTTTTGGTCTTGCAATATCAATTTCCGTATGAGCTGTATTAACATCGCCACAAACAATGATTGATTTTCCATCTTTTTTTAGATTTTCGCAATGATTTAAAAACCTATCATAAAATTCCATTTTATAATCAAGTCTTTCTTGACTACTTTGTCCATTTGGGAAATATACATTAAAAAATGCGATATTTTTATCTGCTAAATTGAAATGAACTTCGTTGATTCTTCCTTCATCTAAAATATCTACACTTTCACAAATACTTTGAAAAGTAGGTTCAATATCAGAAAATAGGGCAGTTCCACTTCTTCCTTTGATTGCTGATGCACTTGCAAATAGAGTTTTGAACTCTTTTGAAAAGATAGTTTTTGGAATTTGGTCTTTCATTGATTTTGTTTCTTGAACACCAAGTAAATCAACTTCAATTTCATCTATCCATTTTAACGCATCTTTTTTATCAACTGCTCGTATTCCATTTACATTCCATGAAATAAATTTATATCTTTTTGCCATTATTTAGAATTTTCCTTTTTCTCTTCTTTTTTATCTTCTTTAATTAGATTTTGTGGTGCTTTAGGTGTTGTTGGTTTATTTATACCAATATTTTTGAAATCTTTATTTGATAAACTATTTTTTTCATCTATTAGATTTTCACTTTTTCCACCATGCATATCTATTTTTCCATTATCTTGAATCATATAATTATAATTTGCAAATAAAATATTTGCAAAAAGTGTAGTAACTATTAGTAATATTTTCATAAAAAGCTCCTATTTAAAAAAAATAATTATAACTATTTTTCAATAATAAAGGCTTTATTTGGTATTTTATGCATTATTTTTAAGATAGGATTTTTTTTATGTTGGAGTTAGGTTTAGGAGTTATCACTTTTTTGACTTCTGTTATTGCAGCAGTTGTTGGAATTGGTGGTGGAATGATGCTTATTGCTATTTTGCCTTCATTTTTACCTGTAAATGCACTTATTCCAGTTCATGGATTAACACAAGTTTCAAGTAATCTTAGTCGAGCAATTTTTGGATATAAAGATGTGCAATATGAAGTAGTACCTAAATTTTTAATTGGTTCTATTTTAGGAATTGCTTTTTTTGTAGGAATATTAAATTTTATTTCACTTGAATATGTACCACTATTTATTGGAGTTTATATATTACTTTCTCTTTGGAGTCAAAAGTTCAATGAAAAGATAAAAAGATATGAAAACTACTATTTAGCAGGTTTTTTTCAAACAGGACTTTCGATGGTTGTTGGAGCTACTGGACCGCTTACAATGACACTTTTATTTAAAGATTATAATGATAAAGATAAAGTTGTAGCAACTGGAGCTGCTTTGATGAGTATAACTCATTTTTTAAAGGTAGTTGTATTTATATATTTTGGATTTGTATTTTTTGATTATATATGGATTATTATATCTATGATTATTGGAGCAGTTGTTGGAAGTTTTGTTGGAACTAAACTAAGAAATATAATAGATGGTAAAAGATTTACTATTATATTAAAAATTTTACTTACTATTTTGGCATTAAACTTAATCATAGGAATATTACTAAAAAGTTTTTAGAGATTTTTATTACTTTTAAAGTAATAAAAATCCACACTGTTTACTGAAATCTTGTTGTTTTATAACTAACTTTTAACTTATGCTTTGTAGTTCTTCCTTGAACTCTTTTTCTCCACATTTTAAAACTGCTTTTTTTTAGAAGATTTCTCATCATTTTTTTTAATTCATTTTCAGTGAAACCATAAAGTTCTTTTATAGTATCAAAAGATACTCTATCTTGCCACGCCATTTCTACAAGTCTATTTTGGTCAGTTTCACTAAAAGATAAATCGCTTTGTTTGTTTTTCTTTTTTTTATTTAAATTAAAATTTCTAGCACAATCTTTTTGAAAATACATAAACTATTCCTGTATTGTATATGTAAGTTTAGATTTATCAAATCCCATACTAGTAATTTTTTCTAATAATTTATTTAAAACCTCATTACTCATAGTTTTTTCTCTTGAAAGTATCCACAAATACTCTTTTGATGGTGTTCCAACAATAGCATATTTATAATCTTTATCTAAATCTAAAATCCAATAGTCTCCATAAAATGGTCTAAAAAAGCTTACTTTTAGTTTACTATTTGTTTCATCTACACTATATGCAACTGCTTTTGCATCTTTAAATTCATTTGTAGACATCTTTGTACAACTATTAACAACTTGAATTTTTTCATCATCTCTTAAAGAGTAATTTGCCTTTACATTTTTACAATCTTTTTGAAAAGGATGTTCATATCTTGCTATTTCGTACCAATCACCAAGATATTTTTGTAAATCAACTTTTTGTACTGTTTTTAAATCTCTTTCTTGTTTTGTACTACAAGCTACAAAAAAGAGTGACAATAAAATAACTCCAAAAAAGTTAAACATTTTTTTCATAATTTCTCCTTTTTTATCTTTTGTAAATTTATAATAATTATATGATTTTTTGTATCATTTTTTTGTTAGTTGATGTATTTGAACTTAGTTTTATTAAATCATTTTTTATTACAAATTGAAATATTTTTAAATGAAATTTTTTAATTTTTATAAAATACAAATATGAAAACAGATATTTATCAAAAAATGGAAATTCTTAGCAATAGTGCAAAATATGATGTTTCTTGTAGTTCAAGTGGAGTTGAAACTTCATACAAAAAAGGAGAATTAGGAGCAACTCACACAAGTGGGATTTGCCACACTTTTACGCCTGATGGAAGATGTGTATCTTTGCTTAAAGTATTACTTACAAATATTTGTATTTATGATTGTGCGTATTGTATAAACCGTGTTTCAAATGATATTCCAAGAGCTGTTTTTAGTCCTAGAGAACTAGCAGACATTACAATCAATTTTTATAAAAGGAACTATATTGAAGGTCTTTTTTTAAGTTCTGGTATTGTAAAAAATGAAGACCACACTATGACTTTGATTTTAAAAGCTTTAAAAATTTTACGATATGAATATAGATTTAATGGTTATATTCATGTAAAACTAATCCCTGGAAGCAGTATGGAACTAGTTGAGCAAATCGTAAAACTAGCAAATAGAGTAAGTTCAAATATCGAACTTCCAAGTGATAAATCTTTAAAACTTTTAGCACCAAATAAAACAAAAGAGAAAGTTTTACAACCTCTAAAATTTGCGCGAGATTTAAGCTTAGTAAAGAATCAAAAACCAATAGGAATGAGTACTCAACTAATCGTTGGAGCAACACCTGAAAGTGATAGAGATATACTTAAACTTAGCTCTGCTTTATACGATAAAGCTTTGTTAAAAAGGGTTTATTATAGTGCTTATATTCCAGTAAACAATGATAAAAATCTTCCTTCAATTATCACCAAACCTCCACTTTTAAGGGAACATAGACTTTATCAAGCTGATTGGTTACTTAGATTTTATGATTTTTCTTGGGATGAGATAGTTACTGATGAGTTTCCAAATTTAGATGAAGAACTTGACCCAAAAACATTTTGGGCATTGAATAATCTAAAATATTTTCCTATGGAAATAAACACAGCTTCAAAAGAAGAATTATTAAGAATTCCAGGAATTGGAGCAAGGGGTGTAATGAAGATTTTAAGTGCTAGAAGATTTAAAAGACTCACTTTTGATGATTTGAAAAAATTAAAAATTTCAATCAAAAAAGCAAAATATTTTATCACTTGCAACAAAGATTTTCAAAGAGAAGTTCCATTTTATAGAGAAAGTCTAAAACTTGCACTTACTAAACCAGACCCAAAAAAACTAATACAACCCTCACTTTTTGATATTAGTTCATTAACGGGTGAATTATGATTTTAGTTTATGATGGAACTTTTGAGGGATTTTTATCTTTGGTTTATGAGGTTTATTATAAAAAATTAAAACCTATAAAAATCTATAAAACTCTTCCAAATGAGATGATTTTTGAAGAAATTTTAGAAATAAATACTTTAAAAGATAATGCTATAAAAGTTTTAACTGCCATAAAAACAAAATTTCCAAAAGAGTTAATCCAAAGAATTTTAAATATTTTTATGTGTGATTCAAAAGAGTTTGAACTCTATTTATTGGAGTATATTATTATTGGTTTCAAAGAAGTAAAACAACTATACAACATCAATAATTCTTGCGTTTTTTATCTAAATAATCTTGAAAAAGAGTTATTTAGAAATGTGCATAAATTAACTGGATTTATAAGATTTGAAGAACTTGAAGATGCAACTTTATATGCAAAAGTTGAATCAAAATTTAATGTTGTTTATTTTTTAGGAAAACATTTTTTAAAAGGCTTTAACAACCAAAATTTCATAATCCACGACTTAAATAGAAAACTAGCTTTTGTAAAAATGCAAAACGATTTTTCAGTTCAAGAAGTTGCTTTTTTTGATGAACCAAATTATTCATCAAATGAACAAAAATTTCAAAAACTTTGGAAAAGTTTTTTTAATGCAGTTACTATAAAAGAAAGGTTAAAACCAAAGCTACAAAGACAGTTGGTTCCTTTACTTTATAGAACTTATATGAGTGAGTTTACTTTATAAATAGAATTTTTAAAAAACCGATTGATACTAAAATCAAAGCAATGTTTTTTAGATTTTCATCATAAAAAATCAAAAATAGTCCAAATAAAACAAATGATAAAGATTTTAAATATGAACCAAAATACTCTTTTAAATCTTTTTTTATAAATTCTAGTTGATCTTTATTTATTAATACTTCAAGTTCACCTTTTGAACTTTTTGAAATCATCTGTTTAAGACTTTTTAAAAATTTAGGCAAAGATTCTATTTCATCTAAAACTATTTCTGTAATAGTAGTTTTTATTCCTAAAGCTTCGGGAAGATTATCTTTTAGAATGGGTAATATATCTTTTACTCCATTGAAATTTTCTATGTAAGTTGTTCCTAAACCTTCTATTATTGCACTTACTCTTAAAATATATACTGCATCACTTGGTAATTTAAATGGTAAATTTCTTGTGCTTTCTAAAACTTCAAAAGCTAGTTTTTGCATAGATTCACTAGATAAATTATCATTTGAAAAAATATCAAACATTTTTTGACTAAATTCAACCATCAAACTTTGAGGAGCTTCATAGCTAATAGTTCCTAATTTCTTATTTGCTCTTACAAAAGTATCAAAATCACCTTTATTTGCACCATCAATTAGTTCAATAATAGCAACTCTTGTATCATTAGAAATATTTTTAACCATTCCAAAGTCAAGTAAAACCAAATCTCCATTGCAATTTATAAGCAAATTTCCAGGATGTGGGTCTGCATGAAAATATCCATTCATTAGCATTTGTTGTGTATAAAAGTTTACAAGTTTTGAAATAATCTCTTTAAAATCAATATTATGTTTCATTAAAGAATTTTTATCATCAAATCTAAAACCTTCCATAAAACTCATAACAAGCGCACTACAACTACAAAACTCTTCATATGGCTTTGGAAATAAAACACCACTATTTTCATAGATTTTTGAGAATTTTTTTAAGTTTTCAAGTTCAATCGTAAGATTTGTTTCATCTTTTATCATACTTGAAAATTCATTTATAACCGCATCAATTGAATTTTTTGTGTAATATGAAAAAAGTGGTCTAAAAAGTTTATTAAAAAAGTTTAATATTTTTATATCAACTCTTACTTGTTTTTCTATATTTTTGCGTCTAAGTTTTACTGCAACTTTTGTATCATCATTTAGATATGCAATATGAACTTGTCCTATTGAAGCACTTGCAATTGGTTCATTGTCAAATTTTTTAAAAGAATCTTGCTTGAAAGACTCTTTAAAAACCTCTTCAAAATCAGCTTTAGACATTTTTGGAAGTTTATCATGTAACTCTTTTAGTTCATCCAAATACTCTTTTGAAAAAAAATCTGACCTTGTTGCTAATACTTGGGCGAGTTTTATAAAACTTGCTCCTAAATAAAATATTGTCTCTTTTAATTTTTTTGGTTTTAAAGGTTTAATAAATAAAAAACTATCCCTTTTTTTAATAAGTAAAAAAAGAGATAATAAAAATCTAAAAATTAAATAGATTCTAAAAGGTGAAAAAAGTTTTAGATATATAAAAAAAGTTTTTATTTTAAATCCTGTTTTAACTTCTCTAAATCTGCTTTTGTAGCAACTCCTAGTTCATCTAAAACTTCTTTAAACATATCTTTTATTTTCGTTTTGATTCTTTCATCTTCATCTTTTCCTTTTTTTTCTAAAGACTCTAAGAAACTCTTTGCATCATCTGTTTTGATTTTTCCTTTTTCTTCAAGAGTTTTTAACTCTTCTTCAACACGCTCTTTTAAAAGTAAAGCTCCACCAAGACTTGTAAATAATATTTCTTTTAACATTTTTTGCTCCTTAAAATTTGATTTTTCTAATTGGCTCCGCAGATGGCTTTGCAAAGTAATAACCTTGAGCCAATGAAGCACCATTTTCTTTTAAGTATAAATACTCCTCTTTAGTCTCTATACCTTCAGCTAAAACAACAATATTGTTCTCTTTCGCAATATTTACAATTGCTGTAAAAACAGATTGATTTGCTTTATTTTTATAAATATCTTTAATTATTTCTCTATCTACTTTTACAATATCAGGTAAAAGTTGAACTATCATATTTAAAGAAGAATAACCACTTCCAACATCATCTAAAGCAATCATAAAACCTTTTGACTTATAAAAGTTTAAAATATTCTTCAAATGTTCAATATCTTCTATGTTTTCACTTTCAACAACTTCAAATATTACATTTTTAGGATCAAACTCTAAAGAATTCGCCCATTTCACAGTTGATTGTAAACAGTGATTTGGGTCATAAATTGCTGTTGGAATGAAATTTATAAAAACTTTTGCTCTAATATTTTTAATGGCAGCTGTTTTTAAAGAATTCTCTCTACAAGCTCTATCTAAATAAAAAAGCATATCTCCATCTTTTGCCCAAGTAAAAAGTTTGTTTGGTGAAACTAAAGTCCCATCTTCATTTACACCTCTAGCAAGAGTTTCATAACCATAAATTGTATTAGTTTTAACATCTAAAATTGGTTGAAAATGTGTAGTTAATCCACCTTTTGAAAGTAAAGATGAAAGTTCTTGTGCAGAAATTTGGTTTTTATATTTTTCTAAACTTTTTACATTTTTAATTTTTGAGTAATCAAGTTTTTCATTTTCATTTAAACTAAGTATATAAATAGCTTCTCTTTCATGTTTTTTAAAAATATTTTTTGAAAGAAGATTGCTTAAAAAATCAATAAAAGAAGAAGTTTTAATAACAATAGTTAAACTATCCTCTTTAAAATAATTAATATTATTGTCATCTAAAAAATTTTTAAATTTTGTGCATAATTCAATAACTTCAAAACCAAAAATTAGATTTGATTCACTATCTTTTAATATTGGTAAAGTCTGGCATTTTATGCAAGATGATGTAGGCATATTTACTCCTCTTTTTTAAAATTTTAGTAGAATTTAAAATTTTTGGTACTATTTTTATGCCAATTTATATACTTTTTTTATCCAAGTATTCTCTAAAATCTTTTGCTCCATCTTTTGAACTAACTATGAATTCATCAATTCCATTAAAAAATATCTCTAATTTTGATTGTTCAATGCTTTTTATAGACTTTATCTTATCAACATTTACTATATATGATCTGTGAACTCTAAAAAAGTTTTTATCTTTTAATATCTCTTCAATATCACCAATTTTCTTTTTTGCATAAACAAAATTATCTTTTGTTCTTATGATAATCTCGTCTAAATCAGCTTTTATATAAAAGATTTCATCTGTTTCAACTAAATATATTTTATCAGAAACCTTTCCTAAAATCTTTTTTGAAATATTTTTTTCTTCTTTATAAATTGAAATTCTTTGTAAAATCTTTTTTAGTTCACTATCTTCAACAGGTTTTAGCAAATATCCCATTCCACCTTTTTTAAAAGCATCTAAAGCATACTCTTCATAAGCAGTTTGGAATACGATAAATGTTTTTGGTTCAAGTTTTAATATAAGTTCCGCTAACTCTAATCCACTAAAATTTGGCATAGAAATATCCAAAAATGCTACATCAAATTTAGTTTTTGATATCTCTTTTATAGCTTCAAGTGGATCATTAAACTCTACAATATCAAAAACATTGTTATCATTTAGAACTCTTTTTAGTCTTCCTAATGCTAAATTTTCATCATCTACAATTAATACTTTCATTTCTTATCCTTTAAAATAATACAAAAAGTCATATTCTCATTTTCTATTAAAAAATGAAGTTCACCAATATTTAATAACCTTAATCTATTTTCTAAGTTTGATAATCCTGTTTTAAATTTTATATTTGAATTTTTTTTACCATCATTTGAAACTTTTATCAGATTCTTTTCAAATGTAATAAAAATATTTAACTCTTTTCCTAAATAACCATGTTTTATACTATTTTCAACTAAAAGCTGAATAGAAAATTTTGGTATTTTTACAAGTTTAAAATCATTGTAATCATCAATATGTAAAACAATTTTATTATCAAACCTTATATTTTCTATATTTACATAAGTTTGTACCATAAAAATCTCATTTTCAAGATAAACTAAACTCTCTTTATTTATCGCATTTCTTAGAAACTTAGATAGTTGTAAAACGGCATCTTCTGCTTTTTTCTTATCAATATATATTAATTGAGAAACTGAATTTAAAGCATTAAATAAAAAATGTGGATTTAGCTCATTTTCCAAAGATTTTAATTTTGATTCTAAAATCTCTTTTTGTATTTGATTATTTTTGTTTTTCAAAAATACAAATTGATGTAGAATTAATGCTATTAAAAGAGTTAAAAAACCAACAACAATTGAGATATTTAACCAAAAATCGCTTATAAAAATTATTACTTCTATATCAAATTTAGAAAAAATAAAATATGTTAA
Organism: Aliarcobacter butzleri; assembly: GCF_900187115.1. Lineage (NCBI taxonomy): Bacteria > Pseudomonadati > Campylobacterota > Epsilonproteobacteria > Campylobacterales > Arcobacteraceae > Aliarcobacter > Aliarcobacter butzleri. The sequence continues at coordinate 838,022 of NZ_LT906455.1, forward strand.
AATAAAACCTAAAAATCCAGATAAAAAAGAGAAAAAAAAGCTAAGTATCGTCCAAAAACTCTTTTTTATTTTTGGAAGAATAAAACTATTTGAAAGAGTTATTAGAATAATTGCAAAAATAGTTATAAAAAAAGCTGTACTTATACTAAAGATAATTGTTGAAAAAGTTTGTAGATTTTGATTTAAAAAATAAAAAATTAAAGATTGAAAAAAACCAAATAATATTCCAATTATTAAAATATTTGTCCAATCTTTTAAAGATATTTTTAATTCATTATTTAACATCTAAAACCTTTAAGTATTTTAATCATTTTATCTAAATAAGTTTGAGTTTAAAACTTTGACTCCCAAAGCAACTCCAGGCCATCCTTGTCCTGCAAAAACAGAATCACCGATATTATAAAGATTTTTAAAAGGAGTTAAAGAACTTGGTATTTTAAAAATATTTTTAAGATTTAAAGGTGTTGCTCCACAATTAAATCTATTTATGTATCTTTTAAAAGTTTTACTTGTAGCACAAAATTCTATTTTAATATCCTCTTTTTTAATATCTGGAATATTTTTTAGTAACTCATCTAATATAAAATTTTTTGTAAACTCTTTATTTTTTTCATATTCCTCTTTTGATAATTCATTCCAAAAAAGAGCTTTTGTATGACAAGAGATTGTAACAGAATAACCATTTTTTGATAGTTTTTCATCATCTTTATGACTAAAAGATACAAAAAAACTTTTTGAAACTGCATTTGGAATACTCTCTTTTAAAATGATTTGATAATGATTTAAAAACTCTTTTTTTGAATCAATTTTTAAATAAATGACAAAAGCACTTTGATCATAAAATTCAAATTTTTTATAGTAATTTTGTAAATCTTCATCTAAAAAAAGATTTTTGCACTCAAAAACTGGAATATTTAAAACAAGTTTCGAAGTTAAATATTCATCTTTTGAAGAGATTAATCTATAAAAATTATTCTCTTTTTTTATTTGCATTATCTGTTCATTTTTTTTTACATTTATATCTTTTAACATATCATCAAAAAGTTTTCCCATTCCACCATTTGCATAAAAGATTTTGTGAAAAGGATAAGATAGTGCAATAGCAAAAGATAAAAGAGGAATATCTTTTGAAGTTGATTGTAAAGTAATTTGAAGTTGTGCATCTATAAAATCTTGGTACTCTTTTGAAATATCTCCTAAAACTTCTTTTATAAAACTTTTTGCACTTTTAAATAGTAAAAATTTATATTCTTTAAATAAAATATCAATTGTTTTTAAACTTTTTAGATAAGAATTTAAACTATATTTTGCAAAATAAATATCTTTTAATTTCCAAAATCTTTCATCAATATCTTTTAAAGTTTGCCAAAAATATCTATTGTTTTTATGAAAAAAAACACTATTTAAACTCTCGATAAACTCTTCAAAATCTGTTATTCTATCGATAGATTTTCCATGTATAATAGTTCTATAAGCGTAAGAAGATTTTTTTAAATCAGGTATAAAATTTGCACTATCAAATATCTCTTTTATTATATGATTATCTTCATATCCTACAAAAGTTGTAGCTCCACTATTGAAATAATTTCCAAATCTTTTAAATGTAGATGCAGTTCCTCCTAAGTTTTTATCTTTTTCAAATAAAACAAGATTTTTATCTTTATTCAAAATAGATATTAAACTTCCACCAATTCCACTTCCAATAACTGTTAAATCAATTTTTTGCACAATTAGCCCTTTTAAATTCTAAAATTGCTCTATCTCTTGAATAATTAATTCCAACAATTTGTTTTGGATAATCTAAAAATATATTTTCTTGAATACCGTTTTCTGTATGAATTTGTTTTGTTGGAATATCTTTTAAATCTTTTAAAACACTTTTTATAAATATTGCTTCACTATCAAATTTTTTTGATTGTAAATAAGGATTAAAGACTCTAAAATAAGGAACTGCATCAACTCCTGTACTAGCAGCCCATTGCCACGAACCAATATTTGAACTAGCTTCGTAATCTAAAAGTTTAAGGGCAAAATACTCTTCTCCTTTTTTCCAATCAATTAATAAATTTTTTACTAAATATGAAGCAACTATCATTCTTAAACGATTATGCATAAGCCCAGTATTATTTAAGTGTTTCATACTTGCATCAATTATTGGAACACCAGTATTTCCTTCACACCATTTTTTAAAATCCTCTTCATTTTCATTCCAATTTACTTCTATACCATTTAGATTTTCAAATTGTGATTTTGGAAAATGAAATAAGATATAGTTGTAAAATTCTCTCCAAATAAGTTCTCTTATGAAAAAATCTATCTCTTTTTTAGGTGCTTGTAGTTTTTTTATTTTATTAAAAACCATTTTAGCAGATATAAGTCCAAACCTTAAATGAACAGATAGATTTGAACCAGCATCAAGATGAAAAAAATCTCTATTTTTTTGATAATTATTTATCTTTTTTGAAAATATAGTTATCAATTCATCAGCACTTTTATATAAAAAATCAGGTAGTTTTTGCTCTATAAAACCTAAATCTTGTAAAGTTGGAAAAAAATCGTAATCAAAATTTATTTTTTTTATATTTGTAGCAGTTTTAAACTCTTCTATATGATTTGATTGATGAAGTGGTTCTAAATAGTTATAAAAAGGAGTAAAAACTTTATAAGGTTTTTGGTCACTTTTTAAAATAATTTTTGGGTCAATTAAATATGAATCTAAAAATCTTCTAAGAGGTATTATTTTTTCAACTTCTTCATCTCTTTTTTTTGCATAATTATCAAAATCGACTGATACTAAGATTTCATCAAAGTTCTCTTTTTTTAATTTTGTAAAAACATTTTTTGGAGTATCAAAAAATATTGCTAAATCTAAACCAATACTTTTTAAATCTTCTTTTAGTTTATAAACACTTTTATAAATAAAAGTTACTCTTTTATCGTCTTTTGGTAAGTTTTGCAAAATGTTTTTGTCAAAAATAAATATTGGTAAAACTTCACCTTTTGCATTTGCTAATATTTCATTGTCGATTATTCTTAAATCTCTTCTAAACCATAAAATTTGTTTCATTTATATGCCTTTAAATCGCTTCTTAATGCAAGTTTTAATGGATATGGATTTAAAAACTTTTGAGTTTTCAAATATGAGATGTTAAATCTATTTATATAGATATTAAATATTTTTATAACACTTATTAATGGAATAATTCTATTTTTAAAGTCATACATACTTTCTAAAATATCAGCTTTTTCTTCTTTTGTAATATGTTTTTTAAAATATCCAAAAATATGAAGTAAAATATTGTAAGTTTTATTTAAAGTTGATTTTGTATTTATTGCTTTTAAAAATTCAGTCTCATATTCTTTGTATAGTTCTTCAACATCTTTTTTTTCACTATTTGCAACAATTTTTCCTAAAATTTTATATGAATTTTGTGATTTTGAATATATTAAATATTTATATGAAGTGTGAAATTCAATTAAAGTAGATATTTTTTTATCATTTTTTAGTAGATTTTTTAAATCTACATAAGAGTAAACTTGCATTAAAAAGTTTTCTCTAAGCCAAGGATCATTTAATCTTCCTTCTTCTTCAATTGGAAAATTTGGTAATTTTTCTTTTAACTTTTTTGCAAAAATTCCAACTCCATTTTTAACAGAAGGAGCATTTTCTGGTTTATAAACTTTTACTCTTTCCATTCCACAAGATGGAGATGCTGATTTTAAAACAAAACCACATAAATCATCTTGTGTTGCTTTTAAAGCCATCTTTTCACAGGCTTCTTCGAGCATAAGTGTTACATCTTTTGGTTCTTTTGTTGATGTAAATATTTTTATTTCATCATTTATCAAGACTTGTCTAATTGCATCTCTTGGTGCTGACCAAATAGAATTTTCAGGGCAATAAGGTAAAAGTTCAAAATACTCTTTTAAACTATTAAATACAAATTCATCTTTTGCACCATGACCATCGTATCTACACATATTTCCCAATAAACAAGATGAAACTCCTAAAATCATGATAAAGCCTTTTTTTATTTGCATTTTATAATATAAAAAAGCTTTTTTGTAGACTTATTTTATAACTTTATAGCGTTTGATATCAAAAATAGATAAGAGAAAGAGTAGAGGATTTATATACTTATTTAAGCAAAATATTTTACAAAGATTATTAAAAATAGTCCAGCTAAAATAGTTTGTACTGTTATAATTGTTGTCATTAGTGATAAATCACCATTAAGTTGACGAGCTAATATAAATGAGCTTGGTGCTGTTGGCATGATAGCAAATAAAACTAAAATAGAAATCATTATTTCATCTAATTGAAAAGCTTTTCCTAAAAAATAGATGATTATAGGTAAAACTACAAATTTAGCTATACAACTTACACTCAAATCTTTTTTTGTACTTTTTATCTCTTTTAAAACTAAAGCATAACCAATAGATAAAAGTCCCATTGGAAGTGCTGCACTACTTAAAATTTTAAGTAAATTTTCTATACTAATTGGAATTTGTAAAGTTGAAAAATTTATCAAAGCACCAATAACACAAGAGATTATCAATGGATTTTTAAAAATAGATTTTAAAAGGTACATAAAATCAATTTTATTGTTTTGTGAATATAATGCAAAAATTGTAATACAAAAAATATTTAAAATAGGAATGGCAAAAGTTATTATAATAGCTGATAAGATTAAACCATTTTGTCCAAAAATAGAGCCACTTAATGCTAAAAATACATAAGTATTAAATCGAATTCCACCTTGAACAATTGAAGTAAATGAATCATTTGTTGTTGGACTAAATTTATTAAATATCATCAAAATAATCATTGTAATAAATATAGCAAGAATAGAAACTAAAATAAAAGTTATACTATTTGCATCAAATTTTGCTTTAGATAAAGTCAAAACTAAAAGAGCTGGCATTAAAATATAATAAGTTAGTTTATCAGCCATTGGCCAAAATTCGTGAGATGGAAAGCTTATTTTTTTAAATAAATATCCAATTACAATAAGAGAAAAAATTGGAATTAAACTTGAAAATATCTGTTCCATTTTAAATTGCTACTTTAAAAACAGCTTTGATAATTTTTTCATTTTTATCAACTTTTAAACAAGGCATATGAGCATCACTTGGATAAAAAATAGCTAATTCATTTTCTCTAATTAATAAAGATGAAGAGTTAATAAATTGCGCATGTTTAGCATAATCCAAAGACTCATTGTACTCTTGTATTATTTCAAGATTATTTATATTCTCAACTTCCATTATCTCAGTTCCATAAAAAATATATTGAATATCTATATACTTTTTATGAGACTCAAAAAAGCAATCTTTTTTATCTTTTGAAACATAAGCTTGTTCAAGAACAAAACAGCTCTCATCAAGAACTATTTTGTTACAGTCACCAATTTTTATATTTTCTAGGCTTTTATACTCTTTTGAAGATTTATCTTGCAATTTTTGAATATATGAAAATGCTTTTTCAAATTTAGGATTGTTTATTTGATTTTTTATATCTTCATATTTTCCAAAAATTGCCATGATTTTCCCTAGTTTTTATTTTTTAACATCTCTTTTAAGATGATTTTTCCACCTTCAACACCTGGTTGGTCATAAGTATTAATTCTTAAAAATTTTCCAACAATAGAAGTTAATAATTCATAATAAAATAGAAGTTTTCCTATTTCATATTCGCTTATTTCTTCAATTTCAATTAAATCTATTGGAATATCTTTTTTATACTCTTTAACTGACGCAATAGTTGCATCTGCTTGAAGATTGATAAGTTCTTTAAAATCAAGATTATTTATATAATCTAAATCTTCTAAACCTTGTAATGTAATTGGAGCGATTTTTGTAGCATCTTTAAAATCTTTAATTTTTATAAATGTTACAGTTTTGTCACGTTTACCTTCAACAATTAGTTGTAAAAATGAGTGTTGATCAACTGGTCCTAAAAGTCCAATTGGAGTTAAACCTTGATTTGTATTATTTACATCGATTTTACCAAGACTTTCTCCCCAAAGTTGAATATACCATTTGTTAAAACCTTCAAGAAGTTGTGAATATGAAAAAATTGCATTTACATTATAAATATCTTTATATTCGTAATATGTTCTTGCTTTTTTTAGTAATTGGTTATAAAGTTCATTTTGTTCAAAAAATGATGTTGAAATTTTTCTTGCACCATTTAAAAGTTCATCAATATCAAAACCAGCAAGATATAAAGGAACTAATCCAACATTTGATAAAACTGAAAATCTTCCACCAACATTTTTTGGAATTTCAAAAGAGTTTATTTCATTTGCTTTAGCAAAAGTATTTAATTTACTATCATCTTCTGTAATTACTAATAAATTTGATTTATCAATTTTAGTAATCGACATAAGATATTTAAAAATAGAGATAGTTTCTATTGTTGTTCCTGATTTTGAAATAACAATAAATAAAGTATCTTCTAAATTTAATTGAGCAATTGTTCCATTTAAATTTACAGGATCCGTACTTTCAAAGAAATAAAGTTCTTTTTTTAGAGTTTTATTATGCTGTTTATTATATTTCATAAAATTATAAATAGCATAAGTCCCTAAAGTGCTTCCACCAATTCCAATAACTGCTATTTGTTTTTGAGAAAAGCATAGGCTATCAAGTCTAGCTTTTAAGTTTGTTGTATCAACATAAGGAAGAGAGTAGTACCCAATATCATCTCTCTCTTTTTTTATTTCTGTAAAAATTTGCTCATCACTTAATGATACTTGAGGATAATATAGGCTATTTTTCATTATTTCTTACCAGCTTCTTTCTTTTCTTTTTTTGTTGATTTATCGTAAAAGTAATTTGTTGCTTTTACATAACCATCTACGCTTCCACAATCAAATCTTTGACCTTCAAATTTATAAGCTAAAACCATTCCTTTTTTAGCTTGAGTTAAAAGTGCATCCGTAATTTGAATTTCTCCACCTTTTCCTGGTTTTGTCTCTTTTATAATATCAAAAATATCAGGAGTTAAAATATATCTTCCAATAATTGCTAAGTTTGAAGGAGCAACTTCTGGTTCAGGTTTTTCAACCATGTCTTTAATCATATAAATTCCTGGTTCAATTTCATTACCAGCAATAACACCATATTTATTTGTTTCTTCTTTTGGAACTTCTTCAATAGCTACAATTGAACAATGATATTTTTTATATAACTCAACCATTTGAGATAAAACTCCGTTTGTTGGTGCATCACATAAGTCATCTGCTAAAAGTACAGCAAAAGGTTGATCTCCAATTAAAGTTTCACCACATAAAATTGCATGTCCTAAACCTTTCATCTCTATTTGTCTAGTATATGAAAATGTACATTTTGTAATAACTGATCTAATTTCAGTTAAATAATGTTCTTTATTTGTACCTTTAATTTGATGTTCTAACTCATAAGAGATATCAAAGTGATCTTCAATTGCTCTTTTTCCTCTACCTGTTACAATTGCCATTGTATCCATGCCAGCAGCAATTGCTTCTTCTACTCCATATTGAATAAGTGGTTTTGTAAGTACTGGTAGCATCTCTTTTGGTGTTGCTTTTGTTGCTGGTAAGAATCTTGTTCCATAACCTGCAGCTGGGAATAGACATTTTTTGATTGGATTTTTCATATTATTTTCCTTGTAATTTATTAAATAGATTTATTAAAACTTCTTCATAGATTTTTGCATTTTCTTTTGTATCTGCTTCAAATCTTGTCACTAATTTTGGAGTTGTGTTACTAGCTCTTACTAATCCCCAACCTTTTTCAAAAATAACTCTGATTCCATCAACTGTGATGATATCCTTGATTTTCGGAAAATCAGCAGGTGGATTTGTTAAAGCATTTTTTAAATCTTCAATTATTTTAAATTTTGTTTCTTCTGTTACAGTTATATTTATTTCTGGAGTTGAATAAACTTTTGGTAAAGCTTCATACTCTTTGTCAAAATCAAAATTTTGGTCAATTAATTCTAAAGCTCTAAATGTTGCATAAATAGCATCATCATAACCAAAATATCTGTCATTGAAGAATAAATGTCCAGAAACTTCAGCTGCAAAATCTGCTTTTGTCTCTTTTATTTTTACTTTTAAATTTGAATGACCTGTTTTGTACATGATAGCTTTTCCATAAGAATTAATAGTATCATACATAACTTGAGTACATTTTACTTCACCGATTACCGTAGGGTTTTTGATGAATCGAGAGAAAAATATCGCTAATATATCTCCTTTAAAATTATATTTTGGAGAAAGTAGGGCAATTCTATCTGCATCACCATCGTAAGCAAATCCAAAATCAAATTCACCACTTGCTAACTCTTTTTTTATGTCTTCTAAAGTGTGTTCATCACTTGGATCTGGATGGTGATTTGGGAAATTACCATCTGGTTCTTCAAATAAAATTTTATATTTAATATTTAATCTATCAAGAATTTCTCTTAAAACAACACCAGCAACACCATTTCCACAGTCAAAAACAAATTTTTTATTTTCGAGTTTCAAGTGTGAAAAGCTTTTTACTATATAATCTATATATCTATTCTTAGAATCAATCAAAATAGTTTTTTCATTATCTTCTATTGTTGTATTATCTGCAAGAATTTCTCTTCCTAATGCATAAATATCTTCACCAAAAAATGGATCTTTGTCTAAAGTAATTTTAAATCCATTATATTCTGGTGGATTATGACTACCTGTTATCATTACTGAACCATCACATTTTAAACCATCAAAATCGGTAAAGTTTGCAAAATAATTTGCAGGAGTTGGAACTAATCCCATATCTAAAACTTTTAATCCGGCTTTGTTTATTCCTGAACTTAACCAGTTTTTCAAAGTTGGAGAATGAAGTCTTGCATCATAGCCAACAGCCATATAAACAGCATTTGGAACTTTTTTTTGTAAAGCTTTAGCTAAATAATAACCAATTTTCTTTACTACATCTTCATTTAACTCTTTTTCGAATATTCCTCTAATATCATATTCCCTAAAAATAGATGCACTCATTGTATATAAATCTCCTAAATTTAAAAGATATAAAATTTATCTTTTTGTGAATGAGATTTTATCTAATAAATTGTTAAATAAATGTGTAATGAATAAAAAATAGACAAATTCAAAAATTTAAGCTACATTTTAGCAAAGTACTCTTGACAAGAGAAGAAAAAGGTATTATAATTCCCGTCCAATTTGACAAGACGAAGTTCAAAATCAAGTTATGATCTTTAAAAGAAGAAGTTTAAGAAGAAGTAATCTTTGTAAACTAAATATGTTAATCAAACAAACAAAGAGAAAAAAAACAAGAAGTAAAACTCTTGTCTATTCAAAAAAACATGAGTGATAATTTTGTAATTTAAGTAATTATAAAATATGTCAGTTTCAAAACTACATAAAGATTAAAGAGATTTAATCAAAAAATTTATGGAGAGTTTGATCCTGGCTCAGAGTGAACGCTGGCGGCGTGCTTAACACATGCAAGTCGAACGAGAACGGATTATAGCTTGCTATAATTGTCAGCTAAGTGGCGCACGGGTGAGTAATGTATAGGTAATATGCCTCTTACTAAGGGATAACAATTGGAAACGATTGCTAATACCTTATATTCCTTTTTATCAAAAGATAAAAAGGGAAAGATTTATTGGTAAGAGATTAGCCTGTATTGTATCAGTTAGTTGGTGGGGTAATGGCCTACCAAGACGATGACGCATAACTGGTTTGAGAGGATGATCAGTCACACTGGAACTGAGACACGGTCCAGACTCCTACGGGAGGCAGCAGTGGGGAATATTGCACAATGGACGAAAGTCTGATGCAGCAACGCCGCGTGGAGGATGACACATTTCGGTGCGTAAACTCCTTTTATATAAGAAGATAATGACGGTATTATATGAATAAGCACCGGCTAACTCCGTGCCAGCAGCCGCGGTAATACGGAGGGTGCAAGCGTTACTCGGAATCACTGGGCGTAAAGAGCGTGTAGGCGGATTGATAAGTTTGAAGTGAAATCCTATAGCTTAACTATAGAACTGCTTTGAAAACTGTTAATCTAGAATGTGGGAGAGGTAGATGGAATTTCTGGTGTAGGGGTAAAATCCGTAGAGATCAGAAGGAATACCGATTGCGAAGGCGATCTACTGGAACAATATTGACGCTGAGACGCGAAAGCGTGGGGAGCAAACAGGATTAGATACCCTGGTAGTCCACGCCCTAAACGATGTACACTAGTTGTTGTGAGGCTCGACCTTGCAGTAATGCAGTTAACACATTAAGTGTACCGCCTGGGGAGTACGGTCGCAAGATTAAAACTCAAAGGAATAGACGGGGACCCGCACAAGCGGTGGAGCATGTGGTTTAATTCGACGATACACGAAGAACCTTACCTGGACTTGACATAGTAAGAATGATTTAGAGATAGATTAGTGTCTGCTTGCAGAAACTTGCATACAGGTGCTGCACGGCTGTCGTCAGCTCGTGTCGTGAGATGTTGGGTTAAGTCCCGCAACGAGCGCAACCCTCGTCCTTAGTTGCTAACAGTTCGGCTGAGAACTCTAAGGAGACTGCCTACGCAAGTAGGAGGAAGGTGAGGATGACGTCAAGTCATCATGGCCCTTACGTCCAGGGCTACACACGTGCTACAATGGGGTATACAAAGAGCAGCAATACGGTGACGTGGAGCAAATCTCAAAAATGCCTCCCAGTTCGGATTGTAGTCTGCAACTCGACTACATGAAGTTGGAATCGCTAGTAATCGTAGATCAGCTATGCTACGGTGAATACGTTCCCGGGTCTTGTACTCACCGCCCGTCACACCATGGGAGTTGAACTCATTCGAAGCGGGGATGCTAAAGTAGCTACCTTCCACAGTGGATTCAGCGACTGGGGTGAAGTCGTAACAAGGTAACCGTAGGAGAACCTGCGGTTGGATCACCTCCTTTCAGAGAAATACTTTAAGATTTGTTTCTTAAAGTATGAAAAAAAAAGATTGATTACATATTTAGTTTATAAAGATTATTTAGAACTAATAAGAAATGAATAGGTGAAGGGGCCTATAGCTCAGCTGGCTAGAGCGCTCGACTGATAATCGTGAGGTCTCAGGTTCAAGTCCTGATAGGCCCACCATGAATAATCTTAGAATCGGGTCCTAAAAGAATGAATATTTTTTTGGGTGATTTTGGGGAATTAGCTCAGCTGGGAGAGCGCCTGCTTTGCACGCAGGAGGTCAGCGGTTCGATCCCGCTATTCTCCACCATCTTATTAATAGATAAACTATAGAAGAAGAATAAATTCTAATATAAGTTTTATATAGAGATATATAAGATTTATATTAGAACTTATAAAAAGTAAGTTTCTAATGATATTTAAAAACATAATGTTAAAGTCTTTAATTTTTTCGTAAAGATTAAATAATAGATATAAAGAAGAGATTTTTTATAAATATTAAATAATTAAAACAAAAAAAATTTCATATCTTAAAAATGTTTATTATGAAAATAATAGATATAACATAGATAGAACACAACTAAATTATTAGATATATTGAAAAATGTACTTAATAAGATAGTAGCCAAAGAATATTATCAAACTAAAAGTATTAATTTACTTTTAAAAGGCAAATAACTCTTTCGAGTTATTTATTAATAAGCTATTAAGGGCTAATGGTGGATGCCTAGACTGTAAGAGGCGATGAAAGACGTATTAGGCTGCGATAAGCCTCGGGGAGCTGCCAAAGAGCTTTGATCCGGGGATTTCTGAATGGGGCAACCCAATATAATGAGAATTATATTACCCTACGGGGAGCGAACCTAGTGAAGTGAAACATCTCAGTAGCTAGAGGAAGAGAAATCAAACGAGATTCCCAAAGTAGCGGCGAGCGAAATGGGATTAGGACAAACCCAATGCTTGCATTGGGGGTTGTAGGACCATGATATGAGACTAAAGAGGATAGATGAAATACTTGGAAAAGTGTAGCATAGAAGGTGAAACTCCTGTAATTAAAATTCTCAATAGCTCTAATGGTATCCTGAGTAGGTCGGAACACGTGATATTTTGACTGAAGCCGGGGGGACCACCCTCCAATCCTAAATACTACTTACAGATCGATAGTGAACAAGTACCGTGAGGGAAAGGTGAAAAGTACTCCAGCGAGGAGAGTGAAATAGAACCTGAAACCATTAGCTTACAATCATTCAGAGCCCTATGATTTATCAGGGTGATGGACTGCCTTTTGCATAATGAGCCTGCGAGTTGTGGTATCTGGCAAGGTTAAGTCAAGTACGAAGCCGTAGCGAAAGCGAGTCTTAATAGGGCGAATTAGTCAGATGCTGCAGACCCGAAACGAAGTGATCTATCCATGAGCAGGTTGAAGCTGGTGTAAGAGCCAGTGGAGGACCGAACCCGCAGGCGTTGAAAAGTCTTGGGATGACTTGTGGATAGGGGTGAAAGGCCAATCAAACTTCGTGATAGCTGGTTCTCTCCGAAATATATTTAGGTATAGCCTTGTGTTGTAGCATATGGGGGTAGAGCACTGAATGGGCTAGGGCTGCTTACCGCGGTACCAAACCCTATCAAACTATGAATACTATATGTGGAATCACAGGAGTCAGGCGGTGGGTGATAAAATCAATCGTCGAGAGGGGAACAACCCAGACTAACAGCTAAGGTCCCTAAGTTACATCTAAGTGGAAAACGATGTGGAGTTACTGTGACAACCAGGAGGTTGGCTTAGAAGCAGCCATCCTTTAAAGAAAGCGTAACAGCTCACTGGTCTAGTGATTCTGCGCGGAAAATATAACGGGGCTAAGATGTACACCGAAGCTTTAGATTCAATTTTTAATTGAGTGGTAGGAGAGCGTTCTATTCAGCGTAGAAGATGTACCGGTAAGGAGCGTTGGAGCGGATAGAAGTGAGCATGCAGGCATGAGTAGCGATAATTGAGGTGAGAATCCTCAACGCCGAAAACCCAAGGTTTCCTACGCGATGCTCGTCATCGTAGGGTTAGTCGGGACCTAAGTCGAGTCCGAAAGGGGTAGACGATGGCAAATTGATTAATATTTCAATACCAACATATAAGCGCGATGTGGGGACGCATAGAGTTAATCGAGGTCACTGATGGAATAGTGGCTCGAAGGACGTAGGCTGTTAAGTAGGCAAATCCGCTTAACATTAGGCCGAGATCTTACAGGCTCTTGACACTCTTCGGAGGAGATGGAGAATCGATGATACTGTCGTGCCAAGAAAAGCCACTAAGTTTATTATATGTTGCCCGTACCGTAAACCGACACAGGTGGGTGGGATGAGTATTCTAAGGCGCGTGGAAGAACCCTGGTTAAGGAACTCTGCAAACTAGCACCGTATCTTCGGTATAAGGTGTGCCTACTTTTGTATATGAACTTGCTTCAAAAAGCGAAAGAGGTTGCAACAAAGAGTCCCTCCCGACTGTTTACCAAAAACACAGCACTTTGCTAACACGTAAGTGGATGTATAAGGTGTGACGCCTGCCCGGTGCTCGAAGGTTAACTGATGATGTCAGCGCAAGCGAAGCATTTGATTGAAGCCCGAGTAAACGGCGGCCGTAACTATAACGGTCCTAAGGTAGCGAAATTCCTTGTCGGTTAAATACCGACCTGCATGAATGGCGTAACGAGATGGGAGCTGTCTCAACCAGGGATCCAGTGAAATTGTAGTGGAGGTGAAAATTCCTCCTACCCGCGGAAAGACGGAAAGACCCCGTGCACCTTTACTACAGCTTGACACTGTAGCTTGGATATTCATGTGCAGGATAGGTGGGAGGCTATGATGACTAGACGCCAGTAGAGTCGGAGCCATCCTTGAGATACCACCCTTGAATATTTGAGTTACTAACTGCGTACAATTATCTTGTATCAGGACAATGTCTGGTGGGTAGTTTGACTGGGGCGGTCGCCTCCTAAAAAGTAACGGAGGCTTACAAAGGTTAGTTCAAAGCGGATGGAAATCGCTTGTTGAGTATAATGGCATAAACTAGCTTGACTGTGAGACATACAAGTCGAACAGAGACGAAAGTCGGTCATAGTGATCCGGTGGTTCTGTGTGGAAGGGCCATCGCTCAAAGGATAAAAGGTACGCCGGGGATAACAGGCTGATCTCCCCCAAGAGCTCACATCGACGGGGAGGTTTGGCACCTCGATGTCGGCTCATCGCATCCTGGGGCTGTAGTCGGTCCCAAGGGTATGGCTGTTCGCCATTTAAAGCGGTACGCGAGCTGGGTTCAGAACGTCGTGAGACAGTTCGGTCCCTATCTTCCGTGGGCGTAGGAAAGTTGAAGAGATTTGTCCCTAGTACGAGAGGACCGGGATGAACGTACCACTGGTGTACCAATTGTTCTGCCAAGAGCATCGTTGGGTAGCTACGTACGGATGTGATAAGAGCTGAAAGCATCTAAGCTCGAAGCCAACTCTAAGATTAACTTTCCCTGAAGTTCCCAGCAAGACTAGCTGGTTGATAGGCTGGATGTGTAAGCGTTGTAAGACGTTTAGCTGACCAGTACTAATAGAACGTTTGGCTTATTTTATACATTTCTTTGGTTTACTATCTTATTAAGTATTTTTACTTAATATGTGTTTGAAATTTTTTAGACTTTAACATTATCTTTTATTCACACTTAATCTTCGAGTTAAGTAATAAGATCAATTACTTCTTTATTTGCTTTTATTACTTAACTTGCTGGTGGTACTAGAGAAGAGGAAATACCCAGCTCCATTCCGAACCTGGAAGTCAAGCTCTTCATCGCCGATAATACTGCAGGGTCCCCTTGTGGAAACGTAGGTCATCGCCAGCTCTTTAAGTTTTTTCTCAAAGCCTTTCCTAAGTTAGTACTTCCTTACTACCTTTGGTGAGGCTTTTTTTTAGCACTTCCTTCCTTTATTTACTCTCTTTGTATTTATTCCAAGTAGTATATTGTGTTATGTACTCTTTTTTAGATTTTTTATCCCTTTATGTTTCAGCATATCTTACATTGACACACTATTAAAAATTCCTTCTCTCTACTATCTAGTGCTAAGTTTTATTTTTATTATGCCTTCCTTCCCTTTTATCTTTTTAAGCATATTTTATTTCATTATTTCTTGTTTTTTATTTATATTTGGTTATTTTCTTTGGATTATTTATTATTTTCTATTTTAATATTAGTATAAATAATATTAAAATATATTTTTTAGAATAATTATTATATAATTGCCAGATTTTTAAAAATAAAAGGAACCTTGATGCTTCTAAATCTGCCTACAAAAATGAGAATTTTCTTAAATATGCTTATAGGTCAATTAGGATTTATAATACTTAGTACAGTTGCTATTTTGAGTGAACATGAAATAATGGCAATCATTGTAGTAAATATTATTTTTGCAATTGCTTTGTTTTATTTTAGTTATTACTCTCAAAAAAGAGTAGTTGGAGGAATTGATAGAATCAAAATATATATTGATGATTTAATGGATTTTGTATTTTTTAGAACAAATCATATTAGAAGAGCTGAATATATAAAAAATGATGATATTGGTCAAATCTTAAGAGAACTAAATAAATATGTTGAAAAATTTGATGTTATGAGAAAAGATGATATGCATGTTTTGGGTGAAGTTGTGATTGCACTTGATAAAGTTTCTCAAGGTATTTATACTTCTCAAATACATGCTGATTCTAATAATTTTATGATTCACACATTAAAAAGAGTAGTAAATCAGATGCTAGCAACAACTAATAAAAACATGGAAGAATTAGTTAAAATAGTTGGAGAATATGCACAAGATGATTATCGTTCACAAATGGATATAGATCCTATTTTAAAAGGTAAAATGTTACTTACTATGCAAAGAATCAATCATTTAGGTAAAGAATTAAATGAAAATGCAAAAAATAATTTACAAAATGGAAATCTTTTAGAAAAGAATTCTACAACAATGAATAAAAGTGTTGAAAGTTTAGCTGCAAAAGCAAATGAACAAGCAGCTTCTTTAGAACAAACTGCAGCTGCACTTGAAGAGATAACTTCTATTACAAAAAACAATACTCAAAATGCTTCAAAAATGGCAAATTTAAGTAATGACGTAAAAAATTCTGTAATTTTAGGTGAGAAATTAGCAAATCAAACAAATTTATCAATGGATGAAATAAACACTCAAGTAACAGCTATAAATGAGGCAATTTCTGTAATTGATCAAATAGCATTTCAAACGAATATTCTTTCTCTTAATGCTGCTGTTGAAGCAGCAACTGCTGGAGAAGCTGGAAAAGGATTTGCTGTTGTTGCACAAGAGGTGAGAAATCTAGCAAGTAGAAGTGCAGAAGCTGCACGTGAGATTAAAGACTTAGTAGAAAATGCAACAAGTAAAGCAAATCAAGGAAAAAGAATTTCTGATGAAATGAGTAAAGGATATGATAATTTAAATAAACTTATTTCAGAAACAATTGATATTATTAAAGATGTAAGTGTTGCTTCAAACGAGCAATTACAAGGTATTGAACAAATTAATGATGCAATTTCAATGCTTGATAGAGTAACACAAGAAAATGCACATGAAGCTACAAAAGTTGCAAATATTGCAAATGAAACATTACAAATGGCTCAAGTATTAGTACAAAATGCAAAAACTAAGAAAGTGAGCTAAGGAATAATTATGGAAAAAGAAATATTACTAGATGATTTCTCTTTTTTAGTTAGCGAGACTGATGAAAAAGGGCATATCATATTTGCAAATGATGATTTTTGTAAAATTGCAGAGTATAGTGTTGATGAATTAATTGGTAAACCACATAATGTAGTAAGACATCCAGATATGCCAAAAGCAGCATTTAAAAGTTTATGGGAAACTGTAAAAAGTGGAAATGTTTGGACTGGTTACGTAAAGAATTCGACTAAATCAGGAAACTACTATTGGGTTTATGCAACAGTTTTTCCTACTACTATTGCTGATGGTAAAAAAGGATTTTTATCTTGTAGAAGAAAAGCTTCAAGAGAAGAGATTGAACAGCATATTAGATTATATAAAGAATTGATCGAAAAAGAAAAAATTACTAAATAATTCCTAAAATAAGAGAAAAGCTTTTACTTTGCTTCTTCTCTTATTTGGCTAATGGTTTTGCCTCCTATTGAATAATTATCAGTGCTTACTTCTTCTATAATTACAACCGCTGTTGAAGCTCCTCTTCCATTGAATGTTTGTGCAAATAGTTCTGTTATACCTTTTGATAATTTCTCTTTTTGTTCTTTTGTTGCTCCACCATCTTCTTTTGTCATTTTTATATTTATTACTGGCATTTTTATCTCCTTTTTTTTTAACTTGGATATAATATCACTAAAAGTGATGCTATGTCAAATATAAAATATTGATTAATGATATAAGGAAAAGTGATGGATTCTAATTTATTAAAAGTTTTTGTTGAAGTAGTAAAAGAAAAAAGTATTACAAAAGCAGCCATAAATTTAAATTTTGCTCAATCAAACATAACTTCAAGAATAAAACAACTTGAAAAATCGATTGGAACAGTTTTATTTCATCGTGTTCCAAAAGGTGTTGTTTTGACAAAAGAAGGTGAAAAACTTTATCCTTATGCTATTGAAATAGTAAAAAAGATTGAACTTGCAAATAATGAGATGAAAAATATAAATCAACAAACACATTTGATTATTGGTTCAACAGAATCAAATGCTTCAGTTAGAATAATTCCTTTTTTATCTCAACTTCATAAAGATTTTCCAAATATAAGTTTAGAATTAATAACAGATACAACTAAAGAGATTACAAAAAAACTTTTGGAATATAAAATAGATATTGCTTTTATTAGTGGTGAACCTCAAAATGATGATTTTATTGTTTTAAATAAAATCGATGAAATAATAACACTTGTTGAATCAAAAGATAATTTATCTCCAAATGTTTTTTTATCTTTTAAAAATGGTTGTGCTTATAATGAATTTGGACAAAATTACTTTAAACAGTTTTCGAATGAAAATTATAAAGTATTAGAGTTTGGTAATTATGAAACAATATTAGGTTGTATAAAAATTGGTATGGGTAAAAGTATTTTACCACTTAGCATAATAGAAAAGTTAAATTATGAAAAAGATTTACATATAACTAAGCTTTCAAAAGATGTAGCGAATCTTCCTACTTGTATGATTTGTAGACTCGATAATCTTCCAAAAATAAAAGAATATTTGGAAGATTATCAGTTTTAGTTTAGAGTATTTTTAAATTTTGTTAGTTCATCTTTAATTGAAGGAACTCTCATAAAATGCTCACCAATTAAAAATGCATCAGCTCCAACATTATGAAGTCTTTTTATAACTTCAGTATCGCTTACTCCTGATTCTGCAACTATAATTTTATCTTTTGGAATAAGAGGAATTAACTTATCACATAAAGCCATATCCATTTCGAAAGTACCAAGATTTCTATGATTAATTCCTATAATCGTTGCATTTGAATTTAGAGCTTTTGTTAAATCTTCATTATCATGAATTTCAACTAAAACTTCTAAATCTAAACTTCTTGCATATTCATATAACTCTTTTAACTCTTTTTCATTTAAAGCTTTTGCAATAAGTAAAATAAAATCTGCTCCATAAAGTAAAGCTTCAGCTATTTGATATTTATCTACAATAAAATCTTTTCTTAAAAGAGGAGTTGAAACACTATTTTTAATAGTAGATAAATATTCTAAATTACCTTTAAAATAGTGTGGTTCTGTTAAAACAGAAATTGCATTTGCTCCATTTTGACTATATTCTAAAGCAATTTCTAATGGGTTAAAATCTTCTTTTATAATTCCTTTACTTGGACTTGCTTTTTTTACTTCAGCAATAATTCTTATTGGCTCTTCTTTTGTACTTTTTAAAAATGTTTTTACATCTTTTGGTTTTGAGTTAATAGTTTTTAATTTTTTTTCTAATTCTTCAAAATTTAGTTTTTCTTTTCTTAAAATTAAATCTTCTTTTGTTTTTTCTATAATTTCATCTAAAATCATTTTTTGCACTCCTGTATTTTTTCCCAGTGAAGTTTTATTTCACTATCTTCTAATCCAACTTCATCAACGATTTGTTTCATCCAATAATAAGCTTCTTT
The DNA here is from genome assembly GCF_900187115.1 of Aliarcobacter butzleri. Classification (NCBI taxonomy): domain Bacteria; kingdom Pseudomonadati; phylum Campylobacterota; class Epsilonproteobacteria; order Campylobacterales; family Arcobacteraceae; genus Aliarcobacter; species Aliarcobacter butzleri. The sequence goes on from NZ_LT906455.1 coordinate 857,136, forward strand.
ACAATTTTTTGCTTTATATTCACCCCAAGCTAAAGTATCAAGATAAGCGATATTTGATGGTTCTTGTTCTAGTGCTTTTTTTACTAAATCAAGACCTCTTGAAATATTTATATCATAGTCTATTAAAATATAAGCAAAGTAGTTTTGATAGATATGATAACTTGAATTTTTAATAACTATATCAAACTTTGAAACTACATCTTTTAAAACACTTTTTTTGTCTTTTGCTGTTTCAAATTCTATAATTGCTTGTTGTGCTAAAAAATCAATATTATTTGTATTTTTATATAATTTTGTCAATAAATCATAAGCTTTATCTATTTGATTTGTTGTTCTATAAAAATTTAATAAAAATTCGTCTTCTTCTTTTTGTTCTTCCCAAAAAGATATTGCTATATTTTTATCTACATATTTCCAAAATAGTGCTTTTGTTTTATTTAACAATAATTCATTATCACTTTTTTTGTAGTAAACAAACATTTCTTTTAAAAATTCAACTATTTTATCTTTTTGATTTAAATCTTCATAAAAAGCTAAAAGTTGTAGTGATAAATTAAAATCATATTCACTTTTTGGAATATACTTTTTTAATCTTTCTATTGCTTCTTCTTTTTCATTGAGTTGGAAAAATTCAAGGCTTGCTAATGTAACTACTATCCCACTTGAATCTTCAAATTTTAAAGCATTTTCAAAACTATCATGAGCATTTCTAAAATCTTTATTAGCTAAATATATAGTTGCTAAAAGTTCATAGTTCATTGCATTTTCATATTTTTTTGCTAATATTTTTGCATTTTGAGTAGCTTTGTCTATTTCATTTAATTTAAATAAAGAGTAAGAATATAGTCTTAAAATAATCTCTTCTTCTTTTATATTTTCTAATAGATATTTTGAAACTTGTTGTTTTACTAAATCATATTCACCTAATTGAGTTGTAATTGCTAAATATTTTACAAAGTATTCATAGTTATTTGTATTTTCAAATAGTTTAATATACATATCTCTTGCATTTATATACATTTTTTGTTCTTCTAGTTCTAAAGCATACATGATATAATAATTTTCTAAATCAAAATTTTTGATTTCTACTTTTCTAAAATTATTAGTATGCTCTTTATTTTCTAGATTACTATCTTTTATACTACAACCAATAAATATAGTTGTTAAAAATAAGCAAAATATTATAATTTTTTTATAGCTGGGCACTCTTTGTATACCTCTTGTTCATTTTCTTTAAAATATTCCCAAAAAGGGAAAGTCCTACATTGCATAGGTCTTGCTTCATAAATTGAACACTGTCTTTTTTCTAAATTAAAAAAACAACATGCAAAGTTATTAGAAGCTAATTTTATCTCTTTTATACTATATTTATATCCAATTTTATTTAAAAATCTATTTTTTAAATTTTCACTTGAGATATTTAAAAGCAAAGCTAATGTTTCTATCTCTTTTGGGTTAATCCAAATGTAGCCACTTTCTCCAATACAGCAGTTTCCATTACAACTATTACAACCACTTGGCGAAAACGCAAAATTATATCCATCTTTTTTTATTAAATCACTCAAAATCAACCTTTATACTATATGTTGAAGATTTTTTGTAAATATTTTCAACATTTTTTGTAAATAAATTATCTTCATCAAAAACAATCAAAGGATTAAATATTTTTGTTAAAGATTTTGAATCTTTTTTCGCATATACTAAAACTAAAGTTGCATCTTTAGATATTTTTGGATGAACAAATTGTAAAGCTTCAAGATTAAACTTATGTTTATTTAATAAAAGTAAAATTTCGCCTAATTGTTTGCAATCATAGCAGAAAAAAAACTTTCCGTCATTTTTTAAAATCTTAGAAGTTTTTTCAATAAAAATATCTAGAGGTAAAGAATCATTATACCTTGCTATTTTTAAAGATTCATTTTCACTTTTTATTACATCACAATGATAAAAAGGTGGATTTGATATGCAAATATCAAATTTTTTATCAAAATCAAAATCTTTATAAGAACCTTTATACAAAGTTGCATTTATTTTATTTGTTTGTGCATTTTTTGATGAAAAAAACTGAAATTGAGTTTGAATTTCACATTGATTTAAATTTAGTTTTTCATACTCTTTTGCAACTAATAAACCTAAAATCCCGCTGCCACTTCCAATATCTAAGAATTCACCTTTTATATTTTTATATTTTTTTAAATTTTCACAAATAAAATTAAATAAAAAGTGTGTGTCGCTATTATAACAATATCCATTTGCAGGTTGATATAAAACCAAAAAAAATCCTTAATTAAATTCGCGCAATTATATCTAAGTTATTCAAATAAAACTTTTAATTCAGTTTAATTTTTTATATTAATTTTTCTAATAAGTAATAATTTAAATTACCTTAAAAAGGGTACTAAATTTCGAAAAAATTGAAAAAAAAGCTCAAAATTTAACCCCTTTTTTGATTGTTTATTGTATTATTCGCTTTATTATTAAAAAAAATATTTAAGGATATATTATGTCTAATATAGAAGCTCCCGCTAATACTCCTGTTTGGGTTGATGAAAATAGATGTAAAGCATGTGATAAATGTGTTTCTGTTTGCCCAGCTGGAGTTTTAGCTATGAGACAAGAAGTTCACTCTACTTTAGGTTCAATGATAACTGTTGTTCATCCTGAATCATGTATTGGTTGTAGTGACTGTGAATTAGCTTGTCCAGATTTTGCTATTTTTGTTGCCGATAGAAAAGAATTTAAATTTGCTAAGTTATCAGAAGACGCAAAAATAAGAAGAGAAAAAATAATTGAAAATAAATATAGAATATTAGATGAAGATAAGTAAGGAAAATTATGGCAAGAGAATTAATTACAACAGGAAATGAACTTGCAGCAAAAGCTGCAATAGATTCAAAATGTGAGTTTTTTGGGGGTTATCCAATTACTCCATCAAGTGAAATAATGCATGTTTTATCTTCAGCACTTCCTGCTCGTGGAGGAGTTTCAATTCAAATGGAAGATGAAATTTCTGGAATTTGTGCAGCATTAGGTGCTGCAATGTCAGGAAAAAGAGCATTAACTGCATCAAGTGGACCTGGAATTTCACTAAAAGCTGAAAATTTAGGAGTAGGGTATATCTCTGAAGTTCCTTTAGTTGTTATAAATGTTATGAGAGGAGGTCCTTCAACTGGACTTCCTACTAGAGTTTCTCAAGGAGATGTTTTACAAGCAAGAAATCCAACTCATGGTGATGTAAAATCTATTACTTTAGTTCCTGGAAACTTAAAAGAGTGCTATACAGAAGTTGTAAGAGCATTTGATTTAGCAGATAGATTTATGCAACCAGTTTTTGTTTTATTGGATGAAACAATAGGACATATGAGTGGAAAAGCAGTAATTCCTGATTTGGAAGAAGTTGAAAAAAATAGAGTTTATAGAAGAAGATTTGATGGAGATAAAAAGGATTATAAACCTTATGGTGTTGGTGAAGATGAACCTGCAATTTTAAATCCAATGTTTGAAGGTTATAGATATCACTTTACTGGTCTTCATCATGGACCAACAGGACATCCAACTGAAGATGCAGTAGTTTGTGATGCTTTAATGAAACGATTATTTAAAAAAGTTGATGCACATTTAGATGAAATAGAATTAAATGAAGAGTATATGTTAGATGATGCAGATATTATGATTATTGCTTATGGTTCTGTTTCTCTTGGTGTTACTGAAGCTATTAATAGATTAAGAAAAGAGGGAATTAAAGTTGGTATGTTTAGACCAAAAACAATTTGGCCAAGCCCAGCTAAAAGAATAAAAGAGTTGATGAATAAATTTAAAAAAGTTTTAGTAGCAGAGTTAAATATGGGACAATTTGCACAAGAGGTACAAAGAGTATCTGGAAGAGATGACTTTGATACTTTATTTAAAGCAAATGGTAGACCATTATCTCCACTAGAAATTATTGAAAAAGTGAAAGGAATGTAAGATGGCTTTTAACTATGATGAATATTTAAGAACTGATAAAATGCCAACTTTATGGTGTTGGGGTTGTGGAGACGGAGTTATTTTAAAAGCTGTAATTAGGGCTATTGAAAAAATGGGTTGGAATATGGACGATGTTTGTGTTGTTTCTGGAATTGGATGTTCTGGAAGATTTTCTTCATACATAAATTGTAATACTGTTCATACAACTCATGGAAGAACATTAGCTTATGCAACAGGAATAAAATTAGCAAATCCTGATAAAAAAGTAATTGTTGTTGGTGGAGATGGAGATGGACTTGCTATTGGAGGAAATCATACAATTCATGCAAGTAGAAGAAATATAGATTTAACATACATAATTATAAATAACTTTATTTATGGATTAACAAATTCTCAAACAAGTCCAACAACTCCACAAGGAATGTGGACTGTTACTATGAGTAGAGGAAATATTGATCCAACATTTGATGCTTGTAAATTAGTTGAAGCAGCAGGTGCTTCATTTGTAGCAAGAGAAACAATGATTGATCCAAAAAGATTGGAAAGATCACTTGTAAAAGCTTTTGAACATAAAGGTTTTTCATTTGTTGAAGTATTCTCAAATTGTCACATCAATTTAGGAAGAAAAAATAAAATGGCTACTGCTATGGCTAACTTAGAATGGATTGATGAGATTTCTATTTCAAAAACTAAATTTGATATGCTTGATGAGAGTGAAAAAATTGGTAAATTTCCAACTGGAGTATTAAAACATGATGAAAATGCTCTTGAATATTGTGAAGCTTATGAAAAAGTAAAAGAAGCGCATAAAAATAAAACTATGGTTGAGTTATAAGGAGTATATGATGTCAGCAAATAGAACTTTAATGAGATTTACTGGTGTTGGTGGACAAGGTGTACTTCTTGCAGGAGCAATTTTTGCAGCTGCAAAAATAAACAATGGTGGATATGGTTTGAAAACAGCAACTTATACATCTCAAGTAAGAGGTGGACCAACAGTTGTTGATATTACTTTACAAGATGAAGAGATTTTATATCCTTATGCAAATGATGGTGAAATAGATTTTATGTTATCTGTTGCTCAAATTTCTTATGATCAATTTAAAAAAGGTGTAAAAGATGGAGCAACAATTGTAATTGAACCAAATTTAGTTAAACCTTCAGAAGAAGATAAAAAAAGATGGAATATCGTTGAAATTCCAATCATTACTATTGCAAAAGATGAAGTTGGAAATGTAATTACTCAGTCAGTTTTAGCTTTATCAATAGCAAACTATTTTACAGGTGAAACAATTCCAAATGAAGTTTTAAGACAAACAATGCTTTCAAAAGTTCCAGAAAAATTGCATGAAACAAATAACAAAGCTTTTGATTTGGGTTTAAAATACGCTAAAGAAGCTGATGAAGCAAAGAAAAAATCTGCATAAAATTTTAAAAGATAGATAAGATTCTATCTTTTAATCTCATTTTTTATAATACTATCACTTTTAGAAAAATTTATTAAATCTTCTACTGTTTTTATTTTATTTGTATCTATATTTTTTAAACATTTTTCAAAAACTATTTGCGTTGTTAATGCATCATAATATGCTCTATGATGGTTTTCTATATCGATATTTAAAAGTTCTTTTAAAGAACTCAATCCATATTTTTCTGATTTTATAGTTCTTTTAGCTAAATCAATTGTACAAAGTTTTCTATTTAAAAGTTTTCCTAAACTATATTTTTCAAAAGAGTCTGAAATAAAGTTGTAATCAAACTTTATATCATGTGCTATAAAAACATCATCACCTAAAAACTCTTTGAAATCTTTTAAAACTTTTTCTATTCTAGGAGCTGTTTCTAACATAGCAGGAGTTATTTTTGTAACTTCTTGAATATATGGAGGAATCTCTTTTGCAAAAACTAAAGAGTTAAAGCTATCTAAAACTTCACCATTTTTGTATTTCACAGCTCCCAATTCTATAATTTGAAAACCTTTTTTTGGAGTACCACCATTTGTTTCTATATCAACAAAACAAAAAGTTTGTTCAGAAATTAAAGTTTGTGTGGTTTTTAAAAATACAAAATCATCTTTTATATCAAGAGGTAAACCATTTATTAGTAAAAGTTCAAACTCCAAATTACTATTATCATAAAATCTATCAGCTGAAATTTCAAGAAGATTTAAAAATTCATCATAAGCTATTGGTTCTTTTAATAATCTTTTTAAAATATCTAAAAAAATAGTTTTTGGTTTTAGTATATATTTTTTTTTAAGAGATTTCATTTGCTTCTTTTACAAAATCAATCATTTTTTGTTTATCTTTTTTTCCTTTTTCAATCTCTACTGCACTACTTACATCTACGCCATAAAAACCAAAACCATTAAGTTCTTTTAAATTTTGAGCATCTAATCCACCAGCAAGAATAAATTTAGAACAATCTAAGTCTTTGAAAAATTCTAAAGCAACTCTTTTTCCTGCTCCTCCAAAAGCATCAACAAAAGCATCAATTAAATAGTATTGATTTTCTAAATTTTGTAAATCTTTTTTCTCTTTTACTCTTAAAACTTTTATATATTTTACTGTTAGTTTTGAATAATCTAAAGTATTTTCATCATCTATTATTTGAGCTAACTGCATTTTAGAGTTTTTACAAGTTTCATTTATAAATTCAAGGCTTTCATTTACAAAAAGACCAACTGTTTGTACAAATGGAGCAATTTCTTCTACTATTTCTTTTGCTTTTAAAGGTTCTATATATCTTGGAGATTTTTTATAAAATACAAATCCTAATGCATCTGCACCAGCATTTATTGCATTTATTGCATCACTTAGATTTGTAATTCCACAAATTTTTATTCTCATATTTTTAAGCTCTTTATAGCTTTTTCATAATCATCGCTTCCAAATACATAACTTCCTGCAACAACTATATCAACACCAGCATTTTTTAGTATTTCTATATTTTTATCATTTACTCCACCATCAACTTCTATCAAGCAGTTTGGGTTTCTTTTATTTATAAGCTCTTTTAATTCTTTAGCTTTTTCAACTACGCTTGGGATAAATTTTTGTCCACCAAATCCTGGATTAACTGACATTAATAAAACCATATCTAAATCTTCAAGTAAATATTCAATCTCTTGCGGTCTTGAGTGTGGATTTAAAACTATTGCAGGTTTTATTCCATAACTTCTAATCTTTTGAATAAGTCTATGAGGATGTTTTTCACTTTCAATATGAAAAGATATATAAAGAGGTTTACATGGAGCAAATAAATCTACAAAAAATGTATTGTTTTCAACCATTAAGTGAATATCAAGAGGTTTAGAAGCTACTTTTGCAACTGGTTCAACAACAACTGGACCAATAGTCATATTTGGAACAAAATGTCCATCCATTACATCAACATGAACTAAATCACAACCAGCATCACAAATAGCTTTTATTTCATTTGCTAAATTTCCAAAATTAGCTGACAATATCGAAGGTGCAACAAGCATTTTTATAAACCTTTTTTTCTAAAAATTGGCAGATTATACCATTTAAACTCTTTTATAAAGTATAATGATGTAAAATTCAGTAAAAAATTATTATTGGTAAAATATCTATGAAAAAACTCCTATTTTTAGCTCTTTGTTCTTTTGGTTTTGCAGTTGAAGTGGATAATATTTATGAAGAAGCGCAAGCTTTAGAAAATCAAGGAAAATATAAAGAAGCTATGATTTTATATAAAAAAGTAGCTAATTTAAAAGTTTCAAAAGAAGATAAATATGTAAATGATTTAAATGAAAAACAAAACTTAGAATTTGAAAGTTTTACGACTTTAAAAAGAGATTTTTACCAAAAAGAGATTGATAAAACAGAAGATAAAAGTACAAATGAAAATATAAAACAAATAGTGACAAAAGAGTTTGATATTCACCCATATAAAAAGAATTATTTACTGCCAGCAACTTATACTTTTAATAACATTGAAGATAGAGAAAATATAGAAACAACTTTTCAAGTAAGTTTTGAAAAACCAATTTATCATAATTTGTTTGGTTTTGACGAGACAATAAGTGCAGCTTACACTCAAAAATCTTTTTGGCAAGTAGCAAAAAGTTCTGCTCCTTTTAGAGAATCAAATTATGAACCAGAACTTTTTGTCCAAATTCCTTATGATAAAGAGAGTTCTTTAAAAGCTTATAAAATATCTGCTATGCACTCTTCAAATGGAAAAGATGCAGAAGAATCTCGTTCTTTAAATAGATTATATTTAGAAGGATATTTCCAATTCTCAGATATTTTTGTAATTCCTAGAGTTTGGTATAGAATCCCTGAAAGCAAAGATAAAGACGATAATCCAGATTTTGAAGATTATTATGGATATGGTGATTTAACTTTACTTTATGCATATAAACAACACACTTTTGAATTACTTTTAAGAGATAATTTAAAATTTAATGAAAATAATAAAGGTGCAGTTGAATTTACTTGGACTTTTCCTCTTCCAGAGTTTTTACATGCTAAAAATGTTTATGGGATGTTTCAATATTTTTATGGATATGGAAATAGTTTAATTGATTATGATAGAGAAATAAATAATGTAGGATTAGGAATAGCTTTATCAAGATAAGCTATCTTATTATTTCATATTTTGAATATAATAATAAATAGCTTCTATTTCTTCTTCAACCAAAAAATATGTTGGCATAACATTTGCATAATATATTAACTTATCACAAACTTGTTCTTTAGGAAATTTTAAATTTTCATTCTTTTTTGAGTTTACTTTTTTTGAAAAAGTTTCATAATCAACATACTTTATATCTGGAGCAATTAAAGTACAATTAAATATCTGTTTATCATGTTCTTGTTTGAAATCTACAATTCTTCTTCCTCTTGCATCATCTCCATGGCATTTGCTACAACCAATTCCCCTTGGATTATTAAAAAGCATTTTTCCGTATTCATATTTTGTAATAAATGAGTTATTTATGTCTAGTAATTCATCTTCACTAAAAGCATTTGATAAAAGAAAAACAGATAAAAAAATTAAAATCCTCATTTTTATAAACCTAATTCATTTTTATTTTTTAAAAACCAGTAAAGACTAAAGATAAGACCTGGAGTTTTTGCTTTTGATTCATCAAAAATAAACTCATCTATTGAATTTATAGGAAGAAAGTATAACTCTATTTGTTCATCATTTACTCCACCACCATCATGAATTTTCATATTTTCATCTATTTTTGCAAAATAAAGATGTTGTTTTGCTCCACTAATTCCAACATTTGTAAAAAAAGAAGTAACTTTTTGTATATCTTTTTTATTTACTTCATATCCACACTCTTCATCTATTTCTTCTATAGCTATTTCTTCAAGAGATTTTTCTTTATCAACTAAACCAGCACATAACTCATAAGTAAAAGTTTGAGATTTATCATTTAAATAAACAGGTACACGAAATTGTTTTACAAGTAAGATAGCATTTTTTTGCGTATGATATAAAAGTATAGATACACTATCATGGCTTCTAACTGCTTCCCAAGTTTTTCTTTTACCATTTAGATTAAATGTAACCTTTAAAGGTTTTATAAATTTTGTATCTTCTAATGTACTAATTTCTAAATTTTCTATTATGTTTGTCATTAACTCTTCTTCTATCTAAAGTTATCAAAAACCAAAGGTGCTTTAAAATCTAAGCTTTTTAAGTGTTTCATTACAGCTTGTAAATCATCTATGTTTTTTCCTGTAACTCTTATTTCATCACCTTGATTCACCGCTGTTACTTTTAGTTTTAAGCTTTTAATTTCTGTTTGAATCTTTTTTGCTTCATCTTTTTCTATACTATCAACTATTTTATAACTATATTTTCTATTTGCTCCACTTGAATCTTCTTTTCTTATCTCTTCAAGAGAGTTTATAGAAATTCCTCTTTTATTCATTTTTGAAATTAAGATATCTAACATTGCATCTACTTTATTATCACTAGTCGAGATTAAAACTAAAGTTTTAGCTCCAATATTTAAATCAATTTCTTTTGTGATTCCCTTAAAATCATATCTATTATCTATCTCTTTTTGAGCTTGAATTACTGCATTTTTCATCTCTTGCATATCTAGTTTTGCTGAAATATCAAATTGGTGTTCTTTTACTGCCACGAATAATCCTTTATTTTTGTGTAGATTTTAACATCATTTTGGTAAAAATTTAAAAATAAGGACTTTTGTATTTATAAACAAAGCCTAATTTTTCTATTTTTGAACCATCTATAATTCTATTAACAAAAGTTTGATTTGAATTAAAAATTGGCATTTTAAATCTATATTTTTTAGCATTAAAACTATAAATCTCTTTTTTTGTTGGATGTTCATTTGAGCAAAGATTGAAAATACCAGATATATTGTTTTCTAAAACAAATTTTGTGGCTCTTATTACATCTTCTCTATGTACAAAATTAATAGGAGTTAATGGAAATTCAACCTCTTTATTTGCACTTCTTTTTCCAAAATATCTATTATCACCAACAAGACCTGAAACTCTAAAAATAATATTACTTCTTTCTTTTATTAAATTTTCTGCTTCAAAAACTATTTGAGAACTTGGATTATTGATTTCACTAATTTCAGTAAAAATTCCATTTATATTTGGATAAATTGAAGTTGAACTAATAAATATAATTTTTTTTATATTTGATATATTTTTAGAAGAGTAGATTTTTTCTAAAAATAATAAATAATTTTCAAACTTTGAAGGTGGAAAATTTATAAACAAAAAATCTGTATTTAGAAGTTCTTCTATATAATCAAAATTTTGTTCATTTAAAATATATGAAGAAAAACCTTCATCTTCATATATTTTTAATTTTTCTTCATCTCTTGATGAAACTACTATTTTATACTCATTTTTCAAACTTTTTGCTAATTCAAAGCCTAACCAACCTGCACCTAAGATAGTAAGTTTCATTTAATCTTTTAAAATACCATAAGCTAAGATTAACCAAGCAATAATTAAAAGTGTTCCACCAATTGGTGTAATTGCTCCTAAAATTGGCATGTTTAAAATAGTTAATAAGTATAAAGAAAAAGAAAAAATACTCATTCCAATTAAAATTAAAATCATCGATACAAATACTTTTTTCTTTGAAGTTAATATATAAATAAATGTTGCTGTAAAAAGTCCTAAAGTGTTATAAAAATGGTATTGAACACCTGTATTATAAACTTTTAACATTTGCTCATCTAAAACTGATTTTAATCCATGAGCTCCAAAAGCACCTAAAGCTATAGCTAAAGCCATCATAAAAGCACAAATTGCTAAAAATAGTTTTGCTTGTTTATTTATTGTCATTTTTTTTCCTTTTTATTTAACATCAACTTCCCAAAAAAAGTCAATCCAAACATCTGCATTTTTTACATAATAATCAGGTTTTATAACAGCTGTTTTTTTATAAAAAATTGTTGCAAGTTTAAATTCTACTTTTGGAAACTTTTCTTTTAATATTTTTATTATTTCTTTCATAGTTTTTCCAGAATCCACTATATCATCAATTATTAAAACCTTTTTTGCATCTGTTAAATCTGGTATATTAAAAATATTTGGAGCTGATATTTGTTTATCTTTGTCATAAGAGACACAATTTATACTAAATAAATTTCTAATATCTAAAGCTTGAGCCATTAAGTGAGAAAGTGTTAATCCTCCTCTTGCAACTGCTAATAAAACTTCTGGGTTAAAATCTCTACATTTGTCCACTAAAGTTTGTGTATCATCTTTAAATATTTCATAACTATAATATAATTTTTCCAATATTAGACCTTTAAAATTCGAATCAAACGCTTATTTTATTAAAAATTTGATTAATTGTAACCAAAATGTAATTGTTGTATACTTCGCGTTTAATTTTTTTTTATAAGGTTAGTTATGTCAAATAATAATTTTAATCAAATCGATTTAAAAGAAGCAAAAAATATTATTGTAGATAGTTTAAAATATCTTTTTGTTGTGGCTAGTATTTGTGCTATTGTTCCTTTAATTTTAAGAATAGATATAAAATTTTTTGGAACTTTTAATCATGAAAGTTCATTATTAGAGTGGTTTCAGTTACTTTGTTTGTTTTTAACAATAACAATATTTACTAGGTTGTCATTTATAATACCAAATTTAAAAAGAGCTAGTATGTTAATAGCAGCTTTTTATCTTGTACTTTTTATTAGAGAAAATGATGATATTTTTGATCTTGTTTATCATGGGTTTTGGGCTCCTTGGGCTTTTTTAGTTGCTTTAATTGCAATAGTTTATGCATTTAAAGATTGGAAAAAAGGTGTTTTAGAATTAGCAACTTATTTAAAAATACCACATATGAAATTAATGATATTTTCTGTTATGTTTTTATTTGTTTTTTCAAGATTGTTTGGAATGGGAAGTTTTTGGCGACAAGTAATGCAAGATAATTTTGTATATGAAGTAAAAGCAATGATTGAAGAAGGAACAGAACTTTTAGCTTATGGTTTAATACTTTACTCAGCGTATTTAATTTACAAATATCTTGTAAACGAAAACATTTAGAACTATTTTTGATTATCCGTACATTTTTCTATGATTAATTCATCGAGTTTGTTCGGATTTTCTTTTACTTCTTGAAATACTTTTGCATCTTCACAAGGGGCAATAACTACTTTTTCTTCTTGTTTTTCAATACCTTTATTATAAATAATAATCCCAATAAATATAAAAAATGCTAAAAAAGTTAGGTATACAGTTGGTTTCATAATTTACTCTTTAAATAAAGTAGAGCCAACTCTAATCATATTTGAACCACACGCAATTGCTAATTCAAAATCACTACTCATTCCCATAGAACAATATTTTGCTCCAAAAGGAACTAATTCATCAAAAATATTTTTTGTAATTTTAAATGATTCTTTAATCAGTTTTATATCAGTTGAATTTGCTCCAATACACATAACACCTTTTAATATGATATTTGGACAAGTTTCTAAAATCTCTTTATAAATTTTCACAGCATCTTTTGCTTCAACTCCAGATTTTGTATCTTCGTTTGCAGAGTTTATTTGAAGTAAACAAGATAGTTTTTTGTTTTTAGCTTCTAACTTCTTATTTAATTCTTGCGCTAAATCTAAAGAGTCTAAAGAGTGTATTAATGTTGGATTTAAATCTATTAGATTATTGATTTTATTTTTTTGTAAAGTTCCTACAAAATGCCATTCAATAGGAAGTTCATCCAATTCCTCACTTTTTTGTTTTAAATCTTGAACTTTATTTTCTCCAAAAGCCCTTTGACCTGCTTCATAAAGAGTTTTTATATCTTGTGTTGTAGAGTATTTTGAAATACCAATGACTTTTACAATATGATGTTCTGAGATTTTTAATCTGGCACCTTCAACTTTTGTTATTAGATTATCTAGATTTTTTGTTGCTGTTTTTTTATCCATTTTGTACTCTTTTAATTATTTAAAAATATTCTATTAATATCATTATAAATTCCAAGAAGCATCAAACTTCCCAAAATCATCCATCCCATTATAGTCAAAAATACAAACACTCTATCACTTGGTTTTTTTCTTACTATCATTTCATATAAGTTAAACATAATATGTCCACCATCAAGTGCTGGTATAGGAAGAAGATTTAAAACACCAAGATTTACGGAAATCAAAGCCGTAATTGTAAGTAGTGCGATGATAGAACTTTCACTTGCATCTGAAATAACTTTTCCTATGCTAATAACACCACCTATTTCACTTGTAGGAACTATTCCTGAAATTAGTTTTTGAACACCTTGAAAAATCACAGTTGAAGCAAAGATAGTTTTTTCATAAGCAAAAACTAAAGATTGAGAAAAAGACAAATCTAAAGTTATAATTTTTCCACTTGGACTAATTCCAATCATTCTTTTTTTGATATTTTCTCTAAACATATTTTGACTATCTGAAATCTCTGGATTTATAGTTTTTATTAGAACTTGATTATCTCTTTTTATAAAAAATTGTAAAGCACCTTGTGTTGTTGTAATAACTTTACCTATTTCTTCCCAAGATTTTATGTCTATGTCATTTATTCTAATAATTTCATCATTAGCTTTTATGTCAGCAATAAATGCAGGAGAATTTTCTTGAACACTACCAACTTGTGCAGCCCAAGTATTTGCTCCTGATAGAGCTATTATAAAGTATAAAATTGCAGCAAGAATAAAGTTAGCAAATGGACCTGCAAACAAAATTATAATTCTTTGCCAAGGTTTTTTTGCATTATATGAATCTTCTCCATCTTCAATTAAAGCTGGATTTGAATCATCTTGACCTTTCATTTTTACATATCCACCAAGTGGAATTAGAGCAATCTGCCAAGTTGTACCTTTCCAATATTTTGAATAGATTTGTTTTCCAAACCCAATAGAAAATGTATGCACTTTTACACCAAAAAACTTAGCAGCTAAAAAGTGACCAAGTTCATGAAAAAATACTAAAAATGATAAAACTAATAAAAAAGTAATAGTACCCACAAAAAACCTTTAGAGTTTGAAATAATCTCTTGTATATTCATATCCTGAATAAATAGTCAAAATAACTGCTAACCATAAAAATTCTATTGCAAATGGCCAATTCATAGTTAAAAAACCAATAGCAATCATTTGTACAACAGTTTTTATTTTTCCAGCCATTGTTGAAGAGACATTTTTCCCTTCACTTACAGCAACGACTCTTAGTCCAGTAATAAAAAATTCTCTTGAAAGGATTAAAAATATAGCCCAAACACTTGCTCTATCAATTGCCATAAGCCCTAAAAAACCTGCAAGTACAAGCATTTTATCTGCAAGGGGGTCTAAAATTCCACCTAGTTTTGTCATCTGATCCCAATTTCTTGCGATAAATCCATCAAAAAAATCAGTAACTGAAGCAATTACAAAAATAAGTCCTGCAAAATAATCGAACCAAGACGGATGCCAAGATGAAAAAATAGGATTGTGTCTGTCAATAAAAAACCATAGCATTAGCGGTGCTAATGCTATTCTAAAAAGTGCTAAAAGATTTGGAAGATTTAACGATGCTTTTGTCATTATCTAAAAGTTGTCCCACCATCAACAATTAATGTGTGACCTGTAATCCAAGAAGCATCATTTGTACACAAGAAATAACAAGATTGTGCTAAATCTTCTGGTTGACCAATTCTATTTAATGGAGAGTATTCAGCAGTTTTTGCTTTTACTTCTTCATAATTTGTAAATGCTTTAAGAGCATCAGTATCGATAGGACCTCCTGAAACTGCATTTACTCTAATATTAAATTCACCTAATTCATTTGCAGCATATCTAACCATTGCTTCAACTGCAGCTTTATTTGTTCCATGACCTGCATAATTTTCAATATACACTAAATTTCCAGTAGAACTTAAACTAACTATTGCTCCACCACCAATTTTTTGCATTCTTTTTGCTGCTTGTTGTGCTCCACATACAAAGGCATTTACTGTTGCAGTATAAATATTGTTTAATCCTCTTGGTTTTAATTTCATAAATTTACCATAACCACCAACAACTGCTCTTCCATAAATCATTGCATTTGAAATAAAGAAATCTACTCTATCAAAGTCTTTATCTATTTCTTCAAATAGCTCAGAATATTTTTCAGGCTCTAAAATATTAAATGGATATGCACGACATTTCACACCAAATTTTTTCTCAACATCTTTACAGATTTCTTGAGCTACTTCACCATTTGAGTTGTAAGTAAATGCTACGTTTACACCATTACTTGCGAATTTATAAACACACTCTTTACCAATACCTTTTGTTCCACCTGAAATTACTAAAGTTTTCCCTTGCATGTTGTTATTCATTATTTTATTACCTCATATTTTATTAAAATTTTTTCTAATTTTTGCATTGTTTCTGCACTTGGATTAGTCAATGGTAGTCTAAATTCTAAACTATCTAATAATCCAGATAAATACATAGCAGCTTTAATTGGAATAGGGTTACTTTCACAGAATAAAGTTTTATTTAATTCATAAAGATCATTATGAATACTTAAGGAAGTTTTATAATCACCTTCTAGTACACTACTTACTAATTTTGATTTCAAGTTTGGTAAAAGATTTGAAGTAACAGAGATAATTCCTCTTGCACCACTTGCAAGCATAGGAAAATCAACACTATCATCTCCTGAAACTACTACAAAATCTTTTCTTGCTGACATTAATGAAGTTGCTCTTTCTAAACTTCCTGTCGCTTCTTTTATTCCATAGATATTTTTTACATCATCAAACAGTCTTATTGCTGTTTCTGGAAGTAAATCAACTCCTGTACGACCTGGAACATTATATAACATTAAAGGAAGTTCAACAGAGTTTGCTATTGCTTTATAGTGTTGATATAATCCCTCTTGAGTTGGTTTATTATAATATGGAGCAATTGATAAAATCCCATCTGCTCCTACTTCTTGAGCAAATTTAGCGATATCGCAAGCTTCATGAGTTGCATTTGAACCAGCACCAGCAAGAACTTTTACACCACTGTTTTTACAAGTTGCAACGGCAACTTCAATACATTCTTTATGTTCTTTATGTGATAAAGTAGCACTTTCTCCTGTTGTTCCAACTGGTGAAACAGCATTTATCCCTTGAGCTATTTGTCTTTTTATTAAAGATTCATATTTTTGTAAATCAACTTTTCCATTTTTAAATGGTGTAATTAGTGCGGTCATAGAACCGGTAATAATATCCATACTTATCCTTTTTTACTAGTAGATTATTTTTCTTCTTTTAAAATAACTGTTGTTGAGTTTTTTTCAATTAAATATTTATTTGCAACATCAATTAAATCTTTTTTAGTCAATTTTTCTACATTTTTTTCATAATTTAAAAGAGGAGTTATATTTCCTCTTACTAAATAAGAACCATATAAAGAAGCTACTTCGCTTGAACTTTCAAGTGAAAAAATAAAATCAGCTTTTGTATTGATTTTTATTTTGTTTATATCTTTTTCTTCAAATTGTCCTTGTTTAATTTGCGCAATTGTATCTAAAATTTCTTTTTCTATTTTTAAAGCATCAACACCTTCATTTGCTACAGCCATAAACATAAATAATCCAGGGTCTTTTAAATCCATATTATAAGCATAAATAGTATTAACTAATCTTTTTTCATCAACTAATTTTTTTTGTAAAATTGAGCTTTTACCATTGCTTAAAAGTTCACTTAATGCTGAAAGTGCAACTTGATCTTCATGTTCAAAATTTGGAATATGATAAGTGATTGCTATCATTTGTACAGCTGATTCTTTATGAATAGTTACTCTTTTTGCACCATCTTGTTCTGGTTCTGTTGTATGGATAGATGATGGGATTTCTTTACTGTTTTTGATATTTTTAAAATGTTTTTCAACTGATTTAAAAATTTCATCTTTATCTATATCCCCTGCAACTACTACTATTGCATTTTTTGGTTGATAATAAGTACTATGAAAATCTTTTATATCTTCAATTGTCCAATTTTTAATGTCGTTCATAAATCCAATTGGAGTCCAATGATATGGATGATAAATATAAGCATTGTTAAATAATCTAAATTGCAAATATCCCATTGGATTATTATCTGTTCGCCATCTTCTTTCTTCTGCAACTACATCTCTTTCTGGCTGGAATTCTTCATCTTTAAGTGTAAGATTTTCCATTAAATCTGCAAATAATTCTAAAGATTTATCCATGTTTTTTGAACTTGATTTTATAAAGTAATGAGTGTAATCAAAAGATGTAGAAGCATTGTTTACTCCTCCAAATCCTTTTACAATTTCATCAAATTCACCAGCTTTTAAATTTTTTGTAGATTTGAAATTTAAGTGTTCTAACATATGAGCAATTCCACTTTTACCCATTTTTTCATTTCTACTTCCAACTTTATAAAAAACATCAGTAGATACTACATCTGAACCATTTTTCATAGGGATTGCTACTATTTCAAGACCATTTTCTAAAGTTTTTGTATAATATTTTGGTAAGTTACTACCCATTGATTCTCCCGATATTATTATTAATAAAAAAAGTTGAACAAAAAATATTTTGAATAGATTTTTTATATAATTCATTATTTTAAATTAGCTCCAATAGCTTCTTGAATATTTTCAAAACCATCTTTATCAAGTAGTTCTAAAATCTCTTGGTTTATTTTTCTAACCATTGCAGGTCCTTCAAAAATAAGTCCTGAATATGCTTGAACTAAAGTTGCACCATTTTTTATTCTTTCATAAGCTTGAGCACCATTTGAAATACCACCAGCTGAAATTAAAATAGTTTTTCCAAATAATTCCCGTGCTATTTCTTTAAAAAGTTGTGAAGATTTTTGCGTTAGACAAGATCCACTTAAACCACCAAAGTTTTGACAATTTGGTACTAAACTATAATCAATTGTTGTATTTGTTGCAATTATTCCACTTGCACCTGCTTCAACAGCAGTTTTACATAAATTTATCGCTGTTTGCACTTCCATATCAGGTGCAATTTTTAGTAAAATTGGTTTTGTTGTTAAAGTTTTTGCCATAGTAAATAATTCTGTAATAAACTTTTCATTTTGTAAATCTCTTAAATTTGGAGTATTTGGACTAGAGATATTTATTACTAAATAATCACTTATTTTATGGAATTTTTTAATTAAGTTTTTATAATCACTTAAAGCAAACTCTTCAGGAGTTATTTTATTTTTTCCAATATTTACACCAACTGGTATCTCAAAAGGATAAACTTTTTTTAGATTTTTTAAAACAGCATGCGCACCAAGATTGTTAAATCCCATAGCATTTTGAACAGATTTAGCCTCAGCATATCTAAACATTCTAGGTTTTGGATTTCCATCTTGAGGAAGTAAAGTTACAGTTCCAATCTCTGTAAAACCAAAACCTAAAGATTTCATAGCTTTTATCATAGTTGCATTTTTGTCAAAACCAGCGGCAAGTCCAACAGGATTTGAAAAATTTAGGTCAAAAATTTTTTGATTTAATCTTGGATGAAAAATATAATTCTCTTTTTCCATTATATTTTTTAGAATAAAACATTTACCTAATGTTTTTAGACCAAATTCCGCTATATTGTGAGCAGTTTCTGGTTGAAATTTAAATAGTACTTTTTTTACTGTTTCATAACTAATCAAAATTTATCCTTTTTAAAAAGTTGAATATTTTATCTAAATATCATCAAATATTAGCTGAACTAGATAGTCTTTGATACTCTTCGCAATTGCTTTTTAACTCTTGTTCTGTTCCAATAGAAACGATTTCTCCACTTTTAAATACTGCAATTTTTGAAGCATTTTTTATTGTACTTAGTCTATGAGCAATAATAAAAGTTATTTTATCACGACTAACTTCATTAATAACTTCACTTATTATAGATTCACTTTTATTATCAAGTGCTGATGTTGCTTCATCTAAAATTAAAATTTTTGGATTTTTATATAAAGCTCTTGCTATTGCTATTCTTTGTCGTTGCCCACCACTTAAATTTGTACCAAATTCATCTAAGATTGTATGAATTCCCTTTTTCATTTGCATTACAAAATCATAAGCATGAGCTTGTTTTAAAACTTCAATAACTTTTATTTCATCAATTTCGTAACCATAAGCAATATTTGCAGCTATTGTGTCATTAAAAATATAAACTCTTTGAGTTACTATTGAAATATTTTCTCTTAGAGATTTCAAATCTAAATCTTTTATAGAATCATTATTTATCAAAATCTCACCATTTGTAGTATCATAAAATCTTACAATTAGATTTATTAAAGAAGATTTTCCTCCTCCACTATCACCTACAAGAGCTACTGTTTCACCTTTTTTTGCATCTAAATTTATATTTTTTAGTGCTACAAAATCATCATATTTTAGTTCAACATTTTTAAAATGAATCTCTTTTATATCTACAATCTCTTTTATATCTCCAGAAATAATTGAAGGTTTTTTTGAAAACATATCATTGATTCTTTCATTTGCAGCAATTGCATCTTGCATACTATTATAAAGATTAGAAATTTTTTTAATTGGAGTATAAAGCATAAAAAGGGCAGCTATGAATGAACTAAATTCTCCCGTTGTAAGTTCTCCTGAAATTACTTTTGAACCACCAACAATAATAACTGCTGCAAAAGCAAAAGCACCAATAATTTCCATAAGAGGTGAAGTTAATTGATTTGTTTTTACTGCTTTCATATTGTATTTGAAAAATAACATATTGTGAACAGAAAACTTTGTAACTTCAACTTTTTCAGTTGAATTTGCTTTTATTATTTCTATATTATTAAAAGATTCATTTAAACTTGAAGTAATATCAGAGTTACTTTCTTGAGATTTAAAAGATAGTTTTTTCATTCTTTTTGCTAGTCGAGAAAGAGGATAAATAGCAAGTGGTAAAACAATTAAACCATAAAATGCAAGCTCAGGTGAATGATAAATAACAAGTCCTACAAGTCCAACAATAGTTAATGATTCTCTAATTATTTCTGCAAGATTATTTGAAATGGCTCTTTGAATTCTATTTATATCATTTACGATTCTACTTACAAGTTCTCCACCATGAATTTTTTGGAAAAAATCCATATCCAAAGTTAGAATATGAGAAAAAAGTTTGTCTCTTACAATTCTTGTAATATCTTGACCAATAAAGGAAATAAAATAAGCTTGAATATAACTACCAAAACCTTTCGCTGTATAAAGAATAATAACAAAAATAGGCATGATATAAAGCATTTCAGCATCTTTTTTTATAAAAATATCATCTAATAATGGTTGAATTGCATAAGCTGTTCCTGCAGTTGCAGAAGCAACAAGAACAATACCTATAGCAGCATAAAAAAATTCTAATTTATAATTTTTATAATAAGGGATATATTGTTTAAAAAATTTTCGCATAGTTATCCTAACAAATTTTGTATATAAGGCTTAGATTATAACTTAATCTTACTAAATTTAATTTTTAAACATTTTTATAAAGTTATTAAATCCAAATGCTTTAATTGTAAGAAAAAATAAAATAAAACCACTTAAAGTACTTGCAAAAGCAAGACCTGCTGCTTCAAATGGTTTTATCAATAATAGTGAGAAAACAATATTACAAGCTAAACTTTGCATTGATATTTTTGCTGTTAGTAATTGTTGTTCTTTTGCATACAGCCAAAGAGAAAATATTTTTGCCAAACCAAAAGGAAGTAAACCTATTAAATACATAGTTAAAATTAGTGCCGTATTTATAGTATCTTCTTTAGTAAAAGCACCTCTTTCAAAAAGTATTTTTATTATAAAATTATCAAAAACAATTCCAATTATTGTAGCAATACTTAGAAGTACAAATAAAATCAGAGAAGATTTTTTCATTAAACTTAGAGCTTTTTCTTCATTTTTATTTTTTATTGATTTTGCTATCATTGGAAATAAAGCTATTGAAGTTGCAATTGCAAAAATAGCAAGAGGAAGTTGGAAAATCCTATTTGCATAATATAAATAAGATATTGAACCACTTACTAAAAGAGAAGCTAACCAAGTATCAATAAACGCTGAAATATGCATAGTTGAAGAACCAAGTGTTGCTGAAAAAAAGTTTTTATAAAATTTTGTTTCTTCTTTTTTCTTATATTTTTTTAAATGAAATATTTTACATAAATTAGCTTTTTTTATCGAATATACATGAACTATTATTTGTAAAATTCCTCCAAAAATAACGCCATAAGAAAGATAAAAAGTAATTTCATATTTATCCATATTTTTTGATATTAATAAAGCACATATCATTGCAAGATTTAATAAAGCAGTTGAATATGCACTTGTTGCAAAACGGTGTTTATATTGTAAAAGTGCAGCCATAAAAGTAACTGTAAAAATAATAGGCAAATAGTAAAAATTTATAGCAAAAAGTGGTGCAGCTAAATCAATAGTTTCTTGACTAAATCCAATAGCAAAAGCTTTTGCAACAAGATGTGAAAACATAGTAACAATTAAAGATAAAATTAGTAAAAAACCAATCAATTGTAAAAATATTATTGATGAAAATCTAATTTTATGTTTAGATTTTGCATAAGAAGGAATAAAAGCTTGCGTAAAAGCTCCATCAGCAAAAATACTTCTAAACAGATTTGGAAGTTTAAATGCTATAAAAAATATATCAGAATATACATTTGCTCCTAAAATTGAAGCAGTTAATAAATCTCTTACAAATCCTGTAACTCTTGAAACTAAAATACCTGAACTATTTGTGAAAATTGATTTTAATAACATTATTTTTCTACTTTATAATCTGATAATTGATGTAAAATGATTTGCATATTTCCCTTGTATGAACCTAATTGTGCATTTAAAATTCTGATTTTTTCATTATCTTTAGGCAAAATATTTTTATCTTTTGCAAAAAGTTTAATAAACTTGCTTTCATTTATATAAAGTTTTCCATTTTTTACTATTCCAGTTAAATTTGTAATAACTTCATTTTCATATTTGAAATCAAAAATATCTATATTTGACGCATCTAAATATAAATCTTTATAATTTTTTATCTCTTTATTTTCTTTAGAAATAAAAAAATCTTTTATCTCTTTTAATCCAAAAAAATCATAAATTTGATTTATCTGAAGATTATATGAGTATCCTAATTTTAAATCTTTTGCATTTTGATAGATATAAATTGCTCTATCATTTTCTTTTTTTATTATTGCTTTTTCATCATCTTTGTAAATTACAATAACATCATTTAAAAAAATTTGTTCAATTAATTTCTCTTTTTTATATAAAGATGATATTGTACTTAAATTTTCTTCGACTTGTAGATTATTTTTTGTTATATTATCATTTATAGAAAATTTTGCAAAAATTGGAAGATGATCAGAAAAACCTTCTCCTTTATGAATTTTAATATTTCTATCTTGAGTCATTTTCCATCTTTTAACTTCACCATTTTCATATAAATAGTTAGGTTTAAAAACTTCAAATGATTTTTTAATATAAGTAAGATTTTTATTATCAAAAAGTGATGATGAAAGGATTATATTATCAGGAGTGTTGTTTTGATTTTTAAATTTTGTAGAAAACCTTTCACTTGTTTTTATATCTAACCAAAGATTATAGTGAACTTTTTTCTCTTCTTTTAAAATATCATCATAAGTTATAAAGTGATCGTCTATTGTAGTATTTAAAACATGATTTATTCCCGTAACTCCTGAAGTTAAATTTAGTTTTAAATCTTTTTTAAAAGTTTCAAATTCATTGTAATTAGAGTTAAAATCACCTAAAAGAATATAATCATAATCTTTTGGAAGTTTTAATAATCTATCTTGCAAAGTTTTTGCATATTTTATTCTATAATTTTCTGCAGCAGCTTTTGATGGCCAATGATTATTAAATATTTTAAATTCAACATTTTCATAAATAAAGGTTGTTTCTAAAATTGGTCTAAAAAGTTTATCAATAAATTTTACATCAATGCTTGAAGAGTTTTTTATCTCAACTTTTGATAAAAATCCTAAACCAACAGCTGAATCTGGATATTTTATAAAAGAAAAATATTTATATTTTGGTAGTTTTTTTTGTAAAAGTTGCATCAAGTCTTTGTTTTCAATCTCTTGTAAACCGATTATATCTGCATCTATATCATCAATAACTTTTATCAAGTTATTTAGTTTTACATTAAAATTTTTTTGATTCCATAAAGAGTTATTATTTGGAATAAATTCATTATATTCACTTTTATCATAACTTAAATCAAAAAAGTTTTCTACATTATACGAGGCAATTTTTAGGTTTGAACCATATAAAGAGATAGAAAAAATAAAAATTATTAAAAGTTTTAACAAAATATTCTCCAAAATTTTTGAAATATTACCAAAGATAAAATTTTTAAGAGGTAAAAGTTAAAAAAATTTTGTATAATAAACGCTATGCAAAATATTTTAGAAGAAAAATATTATCTTATGAAAAAAATTATGGTATAATAACGTTAAAAAAGATTAACATTTTTTAGGATATTATTCCAGCAAAGGAAAAAAATTATGACAAATTATACAAATTTATTAAAAGAATATGACTTAAAAGTTACTCCACAAAGAGTTGCAATTGTTGAAGAACTTTATAAAAATGGACATATGAATATTGATGATTTATATAAAAAATTATTAGCTAAGTTCCCATCTATCTCTTTAGCTACTATTTATAAAAATATCAATGCAATGGTAGAGAAAGTTTTTCTTTCAGAAGTGAAAATTCCAGAAACAAAATCTGTTTATGAATTGGTAAAAGCTGAACATGCTCATTTAGCTTGTTCTTGTTGTGGATACATCGAAGATATTATGCTTGATTCTTCAGATATTGCAGAACAAGTTTCAAAAATCAGCTCTTTTAAAGTAAATTCTACAAATATCGTTATAAGTGGAATTTGTTCAAAATGTTCAAAATAGTCTAATTTTAGACTATTTTGTATTTTAAGAATTTCTAACTATTAAACTACTTGGAAGTTTAAATTTTTCAATCAACTCTTCTTCTTTTAATCTGTGTTCTCCATTATCAATTTCATGGTCAAATCCTAAAAGGTGTAAAAGTCCATGAATGAATAAAAGTGTAAATTCTTCATTAAAACTATGTTTAAACTCTTTCGCTTTTTCTTGAACAAAATCTGTTGAAATTACAATAGAACCTAATAATGGCATATCAATCACTTCAAAATTCATAGGAAAACTTAAAACATCAGTTGGTTTATCTATATTTCTATACTCTTTATTTAATTCTTGAATTTCATCATTTTTTACAACAATCAATTCAATATCTTTTGTTGTAAGAGTATTTGCTATATTTTCTAAATTAAGAGTGTCTATTTCAAATTCTGTACTATTTTCTAAATCAATCATTTAATATCCATAAAATTTTTCAAAAATTATAACTAAAAATTAATAAGTTAGAGTGTAATATTAATTTACCTAAAACATTAAGGAGAGAAAATGAGTTTAGAGATTGGAACAAAAGCTACAATTGATTATAAAGTTTTAAATAAAGATTTAGCTGCAAATTTACAAATATCAAAAGATGATGCATTTCCAGAAGTTTTTGCAACTGCAAGAATGGTTGCTTTAATGGAGTGCAGCGCTGCAAAAATGATGTTACCTTTATTAAAAGATGGTGAGTTAAGTGTTGGTGTAGAAGTTAATATAAAACATCTTGCTCCAACTTTAGAAGGAGATACTGCTATTTCAACTGCAACTTTTGTAGGAATGGAAGGAAAACTTTTTAAATTTGAAATAGAGGTTGTTGATAGTGGTGGAGTTATTGGAAATGGTACTCACACAAGAGCAATAGTTTCTAACGAAAGATTAATGAATGGTGCAAAAAAAAGAGTAGAGAAATAGAATTTCTATTTCTCCTCTTTAATTTGAATAAAATCAATTTTATTATCAACAACTAAAATAGCATCTTTGTTACTAATAGGAGATAAATTTAATTTTGAAGAGTAATCTTCTATTATTTTTTCTACGGTTTTTTCAAATGGAAAATTAGTATAATGTGGAATTACATAAAAATCTACTAGATTTAATCCACTAAACTCTGTTAAATTTGGAGCTTTTTTTACATCATCCATTCTTTTTGCATATTCTACATTTGCTGATGTAACAATTGCACCTGCTGATTCTCCTATATAAAGTTTACCTTTATTTATTTCATCAATAATTATTTTATCTGAACCTGTTTTTTTAAGCTCTTGTAATAAAAAGAATGTATTTCCACCTGTAATATAAATAAAATCATTATTTCTTAGTTTGCTATTTATTTCATCATTTGATGCAGTAGATATATCTAATTCATCGATAATTAATCCTAATTTTTGAAGTGCTTTTTTTCCCGAATTTACATAAAATACAACCTTTTCTACTTTACTTGCTGTTGGTATAAAAGTTACTGTTTTCCCTTTTAGATCTTTTTCAAAATCTGCAAAAATATTTGCAACATCTTTGAATGATGAAGCTAAAAATAGTTTTTTCATTAGTTTTCCTTTTTGTTAAAATAATTCAATCATTTTAGATACTTCATCAACTGCAAAAGTTTTAATATCTAATTTTAGATTTGTTTTTTGTGCAATTACAGCTTTTTTTATTCCTTGTGCTTGAGCTTCTTTTAGCCTAATATCAATAGAATAAACATCTTTTATTTCGCCAGTTAGTGAAACTTCACCAATAAATACAGACTCTTTTGAAATTGGTCTATCTCTAAAACTTGAAATTATTGCAGCAATTACAGCTAAATCAGCTGAACTCTCTTTTATTCTAATTCCTCCACTAATATTTATAAAAACATCATAATTATTTAGAGGCAAATCAATCTTTTTTTCAAGTAAAGCTAAAAGCATTGTAAGTCTATTTGTATCAAATCCTGTAGCACTTCTTTTAGGATTTGGATAAGTGCTTTCACAAACAAGTGCTTGAACTTCTAAAATTATTGCTCGACTTCCTTCCATTGATACTGTTAATGCTGAACCACTTTGTGATTTGTTTTTATCGAAGAATTTTGAAGCTATATCTTTTGCACTTATAAGTCCTTCTGCTGTCATCTCAAATATACCAATTTCAGAAGTTGAACCAAATCGATTTTTGAAACCTCTTAACATTCGTAATTCTCTACTAGCTTCACCTTCAAAATATAAAACTGTATCAACCATATGTTCCAAAACTCTAGGACCTGCAATACTTCCATCTTTTGTTATGTGTCCAATTATAAACATGGCAATATTTGACTCTTTTGCTTTACGCATTAGTTCAAAAGTGATTTCTCTTACTTGTGAAACACTTCCTGGTGCACTAGTTAAACTTGAAGAATAAATTGTTTGAATTGAGTCAATAATACAAACTTCATAATCTTCTCTTAAAAGTTCATCCATAATCTCTTCAAGTTTAATTTCACTTAATAAAAATAGATTATCGCTATTTGCTTCAAGTCTATTTGCTCTTAGTTTTATCTGTCCAGCACTTTCTTCTCCTGAAACATATA
Source organism: Aliarcobacter butzleri (assembly GCF_900187115.1). Classification (NCBI taxonomy): domain Bacteria; kingdom Pseudomonadati; phylum Campylobacterota; class Epsilonproteobacteria; order Campylobacterales; family Arcobacteraceae; genus Aliarcobacter; species Aliarcobacter butzleri. Next base: position 884,091 of record NZ_LT906455.1, read on the forward strand.
AAACTTTTTTATTACTTTTTGCAATACTTCCTGCAACTTTAAGCAAAAGTGTAGATTTCCCAACACCTGGACTTCCTCCAATTAAAGTTAAACTTCCAGGAACTATTCCACCTCCTAAAACTAAATCAAATTCATAATTAAAAGAAGAAAATCTTGAAACATCATCTTGTAAAATTTCTGTAATTGGTTTTGCTTTAGAAGTTGAATTTGAAACTTTTATAGTTTGTTTTAATACTTCTTGTTGTTCTTGATTTAATTCAATAAAACTATCCCAAGAGTCACAATTTGGACATTTACCAAGCCATTTTGATGATTGTTCTCCACAATGCTGACACTCAAAAAGTGAAATTTTTTTCTTTGCCATCTAAAAAACCTTTAAAAATTTTGTTGATTTTATCTAAAATTCTTTTGTATCTTATGAAATATTTCAATATGTAATACTTTTTTGAGTATTATTATTTAAAAATTTAGGAAAAATAAAATGATAATTTATATTCATGGTTTTGCTAGTTGTGGATTTGGTTCAAAAGCACAAAAATTTAAAGAGTATTTTGAAGAGGAGATAATTACTATTTCTCTTCCTACAATTCCAAATTTAGCTATTGATACTTTAGAACAAATAATAGAATTTTCTTTAAATAAAGATGAAAATGTATATTTGATTGGTTCTTCTTTAGGTGGTTTTTATGGTTTATATTTGGCAAATAAATATGATTTAAAAGCAGTTTTAATAAATCCTGCTGTTAATCCTTGGAATACTTTGCATAGATATGAAGGAGTTGAATTTGTGACAAATTATTATGATAATTCTCGATTCGAATTTACTCAAAGTCATATAAATTCATTAAAAAATTATAAGGTTGAAGATCTAAAAAATCCACAAAATTTTATAACTTTATTACAAGAAGAAGATGAAGTTTTAGATTTTAATGAAGCAGCGATAAAATTAGAGGATACTGAACTTATTGTAGAAGAGGGCGGAAGCCACTCTTTTGATGGAATTGAAAGATATTTTAGAAAAATTAATAGCTTTTTTAGCTTTTAAACTTCATATATACTTTATCCTATCACCTTATATCGAAAATTAACAAGAACCTAAAAGAGATTATAATATAATTAAAAATATTATTTTTTGGAGTTCTTTTTGATAAAATCTATTATATTTTTAACTATTGGATTTTCTTTTTTGTATTCACAAGAACCAATTACGGCAATTCCTACAAAAATTAATGTTGATAAAAATAAAGTTAATTTAGGGAAAGAACTTTTTTTTGATAAAAGATTATCTAAAGATGAAACTATTTCTTGTCATTCTTGTCATTCGTTTAGCCATGGAGGGGCTGATGATAAAAAATTTTCTTTGGGAATTGAAAAGAAAGTTGGAGATATAAATACTCCTACAGTATTTAATAGTGTATTTAATTTTGCACAATTTTGGAATGGAAGATCAAAAAACCTTTATGAACAAGCTATTGGACCTATTACAAAAGATAATGAAATGGGAATGAATCTTCAAGAGTTAGTTATTAAACTAAATAATACGGAATATAAAAATAAATTTAAAAAGATTTACGAAGATGGTATTACTCAAAATAATTTAATAGATGCAATTGTTGAATATGAAAAGACTTTGATTACTCCAAATTCTCGTTTTGATAGATATTTAAAAGGAGAAAAAGATGCTATAACACAGGAAGAAAAACGAGGATATATTATATTTAAAGAACAAGGTTGTATTGCCTGTCATCATGGTACAAATGTGGGTGGAAATTTATATGCTAGATTTGGCGTTGTAGATAAAGTCAATTCTATTTCTAAAGGAAGATTTGAAGTAACAAAGAATGAAGATGATTTATATTATTTTAAAGTAGCAAGTTTAAGAAATGTTCAATTTACATCACCATATTTGCACGATGGAAGATTTGATAATTTATCTGACACTGTAAAATTTATGGCAAATTATCAATTAGGTAAATCTTTAAGTGAAGAAGATATTGATAGCATAGTTTCATTTTTAAAATCTTTAACTGGAGAATTGTATGATTATCAAGAAGAACAATAGAATAAATTTTCTTAAATATTTTGATAAGGTGAGCTTTATTCTTTTATTGTTTGTAATTATTACTTCTTTTTTTATATATAATTTAAATAAGATAAATGAAAAAATAGAGAATTTCAACATATATTATAGCAATGTAATAAACTTAAAAATTCTACATAATGAATTTAATAATTTTATAAACAATAAAGCAACATTCATAAATTATGATAATCTAAACAAGAAGATATCTGAAACTGAAATCTTAATAAGTAGTTTTGACACAGAAAATTTTTATAAAAACTATGGCTATAACTTTGAAAATTTAATAAAGAATTTATCACATGAATGGCAAAAAGAGATTACCTATATCGAAAGATTCAAATCTTTAAATTCTTCTGTTGTTGGCTCATTAAATTATATTTTAGAACTTAGTCAAAGTTTAAGAACTAAATATTTAATGAATTCGATTAAAGATATTATTATTTTAGATAATGCATTAAATTCATCTACAAAACTTTTTGTGAATAATGAAGGGAATAATTTTGAAATAGCTCAAATAAATATCAATAACTTAGATAGTTTAGTTGAAAAATATAATGTTTCTGAAATCAAGTTTTTAACTAAAAGATTGAAATCTTTATCTTCTGATTTAGAAAAAATAAATAATACTAAAATAGAATATTCTAAACTTGAATATAAAAATTTTTTAAATAAGATAGAAACTGAATTAAATAATATAAACTATATAAATTTAAAAAGACAAAAAAATTTATCTTTTATCTTATTTGTTGCTTCTATATTTTTATTGTGTTCTTTTATATATACATATCAAAAATCATTAAAAACAAAAAATGAATTAAATGCTTTTAAATATGCTGTCGCAAATAGTGATAATTCAATAGTGATTACAGATGAAAATAGAAATATTTTATATGTGAATGAAGCTTTTGAAAAAGCAACTGGATACACAAAGGATGAGATGATAGGTCAAAATCCAAGAATATTGAAATCAGGACTTCTTCCAGCTGAATTTTATAAGAATATAAATGCTATTTTAGATAGAGGAGAAAAATGGATAGGCGAATTTAAAAATAAAAAGAAAAATGGAGAGATATATTATGAAACAGCTTCAATTACGCCTATTATTTTAAATGAAAATATAAAAGGTTATTTAGCGATAAAGCTAGATGTAACTGATTATATAAAAGAGAAAGAAAAAGTTGAATTTTTAGCATATCATGATAGTTTAACAATGCTTCCAAATAGAAGAAGTTTACAAATAAAAGTAGAAAAAATTATAGAAGATAGTTTTAAAAATAATAAAAAATTTGCACTTTTATTTATTGATTTGGATGGCTTTAAAGTTATAAATGATGTTCTAGGACATGATACTGGAGATAAACTATTAAAAGAGGTAAGCCTTAGATTTAAAAATATTTTTGATGGCAATAGTTTAGTTTTTAGAATAGGTGGAGATGAGTTTGCTATTATCTTTGAATATGAAAATGATGATTTGATAATATTAAATGCTCAATATATTATTAAAAATTTGAATGAAACAATAGTTATTGGTAATAATTCTTTGCATATTGGTTGTAGTATAGGAATTGCACGGTATCCTTTAGATGGAGATGATTTAGTTAGTTTACTTAAATATTCTGATACAGCAATGTACAAAGCAAAACAAAAATCTAAAAATCGATATGAATTTTATACTGAGGATTTAACTAAAACAGTTAGTTCTAGATTAAAAATTGAGCAAGCTTTGAGTAAAGCTTTAGAAAATGAAGAATTTTATCTTGTTTATCAACCAAAATACAATCTTAAAACAAAAGAAATTTTTAGTGTAGAAACACTTTTAAGGTGGAAAAATCCTATTTTAGGAAATGTTAGCCCTGATGAATTTATTTATATTGCTGAAGAGATTGGGCTTATTCATGAATTAGGTTTTTTTGTATTTAAAAAAGCTTGTGAAGATTTTGTTAAACTACAAAATAAAATAAATATTCAAATGATAACTATAAATGTATCAACTTTACAACTTGTAAGATCAAATTTTATTGATGAAATCAAAAAAATATTAATTCAAACTAATATTGATACTATAAACATAGGAATAGAAATAACTGAAACTTATTTTATTGAAAATATGAAAGATACAGAAAAGAGTTTAAATGAATTACAAAATTTAGGTTTTAAAATACTTATTGATGATTTTGGTACAGGTTATTCATCTTTACAGTATTTGCAAAAATTACCAATTGATATTATAAAAATAGATAAATCATTTGTTTCTTCTTTAGATGACAATAATGATAGTATCATAAGAGCCATAGTAGCTCTTTCTAAAAGTTTTAATTATACAACAGTTGCAGAAGGAATAGAAACAAAAGAGCAAGAAGATAAACTTATTGAATTAGGAGTTGATTTTGGACAAGGATATTTATTTTCTAAACCAAAATTATTAATAGAGTTTTAAATTAAAACTCTATTTTCATTCTGTAATATCTTGGGAAATGTGCTTTTATAGAATCTTCAATAACAACAGGGAATGACTCTTCAATTGAAGATTTTATTAAATTAAAATAACCCATATTTCCACTTACATAAGTTAATTGTTCATAACCACCATCTTTTAAAAATGTAACTCTAATATTTACGAATTGACCACTTCTTAAAGCTGATTTATCAACATTCTTATTTATGTTATCATAAACTTTTCTTTCAAAATTTTTGAAAAATTGATCAACATTTGTTTTATCGTTTGTATCTCTATTTTCATTTTCATTTGTTTGAATATCTTGTATTTGAGAATCAGGAGTTTTAGTTTCGATTTTTCCAGCTTCTTCACTAATCACAATTTCATTATTTTTTGAAATTTCAATTGGATTTGAAGTTTGAGCACTAACTTCTGTTTTTGTTTCTTCAATTGGAGCAACAGTTTGAGCCATATTTTCTTGGTGATTTGTATGATTTAAAGAAGTTTCTTCTATTTTTTTCTCTTCTTCTTTTATCTCATTGTTTATTACTTCATGTTTATGGATAGGATTTTCTTCAACATTTTGTGATGGTTCTTCAACTTTTTGTTCTTGTTGTTTTGTTACAGAAACGATTTTTTCAACTCTATTTTCAATTTGCCCTTTTATTTCATTGATAATTGGTTTTGTTGTTTCTTCAATTTTTTCTTGAACTACATTATTTGTTAGTAAAGTTTCACTTTTTTCATCATCTGAGAAAAAGAAAATATATACAAAAAATATAATAACTCCAATTATTAAAAGTACAAATAAATCTTCAAAAAAGTTCTTTGTTTTTGTTCTCATTAATTTTCCTTCTTTATTTATTCTGAAATATAGATTTGATCAAGTAGACTATCTACAAAATTATCAGGAGAAAACTCAACTAAATCATCTTGTTTTTCGCCAATTCCTACATAAAAAATAGGAAGTTCTAATTGATTTGAAATAGAAAATAGTGCCCCACCTTTTGCAGTTCCATCAAGTTTTGTAACTATTATACCATCAATTCCAACTATTTCGTGAAATGCACGAGCTTGTGCAATAGCGCTATTTCCTTGTGTTCCATCTAAAATAAGTAATTTTTGATGAGGCGCATCACTCATAGCTTTTGAACAAACTTTAACAATCTTTTTTAGTTCATTATTTAAATTTGTTTGTGTTTGTAATCTTCCTGCTGTATCTATAATAACATCATCAATATTTCTTGCAATCGCCGCACTAATCGTATCAAATGCAACTGCACTTGCGTCGTGTCCTTGTTGTGTTTTTATAATAGGAATCTCTAGCTTATTTGCCCAAGTAGAAAGTTGTTCTATCGCTGCTGCTCTAAATGTATCACCAGCTCCTAGAATTACAGATTTTCCTTCTTTTTTTAGTTTATTTGCTAATTTTGCAATAGTTGTAGTTTTACCTGCTCCATTTACACCAATTATTAATCTTACAAATGGTTTTGTGTTTGCTAAATTAACTTCAGGAGCATGTTCAAAAAGCATTACAAGTCTATGTCGAAGTTGTTTTCTTGTAATCATATCAGGAAGTCCATTCATAGCTTTTTCTATGATTTCATATTCCATATCAGCTTCTATTAGTAACTCTTCTACTTCATCAAAAGATATTTTTTCCTTTTTTTGGGGAACAACACTTTTTATGCTTGAAAAAGTTTTTTCTAAAGCTTTTGAAAAAAAAGATTTATCTTCTTCTATTTTTTTCTCAACTTCTAAAGTTTCATCTTTTTTAAAGAAACTAAACATTAATTTTGACTCCTATTTAGCTAATACTTTTTTAATATCGATTTCCATCATTTCACTAGGAACTAATCCTACATATTTTTGGAAAATATTTCCATCTTTATCCACTAAGAACATTGTTGGAATAGATTTTATTCCACCTAAACTTTTTGCTAAATCAAAGTTTTCAGAAGCATTAGTAATAGGATAATTTATATTAAAAGTTGTAATGAATTTTTGTAGTTCTTCGTGTGTTTTCATATCTTCAAGTAAGATAGATACAATTACAAAGTCATTTTTATAATCATTTTGAAGTTGTATTAAATTTGGAATTTCAGCTTTACAAGGTGGACACCATGTTGCAAAAAAGTTTAATAAAACTATTTTATTTGGATAATCTTTGAATAAAATTTTATCATTTAATAAAGTGATATTAATTGTTTGTTTATCAGCTGTTTCTAGTTGAAATTCAGTTACTCTATCTGCTTGTTGTGTTTGTGCTTTATTTTGACTATTATCTTTTGAATCACAACCTGTAAAAAATAAAATAGTTAAAATAGATAAAAATGCTAAAGTTTTAAACTTCATTTCAATTCCTTTAGGTAAAATTATTTATTAGGTAGAGATTTTACCTAAGTGAGGCTTAAATATGGAGAAGAATCACAAAAGTGATTTTAGAAAATCGTGTATAAAAAAAATGGAATCTATTTCTTTTTGTACAAAGTATTATAAAAACAAAATTATTGTAAAAAAAATTGATAAGTTTATAAAAAATAGTAAAGCGAGAAATATTTTATTATACATACCTTTGGGTATGGAAGTAGATGTTAAACCTTTAATAAATAACTTAAGAAAATATAGAAAAAATGTTTATGTACCATTTATGCATCTGGAGAGCTTTAAAATAGTAAAGTATAGACTTCCTTTGCATAAAAAGAGATTTGGAATAAAAGAACCAAATAACTCTTTTTTAAAACCTAAAAAAATTGATGTTGCCATTGTTCCAATTGTTGGAGTTGATGCTTTAAACAAAAGAATAGGTTATGGAAAAGGTATGTATGATAGATTTTTTGACAAATTGAATTATAAACCAACAATAGTTTTTACACAATTAGTACTTTGTAAAAGTAATAGTATTTTAAGTGATAATTACGATATAAAAGCAGATTATATTATTACAAATTAAGGTTTAAATAAAATGGAAGATTTGATAGTAGCGATAGTTGTCGGAGCCTTCAGCTCGGCGATTAGTATTTTTGTTGTGAGAAAATTAGATAGGGCGAAGTTTGAGGTTTTTATTGAGCAAGCAAAAGCGAAAGCGAAAGTAATTGAACATGAGGCTGAAATGGCTTTAAAAGATGCACAATTAAAAGCAAAAATAGAATGTGATAGGGAATTTAAAAGTGCAAAAAGAGAATATGAAGCAATGCTTCTAAAAATCGAAAGGAAAGAAAGAGAATTAAATGAACATTTAGAATCTGAATTAAAAGCCATAAAACTTGAAAAAGAACAAATAGTTGAAAAAAATAGAAAGATTACTACTTTAAAAGATGGACTTGAAGAACAAAAGAAAACTTATGAAGAAAAGACTTTAGAAGCTATAAAAATTCTTGAAAATGCCTGTGGATTAACTCAAAGTGAAGCAAAAGAGTTGATGTTAAAAAAAGTTAAAGAAGATTCAAGAGCGGAAATTTCATCAATATTTAGAAAAAGATATAAAATTGCAGAACAAAATACAAAAAATGAAATAAACAATATGCTATCACAAGCTGTAACTCGATATGCAGGAGAATTTGCAGCTGAAAGACTTATAAATAATATTCCTTTAAATGATGAAGAAACAAAAGGGAAAATCATAGGAAAAGAAGGAAGAAATATAAAAGCATTAGAGATGCTTTTAGGTGTTGATATTATCATTGATGATACACCAAATACAATAACTGTTTCATCATTTAACTTATATAGAAGAGCAGTTGCTACAAAAACAATAAGAGAACTACTTGAAGATGGAAGAATCCAACCTGCTAGAATAGAAGAAATTTATAAAAAAGTTAAATCAGAATTTGATAAAAATATTCAAAAAGAGGGTGAAGATGTTGTGATGGAGCTAGGAATAAAAACTATGCATCCAGAACTTATCAAACTTGTGGGAAGACTAAGATATAGAGCATCTTATGGACAAAATGCACTTGCTCATACTTTAGAAGTTGCTCATTTATCAGGACTTTTGGCTTCTCAAATGGGTGGAGATGCAATACTTGCTAGACGAGCAGGGCTTTTACATGATATAGGAAAAGCTTTAACTCATGAAGCTCCTGGAAGTCATGTTGATTTAGGTGCAGAAATATGTAAAAGATATGATGAATGTGATACAGTTATAAATGCAATTTATGCTCATCATGGACATGAAGAACCTATAAATGTAGAAAGTGCAGCTGTTTGTGCGGCTGATGCACTAAGTGCTGCAAGACCAGGAGCTAGAAGAGAAGTTTTAGAAAGCTTCTTAAAAAGAGTGGAAGAGGTAGAAAATATCTCTACAAGTAAACTTGGTGTTTTAAATGCTTATGCAATAAATGCAGGACGAGAAGTAAGAGTTATAGTAAAAGCAGAACTTGTAAATGATGATGAAGCAGTTTTATTAGCAACTGAAATAGCAAAAGAGATAGAAGAAAAAGTTCAATATCCTGGTGAAATAAAAGTAAATGTAATTAGAGAAACTAGAGCAGAAAGTTACGCAAGATAATCTCATAAAGGGGAAATAATGGGAAATAATAAACCAACTACAAAAATAATTGCTGGTGTTTATAAAGGAAAAGTTTTAGAATTACCATCTTTAGATGTTACTAGAAGTTCAAAATCTGCATTAAAAGAGTCAGTTTTTAATGTTTTACAATTTGATATCATAGATAAAATATTTATTGAATCTTTTGCAGGAAGTGGTTCTATTGGACTTGAAGCAATCAGTAGAGGAGCTAAAAGATCTTATTTTATAGAACTTGATAAAAACTCTTACTCTATTTTAGTAAGAAACTGTAAATCTATTGATATAGAAAAATGTCAAACTATTCAAGGAAATGCTTTTGTTCAAACTCCTTTGATTTTAGACTTTATGAGAAATTCAAAAGATGAAATCATCTTATATGTTGATCCACCATTTGATTATAGAGAAGGAATGGATGATATTTATGAAAAATCTTTTCATATGATAGAAAATATTGAAGCTGATAATATTTTTATGATTATAATTGAACACGTATCAAAACTAGAAGTTCCTCAAACTTTAGGAAAATTTTCTTTAGATAAAACAAGAAAATTTGGTAAAAGTTCACTTTCTTATTTTACTTATACGAAGTAAAAATATGTTTAAAATAGCTTTAGGAATTTTAATAGTAGTTGTTTTAACTATCTTTTTCCTTCCTATTTTTTATACTATTTCTCCTTTTGAATTAAATCCAACTAAGATTTTACAAGCACCATCTTTTGAACATCTATTTGGTACAGATAGACTTGGACGTGATGTTTTAGCAAGAGTTCTTGAAGGTGGACAAACATCTTTAATCATTGGCTTTTTAGCTGCATCTATTTCTTCACTTGTTGGATTGTTTATTGGGATAACTGCAGGATTTTTAAAAGGAAATGTTGATAGAGCTATAACAATAATAATTGATTTGTTTTTGACATTTCCAACATTCTTTTTACTTTTAGCATTGGTATCTTATATTCAAGCTTCTTCAATTATTTTGATTATTGTGATATCAATAACTGGTTGGATGGGAATGTCAAGAATGATAAGAAGTGAGAGTTTTGCTATAAGTAATAAACCATATATCAAGATTTTAAAAATATCAAATATTTCAAACTTTAAAATAGTTTTTAAATACTTTGCTCCACTTCTTGCTCCTATCTTTCTTATATCTTTCACTTTTGGAGTTGGTGGAGCTATTTTAGCTGAATCTGGATTGTCATTTTTAGGACTTGGTATCAATCCTCCAAATATGAGTTGGGGAAGTTTGCTTAGTGATGGAAAAGCTGTTATTGATATAGCTTGGTGGGTTAGTTTCTTCCCTGGTTTTATGATATTTGTAATAACTTTTTGTTTAATCCAAATAAGTGATTATCTACAAAACTTAGCAAATAGAAAAGAGATAATAAACTACTAAATTTTATATATTTAATATATTACTATTGGAGGAATAAAGGTGAAAGAGGAAGATAATGATATTAAAAAAAAGAATATTGAAAATTCAATATTAATTATTTGTGATAAATGTTCTGCGGAAAATAAAATTTTATTGTCAAAAGATATTAAATGTAAAAAATGTGATAAAAGTTTGATTGGGAGTAAATATAAAGAGTATATTATCTCTGGATTTACAACAATTTTAATTGGTGTAGGAATAGGTGCAGTAGCTGATAGTTATGTGAATATTCAAAGACCCTCTGTAAAAACTGAGTATAAAATGATGAGTTGGTGTACAGAAAAATATGGTAAAACTGAAATAGTTAGAGATAATTGTGCTTGTGCAGTTGAGTATATGGCAGGAATTATTGATGCTAAAAAAGCTAGATTACATAAAGGAGACTACTGGGGTGATATTTTAATAGAAAGATATGAAAGTTGTATAAACTAGTCAAACCAATGTTGTGGATATTCATCAGGAAGTAATTCTTGATAACAATAGTTTTCATTTAGACTTTTATAATATTTGAGTAACTCTTCAAAAGTTTTTTCTTGAAATATATTGTTATTTAGCCTTTCTTCCCATCTTTTTAGTTTTCTTTCTAAATTTTTTATAGGATTACCTTTTGTATTATTTTCATCACAAATAGTATTATTTTTAATATAGTATTTAGCAAATCCATAAAATGAATTTCTATCAAGCTTTTTTGAAGTTTTTATTTCATTTCTAAATTTCTCAAACAAGTTTATAAATTTTACAGAAATTTCAGATTTTGTCCTCATTTTTGTCTCCAAATCATATGTAATAATTATTTTACTGATAGATTAAATACTATCAGAATTCATTTTAGGAGAAGATTATGTCAAACAATAATCATAAAGCAAATCAAGCTAATTCAAACAAAGGTACAAGTGGTACAAATAGTGCTAATGCAAAAGTGAATGGAAATAGAGGTGCTCAAATGAACTCTAACAACACTAAAGGTTCAAAAGGTAAATAATGGCTTCTTTATCTAATATAACAGGTAAAGAGTTGATAAAGTTTGTCAAATCTATAGGGTATAGATTTGACAGGCAAAAAGGAAATCATAGAATTTTTGTTCATGAAGAAAAGAAAACCCTTACAATTCCTGTATATAAAAAGAAAATAGTTAAAATTGGTTTATTAGGTGGAATATTAAGAGATATTGGTATTTCAAAAAATGAGTTTATAGATTTAATCATGTAAGTTAGAATAAAATTAAAATCTCAAGAGAACGTAATTTTATATAAGAATATAAATAATGCAAAATACTTCTAATTATCAAATTAGAAGTATGAAATTAAATTTTATTTAACAGTTTATCAAGTAAAGAGGTACTTAGAACTCTTTTGAAGAAACCTAAAATATGAGTAGCTTTTGTTACATAATATCTTGGTTTTGGTTTTTTACTATTCATTATCTTTAAAACTACATTTGCTACACTTGAAGCTGGAAGGTTAAAAGGTGCTTTGTCTTCTTTTGATTCAAGTCTTTTTTTAAGTTCTAAATTATAAGTTTCTTCCCAAAAACTTCCTTTCATTTTTATATTTTTATTAAAATTTTTTAGAGCATTTTCTCTAAAGTTTGAAGTAACAGGACCTGTGTTTATAGTACTTATAAAAATATTTGAACCCATAACTTCTTGTCTTAAAGTGTCATTTATTCCTTCAATAGCATATTTACTAGCATTATAAGCACCTCGAAATTTTAAAGCAATAATTCCTAAAACAGAGCTATGTTGTATAATTTTTCCATAACCTTGAGTTCTAAATATTTTCATAGCTTGAATAGTTACTTCATGAAGTCCAAAAAAGTTTGTATTAAACTGTTTTTTTAAAGTTTTTACACTCAAATCTTCAACAGCTCCTGGTTGTCCAAAACCAGCATTATTAAAAACACAATCAAGTTTTAAATCATTTTCTAAAATAGTTTTAAGTGCAAATTCTATCTCTTTTTTATTTCTAACATCAATTTTAAAAGTAATAAATCCTAAATCTTTTAACATTTGTATATCTTTGTCTTTTCTTGCACTTGCATAAACTTTTATTCCATTGTTTTTTAAAATAAGCGCAGTTTCAAGTCCAATTCCACTTGAACAACCCGTAATTAGTATATTTTGCATATTTTTAATCCATATTTTTTTTTGAAATGGTATTATAACCAAATATATTTTTGATAAATTTTAGGGATTTTATGACAAAAAAAGATAAAGAGATAAAAGAGCTTTTAGATATAGAAGTAAATAGTAGAAATAGTAGCCTTGAAATAAGTTATGATAAACCAGACCCACTTTTGGTTGCAAGAAGATACGATGATGAGTTTATCATACTTTTATGTGCTTTGTTTGCTTATGGAAATGCAAAGTTGATAGTTAAATTTTTGGATAGTTTGGACTTTTCACTTTTAAATGAAAGTGAAGAGAAAATAGAAAAAGAACTTAAAAATCACTATTATAGATTTCAAAATAGTGCTGATGTAATAGCTATATTTAAAACTTTTAGACGAATGAAACAAGAAAATAGTTTACAAAACTTATTTTATGAATCTTACAAAAAAGAGAACTCAATTTTAGAAGGTATTGATACTTTAATCCAAAAGATTTTTAAAGTAGCAAATCATAACTCACAAGGTTTTACTTTTTTAGTTTCAAGTCCACTAAAAAGAGATAAACAAGGAATTATAAAAGAGAATGGAAATGCTCCATATAAAAGATGGAATATGTATCTTAGATGGATGATAAGAGATGATAATCTTGATTTAGGACTTTGGAAAAATATAGATAAAAAAGATTTGATACTTCCTCTTGATACTCACACTTTTAAAGTGAGTCAAAAACTTGGATTATTGACACGAAAAAACTATGATTTAAAATCAGCCTTGATGATAACTGATAAACTAAAAGAGTTTGATAAGCTTGACCCTATAAAATATGATTTTAGTTTATATAGAATAGGGCAGGAGAAAATTGTATTATAAAAAATATTTGTATGGAAAATAAAATGAAAAAAAGATTTTATAGAATTAGAAACCTTGATAGTTTATTAGACAAATATAAAGAATTAGAAAATCAAGAAATATTTTTTCAATCAACAGATAAACTAAATGACCCAATGGAAGGGTTTATGGATTTTATTTTTAAAGGTGATGAAGTTGTTTGGAAGAATTTAATTATTCATTTTATATTTTGTTTTAGTAAAGTTAATTTGATTTACCAAGTAATTGGAGAAAAAATTAAACTTGATAATAAAATTATTCCTATATTTGAAAAAATTGATTTACAAAAAAAACAATATTATTTTGATTTATTAGGTGATAGTAACAAAAATAAATTTTATGAATTTATAAACAAAGATAGTATTTCAAGAAGTGAATTAGAAAGTTTTTTAAAAGATATAAATCTTAGTTTTATTGGAGATATTTCATTCTTAGAAAGTAAAATTTTTGAAAATGATAATTTACAAAATCTTCAATTCCTTTTAAATTTTTATTCTCATTATTTAGAAGTTATAGAACAATTTACTTATCCTAAATATTATATAGCTAGTTTTTTAAAAGAATCTTACAATTCATCTGTTTGGGGACATTATGGACAAGGTCATAGCGGAGTTTGTTTGATTTTTGAAACAAATAATGAAGGAGAAATACCATTTTTAAATGTTTACACAGGATTAAAGTTAAAAGAAGTAAATTATAATGGTAATTTCGAAGAAATAAATTTTTTTGAGTCATTGGGAAAAATACCCCAACCATTGGTAGAAAGTTTTTATATAGATGAGAATAAAAATAAAAGTATTTTATTTGATAAAGTTTTAAATAATCAAGAAGAATGGAGAAAACTTTTTTGGGATAAATATGAAAAGAATAAATTGACAAAAACTAAAGATTGGACGTATGAAAAAGAGTATAGAATAGTTTTAAATAGATTGATGGATTATGAAATTAAAGAAGAAGATAGAAAACTAAAATATGACTTTAATTGTTTAAAAGGTGTAATTTTTGGTATAAAAACTCCTCAAAATAAAAAAGATGAGATAATAGAGATTATAATAAATAAATGTCATGAAAATAATATTTTAGATTTTGAGTTTTATCAAGCTTTTTATTGTAAAGAATCAAAAAATATACAGCATAAAAAATTGGATGTAAATATCATAAATGATTTAATAAAAAAAGCTAAACAAAATAAATTAGATTTAAATATAGAATTTTTAACTTTAAATAAACGAAAAGAAGAGATAGATAATGAAAATGGAGAAGTGGAAAAACGAATAAGTAAATTGGAGGAAATAAATAATATTAAGAATACATAAACAATAGAAATATATTTTTGATATCATATTGTTATATTCGTGTTACATACAAATGTTATAGTCTTTTTAAGATAAATAGTAGGAGGAAATTATTTATGAAAAAGATTGTAACTGTTGCATTATTTGGTGCATTAGCTGTAAGTTCATTATTTGCAGATGAAGTTGTTAAATTTGATAAAAATCTTATCAAAGAAAGAAACAACATTGGATACAAATACGAAGGACCAAAAATAGAGTGGAAAGCTCCAGATGAGAGTACTATTCCAAATAATCAATTTGGTGATTTAATCAAATATGGAAAAGAGTTAGTAACTCATACGTACAAATACATAGGACCTGAAGTCGAAGATAAAAAGATGAGATTTGCTGGAAATAATCTTTCATGTCAAAGCTGTCATTTAGATGCTGGGACAAAAGCTTACTCAGCTGGGTTTATTGGAGTATTTGCAAACTTTCCACAATATAGACCAAGAGAAAATACTATTGGAACTTTAGCAGATAGAATAAATGGTTGTATGGAAAGAAGTATGAACGGAAAAGCTCTTCCACTTGGTAGCAAAGAGATGAAAGCTTTTGAAGCTTATATGTATTGGTTAAGTCAAGGTATTCCAATAGGTGCTAAAGTAGAAGGTTCAAGTTTAGCTGAAGTTAATAGAAAAATGATACAAACAACTAAAGCCGATACAGATAAAGGAAAAGTTGTGTATGATACACAATGTGCAGCTTGTCATGGTGCAAACGGTGAAGGTGTTAAAAATGAAGGTAAGGCAAATGGATATATGTATCCGCCACTTTGGGGAAAAGATAGCTATAACAAAGGTGCTGGAATGTACAGAACTTTAAAAGCTATGGATTTTATTAAAGCAAATATGCCTTTAGGTGCAACACATGAAAATCCTATTTTAACAGATGAAGAAGCTTATAACGTTGCAGCTTTTATGAATATGAATGAGCATAAAAGACCAGAAAAAGCAAATAGAGAAAAAGATTTTCCAGATGCATCTGTAAAAGCTCCTGATACATATATTGAAGGAAAAGATCCTATTGAAAAACAAGTTGGACCATTTGGACAGTTTATTAAAACTAACAAATAAAGTAGGAGTATCTTTATGATACTCCCTTTTATAAAAACTTACAAAAAGATATTTATTCTATTCATTATTATAATAACTATTATTTTATATTTTTTATATAAATATAACAATATTTTAGACAAAAAGTATCTTGATATTTTTGTATCAAATCAAGTGCAAATTGTACAAAATGAGTTAGAAAATCAGAAAAATCAAGCTTTATCTTTAGCTTTAATGTTCTCAAAAAATCAAGATATTATCAAAAATTTAGAAGAGAATAACCATATAGAGCTAAAAAAAGAGCTTTTAAAACTTTTGAATATTATAAAAACATATACAAAAAATAGTATTGATATACAAATTCATACAAAAGATTTAGAAGTTTTTACAAGAAGTTGGGAAGATAAAGATTTTGGCTTAAAACTTCAAAGTTTTAGAGAAGGGCTTGTAAAAGTAAAAAATACAAATAAACCTTATGTTTCAAGTGAGTTAGGAAAAAGATTTAATATTAAAGCTATCGCACCAGTTTTTAATAGTGAAAACTCTTTTATCGGTTCTATTGAAGTAATAGTTGATTTTAACCCACTTGTAAGTAGGTTAAAAGTTTTGGGAATTGACTCCATAGTTTTACTTGAGAAAAACTATTTGAATATAGCAACATACCATAAAAATAGTATGGAGTTAGAAAATCATGTGATTTTAGAAAATAGTTTTAGTAAAAATTTATTTGATATTTTATTAAAAAATCCAAACTATCTTAAAAAAGAGAGTTTTTATTATGAAACAAAAGATAGAGTATTTACTCAACTTCCTTTAGGAAGATTTGAAAATGGTAGTGTTGGAATTTTACTTATCTGTTTTGACAAAAATATAAATAATTTTAGATATTTACCAAATTATGACTATTTTGGACAGATAAATATCAAAAGCGAAAAGAGAGATGACAAAGATATTTCAAAAAAAGAGATAATAATTAGATGATAAAGATATTGTTACTGGAAGATGACTATTTATATAAAATTTCTATAAAAGAGTTTTTAGAGGAGTTAGATTTTATAGTTGATGACTTTGATAATGGTGAAGATGCCTTAAATGCAATCTTTGATAAAAAATATGATTTACTTTTACTTGATATTAGAGTCCCTAAAATGGATGGTTTTGAACTTGTAAAATATGTTAGAGAGGCTTTTATTGATACTCCAATTATTATTTTAACTTCACTTACAGATATAAAGAATTTAAGTAAAGGATATGAGTTAGGGTGTAATGATTATATAAGAAAGCCATTTGATATGATAGAGTTAAAACATAGAATAGAGCAACAAATAAAGAATTATTTTCAAACAAGTGATGATGCAATTGTGCTTGATTTTGGTTTTAAATATAGTATAAAAAAATCTCTTTTGTATAAGGATAATATTATTATAGAACTTAGTTCAAAAGAGCTTGAACTTGTAGCTTTTTTAGTACAAAATCGTGGTTTTTTTGTATCTATTGAGAGTTTACATGAAAATGTTTGGGAAAAGAAAGATATTTCGTATGCAGATATAAGAATGTGCATTAAGAGAGTTAGAGAAAAGACAAATAAAGATTTTATAAAGACTAAGAGATTTTTAGGATATAAGATTGATAAACAATAAACTTGAGTTAAAATATGTTGTAATACAAGTTACAATTAGTCTTCTTATAGCTTTTATTCCTATATATTTTTATATAGATGCAACAATAAAAAATCAAAATATAAAAGATAAACTTGATTTACAAAATTATGCAAATCAAGTTGTTTTAATAATAGAAAATTTCGAGAAACAAAACAAGGATATCTTTTATTATCCACGCTCAAATATATTTTTTTCTAGTATCTTTGATGAAAATAAAAAAGAAATTTTTCACTCAAATACTCCTTTAGAACTTTTTGATGAAGATTTCCAAACTTTTAATGATAAGTTTTGTTATAAAGAGTATCTGTCTTCAAATATTTTGAGTGCTTCTTTTCTGATTGTTTGTAAAAATATTGATTATAGTGAAGTTATTTATAATGCTTTAATTCTTCTTTTAATAGTGAGTTTTTTCATCTTTTTACTCTCATTTTTTGTAATAAAACAAAGCATTGAACCATATAAAAAGTTAAATATCTATTTAGATGAATTTTTAAAAGATGCAATGCATGAACTCAAAACTCCTATTGGAGTTGCAAGAATAAATATTGATATTCTATCAATACGGTTAAAAAACGATAAAAATATTTTAAGAATAAAATCAGCACTAAAAAATATGACAGTTATTTATGAAGATTTAGAATATTATATGCAACAAAATGCTGTAAAAGATGAAAAAAGAGCTATAAATCTATCAATATTTTTAGAAAAACGAGTAGAGTTTTTCAATGACTTAGCTATTTCAAAAAATATTAGTTTTACTAAATTTATAGAAAAAAATATCAAAATAAATTTCAATGAAATAGAACTTTATAGAATAATAGATAATAACCTTTCAAATGCTATAAAATACTCAAAAGAAAACTCTAATATAACTGTAATTTTAGAAACTGTAAATGAAGATTTGAAGCTAACATTTAAAGATGAAGGTGTTGGTATAAAAGATACTTCTAGTATTTTTAAAAGATATTATAGAGGTGATAAAATAACTGGTGGTTTTGGAATAGGGCTTAGTATTGTAAAAAATATTTGTGACAAAAATGATATAAAAATAGAAGTTATATCAAAGGTACAAGAAGGAACTACTTTTATTTATAGTTTTGGTAAAATCTTTTAGTTTTTCATTATATTATTCTGTATATAATGTTTGAACTTTAAAATATGGTTATGTGAAATGATAAACTTTAGTGACAATGAACTTTTAGAATATCTAAATGATGATATTCCTTACTTGGATTTGACTACATATCTTCAAAATATAAATGATAAAAAAGCAAAATTAGAGATTTTTACAAGAGAAGATATTATAGTATCTTGTAGTGAAGAAGCTTCAAGAATAGCAATACTTCAAAATTGTAAAATAGAATATCTTATCCCTTCAAAGCAAAAATTAAAAGCAGGAGATAAAATCTTAGCTTTTAGTGGAGATTATAATACTGTTCATAAAATTTGGAGAACAGTACAACTTTTACTTGAATATAGTTGTAAAATAGCAACTTACACAAATAATATGAAAGAAAAAATAGAAAAAGTAAATAGTAGTTGTGAACTTTTAACAACTAGAAAAACTTATCCATTTTCTAAAAAATTTTGTATAAAATCTATTTTAGTAGGTCAAGCTTTCCCTCATAGATTAAATTTGAGTGAAACTATTTTATTTTTTGCTCATCATAGAATTGTTTATAAAAATGATGAAGAATTTTACAAAGAGTTAAAAGTATTTAAACAAAAAGCACCTGAGAAAAAAATAGTCGTGGAAGTTACTACTTTTGAAGATGCAAAAGCAGTTCTTGAAGCTAAAGCTGATGTTTTACAGCTTGATAAACTAGATATAGAAACTATAAAAAAAATTGTAGATTATAAAAATGAAAACTTTGCAGATGTTAAACTTCTCGCAACAGGTGGTATAAATTTAAATAATGTAGAAGAGTATGCAAAAACTCAAGTAGATGCAATTGTAACGAGTTCTATGTATTCGTGTGGAATGGCAAATTTAGGAAGTAAAATTTCTTTGATATAAGAAGGAATAGAAATTAGATTTCCATTCCATTTTCAAGTAATATTTTATTTCTTCCTGATTCTTTTGCTTTATATAATAACGCATCAGCTTTTTGCAAAGCATTTTCGTAAGTTGGATAGCTATTTCTTATCGCAACTCCTGCTGAAAAAGTGATTCTGATTTTTTTGTCTTGATATAAAAAGCTGTTTTCTGTAACTATTGTTTTTATTCGTTTTAAAAACTGTAAAAGCTCTCTATTTAAGTTAAAATGAATAATAGCAATAAACTCTTCTCCACCATAACGACCAACTAAATCATGCTCTCTTACAGTTTTATTTAAAATCTTTCCAAATGTAGATAATACAACATCTCCACATTCGTGACCATAACTATCGTTTAAAATTTTGAAGTGGTCTAAATCGAAAAATATTACAGCATATTGAGTATTTATTCTATTGTATGAACTTTCTATTCTTTTTATTTCATCACTAAAAGCTCTTCTAGTTAAAACACCAGTTAAGTGGTCTGTCATATTTTCAGTTTTTGTTTTTGTAAGTTCATCTTCTAAACTTTTTATCTTTTCTTCCAAAGCTAAAATTTGACTTTTCCCTGATTCTAGTTTATTTGTAACTGAACTCATCTCTTTTTCTATCATAGAAGCTGCATTTACAAGTTCATCTTGTAATTTTGTAAGAGCTTCTATTCCATCTTGAGCTATATTTATAGATTCGATTTTTTCTCTGATATTTAAAATATTTTTTGTTCCAGAACCATTACTTGAAATAGCTTCATTGAAGTACTCTTCCATCATCAAAACAAGTTTTGAAATATCAGAAGTTTTTTGAACAACGACTAACTTATCTTTTTCAAATCTTTTTAAAATTAGTTTTTCAATATGAATTTGAATAGCTTTATTAAATAAAAGATTTGGATTTTTTTCAATTTCTACAAATAACTTTTCTATTTCATCATCAACTTCAACGCAGATAGAAGGAATTAATGCCTGTTTTAAAATAGATACCAAAATCTCTACATTTTGTGGATGAACACGTTTTAGTAAAAGAATGATAAGCTTCTCTAAGCTATCAACTTTTTTTTCTGCTACTTCTTTTATTTCTACTTCATTTAGATGACTTAAAAATCTCTTCACTATTTCATTCCTAAAAATATTTTATGCTAAAAGCTTCTTCACCATTTCGTTTATTCTTTTTCCATCTGCAACACCAGCAAATTTTTTAGAAGCAACTCCCATAACTTTTCCCATATCTTTTATCGTTGTTGCTCCAACTTCACTGATTACTTCTTTCATTCCTACTTCTAATTCTTCATTTGTTAATTGTTTTGGCAAATAAAGCATAAAAACATCAACTTGTTCTTGCTCTTTTTGTACTAAATCATCTCTTGAAGCAGCGCTATATTGTGCTATTGCTTCTTCTCTTTGTTTTATTCCTCTTTGAATCAGTTTGATTACTTCAGCATCATCTAAAACTCTTCTTTCATCAACTTCAATTTGTTTTATCATTGTGTTTATTGCTCTTATAGAGTCTCTTTTAACAACATTTTTTTCTCTCATTGCTGTTTTTAAATCTTCATTTAATTGTTCTTTTAAACTCATTTAAACTCCCTTATTAAATTATTTTTTATTATATCTTTTTATGAATTAAAGCTCTCAACTAGCTCTTCAAGTTCTAAAAACCTTTCAACTTTTAATTCATATAGTTCTTTTGTCTCTTCTAACTCTTTTGAAATAGCAACAATTCCTTTTTGTTCATAACATTTTGGATTTGCTAAACAGTTATTTATTTCTTCTAGTTTTGATTCTAACTCTTCTAACTCTTTTGGCAATAAATCATACTCTCTTTGGTCTTTGTATGATAGTTTTGTCTGTTTTTTAGCTTGTTGAGGAACTTGAACAGATGTTTTTTCTTTTTCTATATCAAACTCTAAAGAATCAAGTTCTTTTAATTCTTTTTCAATCTCTAAGTATTCACTATAAGGTTGGAAACTTTCCATAATATGACCATTTCCTTGGAATACAAAGAGTTTTTTTGCTATTTTATCTACAAAATATCTATCATGTGATACAAATATCAAAGCACCTTGAAAATTCTGTAAATACTCTTCTAAAATATTTATTGTAGGAATATCTAAGTCATTTGTTGGTTCATCAAGTATCAAACAATCAACTTTTTTTGTAAAAAGTAGGGCAAGAGCAACTCTATTTTTTTCTCCACCACTTAAAACACCCACTTTTTTATCAAGGTATTCTCTTGGAAATAAGAAGTTTTTCAAATATCCAAAAACATGCATATTTCTTCCATCATCAAGGATTACTCTATCTCCACCATTTGGACAGAAAGTTTCCATTAGATTTTTATTGTCATCAAGCATATCTCTTTGTTGGTCGAAATATCCTATATTGAAATCACCTTTTTTAAAAGTTCCTTTATCAATTTTTAGTTTTTCCATAAAAATTTTTAATAAAGTTGATTTCCCACTTCCATTTGGTCCAACTATTGCAATAGTATCTTTTTGTAAAATTCTAGTTGTAAAGTCTTTGATTAACTCTTTTTCACCTAAAGATTTATAAACATTGTCCAATTCATAAAGCATTTTTTTTCTATTTTGTTGTTTCTCTTCACCATTAAAAGATTTTTGTTCTCTTTGAAGTTCTAAAGACATCTTTCTAATCATAGCAGGATTAGATCTTGCTTTTTGTTTTAAATCAAAATATTCAGATTTTCTTCTTTCGTTTCTTTTTCTTCTAGCCGTTACTCCATGTTGCATCCAGTGAGCTTCACGTTTTACCATTCGTAAAAGATTTTCATGCTCTTTTTGCATATTTTCTAAAATCTGAGCTTTTTGTTCTAAATATGAAGAGTATCCGCCATTGAACTTTCTTAATGTTCCACCATCAACTTCAACAACGCTTGTTGCTATATTATCAATAAAATATCTATCGTGAGAGATGAAAAGTAAAGTAAAATTGTTTTTTAATAAAAGTTGTTCTAAAAACTCAACCATATAAACATCAAGGTGGTTTGTAGGCTCATCTAAAAGTAAAACATCGGGCTTTTTCAAAATAAGCCCTGCAAGACTAACTCGACGTTGTTCTCCACCACTAAGCAAGTTTACATCTTTAAGTTCATATTGTTTTAACTGAAATTCAATCAAAACTCTTTCAATCATATTATCTAAATCCCAAGCATTATGAAACTCTAAAAATGAAGCTAACTCACTTTGTTTTCTTAAAAGATTTTCATCTTCATAGTTTGTCATAAGCTCATTTGTGATTTTTTCATATTCTACTTTTGCAGTTTTTAACTCAGTTAATTGATTTTCAATTGCTTCTCTTACTGTTAAGTTTGCTTTGAATTTTGGTTGCTGGTCAAGCATCTCGATTTTTATTGATTTATCGATAGCCATTTCACCACTATCAGGTTCTACTGTTCTCATAATTATTTTAAAAAGTGTAGATTTTCCTTGACCATTTTGCCCAATAACTGCAATTCTTTGTCCACTGTTTAAAGTGAAATTTACATCTTTTAAAATAACTTTAGTATCGTATTGTTTTGAAATATTCTGAATGTCGATTAGTGCCATATATAAAAACCCTTTAATTTTGAAGTGTGATTTTATCAAAAAAAGTGTTATATGTGGCTTTTTATGGTTAATATTTTTTATCAAATAATAAAAAAATAATTATAAGTTTAAATTAACTTTAAGAAATGTATAATTTAGAAAATTAAAAGGAGTTTTTATGCAAGTTTCAAATAGTACAAGTCAAGCTCTAAATGCGTTTAAACAAAACTCGAATAGTGGTGTAAATAGTTCAACAACTACAAAACAACCAGAAACTAAAGAGAAATCTTTAGAAGAAATAGTAAATGATTCAGCAACAAAAGTTACAATATCAATGAATGCTCAATATATTTTATTTGAGATGAATGCTTCAAATGTAACAAAAACAAATAGTCTTGCTCAATTTGGTTTAACAGGACTAACAGATCAACAAAATGATGTTTTAAGTTTTTTGAATGGTGGAACAAGTGATGGTTTAACTCTTAGTGATTTAGGTTATCAAGGAAAACCAATTTTACAGTTATCTCAAGACGAAGCAACACAACTTGTAAGTGAAGATGGATTTTTTGGTGTAACTCAAACTTCTGATAGAGTTGCAGGTTTTGTATTGAGTTTTGCAGGTGATGATTTGGAACTTTTACAAAAAGGAAGAGAAGGAATAGTAAAAGGTTTTGAAGAAGCTGAAAAACTATTTGGAGGACAACTTCCTGAGATTTCATATAAAACTCAAGAAAGAACTTTAGCTCTAATCGATGAAAAAATAAAATCATTAAAAGGAGAAGAATAATCTTCTTCTTTTTTTTAAGCTTTTACATCGTGAACAACAGCTACTTTTCCTGCCCATTTTTCAAAAATATCACAAGCAACTTTTGTTCCATCTCCACTTGCGCAAGCAAACATTGTAGGAACACCACTAGCAAGTCCAGCAACATATAGATTTTCAGAAATAATATTGTTTTTATTTGCTAAATAAATTAAGTTTGGTTTTGGAACAAAGTTATTATCTTTTACTTCAACTCCTGCACACTCAATTTCAAATTTATGTAAACCTGTTGCAAGTACAACAATATTTGCTTCAAAAGTCTCATTTTCTGTTGTTACTGTAAAAGTATCACTATTTTTTACTATTTTTGAAACAGTTGTATTTTTTAGTTCACAATCTTTATAATTTGTAAGTTGTTTTTTCATTTTCTCTAGTAAATCAACTCCATTTATTCCAAATTCAACACCTGCAACATTGCAGTATTTTCCAACATTTAAATCACTTTTGTTGTTGTCTAAAATTAGGTATTTTTTATCTTTTGCCCAGTCAAATTTGTCATTTGCACTAGCAAGTGTTAATGCACAACCAAATCCAGCAGCTCCTGCTCCAACTATAATTACATCATATTTCATATCAAATCCTTTAGAAAATTTTGAGTCATTAGTATAATACTTGTCTAATAATAAGCTTCTTAAATTTTATGATAATAGTTTTCAAAAAGCATTCATCCAAAGTTTTATATTATTTGCTAATTCTTTAGGATATTCCAAAGGTATAATATGGCTTGTACTTTCAAGTGAGATTATTTTTATTTTATCTTCTAAAAGATTTATTTTTTCTAGTGCTTCTTTATTTAAAAGTCGGTCATTTTTACTATAAAATATCCAAATAGGAAAATCTAAATTTATTAGTTTTTCAAAAATATCTTTTCTATTAAGTGTAGATGTTAATTGAGATATAAAAGTCTCTTTTCCTAGTTCATCAAACATATCAATTATCGTTTTTATCAAATCTTCATCATTTTGATTTTTTTCTTCAACTAAAGATAAAGCTTTTTTATAACTTAGTTTTAATTTACCTTTTTGCACTTTCTTTAAGTACTCTTTTCTTTTTTCATATTCATCAATTGGAGTTGAACTTGCAGTTGCGGCAACCATAAAAAGTCTTTTTATTTTTTGTGGATAAGTTATTGCAAAATATGAAGCAATATAACCACCTAAAGAAAATCCTAAAAGATTTATTTTTTCTTCATTTTTAAATTCTTCAAAAAGAATTTTATTTATTTCATCAAAATATGTACTTTGAGGTATAGAAATATGAACTATCTCATATTTATCATCAAGTAGTGGTAAAACTCTCTTCCAAAGTCTATTATCAGTCATAAGTCCAGGAATAAAATATATTTTTTCTTTCACAATAAAGCCTAAATATTAAGTTTAAATTCTAAAAATTGTACAAAAAATAGGCTTAACTAATATATTCTCGTCTTAATAAAATAAGTTTTACTTATTTATAATAAATTAAGAATAGTTATATAATAATTTACAAAAATTTATTAATAGGAGAATAAAATGAATATATATGAGAAAATAAGAGCATTTTGCAGACCATTTAGAATTATTATTGGATTAGTTTTAATAGCTATTGGATATTTTACAGGAATTGTGTGGTTTTATTTAGGAATTATTCCATTAGTTATAGGATTAGTTGGTTTTTGTCCAGTTTGTATTATAAGTAAAAAGTGTACACCAAGAATGAAGTCTTAAAAAGAGAAGAGGATTTTTTTATCCTCTTTTTTAATCTATGAAGTTTATTGTAATCATCCCATAAAAGTTATTGTCTTTATAGAATTCTACTCTATATTGTTTATTGTTTGTATCTATTGAAAAGCTATCAACCATATCAGATTTTTTAAGTAATATGTCATCTTCACTATCTACACCAGTTTTACTAAATCCAATAACATTTACCCTGAAAAAGTCATTTTTTACTATTTTAAAACTATTTTTTACATCTATTACTTCACCAAGTTTTGTATTTATAACCTTTCCATCAACTTCAATTTTTATACTATCTTTGTACTCTTTTACGTCAAAAATTTGAGGAAAAAGATTTGTTACATTTATGTTTCCAATATATATTTCGTATTTATTATCAACTATTTTTGTAGCACCCAAAGAGTTTTCAAATTTAAATTCATTGTTCTCTTTTTTTAAAGGTATAAATCTTAATATTTTTCTAGTGTCACTTAAATCGAAAGCAATATTTTCATTTATTTTTACTTCACCAAAATCAAAAAGTCTTTTTTTAACTTCTTCATAATTATTTATATCAAAATCTCTTTGAAACTCAATATCCATGATTTTCATAAACTCTTCTATAGATTTTAATTGATAGATAACTTTTTCTGTTAAATCAGTGATATTTTTGCTTGTTTCTATTGCAAATGCTGGTTTATTGTTTGTTATGGCAAAATATGTAAGTGAAAGTTGCATTTGTTCATCTTTGAACTTTGTTTGAGTATTTTTTACACCAAAAGAGTGAAATTCTTGGAACAATTTATCTTTATTTAGATTGTTTTTTACTTGAGTCGCAATTTTGTCTAAATCACCAAATTTATCAAGTCCATTTATCTTGTCTTGGTCTATTATCGTAGCTTGTCCCCAAGCTTTTGGATTGAAGATTGCATTTTCATGAGTTTCTCTATAAAAACCATGTCCATCGTGTAGGTTTAAAATCAAATCAACTTTTTTATCTAATATAATCTTTTTTACTCTTTCTATTATGAAATAATCAGGGTCATCTTTTTCAATAACGCTAAATTTTCTATTCATATCATTATAAATTCCTCTTTGATTTGCAATGATACTATCCCCGTTTATATTTGGTATAACCCAAACGCTTCCTTTTGTGATTTTATAATACTTTTCAAAAAAAGCAGGTGCAAAATATGCTCCAGGTTCATCTCCATGAATTCCACCAATTATAAGCAAAGTGTGACTTGGTGTTTGAGATTCTTTTTTGTAGATGCTGAAATCTCTATTTGTTACAGCAAAAAGGTTGATTACTAAAAGTAAAAAAACAACAATAAACTTCATATTTCTCCTAAGTTTCTAATAAAAATTACCAAAAATTGGCTTGTATAATAGCAAAAGGCTATTTAGATGTGGTTTAAGGTCATATTTTTATTCTCCATTTAAAACCGACATAACAGTTGCTCTACTTGTTTTTAGTTCATTTGTGATTTTTGATATATTTAATTCACCATTTTCATTATAATAATTTTCATCATCTAACATTTTTAATATCAAATCTTTTTTTTCAAGTATCTCTTGTGATGTTTGTCTTGTTTGAAACTTGAAATCTTCTTCATCCATAGTTTTAATGGCTTCTAAATCTTTTTTTATTGTTTGGACTGTAACTTTTAACTTTTCGGCTAAATCTATTGGATTTTCAATACCTCTTAAAATCAAATCTCTTATGGCTATTCTTCTTGTTTTTATTTTGCGTCTTCGATGATAAGAGATTTTCATTTGTTTCCTTAAAAAATATTTTTTATATCTTCTTTTATTTTTAAAGAACTTTGTGTCAATGCTAACTTGTCATTTTTTGAGATAAATTCATCTAAACCTGAAATTTTCATTGGAAAATCTTTTGAAAATTTGATAATTTCTTCATCTAAAGTAGAAACACCAGCTTTTGTTTGAACTAAAGAAATAGTAAAAATATCATCTTTTATAGAAAATTTCACATGATTAAAATAAACCTTTACTTCTTTAAAAATCTTATCTAAATTCAAAGTATCTTTTCTAAAAAATGGAAAAGCTTGTTTTGCTTCTCCTAAAACTTCACAAATTAGATAATATCCTAAAGTATCAGCTGTTATATTTTTTCCATAAATTTTATTTTCTTTTTTTAAAAACTCATCAACTAGTCTTACGAAAAAATCAGATGACATCACTCCAATATCTTTTAATAGTTCACTATTAATGTATTCATATATCAAAGGTGAATTTTCTTTTATAAAGGCTTTTAGTTCATTTTCTTGCATTTATGTTTCCTATAAAATAATAACTTAGGCAGATTATAATAAGTTTTGTTAAAATTTTGATAAATAAAAAAATTTATGGAAAATATTATGATAAATGAAAACAATAAAAAAAATATAGAAACTTTTGATGAACTTACTAATTTAAGTGATTACTCTTTTATAGAAAACCTAAATAGCGACCCTGATGCAAAACACAATGGAGATAACAAATTTCCAAGAGAGGTTTTTAGTGGACATTATGTTCCTGTAAGTCCAACTGCTATTAAAGAGCCAATATATATTTCTCATAGCATTAACTTTTTTAAAGAGTTAGGCTTTAGTGAGAACTTACTAAAATCAGATGATTTTATCAAACTCTTTTCAGGAGATATGTCAAATATTTCTAATTTAAAGCAAAATATAGGTTGGGCAACAGGATATGCGCTTTCTATTTATGGAACAGAATATTATGCTCAATGTCCTTTTCAAACTGGAAATGGCTATGGAGATGGTAGAGCAATCTCAGTTTTAGAAGCAGTAATAAATGGTAAAAGATGGGAATTTCAACTAAAAGGTGCAGGAAGAACGCCATATTGTAGAGGTGCAGATGGAAGAGCTGTTTTAAGATCAAGTGTAAGAGAATTTTTGGCTCAAGAACATATAAACGTACTTGGAATTCCTACTTCAAGATCTTTAACTCTATTTACTTCTAAAAAAGAGCAGGTGACTAGACCTTGGTTCAATGAGAATTCTTACTCAAAAGACCCTGAAGTTATGATAGAAGAAGATGTTGCGATTACAACAAGGGTTGCCTCTTCTTTTTTAAGAGTTGGACAAATAGAACTTTTTGGAAGACGAGCTAGAAAAAATGAACATAAAAATGCTTTAAAAGAGTTAGAAATGATTGTTTTACACTTAATTGATAGAGAATATAGTGAAGTAATCAATCAAGATTTAACTTTAGAAAAAAAGATAATATTACTAGCAAATGAGTTTCAAAATCGTCTCACATCTTTAGTAGCAGATTGGATAAGAGTTGGATATTGTCAAGGAAATTTCAACAGTGATAACTGTGCAGCTGGTGGTTTTACACTTGATTATGGACCATTTGGATTTATAGAGATGTTTGAGCCAAAATATCAATCTTGGACTGGTGGAGGAATGCACTTTTCATTTTTTAATCAACCAGTTGCAGCTTTTAAAAACTTCAAATCATTTTGTAGTGCTTTAAAACCACTACTTAGTTCAAATAAAGAAACTTTAGAAGAACTTGAAAAAATCGAAAATAACTTTAGCAAAGTTATGCAAGAAAAGATGCAAAATATGTGGATTAAAAAACTTGGACTTGATAAGTTTGATGTTGAACTATTTGAAGAACTAATAAATCTTATGATAGATACAAAAGTTGACTATACAATATTTTTTAGAGAGTTATCAAATATTCCCCATAATTTGAGTAACCTTGAAAAAAGTTTTTATGGAAATTTGAAAGATGAAAATATCAAACTAAGATGGAATAGTTGGCTAGAAAAGTGGAAATTACTTATAAATGTAAATGATGAAGAATCAAAACAAAAACTATCAAAGCAAATGAAACTAACTAATCCAAAATATACTTTAAGAGAATGGCATCTTGTTTGGGCATATCAAGAAGCAGAGAATGGAAACTATGAACCAGTAAATGAACTACAAGAGATAATGACAAAACCATATGAAGAGCAAACAAAAGAGATAGAAGAGAAATACTATACTAAAAAACCAACAGATTTTTTTGGAATAGCTGGAATTTCTCATGTTAGTTGTTCGTCGTAGGGAAATATAGATTTTAAATAACCATTCAGGGGACAATCCACAAACGATTGTTTGTTCCCTTTTAGTTTAGATGGATAATAGTAAATAAAGCCAATAATTTTCAAATTGTTGACTTATAGCTTTTTTAATAATTGGTTGTATTTCTTTCAGCTGTTAATAATATTCTTTCTCATCTAATACCTGTCACGTAAATAGTTTTTTTATGGTGATTGTTATGCAATTACTCGATCTCCGTGACTGGGTGGTGTTGATACAACAAGAAATACTAAGTCTTCAGTCTGATGATTACTTAATTGATGTGGTATTCCTGCTGGTACATGAATACCACTTCCCGCTGTCATTTGATATATATTACCATCAACTTCCATTGTCGCTATACCAGAAAGCACATAAAAAAACTGTTCCGAACGTTCATGATAATGTCTAACCTCAGAGCAACCATGCGGAACTCTTTCTTGTATTACACTAAGACTAGAGCTTTTAGCTAAATGCCAACCATCGCACTTTTCGCCCCAAAAATAGTGTTCTGCATTTTTGATAGATACTAATGCCACTTAACCCTCCTGAAGGTATAACATTTAAAATTAGCCAATGAATTCTTCTCAGGGTAATTTATTGGCTCTACTGATTGTTATACTTTTTTATTTTTATTTACGATTTGACTTATTCTTGATTGACTTAAATTAGTCGCATCTGCCACTTCTTGTTGTGTATGGCTATCTTTACATAGTTCGACAATTGCACTATCTCGTTCTTGATTATTGCTAAAAATTGGAACAGAGATATTTCTTTGGGTTTTAACTCCATTAGTATAGTTGGTTTGTTGTAATAATGTATTATTTGTTGTTACGATTGTAGTTTTAATTTTATTTTCTTCTTTTATTTGTACAATTTTTTTAATTTCTGGATTATGAATTGTTAATTCATTACCTATATTAGATTCAACAATTTCACCTTTTATAATTTCATTTTTCATTTTGATATTTCTCTCCAATGTTTTGTTAGATATTTACATATAGAGCATTTGAAAATTTGTTTGTTCTTGTTCTATATCTTTGATAAATTTATTCAAAATATAATCATTCAATACTCTTGAAATGTTATTTTTCGTATTTAAAAAGAACTTTTCTATCTCATCTGTATTTGCTGTTTTAAAATCAATTTTACTTTGATTCGTTATTTCTTTAGAAAATATAGAATATAATTCAGTAAGTTCTTTGGTATTAAAAGTCAATATTTCTCTATTATTAGCATTATATACAAAAAACAATAATTGTATATTTGTGTCCTGTAGATTTTTAATAAAATCTTCTGATAATAAACTATTAAATGAATCTCCATTTGTACCACCAGCTTTTATCATACTATCAATAAGATTTTTTAAATTTATATGTTTGTTGTAATTTGTAATATTTCCATTTTCATCACATACTATACTTGGTTCAGATGTATTTGAATTTACTAATACTTGTTCATTCCTTAATTTACTGTAATCATCAACCAAATTATAACAATATTCAATTGGTATATTACATTTTCTTAATATCATATTAATAATATGTTGTCGTTGATTATAACTTCTAAATATTTTATTATCATCAGTAACTTTTATTTCTAAAATTAATAATGAAGACTCATTAATTCTTTTAATTAAATCAAAGCACTTACTAGTATCTAATTTATTAAATGCTTGTTTCCGCTCATTTGGAGTATATGCTCGTTCAAAAGTATTTTCTAAATAAGCGTCTAATGTACTTGCAAGAGTAGTTGTATAGTTTCTTTCTTCTAAAGACATTATCGTAATCCTTTGTATTATTTTATTCTATATCTAACTATATTATATACAAGATAGTCTGAAAATCAATAAATAACATACATTAAAAGTGTCGGTATATTAAGACAACGATAAACACTTTAAATAAGAGAATTCTTAAATATATCATTAAAATATACAAGCTTTAAGAGATAAACAAAAAAATATATTTCAGTAGGTCTTACGATAGATGAAGTAAGAAATATTATACTAAAAAACAACAGATTTTTTTGGAGTAGCTGGAATTTCTCATGTAAGTTGTTCGTCGTAGAGGAGATTTAACTCATACATTCCCAAGCTAAAGCTTGGGAATGAAAAAAACTTATATTTTATTTTATAAATTCTATAATATCTTTAAAATAAGTCCCCAGTGCCGCACCTAAAATAAGAGTTACTAGCCATGTTCCTAAGGAAACTAGTTGCCTTAATCTTTTACCTTTATTTTCTTGTTCAATTAACTCATGTTTTAATGCTTCTTCCATTTCAACCTTAAATGCTTCAAAGGCTTCTTTATTTGTATTAGCTAATGTTTGATATCTATCCGCTAACTTCTTTTTTTCTGAAATAGTATCTATTAAATCATTTAATTGTTTATCTTGAGAATAAAGATCATCTTGTATATCTCGAATTATATTTGAAGCTGCTTCAATATGTTTCTTTGCAGCTTCAACTCTATTTTTAGCGGCTAATTCATCTTGGCTAGAAGGAAAGAATTCTTTTAAATACTTACCAGTTGCACCTTTTGTAATATTTTTTATTTCTTCATCAGTATAAAGTTTTCCATTAATACTTCTTACTATTTCTAAAACAATACTACTAAATAAATCTAAAGACATTAAATAACCTTTGATAAAATTTCTAACAAGTTTTATGTAGATTTTATCAAAGTTTGGCAAAGGTGTGCTCCAAGTACATCGAGCCAAACTTTGGTGAAAGATGCGTGGAAAGTGTTAGAAATTATTCCCACTCGATAGTTGCTGGTGGTTTTGATGAAATATCATACACTACTCTGTTGATTCCATCAACTTCGTTGATGATTCTTCTTGAGATAGTTTCAAGTATTTCATGTGGAATATGTGCAAAAGTTGCTGTCATACCATCTGTTGCATCTACTATTCTTACACAAACTGTATTATCATAAGTTCTATTATCACCCATAACACCAACAGATTTTACATTTAATAATACTGTAAATGCTTGCCAAGTTTTATCATAATATCCAGTTGAATGTAATACATCAAGCATGATAACATCAGCTTTTCTTAAAAGTTCTAAATCAGGTTTATTTACTTCACCCATAATTCTAATAGCAAGACCAGGACCAGGGAATGGATGTCTGCTTATCATACTTTTTGGAAGACCAAGTTCTAATCCTAAAGCTCTAACTTCATCTTTGAAGATTTCTCTTAGAGGTTCAATTAGTTCAAATTTCATCCAATCAGGAAGACCACCAACATTATGGTGAGATTTGATAGTTTTACTTGGACCTTTTACAGAAACTGATTCGATAACATCTGTATATAAAGTTCCTTGTGCTAAAAACTCAATTCCAGAGTGTTTTTTTGCTTCTACATCAAATACTTCGATAAATGTTTCACCAATGATTTTTCTTTTTTTCTCTGGGTCTGTAACACCAGCTAGTTTTGATAAGAAAGTTTCACTTGCATCAACTGTGATTAGATTTACACCTCTGCTTTTGAACATAGTTTCAACTTGTTCTCTTTCATTTGCTCTTAAAAGTCCATTATCTACAAATACAGGAATTACTTGTTCTCCAATAGCTTCAGCTAATAAAGTTGCTACAACTGAGCTATCAACTCCACCTGAAACTGCACATAATACTTTTTTATTTCCAACTTTATCTTGGATTTGTTTTATTTGCTCTTTTGCAAAACTTCCCATATTCCAAGTAGATTCACAACCACAAATATGTTTAGCAAAGTTTTTAAGAAGTTTGCTTCCTTCTTGTGAGTGATAAACTTCTGGGTGAAATTGAAATGCATAAATATTTCTATTTATATCTGCAATAGCTGCAAATGGAGAATTTTCACTTGTTGCGATTTTTTCAAATCCAGCAGGGATATTTTCAACTCTATCTCCGTGGCTCATCCAAACAATTTGACCATCTTGTGTATCTTTGAAAATTGGATTTTCAACTTCAAATTGTAATTTAGCTTTTCCATATTCGTGATGACTTGCTGGAATTACACTTCCACCAAAATGTTGAGAGATTAGTTGCATTCCATAACAAATACCTAAAATTGGAAGACCCAATTCAAATATTGTAGTATCTGGATGATAAGCATCAACAGCATAAACAGATGCTGGTCCACCTGATAGAATAATTCCTTTTGGAGTTCTAGCTACTATATCTCCAATAGGTTCATTATAAGGAACTATTTCAGAGTAAACACCTGCTTCTCTAAGTTTTCTAGCAATGATTTGAGTATATTGACTACCGAAATCTAAAACTACTATTGGTACATGTTTCATATGATATTTTCCTTTTTTGTGTTTAACTCTTAATTTTTAATCGTAAATTTTATCTAAACTCGTTTTAATCTTCTTTTATAAAGTGAGCGCCAAGCGATTTTTTTCTATTCAAAGCAGCTTTTAAAATAGATTTTGCTGTTAAAAGTCTAAGATATAATAGCCGTCCAACATCTTTTTTTAGATACTCTTCAATTTTTTCTAAAGATTTTTTAAGTTCACTAGGAATTCTTACAATTCCTGCATTTACCCACATGATTTTTCTTAAATCATCTTTTATATCTTTGTCTATTTCTTTATTTCTAACAAAGTTTATGATAGGTTTATCATAATTTGAAGGATTGATTTTAAAGTTTTCTTTCATTGAAGTTTCAACAGCAATTTCAGAAAAAACTAAACCTTCTAAAAGTGAATTTGAAGCCAATCTATTTGCTCCATGAACTCCTGTACAAGCAAGTTCACCTATTGCATAAAGATTTTTCATTCCTTTTATTTTTGCATTTAGTTCTGTTTCAACTCCACCCATAGAGTAGTGGAAAGCTGGACTTATAGGAACTCTTTCAAAAGGAAGTTCATAACCTAAATCTTTTAAGTTTGCATAAATATTTGGAAATCTTTGTTTAAATGCTTTTTTCTCAAAAGTTCCAAAAGATAAAAATATTTTTAATCCAGTTTTTTTATGATAATCAAAAATAGAACGGCTAACTACATCTCTAGGAGCAAGTTCACCATCTTTATGATAATCAAATAAAAATCTATATCCGTTTTCATCTACAATATGCGCGCCTTCACCTCTTAAAGCTTCACTTAAAAGAGGTTTTCGTGCAAAAGATGTTCCTTTTACAACTGTTGGGTGAAATTGCATCATCTCCATATCTTTTAATGGAAGATTTTTTTCAGAAATAATTCCTTGTACTTCACCTGCATTTGCTGTTGAATTTGTATGATATTTGTAGATAGAACCAACTCCACCACTTGCAAGTATTGTTGTATGTGCGAAAGCAACTTTTTGTTCAGTTTCACTTACAAAATATTGAACACCATAACAAATGTCATCTTTTATTAGTAAATCACAAACAACAGCTTGAGTTACAATCTCATGTTTGCAATGTTCAAGTAAAAAGATATGAATCATTCTTCCAGTTGCATCACCATCAGCATGTAAAATACGATTTCTACTATGAGCAGCTTCTTTTGTATAAGCTAGTTTTCCTTCATTGTTTAAATCAAATTTCATTCCATCATGGATTAAATTTTTGATTGTAGAAATAGATTTATGACTTAAAAGCTCAACAGCTTCTTTGTCATTGTAGTTTACACCAGCTTCTAAAGTATCTTTTATGTGAGTTGGAATATCACTTTCATCAACTGCACTTGCTATTCCACCTTGAGCCCAAAAAGTATTACAATTCCAAGTAGACATTTTACAAAGAATTAAAACTCTTTTATCTTTAGGAATTAGTCTAGCTGCATTTAGTCCTGCAACTCCAGTTCCAACTATTATATAATCGTAAATCATTTGTTTGTTTGTTCTTGTTTATCAGAAGAAACATAAATTGGGTCAGCTTTATAACCACAACCACTAAATGATAATATAAAACTCGCTATAATTAGCGTATGAAAAAAATTAGTGAAATACTTAGTCATCTTAAAAATTATCCTGAATTCAAGAAGTTTAATACATATTCTTTAATTGTAAAGTTTATTGATGTACTTCCTTTAAAACTAAAAAAAGGTGTAAAGTTTGCTTATGTTAAAAATCAAACTTTATATTTTGTATTAACTCATCCTGTTTATAAAATGGAGTTTGAGTATAACAAAGCAGATATAAAATCATTATTAAAAAATTTTAAAATTGCAAATGTTGAAGAGATAGCTTTCTTTGTCACGAATGTAGTAGAAAAAAAAGAAAAAGAGCTTGCACAAAAACCTTTTTATGAAGAGAGAAGTTATGGGATTTTTGAAAATAAAGCAAAAGATGAAAAGATTTTTAAAAAATTTGAAAATATCAGAGATATTATAAAAAATTCTTAAACTCTTTTTCTATTTGTTTGTAGTTTGGACAATACTTTTCTACTAAATTCCAAAAGTTTTTTGAGTGATTTTTGTGTTTTATATGAGAAAGCTCGTGAATTACGACATATTGCATAGTTTCAAGTGGAAATTTCATAAGCAAAATATTAAAATTTAGACCATTTTTGAAGTTACATGAACCCCAAGTTCTTTTATTTTTTCTATAACTAATTGAAGTTGGATATAAATCCATTTTTTTAGAAAATATCTCAACTATGTTTGGCAAAATCTTTTCTATCTCATTTTTATAAAATTTATCTAAATTTTTTATATTGTAATCTTGTAATTTTTTTACTTCACCTAAATATAAAAATTCATCTTCTAAAAGTGCATTTTTTGAAACTTTTTTTATAGCATTTTCAAGCCAATTTTTTCTTTTTTCTACTAAAATTTTTGCATCATATAGCGAAAAATAGATGTTTGATTTTATTTCTATTAAATCATCTTTTAAAACTTTGATATAACAATGTTTTACATTTTTTTTATTTACAAGTTTGACTGTTACTTGTTTTTCGTTTAGTTCTATTTGAAAACTCAAGTTTATCCTTAAGGAATGATTAGATAAAATCCAGCACTATTATATACAAAATATAATGATAATTTGATTTGAGGAAAAATAATGAAAATTGCAAACAGAATGGAGCAACTATCTCCATCACTTACTTTGGCAATTACAGCCTTAGGAAGAGAGCTAAAAGCTCAAGGTAAAGATATACTAAGTTTTAGTGCAGGTGAACCTGACTTTGATACGCCACAAATTGTAAAAGATGCAGCAATTAAAGCTATTAATGAAGGACAAACTAAATACACGGCAGTAGAAGGTATTATCAAAACTAAGCAAGCAATTATTAACAAATTAAAAAAAGACCACAATTTAGATTATAAATTAGAAGGGATTGTAATAAGTAATGGAGCAAAACACTCATTATTTAATCTTTGTCAAGTGTTAATTGAAAATGGTGATGAAGTGATTATTCCAAGTCCTTATTGGGTTACATATCCTGAACAAGTTAAATATTCTGGTGGAGTTCCTGTATTTATTGAAACAGATGAATCAACAAACTTTAAAATTACACCAGAGCAATTAAAAAAAGCTATTACACCAAAAACAAAAATTTTGATGTTAAATACTCCTTCAAATCCAACAGGTTCAATTTATTCTAAAGAAGAACTAACAGCTATTGGAAAAGTTTTAGAAGGAACAGATATTATAGTTTTCTCTGATGAAATGTATGAAAAAATCATCTTCAATGGGAAAAAATTTACTGCTGCAGCTGAAGTTAGTGCTGATATGTACAACAGAACAGTTACAATA
Organism: Aliarcobacter butzleri; assembly: GCF_900187115.1. Classification (NCBI taxonomy): domain Bacteria; kingdom Pseudomonadati; phylum Campylobacterota; class Epsilonproteobacteria; order Campylobacterales; family Arcobacteraceae; genus Aliarcobacter; species Aliarcobacter butzleri. The sequence continues at coordinate 921,498 of NZ_LT906455.1, forward strand.
AATGGTTTAAGTAAAGCTGTTGCGATGACTGGATGGAGATTTGGTTATGTTGCAACACCAAATGTTGCATTAGCAAAAGCTATGACAAAACTTCAAGGTCAAGTAACATCAAATATTAATACTATGACTCAATATGCTGCTATTCCAGCACTTGAAGGTGAAGCAGATAAAGACATCGAAATGATGAGAGCTGAATTTGAAAAAAGAAAAGATTATATTGTAAAAGCAATAAATGAAATAGATGGTTTATCTTGTTATGAACCTGATGGAGCATTTTATGTTTTCATCAATATCAAAAAAATAAGCAATGATTCGATGAAATTTTGTGCAGATTTACTAGAACAAAAAGGTGTTGCATTAGTTCCTGGACTTGCATTTGGTATGGAAGGTTACGCAAGATTCTCATTTGCTACAAGTTTAGAAGTAATCAAAGAAGGTGTAAAAAGAATCAAAGAGTTTACTCAAAAGTAAATGATGTCTCCACAAAAAAAAGCTACTGCTGTTTCATCTAGTGTTGCAGCAGTTCTTACTCTACTAAAACTTATACTTGGAATTGTAAGTGGATCTGTTGCTGTTTTAGCTTCAGCGATAGATTCTGTTTTAGATATGTTTGTATCTATTTTTAACTATTTTGCTATCTCAAAATCTGAAAAGCCTGCTGATGAACGATTTAATTATGGAAGAGGAAAAATTGAAGCTTTAGCTTCTGTAATTGAAGGAACGATTATCTCTATTTCAGGATTGTTTCTTCTTTATCAAGCATTTTTAAAAGCATATATTGGGGAAACTTCTTCTTATTTAGGTATTTCTATTTTAGTGATGATTATCTCTTTGTCTATTACAATTGTTTTAGTTTTATATCTAAATTATATTGCTAAAAAGACAAATAGTATGGTTATAAAAGCTGATGCATTACATTATAAAACTGATGTTTTTAGTACTTTAGCTGTTTTAATCTCTCTTTTACTTGTTTATTTTACAGGTTATGAAATCATTGATTCACTTATTGGTGGGGGAATTGCTATATATATTATATTTTCTGCTTATAAATTAATCTATGATGGAATTATGGTTTTACTTGATAGAGCAGTTGATGAAAAACTTGTCCAAGAAATAGTAACTATAATAAAAGAAAATAAAAGAATTCATAGTTTTCATTTACTAAAAACAAGAGAAGCTGCAAATCAAACTTTTGTTGAAGTGCATTTAGTTTTTGATAATTTAATCTCTTTAGTAGAAGCTCATAAAGTAAGTGATTCAATAGAATCAAAAATAAAAGAACTAGATAAAAAAAGAGATTGGAATATTATTATCCATCTTGATCCTTATGATGATTTAAAAGTAGATAAATTTATTATTAATAACTAAAAAATAAATTATTTTTGTTATAATCTTATATTATGAATGAATTAAGGAAATAATATAGATGAACTATGTAAAAATATTAGGCTCAAGTGGAAGTAAATCAAAGAACTTAGGAACAACATCATTTCAAATATCAAGAGATATTATTATTGATACTGGAAATGTTATTAATATTTTAGGCGATAAATCTTCACTAATAAATCATATATTTTTGACTCATTCTCACTCTGACCATATAGCTGATTTACCTTTTTTATTAGATAGTTTTTTTGAAAATAGAAGAGAAACCCTTATTATTTATGCTTCAAAAGAAACGATTGAAGTTTTAAAAGAGCATACTTTTAATGATAAAGTTTGGCCTGATTTTTCTAAAATAAATTTAATTGGAAGTGAAAAGAAATCTTTAGCTTTTAAAGAAATAAAAGAAAATGAAGAAACTATTATTGATAACTACAAAATAAAAGCTATAAGTGCAACACATATTGAAGGTTCTTTTGGATTTGTTATTACAAAAGATGAAAAAGAGGCTTATATTATAAGTGGTGACACATATATAAATGAAAAAATAATCCAAGAGATAAATTTAAATCAAAAAATAAAATTGTTGATTATAGAGTGCTCTTTTCCAAATAAAATGGAAAAACTTGCCTTTGATAGTAAACATTTAACTCCAAAAATATTAAAAGAGATGTTAAATAAAATAAATAGAGATATTCAAATATTTATTTATCATATTAAACATTTATATTTAGAAGAGATAAAAACTCAATTGGAAGAAATAGCTGTTTTTAAAAATGGAGGAAAGATTTTAGAAGATGGAGATATTATTCATATAAATAGTGGAAAGATTGATTATGAATTACTTGATCATACCGTATTTGAAAGGGTTATGAATATAAATTTGGAATTATCAAGTCAGCTAGATAAAGATAAATTATATGAGATGATTTTAACTTTAACTAGAGAACTAACTCATAGTGATGGAGGAACTTTATATATAAAATCTGATGATAAAAAATATTTAGATTTTAAAATAGTTCAAAATGATAGTTTAAATATTCATTTAGGAGGAAAAGAGAAAATTTCTTGGAACTCTTTACCTTTATATTTGGAAAATGGAGAAGAGAATAAATCTATGGTTGCTGTTGTTTCTGCTTTGGAAAATAGAATTATTAATATTCCAGATGTTTATGAATGTGAAAACTATAACTTTGAAGGTACAAAAATTTTTGATAAATCAACAGGTTATCGCTCAAAATCAATGTTAGTTATCCCTTTAATAAATCACGAAAAAGATGTAATTGGAGTAATACAATTAATAAATAAAAACATAAATCAAACAGAGACAATTTCATATAATGAATATGATGAAAGAATCATAAAGGCATTATCTTCACAAGCTGCGATGGCTTTAACAAATAGTCAACTAATAATAAGTTTAGAAAAATTTTTGGAATCTTTTGTTTCTACAATAGCAAGTGCAATAGATGCAAAATCAAAACATACTTTAAATCATATTACAAAAATGGCAAAACTAGCACCATTAATTGCTCAATCAATCTCTTTAGATGAAACTATTTATAAAGATGTAAAATACTCAAAGAATAATTTAAAAGAGATAGAATTAGCGGCAAAACTTCATGATATTGGTAAAATCTCGATGCCAGAATGGATTATTGATAAAGCTACAAAACTACAACATATGGTTGATGGAATAGAAGTAATCAAAGAGAGAGTAGAGATTTTAAAAAGAGACTTTGAAATAGAATATTTAAAAAATATTATTACAAAAGAAGAATATGAAGTTAAGATTTCTAATTTAGAAGATGATTTTAAATTTATTGAAAAAGCAAATATTGGTTCAGAATTTATGAAAAAAGAGGATTGTGAGCGAATTGAAAAAATTTCTTCATATAAATATTATAAAGATAATAAATTAGTAGATTTTATAAATGATAAAGAAAAATACAATTTATTAATTCAAAAAGGTACTTTAACAAATGAAGAAAAAGATAAGATGAATTCTCATGCACAATTATCTTATGAAATGTTATCAGTTTTACCTTTCCCTAAAAAATATGAAAATGTGATGCATATTGCAGTAAATCATCATGAAAAATTAAATGGAAAAGGTTATCCTAGAGGATTAAACGAAAATGATTTAGTTTTAGAAGATAGAATTATGATTTTAGCAGATATTTTTGAAGCTTTAACTTCAAATGATAGACCATATAAACAGACAAAGAAACTCTCAGAGGTATTTAAAATCCTAGATTTTATGGTAAAAGATGGAGAAATTGATGGAAAATTACTGGAGTTTTTTAAAAATAGTGAAGCTTTAAAAACTTATATAAATGAAGAGTTATTAAAAGAGCAAATAGATGATTTTAAATAAAAAAATAAAAAAATTCTCAATCTATTTTGTTCTTTCTTTATCTTTATCTATATTTCTTTCAGTTATTTATATATTTTTTCCTAGTTTACCTGACTCTTTAGATAATAGACTAAGAGATTATTTATTTACAATAAGAGGAGAACTTCCTCATAATCAAAATGTAGTTATAGTAGATATTGATGAAACTTCGATTAAAAGTTTAGGACAATGGCCTTGGAGTAGGGATAAATTAGCTAAAATCTTAGAAAATCTAACTTTAGCTAATGTTGGAATAGTTGGGCTTGATATTGTTTTTGCAGAAGAAGATAGAACTTCACCACATAAAATTTTACAAGATTTAAAGATTTATAAAAAAGATGTTTCAAATTATGATTTAGAGTTTGCAAATGTAGTTGAAAATTCACCAGTGATTTTAGGATATCAGTTTGATTTAGTAAAAAAAGATAATGCAAATGCAAAAGTTCCTCAAATTCCAGCAATATTTATAGAAAAAGATAAACCTCAAGATAAAAGCTATTTAATAGAAGCATATAATACTATTTTAAATATACCTCAGATTCAAGATAAAGCATATTCAAGTGGTTTTTTTAATAACATTCCAGATGATACAGGAATTATAAGAAGTGTTCCTTTGATTATTTCCTATGATGATACTATTTATCCATCTTTGGCTTTGGAAGTTATTCGAGTTATAAATGATACACAAAAAGTTGTAGTTCAATATGATGAAAACGGAATATCAAATATTGTTTTAGATGATATTTCAATTCCAACTGATAGATATGGAAGAATGTTAATAAACTTTAGAGGTCCAGAAAGAAGTTTTAAATATATTAGTGCAATTGATATTTACAACAATAGTTTTGATAAAAGTGAAATAGATGGAAAAATTGTACTTATAGGAACAAGTGCTGCTGGACTTTTTGATTTAAGAGCAACTCCGTTTGATTCTATTTTTCCTGGAGTTGAAGTTCATGCAAATATTATAGATAATATTTTGATGCAAGATTTTATATATAAAGCATCTTGGCTTGATGGTGCAAATATCTTAATAATATTTGTTTTGTCAATTATAGTAGTAATGCTTACAACTTATACTACTTTTTGGGCAAATCCTATAATCTTTCTCTCTTTTTCGATTAGTTATCTTTTTTTAGTTTATAACTTATTATTTGATTATGGAATTGTTTTAAATATACTTTTTCCAATAGCTACAGTTTTAATTGCATCTATTATGACTACTTTATTTGATTATTTTTACAATATTAAAAAAGAAGAAGCTATAAAAGCAAAATTTGCTTCAAAGGTTTCAAAAAATGTTATGGATGATATTTTAAAAAATATTGATAAAAATGAGTTTAGTGCAAAAAGTAAAGAAGTAACAATATTTTTTAGTGATATTAGAGGATTTACAAATATTTCAGAAAAACTTGATGCAAAAGATTTAATAAGTTTTTTAAATAGATATATGCAACCTATGAGTGAAATTATTATCAAATATCAAGGAACTATTGATAAATTTATTGGTGATGCTATTATGGCTTATTGGAACGCTCCAATTGATATAAAAAATCATTGTGATTTAGCTTTAAAAGCAAGTCTTGAACAACTAGAAGTATTAGAAAAGTTAAATGTTGAACTTGAAAAAGAGAATTTACCAAAAATAGATATTGGAATAGGTCTAAATACAGGAACTGTTATCGTTGGTGAAATGGGAAGTAGTTTAAGAAGTGATTATACAGTTATAGGAGATACAATAAATCTTGGTTCAAGAGTTGAATCTTTATGTAAATATTATGATTCTAAGTTAAATATTTCAAACTTTACGAAAGATAAATTACAAGAAAAATATATATTTAGATTTTTAGATTTGGTAAAAGTAAAAGGAAAAAATGAACCAGTTGAAATCTGGCAAGTTTTAGGAAAAGGTGAAGCAAACGAAAGTTTAAAAGAAGAGTTAGATTTATATCATAAAGCAATAGAGTTTTACAAAAATAGTGATTTTATAAATGCATTAGAAATATTTGAGAGTTTAGAAAACAATGAAAATAAAACAAATAAAAACATTTATAAGATTTATATAACTAGATGTAAAGAGTTTATAAAAACACCACCAAAGAATTTTGATGGTGTTTATGAGCATACAACAAAAGCTTAGAAAGAGTAGTAAATATTTGATTTTACTACATATTTATCGTATTCATAGATATTTTGATTAGAGTCATTATTTATATATCTAAAAGTTGCTCCTAAAGAGAGATTTTTATTTATAGATTGAATAACTCCTAAATCATAAATAACTTTGTCATTTTTTCTTTTGTTTCCATATAAGAACTCTTCATTTTCTTTATAAATATCTTTATATAGTTCAATACCATTTGTTAAGATTGTACTTTTTGTGAGTGGATACATATTTTCATATCTTAAACTTGCAAAGTCATAATCTACATTATAGTGGCTTCCTTTATCTTTATTATCTGTTCCAAATGTAAAACTAAATGTATTTATTCCAAAATCTTGTGTTAAGAATGCAAGACTATTTTGTAATTCATAATATGTTGAATCTCTAAATTCATATTGCGTTTGTTTAAAATCTTTTTTGATTAATTTTAGTTTAGTTTTATACATCAAATTTGCATCAATTTGATAGTCAAATGATGGAGTTAGAATATAATTATTCAAATAAGTGCTATTGTCTAACCAAACATAATTATAATCAAATGCTAATGATAGTTTTGATTTTTGTGTATAGTAAGATAATCCAGTTCCAAAAACAGTAAGACTTAAATCGTTATCATATTCATTGTTATATTTTTGAATATAACCAACAAACCTATTATCAATAGTTAAATCATCTTTTAGTTTGTATGTATGATTTAAAGCAAGGATATACTCTGCAACATGGTCACTTTTTTTATCTTCCATACTTAAAGGAATATTTCCCCAATATACAAGGTTGTCACTTGAATTATTATCTACATTTGAGTCAAATCCATATCCAAAACCTAAAGTTGTTTTTATAAAATTCTTTTGAGATTTTTTATCAAGTGAATTTAAAGTAAATTCGATATTTTTTCTAACATTTTCTGGTAATCCTGTTTCTTTTAAAACCTCTTCATATAAAGCTTTTGCTTCATCGTATTGTTTTAGTTGAAAATATGTTTGAGCAAGTTCTAGTTTTACTCTATTGTTATTTGGATTCTCTTTTAACATACTTTTGTATAAATTTAAAGCTTCCGAAAATTTACCTATTTCATAAGCACTTCTTGCAAGTATAAAAGTAGTATCAGATGATAGTTTGTTCTCTTTTGTATATTGTTGAAGAAGAATATAACTATCTTGAAATAATCTATTTTGATAACTCTCAATAGCTTTTTGAAAATGCTCATTTGAGTAATTCTCATTTGCTAAAACTGAAGTTAAAGAAACTGTACTTAAAATGAAAGCTGATAATAATTTTTTATTCATAGTTTTGATTACCTTGTTGCAGAGAATGTACCATTTGTTGTTATTCCTCCTGGGTATTGCATTTTTATTATACCTCCAACACTACTAATATTTTGCCCATAATACTTTCCTTCTATAAAAGAATCACTAGAATCTGAAGCAAAAAATCCATCTTTATCGACAGTGCTGTTTACAAAAGTACCACTATAATTCCTTAATTGATTTGTACTAAAGTTATAATTTCCAGCTACAGAATTACTACCTCCTCCTAAATAAATATCAAGAGAAATAAAGCTACTAGGATCAATAGTTTCACCAGGATTTAACTCCGTAGAAGAAATAGTACCTGAAAAAGATAGTTGAATAGAATTTGCTGAATCCATTAAACTTTGAACATAAGAAGAATCTGTTATTGCAACAGCAGGATTATTATCAGTTGAATTAATTCCATTTTGTATTGAATTATTCAAAATTGCATTATTTTTATCATCTTGTAATGATTGTAAGTTTTCATTCCAGTTTCCCCAAGAATTTTGATTATCAAGGTTGTCTAAAGTTCTTAAAGTTGAGCCTTCTAAAGCTAAAGGAGAACTTGGAACATTATTGAAGTTATCAACACCGTTATTACTACTTTGGTTATTTGTATTTAATCTTTCAATTATATTGTCTAAAGTACTATTTTCAAGAGGTAATGGCACAGAAGGTCTTTGGTTTGCAAAAATGTTTATATAGTTTCCTGAAGGAACATCTACAGAAACACTATTTGATAATACTATAATTCTTCCTTGTGTACAAACTATCCTATTTTCATCACCATAAAATTCAGTTCCTCTAATACCAATAGATGCTGATTTTGTTTTTAGTTTAAACTTATCTGGATTAACTTTTCCAATTTCTCCAGTTATTGTATGAAAAGCTCCTTTTAGAACATTTAATTCTGTTTTAGCTTCTTTTGTTGAGGTATTAAAAATATATTCTTCAATATTTAAACTAGATTCTTTACCTATTGTAACAATAGTATTATCTATAAAAGTAATTTTTATTTTTGAGTTTACTTGTGTAGAAATAACATCTTTATTCTCTACTTTATCTCCGATGTTTGCACCAAGAGTTTGCCCATTTCTTAAAATGGTAGCTTTACCTTCTACTAAAGAAACTATTCCTATATTTGCAAACAAAAAAGAAGCAAATAAAAGTAGTAATGTAAATATTTTTAACATAATTTTATCCCCTTGTTTTATTATTATAATAATAAAAATTACTTAAAATAATATCAAAATAATTTTTTAATAATCTTAAGATATTATTAAATATATAAAAATTATTTTTCTTATTAAATTGTAATCGATTTTAGGCTATAATCCGCCCGATTTAAAAAAAAATAATAGGGAGGTTGCGTAACTAATGGGTCCAATTACTCTTACGGATGATACGATATTATCTACAAATATAGTTATTGCAGTTGTATTACTAGTTTTATTTCTTACTTTTAAGAAATCTCAACATACAGATGTTTTTCCAATATCAGTTACAAATGAGTTAAAAGGTTTAGGAATATTAACAGTTGTATTTGCACACTTTGCATATATGAAAGTTACAAATGCAGATTTTTTATTCCCTCTGTCGATTATAGCTGGGGTTGGTGTTGATTTATTCTTATTTATGTCAGGATATGGACTGAGTGTTGGAATGCTTAAAAGACCTATGAAAACTCTTGATTTTTATAAAAAAAGAGTAATAAAAATCTTTATTCCATTTTGGGTAGCTTTAATCATCATTTTTGCAGCAGATGCAATATTCTTAAAAGAGTATTATATGGCTACATCTTTAACTACAACAGGTGAAGGTGGTTCAATTGCTCTTTATATATTTAGATCAATGTTAGGTTTTTTCCCAACTGCATTAGGTTTTGGAGATGTTAACTCACCATTTTGGTATATTACATGGATGATAATGTTTTATTTATTATTCCCAATTGTATTTTTCAAAGATAAACCATGGTTAACAGCTCTTATATTAGCTGTTATTGCTACAATTATTGGAACATTTAATCCAGGAGATTTAGGAGATAATTGGCTTCATAGATTACACACTTTAGCGTTTCCTATGGGAATAATCGCTGCTTGGTTACTTCAAGTAAAAGAGGGTGAAGAAAACAAGTTTGTTACTTTTATAAAAGAGTTTAGACTAAAAAAAGTTGGATTAGTAAGATATTTAATCATCGCTTTAATGTTTGTAGTTGTTTATTATGTATCTCAAAATACAACTGCAAATTCTTGGCCAACATTAACTGCAATTTTTGTAAAAGGTTTCTATGTTGAACAATTAATGTCATTAGTTATTATGATGGCATTTATTGTGATTTTTGTACTTAAAAAAGTTGATAATAAATTTTTAGCAATTTATGGAGTTTATTCTTACGAAGTATATTTAATCCACTGGCCTTTAATTGGAAGATATGATTTCTTCTTTGATTATTTACCATCTTGGGCTGCTGTAATTTGTTGGTTAGTTGCATTTATTTTAGTAAGTATGTTATTAAATAAAATTGTTAAACCAATTAGTGCTTGGGTTGATAAAATAGCAAAATAAATTTTAAAAAGTAAGCTTTTATAGCTTGCTTTTTTTCTTATAAGATATGAAAATAGAAAACTTAAAAAAACTTATACAAAATAATCTTGAAAATAAAACATTTGAAATCAAAAGAGTTTTTCACGGACGTGGCAATTTCTACGAAGATTTTAATTATTTAACAGTTGATAGTTTAAATGAGATTTTATTTGCTACTTTTTTTGAAGAAAGTAGCGATGAAAATGAAATAATAAAAGCTTTAAAAGATATTGCAAATGCTTATAACTATAAAACATTTATTGTGCAAAAAAAATATAAAAAAGATGAATTAAATGAAGCTATTATTGGAGAAATTCCTCCTTTTTATATTGTGGTTGAAAATGGATTAAAATATAAAATTAACTTTTTCAATAAAAACATCGGAATCTTTTTAGATATGAAAATAGGGCGCGAATATATAAGTTCTATTTGTAATGATAAAAATGTTCTAAATCTTTTTTCTTATACTTGTGCTTTTTCTGTTGTTGCAATAAATGCAAAAGCAAAACAAGTTGTAAATGTAGATATGGCAAAAGGTGCTTTAACAACTGGAAGAGAAAATCATCACATAAATAATCTTGATACTAAAAAAGTAAAATTTATGCCTTATGATATCTTAAAATCATGGAATAGAATAAAAAAAGAAGGACCTTATGATATTATCATAATTGATCCTCCATCTTTTCAAAAAGGAAGTTTTGCAGCAACAAAAGATTATGAAAAAATCATAAAAAAACTTCTTGAACTTGCAAGCGAAAATTGTATAGTTTTATCGTGTTTAAATGCTCCTGAACTTGATAGTGATTTTATAAAACAGAAATTTGAAGAGTTTGCTCCTACTTTTAAATTTGAAAAAAGACTAGAAAACTTAAACGAGTTTATTACAAATAATGAAGAAAAATCATTAAAGAATCTTATATTTAAAAAACAGAACTCTAATTAATTTTTAGTTAAAATCTTAGCTTTATTTTAGGGAGACAAAATGATAGAAAAAAATCGTTGGCTTATGGCATTAAGTGCTGTAGGTGTTCATATTTGTATAGGTTCTGTTTATGCTTGGAGCGTTTATGTAAAACCAATCCAAACTCAAATGCAATGGGATTTAACAGATGTTACTATTGCATTTAGTATTGCTATTTTCTTTTTAGGACTTAGTGCTGCACTTATGGGAAAATTTGTTGAAAAAAATGGTCCAAGAGTTTCAGCAATCATCGCAGCTTCACTTTTTGGTTTAGGAACTATGGGTTCTGGACTTGCAATAATGATGGAATCAAAAATGCTTTTATACTTCTTTTATGGAGTATTGGGTGGTTGTGGTTTAGGAATTGGATATATTTCACCAGTTTCAACACTTGTAAAATGGTTTCCAGATAAAAGAGGTATGGCAACTGGACTTGCTATTATGGGATTTGGATTTGCTTCTGCTGTTTGGGGACCAGCAATCAAAATCTTAATTGAAGCAGTTGGAATAGCTGGAACATTTTTTATTTTAGGTGCTATTTATTTTGTAGTTATGTTTTCATCGGCACTTTATTTAGAAAAACCACATGATGAGTATTTACCTAAAAGATTTGAACAAAAAATCAAAGAGGGTAAGAAAAAACTAAAAGAGGATTTAGAAAATCTATCTTTAGCACAAGCTATTAAAACACCAAGATTTTATGGTCTTTGGGTGATGCTATTTATAAATATTACTTGTGGTATTGCTATTATTGGGGTTGCCTCTCCACTTTTACAAGAAGTTTTAGGAATATCTGCTATTGCAGCAGCTGCAGCTGTTGGTTTAATGGGAATTTTTAACGGTGCAGGAAGACTTGTTTGGGCAGCAATAAGTGATTATATAACTCGTCCTGTTGTTTATGTAGTATTTTTTGCTACTCAAATAGTAGCTTTTTATATGTTACCATCGATTACTGAAATCGTAGTATTTCAAGTTGTTTTATATTTTATAATGACTTGTTATGGTGGAGGATTTGCTTCAATTCCTGCATATATTGGTGATATTTTTGGTACAAAAGAGCTTGGAGCAATTCATGGTTATATTTTAACAGCTTGGGCGGCAGCTGGTCTTGTTGGACCACTTATTATTTCAATAGTAAAAGATAGAACTGGAAGTTATTCTGAAACGCTTTATGTTTTTGCAGGATTTTTTATAATTGCATTTATTGTTTCAATAGCAATGATTATAAATATTAAGTCAATAAAAAGAAAAAAAGCAAATAAACACTAAAAGTTGTTCCAAAAGTATATAAGAATTGTCAATTTTTATATTTATATAAAAGCCTTATAAATATAATCTGAAGCAATTTTTATATAAGGATAACACTATGAAAAAGACAATATTTTCTTTTTTTGTTGCTGCTGCTATTGCAAATGCACACTTTTTAACAACAATTTCAAGTACAGATAATGTAAATGATAAAAAAGATGCAAATATCAAAATAGATGCTATGTTTATTCATCCATTTGAACAAACTGGTATGACTATGGAAAAACCAGTTGGTATTTATTTAGAATCAACAAAAAATGCTTTACCATTAACACAAACAAAAAAGTTTGATCATAAAGCTTGGGCTACAAATTATGAGATTAAAAAACCAGGTGTTTATAAGTTCTTTGTTCAACCACAACCATATTTTGAACCAGCAGAGGAAAAATATATTTCTCATGTTCCAAAAATAATAGTTAGTGCTTTTGGAGTTGAAGATGGTTGGGATGAACCATTAGGTTTAAAATATGAGATTATTCCTATGGTAAAACCTTTTGCTTTATATTCTGGAAATCTTTTTCAAGGAAAAGTTTTACATGATGGAAAACCTGCATCAAATGTAGAAGTGGAAGTTGAATTATATAATGAATTTGGACTAAAAGCTCCAAGCGAAGCTCATATAACACAAGTTGTAAAAACTGATGATAATGGAGTTTTTTCATTTGTTATGAATCATAAAGGTTGGTGGGGATTTGCAGCACTAATTGAAGAGGGTGAAAAAGATTTTGAAGGTAAAAAATATCCAATTGAAAATGGTGCATTACTTTGGATAAAAGCATACTAAAATGCATATAAGCGATGGAATAATCAGTATTGAAGTAGCAACTGTTAGTGCAGTTGTTACTTTAGCTTTTTGCGTTTACTCATTTAAAAACTTAACAAATGAAAAAATAGCTTTAGTTGCTTCAATGAGTGCTTTGTTTTTCGTAACTTCATTTATTCATATTCCTTTTGGAGTCACTCAAATACATCTTATGCTTATAGGTTTTATTGGTATTTTTTTAGGAAGTTTAGCTTTTATTAGTATTGCTATTGCTTTGATACTTCAAGCTTTACTTTTAGGTTTTGGAGGAATTAGCTCTCTTGGAGCAAATATTTTAGTTATGGCACTTCCAGCGTATTTAGTATATTTGATATTTAAACTAGAAATTTTAAAAAAATTAAATGAAAAAGTTAAATTCTTTTTAGTTGGATTTTTAGGAGTTTTTATCTCAAGTTTACTTTTATTTACTGTTTTAGTTTTTTCAAAAGATGAATATCTAGCTGTTGCTTATTCTATAATTGCAGTAAATATTCCTACTATGATTTTAGAAGGTTTAGTTACTATGTTTTTACTACTTTATATTAAAAAAAGTATGCCAAAACTTTTAAAGGAAACAAGTTTATGAAGAAGTTTTTATTAATATCAATCATTCCTATTTTTCTATTTGCACATAAAATAAATCTATTTTTAGATTATGAAAATGGAAATCTATTTATCAATTCATATTTTGCAAATGCAAAAGGTTGTATAAACTGTAAGTTTGAGATAAAAGATAAAGATGGAAATCTTGTTTTTTCTGATGTTTTAAATGAAAACGGTGAGTACAATTACAAAACAAATATTGAAGAACTTACTGTTGTAGTTGATGCAGGAGCAGGGCATATTGTCTCAAAAGAGGTAAAAGAGACTATAAAAGATGAAAAAGTTGAAGTTAATAGCAATGATGAAATGAATAAACTTCAAGAAGAGAATAGACAACTAAAAAATCATATTAAAGTTTTAGAAGAACAATTAAACTATTTTGAGATTTTTAAAGTTATTTTTGGGCTTATTTTAATAGCATTAATTTTTATTTTTCTAAAAAGAGTTAAACGTTGAGATTTAATCCTGCTATTTCACTTATTTGTGCTTTTATTTTTACTTTAGGTGCTAGTTTTTCTAACTTTAATATATATTTTTTATTACCTATAATTTTTTTAGTAGCTGTTAATTTTTCTAACTCTTTAGAGGTTTTAAAAAAGCTACTATTTTTAAATCTATTTATTTTTACAATTTTTATTTTTGTTTGGTTTCAAGCTGATTTTTATGAAGCTATAAATATCTATTTACGAACAAATATCATCATTTTTTTTAACTTATTGCTGTTTTTTGACTCAAAAGGTTTGGATATTATAAGAGGATTCTTTTTTCTTAAATTTCCAAAAAGATTTATTTCAGCATTTTATTTTACTTGGAAGATGATAATAGAACTTCAAAATGAGTTCAAAAATATCAAAATATCTTTGGTTTCGAGAAATTTTAGTAATAAAACTAGCCTTTTTACCTATCAAACTTATGGTAATATTTTGGGCTTACTTTTTATAAAATCTATGCAAAAAGCACAAAATCTAAAAGATAGTTTTGATTTAAGAGGTTTTAATGGAGAGATTTATCTAAATAGTGATTTTTCTTTGTCAAAATATGACTATGTTTTACTATTTATTACAATATTTACTTTGATTTTAAAGGTTTTTTTATGAGTTGTTCAATCACACTTAAAAATGTTTCATATAAAAATGAAAATACTATTTTATTTGAAAATATAAATCTAAATGTAGGACACGAAGAAAAAATAGCAATCATAGGCTCAAATGGAGTTGGCAAAAGTACACTTTTAAAAATCATCGCAGGAATTGAAAACTGTTTTGATGGAACTTTAGAACTTTTTCACAATCCTATAAAATCAAAAAATGATTATAAAAAGTTTCGTTTTGAAGTTGGCTATTTACCTCAAGATATTAGTAGCTTTTTTTTATGTCCAACTGTTATTGAGGATGTGATGTTTAGCTTAAGAACTTTAGGAACTTGCAAAGATGAAGCAAGAACAAAAGCTTTAGAAATATTAAAAAATCTAGATATTTTACACTTAGAAAATAGGGTTATTTACGAGTTAAGTGGAGGTGAGCAAAAGATAGTTGCACTTGCTGGAATACTTATAAAAAATCCAAAAATCTTGCTTTTAGATGAACCTACAAATGCTTTAGATGAACAAACTCAAAATAAAATAATAGATATTTTAAACTCACAAAAAAAATCTATGATTATCATCTCTCATCATAAATCTTTTATAGAAAAACTTGCTCCTACTATTTATAAACTTGAAAATAATAATTTAAATCATTTATAAGCTACTTCTAACTTTAAATTAACAATAATACTAGTATTATTTTTTCTTAACTTTATAATACAAAAAATCATTAAATAAATTTATATTAGTAGTGGGGAACATGAAAAATTTATTTTTATTAATAATATTTATAAATTACTTATTTGCAGCTAATCCAAATGAGATTATAAATAGACAAATCAAAGATTTACAAGAAAAACAGATATTTGAACAGCAAAAGAGTGATAAACAGATAAATAATAAAAGTTTTGAAACAAATCTTTTAAATATAGATGAAGATATAAAAGAGGAAACTTGTATAAATATCTCTGCTATAAATATTTTAGATGCAACTGTTTTTAAAGAGGATGATTTTCAAGATTTGATACAACCATATCTAAATAAATGTAATGGTATGAAAAATTTATCAAATTTAAGAGATAAAATCTCAAATAGATATATAGACAAAGGTTATGTTACAAGTAGAGCATACTTTAAAGTCCAAGATTTAAGTGCTGGAAAGATTGATATTTTTGTACTTGAAGGAAAAATTGAAGATATTGAAAGTGAAGATATAAATGTTTTAAATTTATATCCAAACTATAAAAATAAGATATTAAATATAAAAGATATAGAAGTTATTGTAAAACAAGCACAAAGACTACAATCTCAAAACTTAGATATTCAGTTACTTCCAGCTTCACAAGTAGGTTATACAATAGTTAAAATCACAAATAAAAGTGAGTATAAACCCTATTATGGAAATGTAGGAATAAATAATTTTGGTAGAGAAAAAACTGGAAAATATCAGATATATAATAACTTCAATTATGAAAATCTTTTAGGTATAAATGATATTTTAAGTCTAAATCTAAACTCTACAAATCGTGCTTTAAAAAATAATGATAGAACTTTAGGAACATCTATAAACTACTCTTTACCACTTGAGAGATTTTTATTTGACTTTTATTACAACTATTCAAACTATAAACAGATAAATTTTGATGAATTCTCAAATGACTTTCGTTCAAATGGAGCAAATGAATCTTTTGGCGTAAATAGTTCTTATAACTTATTTCAATCTTTAAATCATAGTTTTGATTTACTTTTAAATTATGAAAAAAAAGAGACAAGAAACTTTTTAAATGACACAAGACTTGATTTACAAAGTTATTCTTCTTCATCTTTAGATTTTGGATTTAAACACAGTTTTATAAATAACAGTTTTGAATACTATAGTAAATTTTTAGCTCAAAAAGGAGTTGCAGCAGAGCAAGATGATATGGCTAATCAAAAAAAGTATTATACAAAATACTTAATAGATTTAGGATTTACAAAATACTTCGATACTGAAAATGACTTAAAATATAATCTATATCTTAGAGGTCAACACTCAAAAGATAGATTATCAGGAAGTGATGAACTTTATATGGGAGGAGTTTATAGTGTTAGAGGTTTTGAAGATGAAGGATTATCTGGTAATAGAGGATTTTATGTAAGAAATGATGTCTCTGTAAAATATCAAATAGAAGATATCACACTTGCACCATATATTGGTTTAGATTATGGATATGTAGTAAAAGATGAAAATAATATTAGTGGGAAAATAGTTGGTTCTTCTGTAGGAAGTAAGTTTTATTGGAAAAACTTCAATTTAGAACTATTTTATATGATGCCTTTAAGAGAAGCAAAGATTATTGAAGATGAGAACTCAAAATTCTTTGGTGCAAATCTTGTATATAACTATTAATAGGAAATAAAATGAAAATTATAAAAAGAATAATCTCAATTAAAATAAGTTGTTTATTAGTAGCTCAACAATCTTTAATAGCAGGTGGTTTAACTGTTGATAAAACTGCTCCAAGCTCAAATCAAGCAAATTTAGAAAGTGCTAGAAATGGAGTTCCAATAGTAAATATAGTAGCACCAAATCAAAAAGGTCTTTCTCATAATAAATTTAGCGATTATAATGTAAATAAAGAAGGCTTAATTTTAAATAACTCAAATAAAAGAGAAGTAAATACTCAACTTTCAGGTTATATCTATGGAAATCAAAATCTAAAAAATGGTACAGCAAAAACAATTTTAAATGAAGTTACAAGTAAAAATAAAAGTGAACTAAAAGGCTTTACTGAAGTTGCAGGAGATAGGGCAAATGTAGTTGTAGCAAATCCAAATGGTATATATATAAATGGTGCAGGATTTATCAATACTTCAAGAGCAACTATTACAACAGGAAATCCAAATATAAAAAATGGCGAAATAGATAGTTTTGATGTAAGACAAGGACAAATAGATGTTGATGGTGAAGGATTAAACTTATCAAATGTAAATAAAGCTGAACTATATGCTCAAACTGTAAAACTAAATGCCAAAATTCATGCACAAGATTTAGATGTAGTTACTGGACAAAATAGTATTTCAAAAGATGGAACTATAACAAATATAGAAAATTCAGTTGATGAAAAACCAACTTTATCGATAGATTCTTCTGCTTTAGGTGGGATTTATGCAAATAAAATAAGTTTAGTTGGAACACAAAAAGGTGTAGGAGTAAATCTTCCTATTGAAATATCTGCTCAAGATGATTTTAAACTAAGTGCCGATGGGAAAATAGTTTTAGATAAAGTAATCTCTGAAAAAAGTATAGATATAAAATCAGATTCAAGTGATATAAATACTAAAACAATTTATGGAAATAATGTAAATATAGAGGCTAAAAATAGTATAAAAAATGAAGATGTTATCGCTTCAAAAACAAATATAGATTTAAAAGCAAATAACATAGAAAACAAAGATGCAAATATTCAAGCAGTAAAAGATATAACTATTACTTCAAAAATTATAGATAATTCAAAGGGAACAATATCTTCAAATAACAATTTAGAATTAGATGTATTTGATTTTAAAGGAAATAACTCAACTATTCAAGCTTCAAATATAGATATAAAAGCAAATGATTTTGAAGCCAATAGTTCAAATATTGTAGCAACTAATGGAAACTTAGATATAAAAGTAAACAATTTAGATTTAGATAATTCTTTGCAAATTGGTGCCTTAGATAATGTAAATATAAAATCAAATGAAGCGAAATTAAATAATACAAAGATAGTAAGTCAAAAAGGTAATATGTCTTTTGATACAAATTCTTTAGAATTAGAAAAATCAATACTAAGTGCTTCAAAATATTTAGATATAAATACAACTTATTTGAAAAATACACAAGGTAATATTCAAGCTTTAGAAGATATAAATATCACATCAAAAGATATAGATAATCAAGATGGTAAGATAGCAACAAATAAAAACTTACTATTAAATAGTTCTAATTTCCAAGGTGATAACTCGAAATTACAAGCTTCAAATATAGATATAAAAGCAAATAATTTTGAAGCAAAAAGTTTAAATATAGTGGCAATAAATGGAAATTTAGACATAAACTCAAATATTTTAAATTTGGATAATTCTTTACAAATAGCAAGTTTAAAAGATATAAATATTACTTCAAATCAAGCAAAATTGAACAACTCAAAAATATTAAGTCAAGATGGAAATATATCTTTTGATACAAACTCTTTGGAATTAAATAAATCAATAGTAAATGCTTCAAGTAACATAAATATACAATCAAGTAATTTAAAGAATAAAGACGGAAATATCCAAGCAGTAAAAGATATAAATATTGCATCAAAAGATATAGATAATGAAAATGGTGTAATAACAACAAATGAAAATCTAACAATAAATTCTTCAAAAGATGGATTTTTCAATAACATAAAAGGGAAATTGCAATCAGGTAAAAAACTAGTATTGGATATATTTAATTTCCAAGGAGATAATTCAAATATTCAAGCTTCAAATATAGATATAAAAGCGAATAATTTTGAAGCAAAAAATTCAAATATAGTAGCAACAAATGGAAATTCGGACATAGAAACAGATAATTTTATTTTGGAAGATTCATATTTAAATATTAAAAATAATCTAAGTTTAAACTCAAAAAATAGTTTAAACTTAAAAGATAATACAATAGTTGGAAATAACTTAAATATAAGTGCAGATGAAATATATTTTGATGGAACAAGCCAAAATAAAAATATTTTATATTCAACTAATGATATTTTAATAAATACAAAAAAACTTATCTCAAATTATTTTTTTACTCAAGCAAATAATAATATAAATATAGACTCTTCAAATATTGATTTAAAAAATAGTAAGTTTCAAAGTGTGGTATTTATAGATTCTATATATCAAAATGGATATAAACAAGGAGATATAAACTTAACTACATCGAATTTAAATTTATACAATACAACTTTAGCTTCTAAAGATATAAATATTAAAAAAGGAACTAATCAAAAACTTCAAACTTTAGCAGTAGAAAACTCATCTTTGGATGTAAATAACAATATAGATGTATCAACAACAACTTTAAATGCAAAAAAATCACTGTTTTCTGCTCTAAATGATTTATTATTAACTACAGATAAAAGTATAGTATTTTTGAACAATAACTTTAGTGCTAATAACTTAAGTCTAACTATAGATGAAAATCTAACTTTAGATAAATCAAATAGTTTTTTAGCAAATAATAATTTTAGTTTGAATACAAAATCTTTAGTAAATAATGCTCAGATTATTTCAAATGGAAAACTTACTATTAATACAAATGATTTTATAGTAAATAATGCTTTATTATCTTCAAAAAATATTTTAAGTTTAAATGCTACAAATTATATATTAAATAATGATTCAAATGAACCAATATTTGGCATAAGAGGAGCAATCACAAACTTAAATACAAAACTTTTAACAAACTATGGATTTATCACTTCTTTATATGATATGAATATAAAAGTAGACGATTTGATAAATTATGCTGGAATTGCATCTGCAAATAGTGAAAATAAAACTTCAAATATGAATATAGAAGCAAATAATCTTACAAACTACAATACTATTTATTCAAATGATAATATAAATCTATATGTCAAAAATAGCCTATTAAATGAAACAAATAATAGTTATGTAACTGGATTAGACTATGCAAGAATTTATGCAAAAAATAATATTGCTATAGCAAAAGACATTAATCATAATTATACTAATAATATTACAAATAAATCAGCTATTATTGAAACTCAAAATGGTGATATAAATATTTGGGCAGATACTCTTACAAATAGAAGAATTTTAGACTATACTGATGATGCATTTTTGAAATCATCAAAAGTTACGGATAGTATATACTTTGAAGAAGGGAAATCTTATCCAAATAAAGGAGCAAATGGTATTATCAATAACTTCTTTATAACACGTGGACAGGACATCAACCTTTATGCACTTGATTCAGAATTTTCACTATTAATAGACTTAGCAAGAGAACCATTTTCTTTTCATTATGCTACAGTTGAAGTTTCAATGGATAAAAAAATACAATATGATAATCCACTTTATAAAGCATCTTTGATAAATTCTGGTCAAAATTTAAATCTAAATGCTAAAAATATAAATAATCAAATAAGTACAATTAGTGCAGTAAAAGATATCAATTTTAACACAGACAATATAACTAACTATTATGGTAGTACATATACTACAAATATCTCTTTTAAAACTTACCATGAAAAAGAAGCTTTTAGAGATTATGAATCTTCTCAAGCTTATTTAATAGAATGTTCTGATTCAGGAATTTGTATTTATGGTTCTAAACAAAAGGGTACTTTAAGAAGAGGAAATACGATATTAAAAAGTACAGGAGGAAAAGTACTAGGTGATTATGATTATGGTACTTATACAACTACTCAAAAAGTTGAACTCGGAGGAACAATTTTAGCAGGTGGAAGTATAAAAGGAGTGACAAAAAATTTAATAAATGGAACAGTTGTTGAAAGTGAAATTCCTCTTGTAAATATCTATTCTCCAACAACAAATACAAGCTTAAAAACAGCAAATATTCAAACAGATAAAAAAACAGTAGAGAGTAAAAATATAGAAGAAAAAAATACTTCAACTATAAAAGTAGAAAATAAAGTATTAAATTCTGATGAAATAAAAATAAAAGATAGTGAAAAAATAGAAGAATCAACTATAAAAATAGAAAATAAAGTACTAGATAAAATAGTCTTAAATTCAATAGATGAAAACTATATTTTACCAACAAATAAATATTCTACATTCACAACAGTAAATCCAAATAAAAACTTAGATTATCTAGTAGAATCAAATCCCTTATATACAAACTATTCAAACTTTATAGGAAGTTCATATTTTTTAGAAAAGATGAGTTTTCAAGGTGATAAAACTATGAAAAGGTTAGGTGATGCAGCTTATGAAACAAAACTTGTAAGTGATGCTATATTTAAACAAACTGGACAAAGATTTTTAAGTCAAGATTATACAAGTGAAAATACGCAGTTTGTATCACTTATGGAAAATGCGGTAAATCTTAGTGGAGTTTTGGGGTTAGAACTTGGAAAGCCACTTTCAAAACAACAATTAGTGAATCTTACAGAAGATATAGTATGGATGGAAGAAAAAGTTGTAAATGGACAAACTGTGCTTGTACCAGTAGTATATTTAGCAAAAGATTATAATAAATCTCAAGGAGCAGTAATATCTGCAAAAAATATAGATTTAGAAATAAAAGATAATTTAGTAAATAGTGGAACTATAAAAACAAATGATTATTTAAATCTAAATGCAAATAGTATTACAAATAATTCTGGTGTAATACTTTCTGGTGGAAAAGCAACACTTATATCAAATGATGATTTTATAAATAAAAATGGAGGATTGATAAAAGCAAGTGATATTCAAATAGCATCTTTAAATGGAAGTGTTATAAATGAGACATATTTTAAAACAAAAACAATAGGTTCAAAAGGTGATAGTACAACATATACAAATGTAGGAAAAACAAGCTCTATAGAAGCAACAAATGGAAATCTAGTAATCCAAGCAAAGAATGATATAACTAATATAGGAGCAAATTTAGGAGCGAAAGAAAGTATCTTATTACAAACACAAGTAGGTGACATAAACTTAAATGCAATAAAAGAAGAGCATGCTTATAATGCAAAACTTAGTGGAGGGTTTGAAAAAGCACAAGATATAAAATATCAAACATCAAATATAGATGCAAACAATATCATTATGCAAAGTGGAAAGGATATAAACCTAGAAGCAAGTAAACTAAATGCAACAAATCAAATAAACCTAAATGCCCAAAATGATATAAATATAGAAGCTTTAAATAATGTATATTATAGAGATAAACAAAGTACAAAAAAAGGGACATTTAGTAAAACAACAAAAAGAGATATGGTATATAAAGAGAGTGTAAATTCAGCAGAACTAAATGCAAATGATATACTAATAAATGCAAACAATGATGTAAATCTACAAGCAGCCAAACTAAAAGCACAAGATAACATCATCGTAAATGCAAAAGATGGAAATCTTAACATAGTAGCAAAAGAGTATAGAGAAGGTGAACTTCATGAAAAAAGTAAATCATCTTGGGGAGGATTGAAAAAAAGCTTAGATATAAGTTCAACGGATGCTTTAAAACTAAATAGTGCACTAATTAAAACTGAAGCTTCAAATGTAGTATTAACTTCTGGAAAAGATATAAATATTCTTGCTAGTGAGATAAATAGTGGGGCAGATATACAACTAAAAGCACTAAATGATGTGTTAATAGCATCTCAAAGTGAATATCTAAAAACACAAGAAGTACATAAAAAATCTAGTTTTAATTTAGCAGGATTAACATCTTTAGTAGTACCAGTAGATACAACTATTTACTCAAGTGAAATCCATAAAAATGATAAACTAAGCTCTTCTAGTGTTGCAAGTAAGCTAAATGCAAATAAAGATATCCTCATAGATAGTGGAAGTACAACGATAGCAGGCTCAAATCTCGAAGCAAATAATATAGGTATAAAAGCAGATACAGGAGAGATAAATATCCTTTCAAGTCAAGATGTACAAAATGCAACTTCTTTAGATAAAGAGATAAAACTAGGATTATCAGACCCTATAAAAGGTATAGTTCAAAATACAAAAAATATGTTCTCAGGAGAAACAAAAGTAAAATTTGAAGTTGGAAGTTTAACTTATGATGAGGTAGATAAAGCTTCACAAACTACAAAAAATAACTCATCAAATCTAAAAGCAAAAGAAAACCTAGTTTTAGATAGCTTAACAGATATAAATGTCCAAGGAAGTAATCTAAAAGCAGGTGAAAACCTAGTACTAAACTCAAAAGTTGGAGATATAAATATCTTAAATACAACAGATACTTATAACGAAGATATAAAAGAAAAACATGCAAAAGCAAGTGTAAATGTAACAGTACAAAATGAATATGTAGAAACAGCACAAGCTGTAAAAAGTGCAGTAAAGAGTGCAGAGCAACTAAAACAGACAAAAGATGATTATAGTAAATACAAAGGTGAAGTAAAAAAACTAGAAAGTACTCTAAGTGATTTAAAACAAAGATATAAAGCTAAAGAAGTAGGGATTGATTATGAAGATATAGAAGATTTGAGTGATTTTATAGATAATCTAAAATCACAAGAAAAATACTATGTAGCAGCTATTGCAGCAGCAACGGCAGATTTAGCTAGTAAAACAGCAGCAATAGCAACTCAAGCAGGAACAGCTTATGCTTCAAGTGGAACTTTAGGTTTTAGTGCTGGAATATCTTTAGATGTAAATGGCGAAAAATCAAAACAAAATATAAATAACCAAACCTCAAATGCATCAAACCTAAACGGAAAAAATATCTATATAAATACAGATGAGAAATTGAGTACAAATACAAATGTAGTAGGTTCAAATGTAATAGCAGATGAGAATTTGTATATAAATACAAATAACCTAAATGTAAAAGCAAGCCAAGATAACTATACAAGTAAAAATGATAGCGAAAGTATAAATGGAAGTATAGCATTTACAATGTATGGAGGCGGAGGTGGAACCGCAGGATTAGGATATGGAAAAAGTAACTCTTCAAGTGATAGCTTTTTAAATAATAACTCTCAATTAAGTGGAAATAATGTAAATATAAATGTAAAAAATGATGCAGTGTTCCAAGGAGCAAATGTAAGAGCAAATGATACATTGAACTTAAATGTAGGAAATAACCTAGTATTAGAATCTTTAAGAGATGAATACTCTTCAAACTCAAAAGGGTTTAATGTAAACGCTGGAATAGGATTTGGAAGTGGAGGAAAAGAAGGACATAGAACACCAAGCCTTGATGTTGGAAAACAATCTTCGACAAATGCAGGATTTTCAGTAAATAATGGTGTTACTCAAAATAAACAAACAGTTTTAAGCTCCATAACAGGAGATAAGGTAAATGTAAATGTAGGAAATAATACACACCTAAAAGGTTCACTTCTTGCAAGTGGAAACTATGATGAAAATGGTGTATTCCAAGATGATAAAAACCTAAACTTTATTACAAATACCCTAACATTTGGAAACCTATCAAACTCAAATTACTCTTCAAGTAAATCTTTAGGAGCAAATGTAAACTATAACCTTGAAAATAAAAAAGTAGAGAATCAAAAAGAGAAACCACAACAAAAAGGTATTTCAAGTGTAGGATATCAAGCTGAAAACTCTTTAAGTGCAAATGCAAGTAAAACTTTAGCAACTTTAGGGCAAGGAAATGTAACAGTAAAAGATGTAGAGAATTCAGATGAATTAGATAGATTAAATAGAGATACAACAGCTGTAAATAAAGATTTATACTCAAGTTCAACAGGAACAAAAGTAGATGCAACTTTGGATACAAGATTGCTAACTGTTGAGGGAAGAGAGCAGATTAAAAAAGAGTATGAGGATATGAATAAAAATATGTATATTATTGCTGGAACTTTACCTGATGCAAATAGTGATAATCCTATTGAAGCAACAGTGGGTGAAATCTGGAATGGTTTAACAAAATATCTAACTTTAGGGATTGTTCCTTCAAATGAAAATAACGGTGGTATTTTAGCTCAAATACCAGTATTAACTGGTGTAGATGATTCTCAACATAAAATTTTACAAGTAGTAAATAAAGAATCAACTAAATATAACGAACAAGATTATATAAGATTTGAAGATAGTAGTTATTATAAATCTTTATCTGATGAAGATAAAAAGCTTTTTGATAAACAGAATTTATATGTTTCGAAAGAGCCAATTATTGTTACAAAAGATACAGTAACTTATCAAAATTCAATAAATGGAATGATGAATAATGTAGGAGAAGCTATAAAAAATGGACTGCAACAAACTGGACAAATAAATACTAATAGTTCACCAGTAGAATTAAATGTAAATTATAATCCATCTTATGGATTTTTAGGAGATGTATTTGAGTCATTTGTGGATAAAAGTGGAATAGGTACAACAGGAATAGCAAAACAAACAGGAGGATTTGTATATGATACAATATCAGCAAGAGGAAGTGATGGAAGTAACTTTGCAATGCACTCACAAGCAAATGCAATAGTGTACAATGGTATAATTTATATACAAACAACAACAGGGTTGAAGCCTATGGGTAATGAAATAGATGATACTAAAACATTTGTATCATTTGGTTCACCAATGAATGGAAAAGATATGGAAAAATTAATAAATAAAATGGGATATGAATATTCAGGTGCTTATACGAAAAGTGGAGATTTTGTAGGAGAATCTTTGGGTGGAAATAAAGGAAATAATGGACAAGCAGATATTTTAGATAGATTAAATATATTAAATGCAGGTAAACTATTTACAAATAGTTCTCCACATAGCACATATATTTGCCAAGATTTTGGAACTAATGTAAAGTGTGGGTACAAAAAATGAAAAATATAGTAATGATAATTTTAATAAGTTTTTTATTTGTTGGTTGTATAAGAAAAGCAGATACTATACTTTTACAACCAAATGCAAAAGTACCTTTTCCATATATATATATATTAGCTCCTAGTTCATATCCTAAAACTCCATTTGAAACTTATAAAGAAAGAATTTTTAGTGATTATACTATTTTTCTTTTTAGAACAATTCCAAATATGATGAAAGAAAATATTACTTTATCTGTTGTTAGAATAATTGATGGTGATGAAGAGAAATATAGTTATGTAAAGGATTTAAAGATCCTTTTAGATAAGGATAAAAATAAAATTTTTGATAAAGAGTTTACAAATAGATATTTAGATGATGGGGAGATGTCAAATCATTTAGAAAGAAGAGTAAATTACTCAAAAAAATATATAAATTTTGTAGGTAAATTAAAATGTATGGAAAGTGTAATGTCTAATAATATTGCAGATGGGGTAGGTAGAAAAAATTATAATGTAAGATGTCCATATTATGATAAACAAGGGAATAAGAAATATATTCATATTACTGCAAGTATGAATATTACATTTGATGGTACAAAGTTTGATGGTTCTGATAATCCAAGTTTAGCAAAATACAAACTGTTAGATATAGAAAAACAGTTTAAAATGGATATGAAAGAAGTTCTTGACTCCTTAGAGATTTATGATATTGATATAGAACGAATGCAAAAAGATGAACTTTTATATGATAAAAAATATGATATTGAAGCAGAATCAAAAGCAAAAGATTTAACATTTAATTGTAAATATACAAATGGTTATATACTATGTGAAGGAAAAGAGATTAATAGAAAATGTAGTAAAAAAAATGTTAAAAATGAAAAGTGGGAATGTAAATAAAATTAAAAGGGAGAAAAGATTATGTTCAAGCAAATAATAACTGGTGTAATTGTAACGATAATTTCAATGATATTTTCTTTATATATAAGTGATAAATCTAATAGTAATGAATTAGAATATAAAGATAGTAAAAAAGAGCAATATTTGAATATATCCAATGAAGTATTTAAAGATTTTACTTTACTTTATAAAGATAATAAGATAGAACAGATTAGTATGTATCAAGTTGGATTTTTTAATAGAACAAAGAGAGAGATTGAAAATGTTGAGATATTTTTTGAATTTAAAAAAGCTATTCCAAATATTATAAATAAAGAGTTTTTTAATCCTTCAAATTTACCATCAAGTGTAGGTATTTCAGAAATTGAAAAAGTAAATGATAGGATATATAAGGTAAATATTAAAGTCTTTAAGCAAACAGGAGATGATAAATATTATCTAGCTAGATTTATATTTGAAGGAAATGAAATACCAGAAATAAGTTTTAGTACACCAAATAATAGTAATTTAGATATAGTAGAGTTCTCTAATATTAAAGAAATATTTTTTGCAATAGGAATATTTTTATTATTTATTATTGTTATGGTATTTATATTTATGTTACTACTTGATTATGATTCAAATAGAAATTGGAAAAAAAGAGAACAACGACTTGAAAAAGCTTTAAAAGAAAGTAGAAAATTTGATGATATTAATATCAAAGAAATATTGATTATTCACGAAAATATTTTTAAACTTAAGAATAGCTTTTTATATAATAAAATAAAATATTTTATAGAAAAAATTAAATCTAATAATAAATAATTTGAGTAAAAACCTATATAAACCAATAGTCATATTTTTATTATCAAATACTTTGGTATTTGGTAATTTAATAAATGGTTTTTACTTTTCTAATAAATCAAACGCATCAAACCTAAACGGAAAAAATATCTATATAAATACAGATGAGAAATTGAGTACAAATACAAATGTAGTAGGTTCAAATGTAATAGCAGATGAGAATTTGTATATAAATACAAATAACCTAAATGTAAAAGCAAGCCAAGATAACTATACAAGTAAAAATGATAGCGAAAGTATAAATGGAAGTATAGCATTTACAATGTATGGAGGCGGAGGTGGAACCGCAGGATTAGGATATGGAAAAAGTAACTCTTCAAGTGATAGCTTTTTAAATAATAACTCTCAATTAAGTGGAAATAATGTAAATATAAATGTAAAAAATGATGCAGTGTTCCAAGGAGCAAATGTAAGAGCAAATGATACATTGAACTTAAATGTAGGAAATAACCTAGTATTAGAATCTTTAAGAGATGAATACTCTTCAAACTCAAAAGGGTTTAATGTAAACGCTGGAATAGGATTTGGAAGTGGAGGAAAAGAAGGACATAGAACACCAAGCCTTGATGTAGGAAAACAATCTTCGACAAACGCAGGATTTTCAGTAAATAATGGTGTTACTCAAAATAAACAAACAGTTTTAAGCTCCATAACAGGAGATAAGGTAAATGTAAATGTAGGAAATAATACGCACTTAAAAGGTTCAGTAATAGCAAGTGGAGACTATGATAAGAATGGAAACTTTGTAGATAATAAAAATCTAAACCTAACAACAAAAACATTGACAAGTGAAAATATCTATGATAAAGATAAAAATAAATCTTTTAACCTAAGTGTAGGTGTTGATAATTCAAAAAAAGAGGCACAAGGGAAAATGGAACTTGGATTAAATAGCTCAAATAAAGAGCAAATAAATTATGCAACAATAGGAGAAGGAACTATAACTACAAATAGTGATATAAAAGATGTAAATAGAGATGTAAATAAATCACAAGTTATCACAAAAGATGAGAGTAAAAATATAGATATATACCTAAGTAATACCTCAATAAATAAAGCATTAGACCCAAACCAAACAATAGCTAAATGGACACAAGATGCAAAAGATTTAGGATTGAATGTAAGAAATGAAATAATACAAAATCTTCCATCATCAATGAAACTAGATAAAGATGGAAATGGAAATATATTTGATAAAACAATAGGTAAAGCTTTAGATGCAACAACAGATTATGGGTTGGGAATAATACCAACAGTTGGAAATGCTGGTGGATATGTAACACAAATAGCTACTCAATTTTTTGGTGATAATAGAGGAATAATAAAAACAGCAAATAAACAAGATTTATTAAATATGGGAATAAATCCAGAAGATATATACCCAACCGAAGATGGAAAATATGTAACAGATCCGAATAAAACAGTTGTTATTCTAAAAGATGAAGAAGCAATAAAGAAAGAACAAAAATTAAGTGATTTTAATGATAGTAAAATATACTTAACTCAAGAACAAGCTAGTAAAATAACTCATATGTTTACAAATGGGATAATGAATGATACAAAAGATTCATTTGAAAACTCAAAAGAACAGACAGGAAATACAAGTGTAATATTTATAAATTATAATCAAACTCATGGACTCTTAGGAGATTTAATGGAAAGTGGACAAGATAAAATTTTTGTAAATACATTAGGACAAAGTTATTTGTTAACAGGAAGTGCAAGACAAACATCAGATTATTTGGTAAATTTGGCACAAGCAACAAATGGTAATCTAATAGTAGATGCGCATTCACAAGGTTCATTACTAACTTATGCAGCAATGTTAAATGCAAAATCTGATTTACAAAATATATTAAAAGATAAAAAAGATACAACATTAAAAGTAGGGTTTTATGGTTCTCCTGTAAATAGTGATGATTCATCAAGTTTAGTTAGACAACTATATTTAAATTCATCTGTGTACACAAATACTGATATAAAAGTATCAGATTACTTCCGTTCATCAGTAAATCCAGGAGATCCAGTAGGTTCAATTAGTATTTTTTTAGGTGGAAATGGAGCAGGGATAAATAGCTCAAGTAAGAGTGAAGGAGAGAGTTTTTATGTTTGGTTTGAAAGAGGAGCAAAAACAATGTTTAAAGGAAAAAATCCAGAAGATTTAAAAAACTCATCACCACACTCAGGATATGTTTGTGTAATAGGTTGTGGGGATAGTATGGTTACGCCAGATACTAAGTATTATATAAATTTGGATGGTAAAGAAATAAAACTAGAAAACTTTTATATAGAAAGAAACCTAAATAAAGACTTTGCAAAATATCCACAAAAAGGGAAATAAGATGAAAAGAATAGTATTAATATTTGGAATAGTTTTTTTATTTGTGGGGTGTGCCCCAAGAGTTTCACATACTTTTGAAAAAATAGATGCTAATAATCCAATAGTAAAACATGAACATTTTACAATTATGCAACCAACTCCAATAAAAGATGAGAAGTGGACAAGAATGAATTATTATGATAATTTAGTTTCTATATATACAGGACTGGATCACAAAAAAGATAGAAGTGTGTGGATAAATTATAGCCTCGAAATACAAACACGTTCAGGAGAGAATTATACATTTAAAGATAGTTTAATATTTGGAAAGACTATAACGGCAGGATATAAAGAGCAAATATTAGTTGAAAAAGAAGCTATGGAAAAGAGAAATAAAGAGTATTTAGAAAATAGATATTTAAATAATGAATATTGGAAGAAAAAAGGAATAATTTCTGCAAAATATTCAAATGTAAATAAATATTTAGCAATAGAAATAACTACTAAAACAAAATATATGGATGTAGATAAATATTTAAGAGAATATAAATTATATAGTTATTCAAAAACAGGTAAGTTAAAATATTATGAGATAATAATCTCGGTAGATATAGATAAAGCAAATGCAGATAATCCAGAATTGTTAGTTGAATACTCATTTGAAGATATGCTAAAAAGAAGTCAAAGAAGTTTAGATAGCTTTGTAGCTAGTGATGA
This sequence comes from Aliarcobacter butzleri, assembly GCF_900187115.1. Lineage (NCBI taxonomy): Bacteria > Pseudomonadati > Campylobacterota > Epsilonproteobacteria > Campylobacterales > Arcobacteraceae > Aliarcobacter > Aliarcobacter butzleri. The sequence continues at coordinate 952,336 of NZ_LT906455.1, forward strand.
AGATTTTCCAGAGGATGCTCCAAAATATCAATAAATTTATTATACGAGGAAAAAAGAGGAGCAAAAACAATGTTTAAAGGAAAAAATCCAGAAGATTTAAAAAACTCATCACCACACTCAGGATATGTATGTGTTATTGGTTGTGGAAATAGTAATAGCACGCCTACTATGTATTATTATTCTAATAAAAATGATGCAAGAGGAGAAACTAAACTTACAAATTATTATAGTACACAACTACCTCATGTTAATCAAAATTTATTACCATCATCTCAAATATCAAATAACCAAACATTAATAAATACAAAAGGAAAATAACAATGAAATATATATTTTTATTTATAATAGCTTTTATTTTAAATGGATGTTCACCAAAAAGTTTAGAAAACAGTGTAGAAAATCTATTTGTAGCCTCAAGTGGAAATAAACCACCAAGCTTTTTTAAAATAGCAAATGTAGAGACAATGAGAGATTATGTGTTTGATATGCCAGATTATACAATTGCTTTGCCAAGTGCAAAAGAAAAAGATTTTACTTTAATGAATGGTTGGGAAGGTGCAACTTCTTATAATAAAAATATGGGAATATATCTAGATAATTATGGTGTTTTGTATCATATTTATGTATCAACATTTATTTATAAATATAAAGAGAGAGCAGTAGAGTATAAAGATGAATCATATCTTAAAGCTAATATGAAAAATAGAATAAATAAAAAATATGATATAGAAGGAAATATTAATGTTCATTATGAAACACAAGGTAAAGAAAATTATATTTGTATCGTAAAAGAAACAAAAGATAATAGAAAGAATGAAATATCTAAAACTTATGATTGTCATCAGTTTAATAGAAAAAGAACAATGGCTAAAGGTGTAGTAATTACTTTAACATATAGCAAATCACCATATAGTGACTCTCCAAACTTTTCCAAAGAGACATTAGATTTAATAAAAGATTATACCTATGAAGATTTGCAAGAAAGAGCAAAAAGAATGCTTGATAGTTTGTATATAAAAGACGGTTGGGATGAATAAATTTAAAAAGGAAAGAAAATGAAAAAAACAATTACTTTAATATTATCAATGATATTAATCTTATCTGGATGTACAAGTAAGCTATGGAATTCAAAAGATGTGAAAAGAGTATCTTATTCTGAGACAATAGATGCTTTTATGATGAATCCACAGAATAAATCATTAATATTTATAGGAGAAAAATATCATTATATTTTTGAACCAAATGAGAAATTTGTATATTTATATGATAATAAAAATGAAAATATAATTTTTGATAGTAATAATAGAGTGTATGAAATAAGAGATAATAAAATTTATGCTTATTTCTCAATTTATATTTATACAAAAAATATGAAACAAGAAATTATCGATTGGGCTTTAAAGAATAATGGAAAATATGTTGAAAATAATGAGAAAATAAAAATGAGTATAACATTAGAAGGGACAAGATATTTATCTGATTTAAAAGTTAATCAAGTAGTAGAGAAATTGTCAATGAAACATAATATTAAAATAGATGTTATTGTAAAAGAAGATGAATACTCAACAGCTTCAAAAATAGCTTTAACTCCTTTAACAGTTACGGGAGACACCATTGTATTTGCTGGTGGAGTAGCAATTTTGGTTACTGCATTTGTAGTTTTATGTTTATCGAGTAATATTTTTGGAAATGCAAAAGGATGCAAAATTTAAGTATAAATCAAATACTAAATAAAAATCTATCTGATGAGGTAATATACTCAGAAATCAAAATTTAAAGGAAAGAATATGAAAATGAAAGTTTTAAGTTATATTGTTGTTGCTTTTTTAGTAACATTTTTTGTAGGGTGTGGCTCTATTTATAACTATAAAGTTGAACCAACTCCAATAAAAAAAGGTGAATCAAAGTTTGTAATAGAAGAGTTTAATCTAAAATTGACTCATGGGCATGGATATAATATAGAAAATAAAACTTTTAAAAATGAAGAAGAATTAAAAAGCTCTTTTGTTCAGTTTATTAATCAAAAATTAAAAGAGAAAAATCTGTTAGGTAGTGCTGAAAATAGTTATAAAGTAAAGATAAATATGAATTATGAAAGAAGATATAATTATGGAGGAAATGCTCTAAATAAACCTTATTTTTATTATTCTATTGATATTTTGGATAGTAATCAAAAATTATTAGTATCTTATAGTGTACCTTTATCAACAACAAAATATAGTTATGCAAAAGATATTGCTGTAAATTTAGAAATTGCAGCATTTCAATGGGATGCAGAAGATGAACCAATCGATATTGATATGATAGCTTTTGTAATAGTAAGAGAATTATCAGAAGTTGGAAAATAACATTTATTCATTCCCATCGTTTTGTTGGGAATGAAATAATATATAAAATAAATTTTAACTATTTTATAATAGTTACTGTTCCACTTAGAGGAATAATCTCTCTATCAATTTTCAAAAAAGCATTAACTTTTTTATCTTTAAGATTTAAAACAACATTTGCACCAAGCCCATCTGCTTCAACCCAAGATACAAAATACACATTTTCACCAAGCTTTTGCATTTTATATGCTTCATCAGATTCTCTACCTGTTTCTTCACCTTTGATAGCTTTCCAGTGAAGTACATCATCTGATTTATACTCTACACGATAACCTGCTGTTCCATAATCATATTCAAAGATTTTACCTACTAAACTTACTTCATCTTTTGTATTTGCTGTATTGTTGCATCCACTAAACCCTAAAAACATAACCATAATTGTGATAATACCTATCGACCATTTCATTTTAACTCCTTTATAAAACAATTCTTTTTATGAAAACATACAAAATATATAAAAAAACTATTGGCAATAAAATAGTTTGAAATATAAAAACTATAATCAAATCTATCATATATTCACTTGAGTTATCAACTGCATTTTTATACTCATCAATTTTCTTTTCATAAAAGCTTAAATCAAATTTTTCAGTTATTTTTCCAAAAAATGAACTCTCTTCTTTTTGTTCTATTGTATTTTGATTGATTTTACTTACATCATCTGTTACTTTTAAAATATTATCATTTAAAACTTCTATGTTGTATTCTGGTTTTATAAAATAGTTGTATGTAAAATCATTTACATAACTAATCATAGGAATAGAAAATCTCAAAAAGATAAAAATAAATGTAATTTTGAAAAAAAGAGTTCTTAGTTTATCATCATTTGTAAATCGTTTGAAAAGCCAAATATTAAAAATGATAATAAAAGCAAATAATATGTAGTTAAATATCTCATTTGTTACAAAATTTAGTAAAATTTTTTGAATACCAAGAGAAACCAAACTAGCAAGCATTATAAGAGAAAATTGCTCTACTAAGTCATTTATTGGGTCAAGTATTTGCCCAATAGCTACAACCACAAAAGGCAGATTTATTTCCGTTCCTTGAGCTAGAGAAATCACACCATTTAAAGCTTTTGCACTTCCAAATACAATAACAGCTTGTTTAAATGACTCATCAACCATCTTTTTCGCACTTTCATCGATAGTAAAAGAACTAGCAAGAAATAAAATAATCAAAGAAAAAAGTAGTAAAATAAGCTTGTTTATGTTGTTTAAAATAAATGTTTTCATAAAATAGATTATACAAAATAAAAGGAAAAAATATGCAAACGGTTGTGATATTGATGTATGTTGTTCTTTTTTTGATAGCTTTATTCTTAAGCTTTTCTAGTGTGAAGTATTTTATTACTATGTGGAAATTTAAAAATAGAAAAAAAGATGGAAGTGAAGATGATGATTTTAAAAGGTTTGATTAGATTCCATCTTTTTTGAAAATAAATAAAATTCTAATTATGTATCAGTTGAAACAAAGTCCCATTCATCATTGTGAGTCTCTTTTCCAATTAGCCAATTCAATGCCCAATGTCTTTCATAAACTACGCTAGAATTTAAATCTTCAGGTGCTTCTTCATTTTTTAATCGTGCATTTACACAAGCCCAATTATATCTATAAATCAAATCGGCTTCGTCTAGAATTTCGTGGATATTTCTTAATTTTGCTTCTTGTAGAAATTCGTTTAAATCTTTGCAAGAAATTACAACATTAATTGCATATTGACAATCACAAATATCAGATGGATATTCTAGTTCATCTACAAATCCTAATGCCCAAATAAGTACCCAATAAGCTTCATATTTCCAAGCCATATTTATCGCTTCTTGTTGTGTTGGTACTCCATCGAAAATTACTTTTTCAGCTTCAGTTAGTTCATTTTCTACACTGTATATCTTTAATCTTTCTTTGAAAGCTTGACGTGAATGTTCAACTTCACTATTTGTGTTTATATCACAAGCAACTTGTATTGCCATTAGACAAGCAAGTGCTCGACGGGCAATCTCTTCTATAGTTCTTGGTTTAATATCAAATGAGCTTTCAATTCGTGGTAAGTGTTCAATATAAGGAATATTTGATTTTTTTAGTATATCAATAGATTGTTGTTTTCTATTTTCACTTTCCATAATAGCTTCAATATTATCTTTTTGTTTAGATTCTCCACGATGTATTTTTAAGTTATTTTCTTCATTAAAATTTTTATTATCCATTGATAACCTCTGTTAAATAGTAAGTTCTCTATTGTACCAAATAATTATTTTGAAGCAATTTAAATTAAATTAACACTAAATGATAGATTACAATAAACAAATGACAAAATAAGTTTTTTTAGATATAATCAAAAACACTTAAATATAGATTTTAGAAGAGAAAACTTGAAATTAGAAATTACAGATAAAATAAAACAACTAGAAATAGAAGATATAAAAGAAAATCTTTTTCATTACTCTTATGATAATAAAAGTTTAAAAGCTTTAGTAAAAAACAACACTTCAAAAGATGATATTTCATATATAACTGCATATAGCAGTTTTATTGGAGAGATTTATGAAAATATCATTTATGAGTTATTACTAAAGTATGTTTTAACTCAAGATGAAATTACAAGGTTTGTATTAAAAGGACCATATCAAGCTAAAGAAAACCACTTTATAAAAAGTGGACTTTTAATAGATAGTAGTTCACAAATAGTATATAAATCAGCGTACAAAGATATAAGCGAATTTGACGCACTGTTTTTTACAAAAGATAGTTTATATTTTGTAGAGATGAGCACATCGAAAAAAACAGCAAGTTTAAATAAAAGATTAGTTAAAAAGTATGCTTTGCTTAAGATGATTTTTCCAACTTTAAATATTAAAGCTTTGATAGTTGTAACACAAGGTTCAGTTGGACTTAAAAACTTTCCACCTTATGCAACTATTTGGGTTACAAAAGATTTGGAAGATAAAGAACTAATAGAAAAAATCATTTTTGCAAAAAAAGTAAAAAATGATGTTCAAACTTTAGAAGTTCCAAAAAATGATAAATATATTGAAGCTTATAAAATAAAATATAAAAAATTCCCATATTTTCCTACTTTAGAATGGATATTAAATACTTCAAGACAAAATCCCAGATTTGTGGTTGATTTGAGATTCTTTTCATCAGCAAAAATGTCTTTATATTTTGATATATACACAAAATTATATATTGGATATACAACAAGTGAAGAGTTCAAAGTTTTATATGAAGAGTTTGATTTAGAAGCAAGGTCAAATAGGATTATTGTGACTTTAGAAAAAGTAAATCAAACACAAATTGATATAGTTTATTATGTAAAAGAGACAAATGATAAATTAAAAAGAGTAAGACTTCAAGAAAATGAAGTTTCTATAAAAGATAAAGAACTTGATGGATTTACAAATGCAGAAGTTAGATTTTTTATGAAAATTTTAGAAGAAAAACATCATTTAACAGTTGATAATATAAAACATATATTAAAGCATATTTCTCTTATTAAATAAAATAGTGTATTTATTTTAAGATAAAGGAGTTATTTTGGAAAACTTAAAAAATGATACAAATTTCGCAAAAGCATTCTACTTTTTTGCTTTTATGTTTTTGGTGATTTACTCTTTTAACAGTTTAAGTAGTATTTTAACTCCTATTGCAATAGCGTTTTTTATTTGGTTTTTGATAAATGCTTTAGCAAATGAGATAAAAAAGATTCCTTTTATAAAACAAAAGATATTAAATATAATTGCAATTCCTTTGTCTTTATTTATAATCATCTATTTTATGATTAAAGTTGGAGCATTTATAACTTCAAGTATGATAGAGTTGAGTTCTATTGTTTCTCAACTTGATTCAAAAATAAATATAGTTATTGAAAAAATATCAATAATGACTTCTATTGATTTAAAAGATCCATTAGAAAAGTTTTTTCAAGAGTTTAATTTATCAAGTGCTTTAAATAAAATTTTTACAGCTTTTAGTTCGATTTTTAGTAACTTAGTACAAATATTTTTATATGTGTTATTTTTACTTATTGACCAACAGTTTTTTAATCAAAAACTAAATGCACTTTTTAGTAAAGAGGAAAATAGACAAAAAGCAGAACATATCTTAACTTCTGTTTCAAAAGGTGTTAGAACTTATATTTTAATTACAACAATAGTGAGTTTAGTAACAGGATTTTTAACTTTTATAATTTGTCAATATTTCTCTTTGCAAGGTGCTATATTATGGGGGTTTATTGCTTTTATTTTAAATTTTATTCCAACTATTGGAAGTATAATTGCAGTTTTAATCCCTACAATATTTGCTTTAATTCAATTTACAGATTATTCTGATATAGTAGGATTATTTACAGCTTTAGTTATTATCCAATTTGTAGTAGGAAATATAATTTATCCAAAACTTATGGGAAATAAATTAAATATATCTCAATTTGTAGTGATTTTATCTTTAGTTATTTGGGGAGCAATGTGGGGAACAATTGGTATGTTCTTAGCTGTTCCAATAATGATGATTTTACTAATTATTCTTTCTCAATTTGAAAGTACAAAAACTTTGGCTATTTTACTATCAGAAGATGGAAAAATATTTGATAAAAAAGAAGATATTTTAAAAAAGTTATTATAAAATATCGTAATATTATAGGGAAACAAAATAATGGTAATTAGACTTTTCGCATTAGTAGTTATAATTTTTGTAGCAATTTATCAGTTGGATAAGTTTATGAATTCAGATAAATACAAATATTTAGATGAATATGCAAAAGTATCAGCAAAGCTTCAAAGTGGTGATATTATCTTTAGAAAAAAAGATGATGATGTTCTTGATAAATCTTTTAGTGTTGATAATTTAGGTTATTCTCAAGTAGGAATAGTTGTAACAAGTGGTGATAATGCCGTTGTTTTTTATCTAAAAAGTGATGAAAATCATAGTTTTCTTCAAGCTCAAAAAGTCGAAGATTTTGTAAAGTCTTCAAAAAAAATAGCTGTTTATAAATACTTTACTGATGTTGATAAAAATCTTATTTTGGCTATTCTTGAATTTTATAAAAATAACCATGATAAGCTATATAATACAGAATTTATTAATGAAGTTTTTTTTAAACTACATGGTGAAAATTTATATACAGATTTACAAAATATAGATAATAAAGAGATTATTACAGTAGATAGTATAGTCAAAAATATTAAATTGAAAAAAAGATATGAGATCAATTTTTAAGGAAAAATATGAAAAATTTTATAAAAATAACTTTTTTAAGTCTAGTAAGTTTAATTCTTTTTAGCGGTTGTTTTGAAGAAACAGCAGCTGATGCAACTGAAAACTTTTTTTATTCTGTAAAAGAGGGTAATGTAGAGGATTATCATAAATATTCTACAGAATCAACTCAAGATATTATGAATATATCTTTTGCAAAATGTACTAAAGATTTATCAGATTGTATGAAAGATAGTTTTCAAAAGTTTACAAAATTTAAAGTTGTAGATAGTTTAGAAATTGATCCAACAACAACAGTTGTAACAGTAGAAGAATACACTACCGATGGAAAGATTATAAGAGAAAAAATTCATGTAAGTAAAATAGAAGAGCAATGGAAAGTAAATTTAAGTCTAAAGTCTTTTTATAGCAGATAAAAAGAGAATCTCTTTTTATTGCTCCTGCCATAAAAGTGCAAGTTTTGTATTATAAATATCACTTCTTTTTGGTTTTATAAATATCTCTTCAATAGGAAAATTTGAACTTTGATTTGCTAAGTTGATTTTTTCAATTTCATTTTCAAGTAGTGTTTTTAAAGCCTCTTTTTGTTGTTGAAGTTCTAATATTTCATTTTCAACTTGTTTTACATCATTTCTTTCTTTTAGTATTTTTGAAGCACCTTTTGCACTAGTTGCAACTTTTCCAATGTTTGTTTTATTGATAACTGAGTTTCCAAAAAAAGCTCCTAAAAGAGAAGTTCCTATTGAAATAATCGTATCTGTTGTAGTCGATGTTGCTTGAATTTCTTCCTTTTGCAATTTTTCATAAAGTTTTGAAAGTTTAGCTTCAATAGAATCATTTTCTTTTACAAATTTTATTTTTAGTTTTTCTACTTCAAAGTCTATTTTTTCATTTAGTCTATCTTGAAGTCTGATTTTAAAGTCATTTAAACTCTCAGTTTGTTTTGAAGTTATTTTCAAAAATTCATTTTTGTATAGAGTTAATTTTGAACTTCTATAAATATAATCCATAAAATCTTTTTCTATTACTTTTAAATCTTTCTCTTTTTGTACAAAACTAGGTAGCTCATAATAAAAAGAATTTGGTTTCTCTTTTTCTTCAAAAGAGTTATTTCCTAGTTCTTCTTTTTCTTCAAAATCGATATTTTTCATATTTTCATCTAAATATATTTTATATGATATTTTTTCTTCAAAATCAATATTTTTTGGTGCATCAATATAATGAACATCACAAGAACAAATCAAATAAGGTTGTAAATAATAAGCACTATTTTGTGAACTATATAGGTATTTTTCAGTTAAATTAGAAGTTATTATAGGTTTTGGAATACCTTTTTCTATATTTATTTGTGTTGTTTGGTTTTCATTTTCTATTTTTTGAGTTGGAATATTTTGTTTTTTCTTTTCACTCATAAGTTTTTTTATGCCATCTTTTGAAATTGGACCTTTTAGATAAGATAAAGCCCATCTTGTCTCAAATATTTTAATTCCATCTTCATTTATATTTTTAAGAATAAAGTTTCTTTTTTCTAAATTTGATATTAGATTCATAACTTCATCTTTATTTAGATTTCCTTCATTTGCACTACTTAAACCATCTATTACTTTTTCTTTATCTTGTTTTGTTTGAAGTCTTCCTATAAACCAAGTTCCAATATTTGCTAAACCTTTGTAGTCTATATCAACTGGATTTTGAGTAGATAAAATAATCCCAATTCCAAAACTTCTAGCTTGTTTTAAAAGTGTTAACATCGGTTGTTTTGATGGTGGATTTGAGTTTGGTGGAAAATATCCAAAAATCTCATCCATATAAAGTAGGGCTTTTAGTGAAGTTGTTCCCTCTTGTCTTCTCATCCAAGAAACCATTTGATTTAATAATAGTGAAACAAAAAACATTCGTTGAGAATCATTTAGATGAGCTATTGAGAAAATAGAAACTTTTGCTTTTCCTGTTTCATCATAAAGTAGATTTGAAATATCTAAAGTTTCACCTTCAATCCAAGTTTTAAAAGATGGATTTGCAATAATATTATTTAATTTTAAAGCAAGTTTGAGTCTTTCACTTTGAGCAAAAAATGTTTCTAAATCAAAAACTCCAATTTTTGAAAAAGGAGGAGTAACAATCAATGTAATTAACTCTTCTAAAGTTAAATCTTTGTTTTCTTTAAAATAGTTCATAAAAATTGAAGAGATTAAAATAGACTCTTTTGAAGTAGTATCACTTTTTTCTTCAATCAAAGATAAGATTGAAGAAACAGTCGAGTTTACCAAAGAAACTAGTAAATCATTATCTTCAATAACTTCTTTATTTGGAGCTTTAAATGATGATAAAATTGATATTTGAACTCCCGCATCACTTCCTGGTGTATAAATAGTAAAATCAGCGCAATTTTTTAGTTTTTCTATTCTACTTGCATTTTGAAAATCACGTTCTAATCCATTTTTCCATAAATTTGCAGTATTTTGTGCAAACTCTTTTACTGATAAACCATTATTTGAAGCATCTTGTTCTTCTATCCAAGGCTCAAAATCACTTCCTTGTAAAGAAGGAAATGTTAAAAGTAGGTTTGTCATATCACCTTTTGGGTCAATTATAATTGATGGAATATTATCAATTGCTGCTTCTTCAAGTAGTGAAATTCCAAGACCAGTTTTTCCACTTCCAGTCATTCCTATAATTGCCGCATGAGTTAATAAATCTTTGTTTTTATAAACTAAAGGAACAAAATTATCATCAATTTTCTCTTTTCCGATATAAAAAAGTTTTAATTTTTCATAATCAAAAGTACTATTCATAACAAACCTTTATTATTTGATGGGCTTATTATAATATATATTTGTTAATAATAAATTTTATTTGTAAAAATTATTTTTTTGTAGTATAATTCCTCAAATAATCTAATATTAAGAAAGGAGAGCTTAATTATGGAATATGGAATGGTGTCTAAACTAAGTCAGTTTACTGACAATAAGGCTTTAGAAGTTCAAAAAGTGCAAACGTCATCTCAGTCAGCCGAGATAAAAAATAGACAAAATTTGGAAAGCATTCAAGAAAAATCGATAGAAAAATCAAAAGAAAGTTCAAATGCCAGCCAAGTACAAAATCAAAAATCAGCGACATCACAAAAGTATGAAGTTCTCTTAACAAATACTAATTTTGGATATAACGTAAACTCAAGAGATTTTTTTGTAAAAGTTGAAAGAGGAAAAGTTGAAAATCAGTATCCAACAGAGCAGATGATGAAGATTAAGGCTTATATACAAAATCTACAACAAAGCTGAGTGTAGTAAAAAAGGTTGAAATTTATATATTTCAACCTTTTTTTATTTTAATTATTTATCTCTTTATCCAAATAGTATCCAGTGTAAGAACCAGATTTTTTGTGATTTTTTGCTAAAAACTCAGGTGTTCCAATATCAACAACTTTTCCACCTTTACTTCCACCTTCAGGTCCAATATCAATAACCCAATCAGAATTTTTGATAACATCAAGGTTATGTTCAATCACAAGTACAGAATTTCCAAGTTCAACTAAATGATGTAAAACTTTTGTCAATCTATCAACATCAGCAAAGTGAAGTCCAGTTGTAGGTTCATCTAAAACATATAAAGTATTTCCTGTATCTTTTTTACTTAATTCTTTACTTAGTTTTATTCTTTGTGCTTCACCACCTGAAAGTGTAATAGCATTTTGTCCTAAAGTGATATATCCAAGTCCAACATCACTTAAAGTTTGTAGCTTTGCATAAAGTTTAGGAACTTTTGCAAAAAATTCTAAAGCTTCATCCACACTCATATTTAAAACATCAGAGATATTTTTACCTCGATACATTATCTCTAAAGTTTGAGCATTATATCTATGCCCTTGACAAGCATCACATTTCACCATAATATCAGGTAAGAAGTGCATTTCAATTTTTATTTCACCTTCTCCTTGACATTTTTCACAACGTCCGCCTTTTACGTTAAAAGAGAATCTTCCAATTTTATAACCTCTAAGCATTGCTTCTTTTGTTTTAGCAAACAGATCTCTAATATCATCCATAAGTCCAGTATAAGTTGCTGGATTACTTCGTGGAGTTCTTCCTATTGGGCTTTGGTCAAGATAGATTACTTTATCAAGTTTTTCTAAACCTTCAATCTCAACACCATCTACTTTTTTTACTTTTTTAGCTCTATTTAAAAGCTCTTTTGCAACTGGAAGTAGAGTTTGTAAAATTAAAGATGACTTTCCACTTCCACTAACTCCTGTTATTGAAACAAGATTTTTAAGTGGAATTTGAACATCAAGATTTTTTATATTATTTATGTTTACATTTTTTATCTCTATAAATTCTTCTTGAGGTCTGTTGTGAACATAATCGATTTTTTTTGCTCCAGTTACATATTGAGCTGTTAAAGTTTTTGCTTTATTCATCTGTTTTAATGTTCCAGCAAATACAATTTCCCCTCCAAATTTACCTGCTTTTGGTCCAATATCAACAATAAAATCTGCTGCTTGAATAGTCTCTTTATCGTGTTCAACAACTATTACAGTGTTTCCTTTTTCTTGTAAGGCTCTTAAAGTTTTGATTAGTTTGTTTGTATCTCTTTCGTGAAGTCCAATAGATGGTTCATCAAGGACATACATAACTCCAGTTAGACCTGAACCAATTTGCGAAGCAACTCTTATTCTTTGAGCTTCTCCACCACTTATAGTTCGTGCATCTCTTCCTAAAGTTATATATCCAAGTCCTACATCATATAAAAAGTAGATTCTTTCACGAATTTCTTTTAAAATAGGTGTTGCAATCATCCTATTTTGTTCGTTTAAATATGCAAAGTTTTTCTCATCTTGGAAAAATGCGTGTGCATCTTCAATAGGAATATTTAAAATATCAGGAATTGTTCTATTTGCTACAAAAACGCTCAAAGATGATGGTTTAAGACGATTTCCATTACAAGTATCACATCTCTTTTCAGTCATGTATTCACTCATCTCTTTTTCATCTTTTATCATATCGTATGCAAGTTTTATAATACCATCCCATTTTCTTGATAATTTATGTTTTTTCCAAAAGAATGTAACTTCATCAACAGTTCCATGTAAAATAGCTTTTTTTTGATGTTCTTCTAAGTCACCAAAAGGAATTTTTATATTTATATCATTTTGTTCACAAAAGGCAATCAGCATTTTAAAATAAAAGCCTTTGTTAAATCCATAGATGATTTTGATAGCTCCATCTTCGATAGTTAAATCTTCATCTATTACTTTTTTCATATCAAGTGTATATCGAATACCTAATCCATCACACGCAGGACAAGCACCTTTTGGCGAGTTAAATGAAAATGATAAAGGTTCAAGAGGTTCAAAAGAGATTTTACAGTCAAAACAAGCCATATGTTCAGAGTAGTGGATTAATTTTTCAGTTCCAACTTCTTCAAAGTTTGCTATTTCAACTTCAAGTTCTCCAAAACTCTCTTTTAGACCTTTTTCAACATCTTGAGCAATTCTATCTTTGTTTTCTTCTTTTACTGTAACTCTATCTATTACTACTTTGATTGTGTGCATTTGTGTTTTTGCTAGTTCAATATCTTCATCAAGTCTAACCATAACACCATCAATCATTGCTCTTACATAACCTTTATTTCTAAGGCTTTCTAAAAGGTCAGCAAATGTTCCTTTTTTTCTATTTACTAAAGGAGCAAGAATTACTATTTTTGACTCTTCAGGAAGTGTTAGAACTTGATTTATAACATCACTAGCACTCATTTGAGAGATAGGTTTTCCACATTGATGGCAATGTTGTTTTCCAATTCTTGCAAATAAAAGTCTAAAATAGTCGTAAACTTCAGTTATTGTTCCAACTGTTGAACGAGGATTTTTTGATGTTGTTTTTTGATCAATGGCAATTGCAGGAGTTAAACCTTCTATTCTTTCAACATCAGGTTTTCCAACCTTATCTAAAAATTGTCTCGCATAAGATGATAAAGACTCGATATATCTTCTTTGTCCTTCTGCATAAAGTGTATCAAAAGCTAGTGTTGATTTTCCACTTCCACTAAGTCCTGTAAAAACTATAAGTTGATTTTTTGGAATTTCAAGATTTATATTTTTTAAATTATTCTCTTTAGCATTAAAAATTTTTATTGTATCGTTCATATTTTGCCTTTAAAATTTTGAAGCTGATATTATAAGATAGATATATATAATTGTCTATTAATAACTATTTTAAATTATAAAAAAACAAAATCTAAAATGTCTTAGATTTTGTATTCTTGTGTTCTAATTCGTCTTTGAATTTCTCTTTTTATAGTGTTTGCAGCATATTTTTTATTTCCACCATGAATACTTGTTATTATTTGTGAGTCACATTTTTCACAAATAAAATCTGTTTTTGCAAGATCATTATATGTTATATTACAAGAACTATCATCATATATCAGGATTGAGTCACATTTTGGACAATAACATTGTAGATCAACTATATCATCTTTTCTCCATTTCCATCTCCAAGTTGCATCATAGATAGAATCTTTTACATATTTCGTATATTCTTCTTTTTTATTATTTGTAAATAACAATAAAAATTTTATTACACTAATAAAAGCTAAGATGCAGATAATTAATAACAACCATATAGGAAGTGGATATGAAGTCAATAATACATCATAAATCCAAATAGTACTAGTGTAAATTACTACAAATGAATAAACTACATACTCTTGTGTTTGAGGAATAAAGAATAAAATAACTACACTTACAATAAGTGAAAGAATTAAAATAAGGCTTGTTTTTACTTTTGAATTTTCTATTTGAGCACCTTTTTTAGGTTGAATTTTTTTGGAATTATATAGTATAGAGACTAAAATTTAGGAGAAAAAAAGTAAATTTTTTAGTGAAATTAATTTTTTAAAAAAGAGAGTAAATCATAAAATAAATAAAAATATGAATGAACATTCATAAAATGTTGAAATTTTATACAATTTTATACTAAATTCTGAATATTTTTTTATATAATCATTTAATAATTTATAAAGTAACTAATTTGTAATTTTATTAATTTAAAATAAGAAAATTCTAAGGAGTTTGGAATGGTTGCACAAAAAGAAACAGTATTAGATGATTATGCATTTTTAGTTAGTGAAACAGATAGGAATGGTGTTATATTATTTGCAAATAGTGATTTTTGTAAAATCGCAGAATATAATATAAATGAGTTAATAGGACAACCACACAGTATTGTAAGGCATCCAGATATGCCAAAAGTTGCTTTTCAAGATTTATGGGATACTGTAAAAAGTGGTAAAGTATGGACAGGATATGTAAAAAATGCTACAAAATCTGGTGGATTTTATTGGGTTTTTGCAACAGTTTATCCTTTTGTTACTCAAAATGGAGAAAGTGGTTACTTATCTTGTAGAAGAAAAGCTTCAAATCAAGAAATTGCTAAAGCAGAAGAGTTATATAAAACTTGGATGGAAGAGGAAAAGAGAGTTAGTTAAAGTGTAATATAACTTAAAACTCTAGAAATTCCTAGAGTTTTAAAATTATTAATAACCAGCGGCTAAACCATCACTACGAGGATCAGTTGCTGCACTTATGACACCAGTATCTTGATTAATTGATATAGCTCCTGCATGACCCATTGTATCTGTATATTCATCTAGGACTTCAATAGGCTGTCCTTTGTCTTTTAATGTTTGTACAACATCTTGTGAAATACGTCCTTCTAATTTTAATGAATTAGACTCTGAACCCCAAGTACGACCATATAACCAACGAGGTGCTGCAACTGCATCTTGAACACTCATTCCATAGTCAATTACACGTGTTGCAATTGCTGCTTGTGTTTGTGGTTGACCTTCTCCTCCCATTGTTCCATAAATTAATATTGGTTGATTATTTTTGTCTAACATCATTGCCGCATTTAAAGTGTGGAAAGTTCGTTTCTTAGGTTCTAAGTGATTAATATTATTAGGATTAAGAGAGAAAAAACTTCCACGGTTTTGTAAAAGAACACCTGTTCCTTTTGCTACAATTGCAGAACCAAAATCCCAATAAATACTTTGAATAAGAGATACTGCATTACCATCTTTGTCTATTACTCCAAGCCAAATAGTATCACCTTTTGGTTCAAGTGGAGGATTTTTTCCTGCTGTTTTATTCATATCAATTCTTTCTGATTGATCTTTACCATGCTGTTCAGAAAGTAAAAAATCCAATGGAATTGGTGAAAAAGTGGGATCAGTTAAATATTTATCTCTATCGATAAAAGCTTCTTTTGTTGCTTCTGTCATTAAATGATAATAATCAGCAGAACCCTCAGGAATTGAACTTAAATCAAAATTATTTAATATATTTAGAATTTCAAGTGAAGCCATACCTTGAGTATTAGGTGGTAAATTATAAGCTGTATATTGACGATATTTAATTGAAAGAGGGTCAACCCAGTCTGCAGTATGTTGTTTAAAATCATTTAAAGTTAATACTCCTCCATTTTCTTTTAAATCTTTAACAATTGCTTTAGCTATCGAACCTTCATAAAATTCTTTAGCTCCTTTGTTTGCAATAAGTTTTAAAGTTTTAGATAAATCAGGTTGTTTTAATATCTCGCCAACTTGATAAGGTGAACCATCTTCTTTAAGATAAACGTGTTTAAACTCATCAAAACGTTGTAAATTTCGAGTAATAGAATCTTTAGTATCTGTATTAATTGCTTGCCATCTAGCTAAAGAAGGTGTAACAGCAAAACCTTCTGATGCATATAAGATAGATTTATTAAATAGTTCTTTCCAAGGTAAACCTTTATTTGTCATAGATTTTGATGCATATTTATACGCTTCATCCCAACCAGATACAATTCCTGGTACAGTATTAGCAGATAGATAACCACGATTTGGAATTTTGTCATAACCTTTTGATTTATAAAAATCAATACTAACATTTTCTCCTGCTCTACCACTTGCATTTAGTGCTTTTACTTCTTTAGTTTTTGCATTATAAATTAACCAAAAATTATCACCACCTATTGTGTTCATTTGAGGATAAACAACAGCTAACGTTGATGCTGCAGAAATCGCGGCATCAACAGCATTTCCACCTTTTTGCAAAGTTTCTATTGCAGCTTGTGTTGCTAAATAGTTTGGAGTAGTTACAGCGGCATGAGTAACCATTGGATCAAGACAAGCTGATGCCGTGTTACAATATTTGCCTGGAGGTGTTTCAGCATAAATTGATGTAACAAAACTACCTAATAGTAATGTTGAAAGTGCTAATTTTGAAAACAATTCTTTTTTTTCTAGTTTCATTTTAACTTCTTTTTATAGTTATTTTAAATTAAATAACATTTTAATTTAATAAATAATGGTAACAAAAAATATAAATGCAAATTATAAAATATTGTTTATTCAATATACAATTTTTTTAATATTATAAGAAAAATTATTAAACAAAAAATGATAAATATTATGTATAAAAAACATTCTTTTAAATTAAAAGAATGTTTTATAAATTGTTACAGTTAAAACTAGAAGGTTTAGAAGTAAAACATATTTTTTATATGAAGTTGATTTTACTCTGTCTTTTACTTTGATTCCAAAATAAACTCCAATAAGTGACCCAACACCAACCATTGCTCCTTCTAAATAAAGCATATTTCCAAAAATTGAAGTTGAAATAAATCCACCAATAGATGAGAAAATTACAAAAAATAGTCCTAAAGCCGTTGCAACTTTTAAGTCATATTTTAAAAATCCAACTAAAATAGGAAGAAGTAATAAAGAACCACCAATCCCAATACTCATAGCCATAACTCCAACAAACATACCAATAAGAAGTAAAACTAAAAAGCTTTTGTCATCTTGTTCGATAGTTTGTGAAGCAGGGGCTTTAAATATTGTATAAACTGTATAAAGTAAAGAAGCTATAAAAAGATATTGTAAATATATATCTGGAACAGCAGGTAGAAAGTATCCACTTACCATCCCTCCAATACTTGCTCCAACTCCTAAAATAGTTCCATCTCTTAAAAGACCTTTAGTTTTTTTTGCATTTATGATTGAACCGTAAATTGATGAGAAAACCATTTGCATAATAGAAATTGCAACAGCTTCTTTCATCATAAATCCATAAACTAAAAGCATGGGAATTAAGATGCTTCCACCTCCAATTCCAAAAAAACCAGAAGTAAATCCAGTAATTAACCCTAAAATAACTAATGTATAATCCAAAATCAGGCCTTTTTAGTAGAGTTTAAAGTCTCTATAAAAGAGTTGTACTCTTTTTCAAGTTTTGCATCTTTTTCACTTACATCGATCCCATCTTGTTCTTTTAGTGCTACTTCAAGAATAGAGATTCTTTCTATTAGATATTTAAACATCTCTTTATTGATATCTGGTAGTTCATTATGTGCAAGTTTACAAATCTTTTTATCTTTTCTAATAATTCTTGCAGGAACTCCAACTGCAGTTGAGTTATCAGGAACATCAACAACAACAACAGAGTTTGCCCCAATTTTTGAGTTTTGCCCAATTGTGATATTTCCTAAGATTTTTGCACCACTTCCAATAACTACATTTGATTTAATAGTAGGGTGTCGTTTACCTTTATCAAGACTTACTCCACCTAAAGTTACACCTTGATAAATCAAAACATCATCTTCAACAATAGTAGTAGATCCTATAACAACACCAATAGCATGGTCAATAAAAACTCTTCTTCCAATAGTTGCTGCTGGATGAATATCTGTTTTTGTACAAATAGAGCAAATACCAGTTAGCATTCTTGCTAGTTTTTTGAACCCTTTTTTATATAATCTATTTGCAATTCTATGATTTATTATTGCCCAAACTCCAGGATAGTTAAAAAATATCTCAAAGTTTGAATCAAATGCAGGGTCATTTAGTTTTGGAACATTAAAATCTTCTTTTATTTGTTGCCATAAAGTTAATTCTTTTTTATTCGTCATAATAGCTCCAAATAGTTTTTAAATAACTATTTTGATTTAAATATTTTTCTAATTCTGTATATATCTTAGGCGCCAAATTTTTGTTTAAAATCGCCTTTATTTCATCTGTATCATAATCTATATCTTCAAGAATATCGATAATCTTTTGTGATTCTAAAATCTTTTCAAGATGAACTTCTCCATCTTTAAATACAACATTTACTTCTGTTGGATGTGAGAAAAGATTATGTTTCATTCCTAAAGTATCTTGATATGCTCCAACATTGAAAAATCCTAAGAAATAATCCTCTTTATTTAGATTTACATCATGTAAATATAGAGGTTTTTTCATATCAAAAGGAATTTCTCCATCACTATCACAAGTAATATCCCATAATGAAGCACTTCTTGTTGGTTTTTTGTCCAAATGAGTTATTGGCATGATAGGAAACTCTTGATTTATTCCCCAATAATCAGGCAATGATTGGAATAATGAAAAGTTTAATAGATATTTTTCTTGAATATTTTTATCAAATTTTTTAAGTTCTTCATAATCATCAATTTGAAGTAATGAAATAGCTTTTTTTATAATTTGATGAGTTAAAATTTCAGCGTTTGACCTATCTTGTAAATCAATATAACCTAAATCAAATAGAGTTAAAAGTGATTCCATGTGATCAATACTATCGTGCATAAACTCATAAGCTGTTTTTTTAGTCATATCTTTAAATAAATCATGTAATTCTTGAATTAAAGGAGGATTTTTATCTTTAAATTTTAAATGACTTAATTCATATTCTGCTGAAAATAGTTCAAGAACAGGAGTTATAAGTACAGTCGAAGCTGCACTTATAAATCTTCCAGATTCTGTAAATATATTTGGTTCATCAACACCTTTTTGTTTAGCAATCTCTTTTAAAGTAAAGACAACATCATTTGCAAACTCCGAAAGAGAGTAGAATCTTGTTCTTTCATAAGCACTATATTCTACTGCTAATCCTCCACCAATGTTTATTGATGATAGATTAATCGCTCCTAAGTTTTTAAGTTCTGCATAAATATGACCAGATTCTCTTAAAGCTTTTTTTAGTGGTTTAATAGAGTTCATAGCTGAACCAATATGGAAATGAATCATAGTTAAATAGTCAACTAAATCATTCTCTTCCATAAGTTCATAAGCTTCTAAAATTTCAGTAGAAGTTAATCCAAATTTAGAATTTATTCCTCCACTTTTTGCCCATAAACCACTTCCTCCACTATGAAGTCTTACTCTTAATCCAATATTTGGAGATTCTAGTTTTGATTCATTTAAAACTTCAATTATCATCTCTAGTTCATTTAAACCTTCAATAATAATAGTGATATTATGTCCCATACTTTTTGCAATAAAACATAAATGAATCATCTCTTTATCTTTAAATCCATTTATTGTAATTGGACTTCCTAAATTATTGTAAGTCATAGCTATGATTAATTCAGCTTTACTTCCAGCTTCTAATCCATAATTGTATTTTTTACCAGCACTTGTAAGTGGATGAACAAAGTTTGGTAATTGATTAACTTTTAGAGGAAAAACAGCATTAAATTTTCCTTTATAATCATACTCTTTGATACTTGAATTAAATGTGGTATAAAGTGTCTTTATCTGCTTTTTTGTAATATGTGGAAATCTAAGAAGTAAAGGACCTTTAAATCCTTGTTTTCTTATTTTTTTCACAATTGAAATAATTGAAGGTTTGCAATCATGATTTATTTTTGCAACACCATCTTCAATAAAAAAGTTACCATCACTCCAGATATCTATACCATATTTACTATTCACTTAAAATTCCTCTAACTTTTTGTTTATTTGCTCTTGAGTTTTTATATTTTTTATATAAATTGTTCCACTATTAAGCTCATTTTCCCCAATTAGTGCAACAATATTTGCTCCTAGCTTTTCAGCTATTCCAAAATGTTTTCCAAAGCTTCGTGGCGCGTATTCTACTAAAGTTTTTGTTGTTTTTCTCTTTTTTATTGCAGTTTTTATTACTGTATTTAAAGATTTTTCATCAAGTGCACCAAGATAAACTATATCTTCTTCTACTTTTGGCATTTTTATTAATTCTAATAATCTTTCAATACCAATAGCAAATCCAATTCCAGCTGTTGATTTTCCACCTAAAAACTCAACCAATCTATCATATCTTCCACCACCAGCTATTGCGCTTTGAGCACCAATTTCATTACTTACAAACTCAAAAGCCGTTTTATTATAGTAGTCAAGTCCTCTTACTAAATTTGAATCAATTTCATAAGAAATATTATTAAAATCTAAAATCTCTTTTAATTTCTCAAAATCATCATTACAAGAATTACATAAATTATTTGTAATTTTTGGAGCATTTACTAATAATGATTGACATTTTTCATTTTTACAGTCTAAAACTCTGATTGGATTTGTCAAAATTCTTCTATTACAGTCTTCACAAAGTTCATCTTTAAAAGATGTTAAATGTTTTACTAGGTTCTCTTTATATGGAGGCATACACTCTTTACAACCAAGTGAGTTTAATTTTAAAATAAAACCTATACCAAAGAAGTCTAAAATCTCTTTTATCATAATAATTATATTTGCATCTTCGTAAACTGAATCTATTCCAAATACTTCACAACCAAATTGGTGAAACTCTCTTAATCTTCCTTTTTGTGGTCTTTCATATCTGAACATTGGACCATAATAGTACCATTTATAGTTTCCACCAGCACGATCAAGTTTTTTTTCTACAAAGTGTCTTACAACTCCTGCTGTTCCTTCTGGTCGTAAACAAACATCATTTTCACCTTTATCTATGAATTGATACATCTCTTTATTTACGATATCGCTACTTTCTCCTACACTTCTTTTAAATAAAGCTGTCTCTTCTAAAAGTGGAGTTTCAAGATATGAAAATCCATAATTTTTAGCAATTTTTGAAGCATTTTCAATAAAATAAGTAAATAAAGTGCTCTCTTCATTTACTATATCTTTCATACCTCTTAAACTTTGAATAGTTTTTGTACTCTTTTGTTCACTATTTGACATTTAAAAAATCCTCTATTGTTTTTGCTATATCTTCTATTTTTAAACTTGCATCTATAAAAATATGATTAACATTTAATTTTTTTATTGTTTCTTTCATTCTATTTTGAATATTTATTAAATAATCAATTCCTCTTAATTCTATTGAATCATTTGCTTTTTGCGAAAGTCTAAATTTAAGCTCTTCAGGTGTTAATTCAAGTAAAATTATATGTGTTGGTAAAATATTTGAAGTTGCTATTAAATTTAATTCTATTAATTTATCTATTTCAAATTGATTTGCATAAGCAATTCCAGAAACCACCGATCTATCAGAAATAACCAAACTATTTTTATTTGGTTTTATAACTTCTTCAATATGTTCAGCTCGATCAGCTAAAAATAAAAACATTTCTGCAATACTTGATTTTGCTTCACCACCAAGTGCCATCGCTCTTAATTTTATACCTAAAGCTGTTCCCCCTGGCTCTTTTGTAAAAATTGCATTTGGAAACGTCTTTTCTAAGATATTTAATTGAGTTGATTTTCCAGCAGTATCAATTCCCTCGATACTTACATACATTGCACAACTCTTGCAGGAACCAAATGCTCAAATTTACCATTAAATCTTATGATTTCTCTTACTATTGTTGAACTTACAAAGGCATTTTCTAATGTTGGCATAAGATATAAAGTTTCCAATTTTTTGTTTATTGATGAATTTGCATATCCCATTTGTAACTCAAATTCAAAATCAGAAACAGCTCTTAATCCTCTAATAATTGTATTAATTTCTAAAGAAGCTGCCAAATCAACAAGTAAAGTATCAAAACCTAAAACTTTAACACCTTCTAAATGAGAAGTTGCAGCTTCTACAAATTCTACTCTTTGTTCATGTGAAAACATAGGTTTTTTTAATTCACTTTTTGCAACAGCAATAACTACTTCATCAAAAATATTTGTTGCTCTTTTTATAATATCTAAATGACCATTTGTAATTGGAT
This sequence comes from Aliarcobacter butzleri, assembly GCF_900187115.1. Taxonomy (NCBI): domain Bacteria; kingdom Pseudomonadati; phylum Campylobacterota; class Epsilonproteobacteria; order Campylobacterales; family Arcobacteraceae; genus Aliarcobacter; species Aliarcobacter butzleri. The sequence goes on from NZ_LT906455.1 coordinate 974,909, forward strand.
CAAAAGTACCACTATAAATAGCTTTTTTATATGAGCCAATATTTGTATTTATCTCTTTTGACATAATTTTATTTCCATCTTTTGTATAAGGTATTATCTATTTTTAATAAATCAAACCATTTTCCAACCAAAAAATTTTCCATATCTTCTAAACTTTGTTGATTACTATAATATCCTAAAATTGGAGGTGCAATTGTAACTCCTAATTTTGATAATATCAACATGTTTTTTAGTGAAATTGTATTAAATGGCATCTCTCTAGGAGCAATAACAATCTCTCTTTTTTCCTTTAGCATTACTGTAAAAGCTCTAGTTATTAAACTATCTGCTATTCCAACAGCACATTTTGCTAAAGTATTTTGGCTACATGGAAGAATAATCATCTTATCAACTTTAAAAGAACCAGATGCAATACTTGCACCAATATCAGAATCTTTAAAAATAGTTATATTTTTTTCATCCTTAAATAATTCTTTCGTTGATATATTATTTTCAAGCTTTAAAGCTCTTTTTGAACTTTTAGAAAATACTACAAAAACCTCAAAATCTTTTGGTATTTGTTTTATAAAGTTTAAAGCCAGACTAACTCCACTAGCGCCTGAAATTGCCACTGTTATTTTCAATGAAAACCTTTGATTTTATATATGAAAATTGATAATATCAAAAAACAACTTTGAATTCAATCGATTAAATATTTTTAATTATAAAAGTAATTATTGTAAGTTTGAATTAATATTATAAGTGCTAACATCTTGTATAAATTTTTGATAAAAATTAAACATATTGTTTAATAAAAAATATTTTAAGTTTACTTCATTATGAAAGGATTTATTATGTCAAAAATCTTCACTTACATTAGAAATAATCAGAATAACGATAAATATACACAAGAACAAAAAGAAGCAATTCAAGGGTATATTGTTAAACATAATTTGCAAGTTTATAAAAATATTGAGATAAATATAAGCACACCTGCTGAAGAAAAAAATATTTTGCAATTGTTAGAAAATTGTGAAAAAAACTCAATAATTGTAGTTGCAAATCTAAATGTATTTGGACGAACAATAGAGACTATTTTAGAGATAGTAAAATTTTTATTAGCAAATAAAATTAGAATTATTGTGGTTGAACAAAATCTTGATTTATTAGATGATAAAGATATGTTAACTCAGATGATTTTAGGTGTTATTTCTATGACTGTAACTTTAGAAAAAGAGTTGATGAGTTTAAGAACAAAAGAGGCTTTAACAGCCAAAAAATTAAATGGTATGGCTTTAGGTAAACCAAAAGGAACAATCCAAAAATCTAAGTTTGATTTACAAAGAGATAAGATTGAAGAGCTTTTAGCTGTTGGATTAAGTGTTAGAAAAATATCAAAATTATTAGGTTATAACAATCATATAGGACTTAATAATTATGTTAGAAAAAGAAAAATAAAAGACAAAGTAAATGATAAATAGGTTTAAAACCTCTTTATTATGATTTAAAAAAAATATAGTAAAATTGAATTTACTAATAAAAAATGGAGAATTTATGAAAGTATTATTGATTAAAGATGTAAAAAGTTTAGGGAAAGCTGGTGAAATAAAAGAAGTAGCTGACGGATATGGGAAAAATTTTTTAATAGGAAAAGGTTTAGCATTACACGCAACAACTGATGTTTTAAATAAACATAAAGCTGAACAAAAAAAATTAGCACTTAAAGAAGAACAAGAAATTGCACAAGCTAAAGAATTAGCTGAAAAATTAAATGCTACAAAATTAACAATTAAACATAAAGTTGGAGCAAATGGGCATTTAATTGGAAGTGTAACAAATAAAGAAGTTAGTGATGCCCTAGAGCAACAATTTTCAATTATGATTGATAAAAAAAATATTGCATTAGATAATAAAATAAAAACTATTGGAATTTATGAAGTTGATTGTAAATTAGGGCATTCAATTCATGCAAAATTAAAAATTGATGTAATTGCGGAGTAATTTATATGTTTGATGCAACAACAATACTTGCATATAAGGGTAAAAATAAAGCAGTAATTGGAGGTGACGGTCAAGTTACTTTTGGAAATACTGTTTTAAAAGGAAATGCAACAAAAATTAGAACACTTTATAAAGACCAAATCTTGGCTGGATTTGCTGGAAGTACAGCTGATGCTTTTAATCTTTTTGATATGTTCGAAGGACATTTAGAAGCTTGTAAAGGTGATTTATTAAAATCAGTTATTGCTTTTTCTAAAGAGTGGCGAAAAGATAAAGTTCTAAGAAGATTAGAAGCTATGATGATAGTTTTAAATAAAGAAAAAATATTTATTTTAAGTGGAAATGGTGATGTTGTTGAACCAGAAGATGGAGCGATTGCTAGTATTGGAAGTGGTGGAAACTTTGCTATTTCTGCAGCGCGAGCTTTAGCAAAACACTCAAGTTTGGACGAAGAAGAATTGGTTAAAGAGTCACTTATGATTGCTGGAGAACTTTGTATTTATACAAATCAAAATATAAAAATATTAAAGTTAGAGGATTAAAAATAATATGGATATGACACCAAAGCAAATAGTTGCTTATTTAGATGATTATATCATTGGGCAAAAAGATGCAAAAAAAACAATAGCATTAGCTTTAAGAAATAGATATAGAAGAATGAGAGTTGAGCCAAAACTTCAAGAAGAAATAATGCCTAAAAATATTCTAATGATAGGAAATACTGGTGTTGGTAAAACTGAAATAGCAAGACGATTAGCTAAAATGATGGGATTACCTTTTGTAAAAGTAGAAGCGAGTAAATATACTGAAGTTGGATTTGTAGGTCGTGATGTTGAATCTATGATTAGAGATTTAGTATATGAAGGAATTAATCTAGTAACAAGAGAATTTGAAGAAAAAATCAAAGATAAAATTGATGATGAAGTAAATAAAAAAATTATAGAAAAACTTGTTCCACCACTTCCTGAAAGTGCAAGTGATAGTGCGAAAGAAGCTTTTATTAAAACATATAATACTATGGAAAAAAAGCTTTTAGAAGGTATTTTAGATGATAAAAAAATTGAGATAGAACTTCCTAAAAAAGCACATGTTGAAATAATTGATTCAAGTTTACCTTTTGATATGAGTTCTATGCAAGAGAGTTTAAATAAAATGCTTGGTAGTTTGAATAAAGATAAAATCAAAAAAGAAGTTACAATCAAAGACGCCAAAATTTTATTAAGAAGTGTTGCGAGTGAAAGTTTACTTGACCAAGAAGCAATAAAAATTGAAGCTTTAAAAAGATGTGAAAACGGTGGAATTATCTTTTTAGATGAAATTGATAAAATCGCTTCTGGTAAAAAAAATAATGGACAAGATCCATCAAAAGAGGGTGTTCAAAGAGATTTACTTCCAATAGTTGAAGGAAGTAGCGTTCAAACAAAATTTGGACAAATCAAAACTGACCATATTTTATTTATAGCTGCTGGTGCATTTCATGTATCAAAACCAAGTGATTTAATTCCTGAACTTCAAGGAAGATTTCCTTTAAGAGTTGAGTTAGAATCTCTTGATGAAGAAGCATTATACAAGATTTTAACAAATACAAAAAATTCACTTCTTAGACAGTATAAAGCACTTTTAGAAGTTGAAGGTGTTGAGTTAGAGTTTGATGATGAAGCAATAAGAGCTTTTGCTAAATATTCAGTTACAGCAAATGAAAAAACTGAAGATATAGGAGCAAGAAGACTTCATACAGTTATAGAAAAAGTTATTGAAGATATCTCTTTTGAAGCTGATGAAAAAAAAGGTACAAAAGTTGTTGTTACTAAAGAACTTGTATCTGATAAATTAGATGATATTGTTGATAATGTAGATACTGCAAGATATATATTGTAATTTAATAATATTTAGATACAATAATTTTTATAATACAAAAAGGGGTTTTTCTATGAAAGTTATAACATTTTGTGAAATTGATGAATCTTTATTTAATCCTGAATTTAATGTTGAAAGTTCTCATTCTAAAACAGGAGAATTAGCTGATGTAGTTATTTTGGATATTCAAACTATTTTTGAATATGAAGAGAGTAAACATCAAGTTTGTAAAGAAAAATATGTTTCAATAGCAATAATTGAAGATGAAAGTGATTATGATGCTTTTAAAAATTTTGGAATTGATGCATGGATAAAAATGTCAGATATTTCACAGATAAATAATCTTATAAACCTACTAAATAAAAGATTCTTATCTTAATTGAGGAACTCTTATAATTATAGATACTCATTGTCACTTAGACAACAAGCAATATGGTGAAGATATCCATAGTATTATTTTAAATGCTGTAAATCATGGCGTAAAGGGATTTTTAATCCCTGGTGCTGATTTTAATGATTTACCAAAAGCAGTAGAATTGGCTGAAAAATATAATGAAGTCTATTTTGCTGTTGGAATCCATCCTTATGATATAGATATGTATGATGAAAATATTATGGAAAAATATGTAAATCATCCAAAATGTATAGCTATTGGTGAATGTGGTTTGGATTATTATAGACTTCCTGAAGATGAAGAAGAAAAACTTGCAAATATTAAAAAACAAAAAGAGGTATTTATATCTCAAATAGAGTTTGCAAAAAAGTATAAAAAACCTTTAATAATACATATTAGAGAAGCTTCAAATGATTCAAGACAAATCTTAATTGATTATAATGCAAAAGAAGTTGGTGGAGTTTTACACTGTTTTAACGCTAGTGAACATTTATTGCTTTTAGCAGAACATAATTTTTATTTTGGAATAGGTGGAGTTTTAACATTTAAAAATGCAAAAAAATTGGTTGAGATTTTGCCAAAAATTCCAAAAGATAAATTATTGATAGAAACTGATGCTCCATATCTTACTCCTCATCCTCATAGAGGTGAAAGAAATGAACCTTATTATACAATTTTTGTATCTTCTAAAATGTCTGAATTATTAAATATAAGTGATATGGAAGTTCAAAATTTAACTACAAACAATGCAAAAAAATTATTTAAAGAGTTTTCTAGCCTTTCTTAGATATAATCTATACATCTTAAAATAAAGAGGTATTTTTGAAGAAGCTACTTTTTATATTACTCCTTTTAATCAATAATCTTTTTGCTGAAACTCCTACAGAATTAGATTTACAAGTGCTAAAAGATTTAGGCATTGATAGTTCATTTTTAAACGAACCATCTTTACAAAGAGCTTATAAAGAGTATTCCCAAAGCAAAAATATTGCACATTACGATGGCTTATTCAAAAAATCTGCTTTAAATAGTAAAATAGTTAAAGATGAAATTGAAAAAGAAAAAATCCCTTTTTCAGCAATTTTTATTCCTTTGATTGAATCAAGTTTCGTAAATCAAATAAATAAAAAAGGACCTTCTGGACTTTGGCAATTTATGCCTCAAACAGCAAAAAATCTTAAACTAAGAAATGATGATTTTGTAGATGAGAGATTGGATTTAATAAAATCAACAGATGCTGCAAGTACGTATTTAAGAAAATATTATAAAAAATTTGATAGATGGTATCTAGCAATTTTGGCTTATAATGCAGGAGAAGGAAGAATAATAGATGGTATTGCAAGAGCATCTTTAGATAAATATTTAGAAGAACATCCTACAATGACAGATGATAAGGTTATAAGAATTTATAAAATTTATTTAGAAGATTACAAAAAAAATAAAAAAGGAATGGATAATTTATACAATATTTATCGTTGGATAGGTGAAAAAGAGAACTATTTTGATTTATCTTATTTATTAAGAAATAATGGAAAGAAAGATTATTTACCAAAAACAACTGTTGAATACTTACATAAAGTTGTAGCTTTATCTATGATTGCAAATAGGGATTTATTTAAAAATTTAGATAGAAAAAGTAAATATAATTTAGAAAAAGTAAAAGTAGATAAGAGTTTAAGATTAAAAGATATTTCTGATGCAATTGGTATGAATTATGCTGAATTTAAAGAGATAAATAAGCACTTTAAAAAAGATGTTTTACCTAAAAATGCAAAATTATATAATCTTTATGTACCTCATACAAAATTAGATTTGTATAATTCTGTAATAAATAATTTAAAAGAAGTAAGTACAGTAGAAGTTCAAAAACAACCGGCACAAAAAGTAAAAAATGAACCTGTAAAAAAAGCAGTTGAAAATAAAAAAGCAACTTCAAATAAAATAGAACATATTGTCAAAGAAGGTGATACTTTAGAATCTATATCAAAAAAATATAAAACTAGTGTTGCAAAATTAAAAAAAGACAATAAGAAAAAATCAAATTTTCTAAAAATAGGAGAAAAAATTGAAATTTATAAATAATTTCAAAAGTATTCTATTTTTCGTACTTTTTAGTATATTCTTATTTACGGGATGTTCTTCAAAAAGTAGCAATTATGATTATTCAAGTTTTTATAAAGATACTCATAATGCAAATATAAATAACTCACTTGCTATGCATAGAGCAACAATGAGACCATATACAGTTTTTGGTATAAAATACTATCCTGAAATTGCAAAAGTTGGTGAAAGATTTAATGGTATTGCTTCTTGGTATGGACCTGATTTTCATGCAAAAAAAACATCAAATGGTGAAATTTATAATATGTATGCCATGACAGCCGCTCACAAAACTTTACCTATGAATACAGTTGTAAGAGTTGATAATTTAGATAATGGAAGATCAACAATAGTTAGAATAAATGATAGAGGTCCTTTTGTTAGTGGAAGAATCATCGATTTATCTAATAAAGCTGCACATGAAATTGATATGGTACGAAAAGGTACAGCAAAAGTTCAAATAACAGTTCTTGGATATAATGGTGAAATTAATAATAATGAAGCACCAGATGTTTTAACAGAAAAGTCACCAATAAATTCTTCAACAGCGTTTAGTGGGGGAACAGAATCTTTAGACTTAAAAGATGATATTATTACAACAACAGAAGTATCAAATAATATTGGAAAAGCAGTTAACACTGGTGTATCTAGTAAAGTTCCAACAACTGTAAAAAATACACAAAAGGCAAATGTAAAAGGTAATTTTAGTGTTCAAGTTGGAGCATTTAGTTTAGTTTCAGGAGCTCAACAAACACAAAGTACTTATCAAAAGAAATTTCCTTCTAAAAAAGTTGAATATGTAGAAAATGGTGGTATATATAGAGTTTTCATAAGAGGGTTTAGCTCTTATGATGAAGCACAAAATTTTAAAAATAGTAATAATTTAACAAATGCAATGGTTGTTCAATAGGATAAAAAAATGGTAGAAATAAATAGAAAAACAAAAGAAACAGATATAAAATGTAAACTTAATTTAGATGGTTGTGGAAAAATCAACATTAATACTGGTGTTGGTTTTTTTGATCATATGCTAGAAGCTTTATCTAAACATAGTGGGATCGATATTGATTTAACTTGTAGTGGTGATTTACATATTGACGCACATCATACAGTTGAAGACTGTGGAATAGTTTTAGGACAAGCTTTAAAAAAAGCAATATTTCCAATTTCTGCAGTTGAAAGATATGGAAATGCAACAGTTGTTATGGATGAAGCAGCAACGACATGTGCATTAGATTTATCAAATAGACCTTTTTTAGTTTACGAAGTAAATGTAAGTGGTAAAGTTGGTGATTTCGATGTAGAGCTCGTTGAAGAGTTTTTTCATGCAGTTGCAGGAAATGCTGGTTTAACAGTTCATATTATTCAAGATAGAGGAAGAAATAAACATCATATTTTAGAAGCCAGCTTTAAAGCTTTTGCTGTTGCTCTTAGACGAGCTTTAGTAAAAAATGAAAAATTAGGAATTCCTAGTACAAAAGGTGTTTTATGATTGAATTGATTGTTTTAGATGTTGATGGAACATTAACAGATGGTAAAATTACATATTCAACAAGTGGTGAAGAACTAAAATCTTTTAGTGTTGCAGATGGTTTAGCAATAGCTTCTTGGACAAAAGATTTAGGTAAAAAAGCTGCAATAATTACTGGAAGAAATTCATCTATTACAGAAAGAAGAGCAAAAGAACTTCATATTACGCATATTTACCAAGGTATTGAAAATAAACAAGCAGTTTTAGAAAATATTTTAAAAGAAGAAAATCTATCTTGGAATCAAGTTGCAGCTATTGGTGATGATTTAAACGATTATAAAATGTTAAAAAAAGTGGGACTTTCTTTTACTCCAGCAAATGGAAGTCACTATATAAAAAGTTTTGTAAATGTTGTTTGTCAAAATAAAGGTGGTGATGGAGCTGTTAGAGAGATGATTGAATATATTTTAAAAGAAGATAATTTAGAAGAGGAATTTTTAAGTTTATGGCAATAAAATCTTTTATAATAGCTCTTTTAGTTGTAGCATCTATTGTATATTTCATTCCTGCAACTAGTTTAAATAAAAATCAAGATACAAAAGATATCCCTTTACTTATATTTGATAATCCAATTATGTATACATTAAATGAAAATAGTGTAAATAGAGTTGTAATTGCTTCAAATGCTGTAAGATACGAAAATAGAGATGAAATGTTTAATGCAGACATAACATTAAAAAATCAAGACCCAACACAAGATTTTAATAGTGAAAGATTAAATGCTGATAAAATAGTTAAAAGAGGTGGAATTTATACTTTAACTGATAATGTAAAATATAAAAGGGATGATTTTATAAAAATAAATACAAACCACTTAATATATGATGACATAAATAAAATTGCAAAAAATGATAAACCTTTTGAAAGTGTATATAATTCACATTTTTATAAAGGAATAAATTTATATTTAGATTTGAATAATAGTAATATAAAATCTAAAGATGCACATTTTGAAATTGATTTAAATAAAACTAAAAAGGAAAAATAGTGAAAAAATATCTAATAGGAACTCTGTTTTGTTCTACACTTTTATTTGCACAAAGTGAAACTTTAATAATTGATGCTCAAGATTTTCAAGCCGATGATAAAAAGGGAATTTCTATTTTTACTGGTAATGTAAAAATAAAAATGGGTGAAGATAAATTAAATGCACAAAGAGTTGATGTATTTTTTGAAACTGATAAAAAAACAAATAACAAAACACCATTAAGATACGAAGCAACGGGTAAAGCTGATTTTGAAATTGTTACAAAAGATAAACATTATGTTGGAAATGGTGATAAAATAATCTATTCTCCACAAAAAGAAGAGTATACAATTATTGGAAATGGATTTATTCATGAACAAAATGATGATAGAAAAATTTATGGAGATACAATTTATGTAAATCAATTAAGTGGTGAAGCTAAAGTAAAAGGTAGCGAAAATAAACCAGTTAAATTTATCATAAATGTTGACCGTGGTAATAAGGAAACAAAATAATGACTATTGTTGATGCAAAATTCTTGCAATCAGCACAAAGTGTAAATGATTCTCCTGCACCAAATGTTGCTGAAGTTGCCTTTTTAGGACGTTCAAATGTAGGTAAATCTTCAATATTAAATAGTTTGACTTCTAGAAATGGTTTAGCAAAATCATCTTCAACTCCAGGAAAAACTCAGCTTATAAACTATTTTGAAATTAAGTTTAAAACAAAAAATGAAGAGACGCCATATTTATTTGCTAGATTTGTAGATTTACCAGGTTTTGGTTATGCAAAAGTAGCAAAAAGTTTAAAAGCAGAATGGAATAAGAATTTAACAGGATATTTACAATTAAGACCAAATTTACAAATTTTTGTTCATCTAATAGATTCAAGACATCCAGAACTTGAAATTGATAAAAATGTTGATGAATTTTTAAAAGAGATAAAAAGAGGTGATCAAATTATTGTAAATGCTTTTACAAAGATTGATAAACTAAATAGTAGTGAGTTATCAAAGCTAAAACGAGATTACCCTGATGGAATTTTTTTATCAAATCTTAAAAAAAGAGGTATAATTGACCTTCAAGATAAAATAACAGGATATTTATTTGGAAATTAGATTTTATAAACCAACAGTTGCTGATATTAAAGCTATGCAAGAGTTAGTAAAAGAAGAAGTAGAAAAAGGAAAAATTCTTTTAAGAACTGAAGATGAGATGGCTACAACAATTCGTTCTTATACTATTGTTGAAGTTGATGGACAAATGGCTGGATTTACAGCAACTCATATTCATTCTCCAAGACTTGCAGAAGTAAGAAGTTTAGTTGTAGGTGAAAAATTTCGTGGTTTGAAATTGGGTAAAAAGCTTGTAGAGGCCTGTATTAACGAAGCAAAAGAGTATGGAATAAAACAAGTTTTATCTTTAACTTATGAAAAAGGTTTTTTTGAAAGTTGTGGTTTTAGAGAAATTGCAAAAGAAGATATTCCTGAACAAAAGATTTGGGCTGACTGTATTCGATGTAAACTTTTCCCTATTTGTAACGAAATAGCAATGGTAATAGATATTTAAACTTCTTTAAAGCAAAAATAGATTATAAGATTAATTCTCAAAATTATATAAAGGTTATAATCGTTTTGCTTCTTCAATATTATAAAGAGATAAGTCATTATATTTTTAAACTAACAGGTGATAAAGCTTTAGCAAAAGATTTAACACAAGAAACTTACATTAAAGTTTTAGAAATAACTAAAACAAACTCTGATATTGAAATACAAAAAGCATATTTATATAAAACTGCTCAAAACTTAGTAATAGACAAAATAAGAAAAGATAAACTTTTATTACAAACTCCTTTTGAAGAAAATGAACACTTTTTTGAAACAAATGATTATGCAGAAGATTTAATATTTGATGAAATTAGAAAGAAAAAACTAAGAGAATCAATAAAATCTCTTCCTCCTCAGCAAAAAAAAGCTTTTGTTTTTTATTATTACAAAGGTTATACAAGAAAAGAAATTGCTCAAATTTTAGATATAAGCACAAATGCAGTTGAAAAAAACATCTCAAGAGCTATTTTAAAAATCAAAGATGAAATGAAGAAAGATTACTAAATGAATTTAAAAAATGAGATAAATAAAAAAGCAAATTCTTGGCTTATAAGACAAAAAGAAGGTTTAACCTCTTTTGAACAAAAAGAGTTTGAACTTTGGCTTGAAAATAAACATCACAAAAAAATATACGAAGAAAATAGAAATTTAATAGATGATTGTTTATCTTTAGATGATGATTTTATAAAAGAGCTTGAAGATGAAGTTTTAAAAGATATAAAACAAAAATCATATTTTAGTTTTAAATATATCGCAGCTTCAATCGCAATACTCTGTACTATCGCCTTTAGTGGCTATGAAATAAAAAGATATTTTATTCCAAATTTTACTCAAAGTTTTGTAAGTGTTGATGATAAAATCTTAAATATAGTGCTTCCTGATAACTCAATAATAGATTTAGATAAAAAATCACAAATAAAAATAAGCTATTATGATACAAAAAGAGTCATAGATTTAGAAGATGGAAATGCTATGTTTTCTGTATCAAAAGATAAAGCTAAACCTTTTTTAATAAAAACTCAAAATACTTTGATTGAAGTTTTAGGAACAAAATTTGAAGTGATAAATTTTGATAATAAAACAGTAATAAATGTTTTAGAAGGAGTTGTTCAAGTGAGTTATTTATCAAATATTTTTAAAACTCAAACTTTAGCAAAACTTGAAAAATCACAATCACTTATTTTGGATAATGAAGAAAAAGTTTATATTCAAGAAATAATAGATACAAATGAAATAGCAACTTGGAAAAATGATTTAATAAAGTTTAATAAAACAAGTTTAGAAGATGCTAGTTCTATGTTTGAAAGATACTCAAATAATAAAATGATATTTGAAGATGAAAAATCTTCTAAATTAAAAATATCAGGAAAATTTTCAACTTTACACTATGACAGTTTTTTAAAATCAATAGAGATGATTTATCCAGTTAAAATAATAAAAGATGGAAATATAATAAAAATTAGTAAAAAATAAAAGATTTTTTCCTAATTTTTCAAAGAGTATAGGTAAATTTCAAAATTCTTTTAAAAATGATGTCCGTTTTTTCAAATTCGTTCGTTTAATAAGTAAGAGATAGCAATTCTCAAAATTTATATTAAAAGGAACAGAAAAATGAAGTTTTCAAAACACGCATTAGTTGCCTCAAGTTTAGCTTTAGTTTTTGGTGTGAACTTATGCGCTGATGAAGTTTATACAATTCAAAATAAAACTTTAAAAGAAGCATTAGAAATCATTTCAAAAAAATCAAATTTATCATATATTGCAAATGATGAAATATTAGAAAGAAAATATATAAACAATATTGAAAACATCGAAGGTACACAACAAGCTTTAGATAAAATATTAGAAGGAACAGGACTAAAAGCTGTTATTCAAAATGAAGCTATTGTAATAGTAAAAGAAAAAGTTGAAGGTAAAGGTACAGTTTTAGAAGCAATATCAGTTAATGATAGTTATAAAAGAGGTAGTGTCGAAAGTGGTTATTTAGTAGAAGAAACTTCAGATATTGGACCATGGAAAGGTAAATCACTTCAAGATACACCATTAGCAATAAATGTAATGACATCAGAATTATTTGAGAATTTACAAGCCACATCAACCGACCAAATTTATAATATTAATCCAACGATTCAAATGGGTAGAAATCAGTCTCAAAATAATAATGGTTATGCAATGTTAAGAGGTTTTAGTAGTAGTACAGCAGCATTTGATGGTATAAAAAGAGAAAGAGGGCAATTTACTCATAATACAAATCCAGAAGAGTATGAGAAACTAGAAACAATTACTGGTTTATCAGGTTTTTTATATGGATCAGCTTCTATTGGTGGAATTATGAACTATATTCCAAAACGTCCTACTTCAAAACCAGAACATAGTATAACAGTTGGAAATGGTGGTGGTAAAAATGGATATTATAGCCATGTAGATTTAGGTGGACCATTAACTGAAAATGGAAAATTAGGATATAGATTAAATGCGGTAAGTCAAGATAATGATACTCATGTAGAACACCAAAGTGTTGAAAGAAAATTAGTAAATTTAGCTCTTGATTATAGAGTAACAGATAATTTACTTATTCAAGGAACTGTTTCTGATAGTGATTATAGACTTGATGGAAGACAACCTTATTGGTATTTAGCCAAAGGAGCAAAAAGACCAAGTGCATCAAGTATAGATTCAAACAAACTTTGGGGACAAAAATGGACATATAATGATGGTGAAGTAAGAAGATATAGTACAAATGTTTTATGGAATATTAATGATAATATAGCTTTTAGATCAGCTTATATGAATGAAAAAATAACAAGGGATGGTATTTTCTCATCTAATACCATACAAGCAGATGGAACATATACTCAAGTTACTACAAATTCAGCTGGTGCAGATCAAGATTTTTATGGTTATGGGGCTTATGCTTTTGTGGATTTTGATTTTGATACAGCAAGTATAAATCACCAACTTACAATGGGAATGCAAACTAGTGATTCATATAGAAATACTTTAAATACTAATGATACCAACTCAAAAATAACACTAACTGGTCTAAATTTTGACTCGCCAGTATATGTATCTTCTCCTGTTGTATCACCTATTGTTTCAAAAACGACTAAAAGTCTTCATTCTACAAGTAAAAATTTTACTATTGGTGATAGTATTCAACTTAATCCTCAATGGGCATTAATAGTAGGAGCAACTCATGTTCAATTAAAATATCAAGATACTGATTATAAAAAAAGTGAATTAACACCATCTGTATCTCTTATATATAAACCAATAGAAAATTTATCTTTATATACAAGTTATATGGAAGGTTTAGAGTTAGGTGGAATAGCTGCAGATACTTATGGAGGATATAATGTAGTAAATGCAAGAAAAGCAATGGATCCTCTTATGAGTGAACAAATAGAAGTAGGAGCAAAACTTACTTTAGGTGATACTCTTTTAACAGTTGCTATTTTTGAAATTGATAAAGGTTTAGAATATTATGATGTAACAGATATTACAAAACCAACATATGTACAAGATGGAAGACAAGTTCATAAAGGAATTGAGTTTACAGCAACTGGAAAAATAACAGATAATTTGACAGCTATTACTGGAATAACTCTACTTGACCCTAAAACAAAAGAAAATAAAAATAATCCACTACTTGAAGGTAAAAGACCACAAGATGTTGCAGATAAATTTGCAAAATTATATTTAGAGTATAGTCCATTTGACACTATGGATTTGGCTTTTAATAGTGGAATTAATTATACAGGAAGTTTTTATGGAGATAATCTTAATACTGATAAAATACCAAGTTATACTTTAGTTGATTTTGGAGCTAGATATACTACAAAAGCTACAACTTATCCTTTAACATTTAGAGTTAATGTAAATAATGCTTTTGACAGAGATTATTGGATAAATAGTAATTATCTAGGAGATAAAAGAACTATACATGCTTCTGTTCAAATGAAGTTTTAATATAAAGAGAAAAATTCTCTTTATATTTTGATATAAAATTTAAATTATAAATTTTTACTTACTTTTAATCCTTTAGATTCTTCAAGTCCAAGCATTATATTCATACATTGAACAGCAGCTCCACTTGCACCTTTTCCTAGATTATCAAGTCTTGAGATAACAACCATATCAGTATCATTTTCATAAACAGAAATCTCTAAACTATTTGTATTGTTACATTTCATAGGATTTAAAAGTCCTGCATCAAGATATGAATCATTATTTTCAACAATATTTATAAAAAGTTCATCTTTATAATAGTTTTTATATAAATCTAAAATCTCTTCTCTTGAAACTGCTTTTTTGAAATCTTTTTTAACTAAATAACTCATCACAAGCATACCTTGTTTGAAGTTTCCAACACTTGGAGTAAATAGTGGTGCTTCATCAAGTTCTAAAACATATTTCATTTCAGGAAGATGTTTATGGTGAAGTGTTAGGGCATAAGGTCTTTGACCTCCAATATCTTCAAATTTTCCACTTTCATAATCATCAATCATACTTTTCCCACCACCACTAAATCCTGTAATTGAATGGCAAATTAATTTTTGAGAATTTGCTAATATCCCATTTACAATTAAAGGTTTCATAGCTATTATAAGTCCACTTGCATGACATCCTGGAACACAAACTCTTTTAGAATTTTTGATTTTTTCTCTTTGAGTTGGTGTAATTTCAGGAATTCCATAAGTCCAAGAAGGATTTGTTCTAAAAGCTGTACTTGCATCAATTACTTTTACATTTTCATTTGTGATTAAACTAACTGATTCAATAGAAGCAGCATCAGGAAGACATAAAAATACTAAATCAGCACTATTTAAAAGCTCTTTTCTTTTGTTTAAATCTTTTTTTTCTTCTTCTTTTATAGATAAAAGTTCTATTTCTTCTCGTCCTTCTAACATTTCATGGATTTTTAATCCTGTTGTTCCATGTTGTCCATCTACAAATATTTTATATTTCATTTTTTCCTCAAAATTTATCATAATTAATTTTTTGTTAGTTTATCTAAAAGGTTCTTTATTTTTTAGCTTCAAGCCAAATTTCACTAAAAATTTTTATAGCATTTTCAATTTCAAACTCTTCAAATCCACCAAATCCTAAAGCTATTACTTTTTCAAGATTGAAAAACTCTTTAAAATAGATTTTGACATTTTTTTGTTGAGCAATTTTTTCAAGCTTTTCTAAATCAATATCAATAAGTGGTTTTATTAATAAATTCAAGCCACTTCCTTCTCTTAAAATCTTTACATCATCTCCTAAAAACTTTTTTAAAAACTCTTTCATAAGATTATGTTTTTTTCTATTTATATTTCTTATTTTCCTTAAGTGTCTTTCCCAATGTCCCTCTTTTAAAAAAAGTGTTAAAGTTTTTTGAATATCAATAGAAATTTGTGAAAATCTAAAGTCAAAGGTTTTTTTATAAATTTCAAGAAGTTTTGTAGGTAAAACTATATAAGAGATTCGTAGAGCTGGAGATAAAGCCTTTGAAAAAGTTCCAAGATAGATAACATTTTCAAAATTATCTAATCCTTGCATCGAAGGAATAGGGCGATTATAGTAACTTAGTTCACTATCATAATCATCTTCTATAATAAAAACATCATTTTCTTTTGCCCAATTTAAGATTTTTATTCTATTTGAAATTGGTATAGTAACTCCAGTTGGAAATTGATGTGATGGAGTAAGATATAAAGCTTTTGAAGATATTTTTTGTAAAAGTGATAAATCTAATCCATTTTGGTTTATTAAAATATCTTCTATTTCAAAGTTTGCTAATTCGAATACTTTTCTTGCAGTTTTATAACAAGGAGATTCAATAGCAACTTTTTTTGTAAAACTTTTTAAAATAATTGATAAAACAAATAAACTATCAGTAAATCCACTTGTAAGAATGATTTGTTCTGATTTACAAATAACATTTCTTGAAGCTAAAAGATATTTCGATAATTCTTCTCTTAACTCTACTTCTCCTTGAATATCATGATAAATTCCATAATGAATATCATCTTTTACCACTTTATTATAAAGTTTTAACCAAGTTTGTTTTGGAAAAGAGCTTTTATCAAGACTTGCTGGAAAAAAGTCTATTTTATAATTGTTGTTTTCTTTTGTAATATTTTCTTTTCTATTTAAATTAATTTGGAAATTTTGGATAATATCTTCACAAATATAATAACCGCTATTTTTTTTGCTTTCGATATAACCTTCTGCATACAATTGATTATATGCATTTTGCACAGTTGTTTTACTTAAATTATAATCATTTGATAGTTTTCTAATAGAAGGCAGTTTTGTTCCTGCTTTTAATTTAGTTTCAATATCATTTTTTAATTGTTTATAAAGTTGCATATAAAGAGGTGAATTATTATCAAATTTATACAAAAGTGTCCTTGTTAAAAAAATAAAAAATGTATCTTTTATTAAGTACAGAATATTGTTATTATACGCTTGAATTACTTAAAAAGGAAAAATATGAACAGCAAAATAGAATCTATTTTAAACCACGAAGGTATTTTTAGTATAGTAGCAAAAGATGAAGATTTCCCGCATATTGTAAATACTTGGAATACTTTTGTTATTTTTAAAGATAATAATTTATTTGTTCCAGTTGGAGGAATGAATAAAATGGAAGAGATATTGGAAAAAGATAATAGGGTAATTGTTGTTATTGGAACAAGAGAACTTATGGGATTACATGGACCTGGAATTGGAATTAAAATAATTGGAAAAGCTATAATATCACAAGATACAAAAGAGTGTGAAATAATAAAAAATAAATATGAGTGGGCAAGAGCAGTTATGAAAATAGAAATTATGGAAGCTTATCAAACAACATAAAAGGGAAGAATTTTGAGAAGAGATGAATTTAATATAAATGATAAAAATAGTATAGATGAAATATTAAAAGCGTGTGAATATGGAACTTTAAGTCTTATAAGTGAGGGGAAACCTTATGTTGTAGCTTTGAATTTTGTACAATATAAAAATGCAATATATTTTCATGGAGCAAAAGAAGGAAAAAAGATTGAAGCTATAAAATCAAATCCAAATGCAGCTTTTTTAGTAGTAAAACCTTACTCATTTATACCTTCATATTTTAGTGATACAATGGCAGCTTGTCCTGCAACTCAGTTTTTTGCTTCAGTATTGCTTGAAGGAAAATTGAGTTTTATAGAAGATAAAGATAAAAAAGCTGATATTTTAAATGCTTTGATGAAGAAATTTCAAAACGAAGATAGTTTTGAAGAAATTGCTTATAATAAAGCGATGTACACAAAAATGCTTGATAAAACGGCAATTATTGAGTTAAAGATTGAAACTCAAAGTTGTAAAATAAAAGTAGGGCAAAACTTAAATGAAGAGAGAAAAAATAAATTCTTAGAAAAATTAAAAAATAGAAATTCACAAATAGATAATGAAACTATAAAACAGATGAAAATACATAGTTAAAAAAGATTTAAATAATCTTTTTTAACTGATTTTTTATGATAACTGGTACAAAAAACATAGAAACAACATAAGAGATAAGTGTTCCTCCTATTAGTGCAACTCCAAGTCCTCCAAATACTGCATCATTTGCTATCAAACTACTTGCAAATACTAAAACTAAAACAGTTAAAATAATCGGTTTTGAACGTGTTGCCGCTGCTTTTGCTATGGCTTCATTTATATTTAGATTTTTTTCATGAATTAATTGTTTTGCAAAATCTATAATCAAAGTTGAATTTCTTGAATTTATTCCTATAAGCCCTATAAATCCTATAAGTGAAGTTGCAGTTAAATAAAAAGTATCATGTGTAAATAAATCCATAATAATATGGGCAAAAATTACTCCAATGATTGAAATGAAACTCGATAAAACAATAACTCCTGAAAGAGCAAAACTTTTATAATAAATAACCATAAGTAAAAAAATCAAAACTAAAGCGATAATAAAAGCTGTTCCTAAATCAATAAATGTATCAATTGTTACTTTTAACTCTCCATCAAAAACTAAATCAAATCTCTCATTAGTTTTTTTATCTATAAAAGATAGATTTAACATATTTGTTTTTATGACTTCATAATCATTTGATAACGAGTTTAACATCTCATTTCTTGCATCAAGTAAAGGATAAATTTGACTATCTTTAGAAGTTTCAGCTACTACATTTATCATCAAATTTAAATCTTTTGAAGTTAGAGTTGGCTCTTTTATTGACTCTTTTATATTTACAAGTTCTGATACACTTATCATTTGTCCTAAATTATTCATGATTTTTAGAGATTGAAGTTTAGCATTTAGTGCTAATTTACTATTTTTTTCAAGATTTCTTGAATCATCAAGTCTTATAAAAATAGGAATTTGACTTTGGGCATTTCTATCATTTATAACTGATATTTTCATTCCTTCAAAAGCTAAAAATAAAGTTGCTTTCAAATGTTCTAAATCAACTCCACTCATAATAGTTTTATTACTATTTATGTGTAAATCATAAGTTATAAAATCTTCATCAGCTAAAACATCTATATCAACTAAAGTAGTTTGATTTTTGAAAATTTTTGCAACTTTTAAAGAAAAATCTCTTCTACTTTCAAAATTATTGCCACCATAAATTTCTGCAACAATTGAAGCAAGAACGGGAGGACCTGCTGGAAGTTCGATAAACTTGATATTTGCTTCATATAAAGAACATTTTTCTTGAATATTTTTTCTTAGATTACTCACAAGATTGTAGCTTGAAATGTTTCGTTCTTTTGCTTTTTTTATATTTACAACCATTTCAGCTTGAGATTCTTTATCTTTTAAAGCACTTTGTTTTACTAAAGCCGCAAAATCTAAAGGTTGACCAACTCCTAAAAAAGCTGATATATTTGTGATATTTTCTTCATTTTGAAGATTGTTAACAACACAATTTACAACCTCTTTAGTCTGTTTTATGCTTGAACCATCTTTTAAATCTACATAAATTGAAAATGTATCAGAATCTTTACTTGGAAGCATTTTTGCTTTTGTGATTTCAAGTGGAAAAGTCAAAATACTTAAAATAAATAAGATTAGAGTTATAAAATAAATAAAAAGAGATTTTTGTTTATTATTTAAAATATCTAAAATAAATTTTTCTAGTCTCATTTTTTAGCTCCCAAAAATTTTTTTACAAAATATGGAGTAAAAGCATAAGCTACGAAAAGTGAAATAGCTAAAGAAATAGGTACAAATACTGGAAGAGGGTGCATAAATTGTCCCATCATACCTCCAACAAAAAACATTGGAATAAATACCATGATAATAGCAATAGTTGCTATATTTGTAGGATTTCCTATCTCATTTGTTGCTGTAATAGCCAAAGTTTCTATATCCAAATTTGGTGTTTCATGTTTATGTCTATGGATATTTTCTATTACTATAATAGCTGCATCAACTAACATTCCAAGTGAAACAATCAAAGCAAAAAGTGTGATTCTATTTACTGTCTCACCTAAGATAAAACCTACAAAAAGGGTAAGAGACAAAATCATAGGAACAGTAAGAGAAACTATCATAGCTTCTTTAAATCCTAAAGTAAAAATAAGTAAAATACAGATGATTATAATAGAAACAATTAAATCTTTTACTAAAGAATTTACAGCATTATTTGCTGTATAACCATCATCCCTTGTAATAGTATATTTTATATTTTTTGCTAATAAATTGTCTTTTTGTGATTCCATAAAAGCAAAAATCTCTTCATTTATAATAACTGAATTTGAACCTTTTAGTTTTGAAGCACTTAGTGTTATTTGATTATTTTCTTCAAAATTTCCATTTTCATCTTTTAAATAAATATAGGCTTCTTTTTTATTTTGAATATCATAAGATTCTTCTATTGTTGCTATATCTTTTAAATATATTGGAGATTGATAGTTATACACAATGATTAAATTTTCTAAATCTTTTACATTTTCAATAGCTTGTTTTATTCCAAATACAACTAATTCATTGTTATTTGTGGAAGTTTTTATATTTGGAGTATTATATGATAGCGCTTGAATTTGTTTTGCAACTTGAGCAAGAGCCAAATTATAAGATGAGAGTTTGTTTATATCAACTAAAATATTAAATTGATCTTTTTTTTCGCCTTTTAAATCCACAAGTGCAACATTTTTTATTTTATTTATCTCTTTTGATAAACGACTAACTTCATTATAAAGTTCTGTTTGAGAAATTAACTCTTTTTTATTCTCTTTAGAACTATAAAATGCAATAGTTGCTATTGGAATTTCTGTATCTATGTCCATAGTTTTGATTATTGGTTGCATAGCATTTTTAGGCATTAAATCCATATTTCTCATAACTTGGTCATAAAGTTTCAAGTTTGAAATCTCTTTATCTTCGCCTATATAAAACTGAACTTGTACAATTCCTACTGAATCTTTTGCAAAAGAGTAAATATGTTCAACTCCTTTTATCTCTTTTATTTTTTTTTCAAGTGGTTCTATAATCACTTTTTGAATTTCACTTGCTTTTGCATCTGGAAGTGCTACTATTACAACTCCACCACTTACTTTGATTTGTGGATTTTCTTCTTTTGGCATAATAAGAAGTGAAAAATATCCTAAAATAAGTATAAAAATTCCTAAAATAAAAGTTAAAGGATGATTGATAAATACTTTAGCAGTACGACCAGCAATATTAAGATTATTGTTCATCATTTGAACCTATTTGCATAAATATCTTTGCATACATATTTGGATAAATATTAAAATTTTTTTTGTCAAATGAAATTTTGAGTGTAAACGAGTGTGTATTTGAAATAATATTTGGAAATATTGCTACTATTTTTCCTATACTTTCGTAGTTTTGTGAAGGAATAGTTATTTTTACTTCTTGATTTAGTTTTATATCTTTCAGCATAGATTCTGCAATATTTGTTTTTATAATTAAAGAATCTAAATCTGTTAAAATCATATGAGGCATACCTGGCATAGCCATTTCACCTTCTTTAATAGATTTTTTTACTATAAGTCCATTATTTGTTGCTTTGATTTTTAGATAATCATATTGAGCATTTAACTCACTTAATTTTGCTTTTGCACTTATCAAATTTAGCTCAAGCTGTTCATAATCATACTTTGAAACTAAGTCTTGATCTAAAAGATTTTTGTATCTTTTTAGATTTAATTCAAGGTTTTTTACTTGATTTTTTAATATATCGGCATTGTATGAAATATTTGAAGCATCAATTTCGTATAAAATATCACCTTTTTTTACCTTATCACCTTCATTTACATTTATTTTTGTGATATATCCCATCATTTTGCTTGAGATTACTTTTTCATTTTCAGATTCAACCATTCCATCAAGTTCTAAAGTTGTTGCAAAAAGATTTATAAATAGTAGTTGTATTAATAATAATTTTTTCATTTTTCATCCTTATTCAAGTTTTGTCCTAAAACAAGATTTAGTTTTGCTAAAGCTAAAGAGTTTTCATATCTAGCATTTATAAGCATTGATTCACTTTTTCTAAAATTTGCTTCTTGTGAAAGTAGGGTTGTCATAGAAATAAGTCTATTTTTATATTGAAGATTTGCTTGATTTAAAACTTCAAATGCTAGATTTTTTGCCTCAATTTTTTCTTTTAAAATTTCTTGTTTAGCTTTATAATCTAAAATAGCTTTTTCAAGTTCAAGTTTTATTCCATCTTTTAATTTTTCGTAATCTAAAGTAGATTTTAGATGTTCTATTTTACTTTTTTCAAGATAAGCACTTCGCGAAGAATCAAATAAAGTTAGTGATATACCAACTAAAGCAATATAATAATCTTTATCTTTTGAAGCAGTGAATCTATCATCATTTACACCATATTCTAAGTGTGAAAAAACAGTTGGATAATATGAACCTTTTTGTATATCAATATTTTTTTTATTTGCTTCAATTGTTATGTTTTGCATTTTTATTTCATCTCTAGTTTCAAGTGCATTGTTATATAACTCATCAAAGTTTTTTAAATCAAAATATATATTTTCAAGGTTTTCAACATCTGTAATATTTTCATTTGAAGTAAGATATTTTAAATAAGAAAGAGCTAAATTAAAATTGTTTTTTGCTTCAGTTAGTATTGAATTGATATTTAACTGATAAACTTTTGCTTCATTTACATCAATTTTTGTTACAAGCCCATTTTTATGAAACTCTTTTGCCCCTTCATAAATAAACTCAACAGTTTGTTTTGCTTTTTCTAAAGCTTTTACAAAATCTTTAGCTACAACTGCACCATTATAAGCTTTTAGTATTTCAAACTCTAAATTCTTTTTGTCAAGATTATATAAAAGTTCGTTTGCTTTTTCTTGAAGTTTTAGAATATCTTTTTGATTTTCTATTTTAAATCCCATAAAAATTGGAATGTCATAACTTACATAAGAGTTGATGTTTGTTCTATCATTTGGGTAGTTTAAATCTTTTGGAATTATATCCATACCTTCGTTCATTTGAGAAAATCCAAAATCCCTAAATGTTGCCTCTCTTGAAGATAATTTTGAATTAAAAACATATCCAGCATGGTTTGTTCTGCTAACTTCAGATGAAATAGATAATTTTCCATAATTTATTCCATCTACAATATTATAATCTTGTTTTATCGAATCAATATTTAATGCTTGTTTTTTTAAATCTTTACTGTTTTCTAATGATTGTTGTAAAACTTCATTAAAATTTATGCTTTGTGAGTAACATAATGTAGAAATTAGAAAAGATAAATAAATCTTTTTTATCATAAATAATCCTAAATAATCTAATTTAGGAATTATAGCTTAAAAAAAAGAGAAATCAATATGAGAATTATTAAAAAATGTTATAATATAATAAAAAATTCTAAATATTATAATTTTTATTTATTTAAGATTTATTGGTAGTTTTTTTTGATTTCTAGTATTTTATCAAAGTTTTCAAAGAATAAATCAACCAATTTAGGATCGAAATGTTTTCCTCTTTCTTCTTTGATATATTCAACTATTTTATCAACTCTCCAAGCTTTTTTATAACATCTTTCATGAGCTAAAGCATCAAAAACATCAGCTATTGCTGTTATTCTTCCATATAGTGGAATTTCTTCACCTTTTAAACCTTTAGGATAACCTGTTCCATCATATTTTTCGTGATGAGTAAGTGCAATTATTGCTGCTGTTTTTAAAAGAGGTCTTTCTGAAAGATTTAACATTTCATAACCTTTTATTGTATGAGTTTTTACTATTTCAAACTCTTCAGGTGTTAATTTTGCAGGTTTGTTTAATATATAATCAGGAATTGCAATTTTTCCTATATCGTGCATTGGACTTGCAAGTTTTAGCATTTTTGCTTCTTTAGGTTCTAAACCTAATTCTAAAGCAATAAGTTCAGTATATTTTGCAACTCTTTCAATATGTTCTGATGTCTCTTTACTTCTTGATTCAGCAATAGAACCCATTGTGAAAATAATCTCTTTTTGAATCTCTTCTATCTCTTTATTTGCTGTTATATCTTCTCTTACGGCAAAATAACCTATATGATTTCCTTTTTTATCATATTTTGGTTCAATTTCTGCAACAACCCAATAATAAGTACCATCTTTTCGTAGATTTTTTAATTCAGTTGTAAATTTCTTTTCTTTTTGAATCTCTTCCCACATTTTTTTAAAAGTCTCTTTTGATGTTTCAGGATGTCTTATTATATTATGTGGTTTTCCAATAAGTTCTTTTTTTTCATAACCACTGATTTTACAAAAAGCACTACTTGCATGAGTAATTACTCCTTTTAAATCAGTAACTGAAAAAATTACATTTTTATCATAAATTTCATATAAAGATTTTAATTCTTCTTCTTGAAGCAACATTTGAGAAGTTTGTTCTTTTAATCTAACTTTTAAAGTTTTAGTATAAGCTTTATTTAGAAGATATAAAAAAAGTAAACCAGAAATTACCATAAAAATAATTACTTTTGAAAGATAAGCATTTTTAAATTCTGAAATAGCTGATTTATTGATATTCTTTTCACTAAATAAAAAGATAAAAAAGCCCATATCATTATTATTAATATCTTTTATTTCATAAGTAGTTACAAGATATTTATGAAATATCATATAACCTTTTAAACTTAAGAATTTTTCAATACCTTCTTTTTTAACCATTTCCATTAAATCTTTTGAGGCATTCTCATTTGCAACATAATAATCATCTATAAATAGATTTGAAAAAGGATGAGTTATATTTTTACTATAATTTTTGTCTACGATTATTAGAGGTTCTATGTTTTTTTCTTTTAAATTTTGAGCAACAGAGTTAAACTTTGATATAAGTTCTACTATTCCTATAAACTCTTTTTTAGCATCATATAAAGGAATCATTGTTTTAAATGAAATATCGTATTTTCCTGTACTTATCTCTTCAATTGTTCTAGGATTTTTAATCATACTTACAACATCAACTCTTGCAGAAGTTAAATCTTCTCCAACATTGTTGCTCCAACTTCTATAAAAACTATGCCCATTTTTGTCTATAACGTGTAACCACAAATGCTTAAATTCATTGTGATTACCCATCTCATCTATAATATTTTTGTATGAAGATATTAGGCTGTTATCTTTATTTTCTAAAGCAGAAATTATTTTTTTGTCTTGACTTATTAAATATGTAAGTGCAAAAGTTCTTTTTTTCTTATTTTTAATCTCTTCTTTTAAAAGTTCTTTTATTTCTAAACTTTTATTTAAATAAATTTGATTTGTTAAATTTTTAATTTCTGGTTCATAATATAACTTATACGACAATAATAACAGAATAAAAAAAGCAAAACAGAAATATAAAATATTTTTCATATAAGTCCTAAAGAGATTAAATATTTAATTATTTAAATGATTGTGCAAGATTTCCAATTATGAGTTGCCATCCATCTACGACTATAAAGAAAATTATTTTAATAGGCAAGGATATCATAACAGGTGGTAACATCATCATACCTAAACTCATTAAAATTGAAGCAACGATAATATCAATAACTAAAAATGGTAAAAAGATTAAAAAACCTATTTCAAAAGCAGTTCTTAATTCACTAACAATAAAAGCTGGCATAAGTAAAGTAAGAGGAACAGCTTCTATATTTTTAGGATTTGGCTCTTTTTTTATTCTATAAAATAGTGCTAAATCAGCTTCTCTTGTATTTTTAATCATAAATTCTTTGAAAGGTGCAACACCTTTATCAAAAGCTACTTCATAACCAATTTTTTCATCCATATATGGAACTATTGCATCATCCCAAGCTTTTTTTGCATAAGGTTCCATGATAAAAATAGTTAAAATAAGAGATAAAGAGATTATTATTTGAGAAGGTGGAGTTTGTTGTAATCCCATAGCTTGTCTTAAAAGTGAAAATACAATAATAAGTCTTGTAAAAGAAGTAACCATCAGTAAAAGTGTTGGTGCTAAAACTAATAGTGCTAAAATAATTGCGATATTTATTGTTCTTACGAATTGTACTGGTTGTTCTATTGCAGCAACCGATAGATTTATCATTGGTGCATCTGCTGCATTTGCAAAAATAGAAAAAAGTAGTACAGTAAAAATAATTCTCAAAAAAAATCCTATAAAAAACTGAATTGAAAGTTGATAATATCTAAAAAATCTTTAAAAATAGGACTATATAGTGATTTATAGTTCATCTTGAGTTATATATCCCAATTCATAAAGTTTATCAAAAATTTTACTTGCAACTCCTCCTGTGGCACTTCCTCCACCACCTCCGTGTTCTTGTACAACTGTAACTACATATTTAGGATTTTTAAATGGTCCATAAGTTGTAATCCATGCGTGAGATCTTTGAAAATATTCAAGTTCACTCTCTTTCATCCTAACTTTTTCAGATTGCGGAATAGAAACAACTTGTGCAGTTCCAGTTTTTGAAGCAATAGGAACTTTTGATGTTATATATCTTCTTGCTGTTCCTCTATCTCCATAAGAAACATCATACATACCTTTTCTCATTAAATCAATATGCTTTTCTGGTATATCTAACTCTTTTGGTTCTTCATAATTTGCTTTATAAAGGTGTGGTTTAGGAAGTTTCCCTGTTGCTATAAAAGCTGTATATCTTGCAATTTGAAGTGGAGTTGTAAGCATATTTCCTTGCCCAATAGATGTGATTACTGTTTCTCCAACATACCAAGGTTTATTAAATTTTTTCTCTTTCCACTCTTTATTTGGATTAACTCCCATAAATTCATTTATTTGGTCAATTCCTGTTAATTGTCCAAATCCTAATTTATCAAGAGTGTGTGAGATTTTATTAATTCCTAGTTTTAAACTTCCTTTATAAAAAAAGTCATCACAACTTTCTGCAATCGCACTTCTAAAGTTGATATTTCCATGTCCTGTTGTTTTCCAACATCTAAAATTTCTATTTCCAATAGGAAGAGAACCACTACAATTTACTGTAAAATTTTCTGGAATACCGTTTTCCAAAAAAGAGAGTGCTACTCCCATTTTTATAACAGAACCAGGAGGATAAAGACCATTGATAATTTTGTTTGTAAATGGATGGTTGAAATCATTTCTCATTTGATTCCACTCATTTTGTGAAATTCCTCTTGCAAAAATATTACTATCATATTCAGGAAAAGAAGCTGCTGCTATGATTTCACCATTTCTAGCATCCATAACGACAATAGAACCACTTTTCCCATCAAATAACTCTTGTAAATACCTTTGAAGTTTTATATCTATTGAAATTTCTATATTATTATTTGTTGATGCATCTTTTTCTTCAAGAACTTCTATCTCTTGATTTAAAGCATTTACTTTTACATCTTTGTATCCTAACTCTCCTTGAAGTTTTGAGTTATAAAATTTTTCTAAACCATTTTTCCCAACAATACCACTGTGAACAGCTATTTCATTATTTAGAATTTCTAATTTAGAAGCTCTACCTACATATCCTATAATATGTGCTGCTGTTTCATTATATGGATAAAATCTTTTTGATGATGGTTCTATTTTTAAATCTTCATTGGAAGCTAAAATAGTGTATTTTGGAAAAAATTCTTCATAAGGAATAAAATCAATTATTTCTATAAATTCGTGATTATAAGCTGAGTCATTTCTTTTATACTCTTTTAAAAGTTTATTTTTATCATATTGAGGAAAATGTTTTACGATAACATCAACTATACTTTCTAATTTTTCTTGATATTTTAAACTTCTTAAATGAGGTTTGATAGAAATAGAAAAACCAATTTTATTTAAAGCTAATGGTTCACCATTTCTATCTTCTATAATTCCACGAACTGGAACTTTGTACATTCTTTTTATATAGTTATTTTTTGATAATTCATCATAATATGTATTTGATTTTATACTTAAAAAATATACTCTTGAAAGTAGAGTAAAAGCAATAGCTAAAATGATTATATAAACAATATTTAGTCTTATATTCAAAGAAATACTCCAAAAAATAATAAATCAATAAATAGATTTATAATAAGTGTAAAAATTATTCTTTCATCAAGTCCAAAAGATAAAAACCACATTATTGTTAATCCAAGATAGAAAAATATTACATAAACAAAACTACTTAATGAATTAGATTCGTATCTTGGAATAATAAAAATATATATAAAAAATGATAAAAGAGATAAAGAAAAAGGTTTTAAACCACTGTTTATTTCTATAAATAAAAAAGCAACAATAACTAAAAAAAATAAATAATAATATCTTTTTTTTAAAGTTCTATAAAAAGCAGTAAATATTATGCCTCCAAACAAAACAAGTAAAAAATGTACTGAAGCAATAAGATTTGAAATTACAGCTAAAATTAATATTGTTAATAAAAAAATTGGATTATCTAAACTATTTTTTATCATCTCTTTGCCTAAATATTAAATAAATCTTTTGGATCTATATGAGCTGAGTCTTTAGTAACTTGAAAACTTAAAGAATCATTTACTCTTCCAACAACTGAACCTTTTTGTACCCATTTACCTACAACTAAAGTTGGAGCAATTTCATCTAAATGCGCGTAAATTGTATGTAATCCACCTTCATGTTGTATAATTACAACATTATCAAGCATTCCAGCATTTTTCTTAGCATAAACTACTTTACCATTTAATACAGAAACTACTTTTGATTCTGAGTCTGTTGCTTTTAATACAATAGATTCGTTAAACAATTTTATTTTATAAATTGGATCGTAATATGTACCAAAGTTTTTTACAACTTTGAAAGATTTTAGTGGAGTAATAGTTTTTGCGCCTTTATATTTTATAATTTGGACACCGTCTGTTGAAGAACCAATTTTTTTTACATCCAAGTTTAAATCTTTTGCAAATTTTTGATTTCTTACATCAGTAGTTTGCATTTGGCTATAGTCGTCATCATCACCAGTAGCAGATGCTTGTTGAGTCTTTTTTGTTTCAGTTGCTTTTTTTATTTCTGCTTCTTTTAAGATATTTAACTCTCCAAGAAGTTTATTTAATTCTGTTTGTTTTTTTACAACTTTATTTAACTCTTCTTGATAAGCTTTATGTTGACCTTCTATATCAACTAAAGATTTTGCATGTTTTTCTTTTAATGATGTTAATTTAGTTTTAGTTTTTTGTCTATCATTGATATATGAAGATATTTTTTCAATATCTTTTTGATTATTTTTTGCATTTTCTGAAACAATATTATAGTTATCATTTAACTTTATAACTTTCTCTTTTGCATGTTCTGATAATAAAGTAAAAATTTCACTATCAATTAATTCTTGTAAAGAGTCCTCAGAAGCTAGTTTTAAAGCCATAGAAATAGAAAATTCTTCAACAATAGTATTTATAATTTCTGTTTCATTACTATTTTTTTCTTTTAATAATTCACTCGATTTTGTTTTTAAATCTTCTAATTTACTTCTTGAATCTTCAAGTAATTTTTGATGCTCATCAATATCAGCATTTATATCTTTTATTTCTTGTTCTAAATCTGTAATATTTTTATTTTGTTCTTCTATTTTATCCGCTAATTCTTTGATTTTTAGAGTTGCTGTCTCTTTTTCTTTCTCTTTCGTATCTAAAATTTTTTGATTTTGTTGAATTTTTTTATCAACATTTGAAGCAGCAAATAAAAAATTTATTACCAAAAATAGAGCAAAATATATTTTAATCATTACTTATCTTATATTTTAGTAATACACCAAAAATTGTAAAAATTGAGATAAAAAATGATAATAAAAATAGCTTTATTAGTTCTACTACTAAATTTATTTTTACATCAACAATCTCTTGTAGTTCTAATGGAAATAAAACATCTAAATTGTTTGAAATAAATACTAGAAAAATTCCTGCAATTAAAAAAGACAAAAAAGAACTTAGAAGTGCGTAATTTAGTATAGATGATGCACTATATAAAATTGAAGCACCATGTAGCCTTAAAATAGATATTTTAACACGATATTCATGGAACCAAAGTTTTATTTGTTTTGCTATGATGATGATAGCAAACAAAGTTATTATGAAAAATAGTATAAAAGAGACACTATTTAAAATAAGAAGCAATAGATAAATTTGGTTGTGATTTTTATAAAAAACTTCCACTTTTTTTATATCTTTATTTGCTAATAAAGTATTTTTAATCACTTCTAATTCTGTACTTGTAGGAAAAATTTCTAAATATATTTGATAAAAATTTGGAAGTTTTTGCTTCAATAATTCTACAGAATTATTTGATAAATTTGATTTTATATTTTCAATAATTTTATCATTTGGTAATGTTTGAATTTTTTCTACTTTTATTCCAGCAAGTTCACTAATATTTTTTATTGGATTTGTAGCAACAATGATAATAGAATAATCTCTTGAAATTTTACTTTTATAATTTTCTACTATGTTACTTATTAATAAATATATAGTAAATGTTATTAACATAGAAAGTAGGGGAAGTAAAAATGCAAAGATATTTTTAAGAGACTTCATAAATAATCCCATCTTCAATAGATAATTGTCTAAATTTAATCCCTAGATTTTTAGGAACTCTATGTGTTACAACAACCACAGTAATTCCAAGTTGTTCATTTGCACCTTTTAATAAATTCCAAACAACTTCAGCAGAAAAATCATCTAAATTTCCAGTTGGTTCATCTGCAATTATAATTTTTGGATTATGAGCAAGTGCCCTTGCAACTGCAACTCTTTGTTGCTCACCACCACTTAATTGATTTGGATAAAAACCTTTTCTATGGCTTAATCTTACATGTTTTAGTAAATTATCTGCTTGAACTAATGAAACTTCATGAGAGTAACCATTTATTTTAAGTGGTATCATAATGTTTTCTTCAATTGTGTATTCATTTATAAGTTTATAATCTTGAAAAATAATACCAATATCTTTTCTAAGAAGTCTTAATTTTTTCCCTTTTATTCCAAAAACTTCTTGATTTTCGATTTTCAAGCTACCATGTTTTAATGGAATATCACCATAAAATGATTTTAATAAAGTAGATTTACCACTTCCAGAATTTCCACCAATAAATATAAATTCTTTTGGTTTTATAGTGAAATTACCTTTTTTGATAATATATCTATTATCATCATAAGTAAGGTAAATATTTCTAGCTTCAATCATATACTTAAAATCTCTATTAATTTTTTATGTGCATCTATATTTGCACTTGTTGGAAGAGGATTTCCTTGATAATAAGAAATTTTTTTGTTTTCAATAAGTATATATTTTGTCACTGGTCTATCGAAATTTCCCATTGTAATTTTTATTAATCCTGAATTGTCTTTCTCTAAGATAGTATAAATTTCTTCTATATGAACGAAGAAATTTTTTTCAATCATTGATTTTTTAGGAATTGAATTTATAATTTTATTAAAATTTGCCTCAAAATCAAATGAAAAATCGTAATTTAAATTGATATTTTCATCTTCATTCCATGCTTCTAAAACTACATCATAGATATTTTTACCTTGTTTTTTCCATCTATCTTCATATTTACTTGAAACTGCTAAATCTTTATTTATATCTATTGTAATTCTTCCTTTTGGAAGATTTGTTAAAACTTCTGTACAAAAATCAAAATATTTTCTACTATCAGTTCTAAGTTCTAATGTCCCGCCAATTTTTAAAACTCTTAAAGCTTCATTTACGAACTCATTTGAATAGATTCTTCTATGTGGTTTTTTATCCCAAGGAACAGGAAAATGTACAAAAATTCTTCCAACTTTATTTGATTCAATAAACTCCATAAAAAGTCGTGCATCATAATTTACTACTAATACATTTGTGATATTTTGAATTTCTAATTGTTTTAAAAGCTGTTCAATTGATGGATAGTGAATCTCAAGCCCAATAAATTGGATATTTGGATTTGATTTTGCTTGATGTAAAAGATGTCTTCCACTCCCAAAACCAATCTCTATTTGAATCTCTTTGTCTGTTTTAAAATCATCAACAAAGTAGTTTATGTCTTTTAGATATTCGTTTTTTAGCTCTTTTTTTACTTGTAGATTATTTGTATTTGAAAATAATATTTTAGAATGATTTAGTTCTACATAATAATTCAAAGCTTTTTTTATTAAACTAACTGGAGATAATCTTGTAACTTTATCTGACTTTATCATCAAATCATCATCTTTTGGTTTTATTGATAATAAAAAATCTTTATCTTGGTCTTTTACTGCAATTTTATATTCATCTTTTCTTGGTGTTGAAGTGAAATTATATGATTTAGCAATAAATTCAAAAGAAACTCCATCTTTTATTGATGGAGTTTTAAGTAACTCATTTTTTTCAAAAACTATATGGGGCATCTATTTTTTACTTTCTCGATAGTGTTTTTTCGTCTGAATTTTCTGAAACTAGCCCAAATTCATCAACAGCTTGAACAGAATATTTATAGTCAACGCCACTTACTATATCGCTATCATTAAAGCTTGTACCTGAAATATTATTGAATATAACTGTTTTATATTGGAAAAAATTTTGTTTTATTTTTTTTACTACATTATATGAAACTGCTCTATTATCACCTGCTTGCCAACTTAAGTTTACACTTCCTTGAATTTGAGCAGATGTTATAGTTGGTCTTATAGGTTTTGGTAAGCTCATTCCTTTAGTTGCTGTTATATTGTCTGCACTTTCTAAATTATCTTTATCAACTGCAATTATTCTGTAATAATAAGTTCTTCCATCATCATCAACAGAATCAGTATATTCTGTAGTTGTTGAATTTACATTTGTAACTTTACTAAAACCAAAAGAACTATAACTACTTCTATAAATATCATAACCTATAATATCTTGGTTTTGTGAAGGAGACCAAGTTAAAAATATTTTTTTAGGAATATTGTTTGATGCTTTAACATTTGTTGGCGATTTTGGAGCAGGTTTTGTTTTTGCACTTAATGTTTTTGTAGGTGCTGATTCTACATCTTCAAAAGTAAAAGCTTTGATTCTATACTGATAAGTTGTATTATTCTCTAAACCAGTATCAAGATATTCAGCAGACAATCTTTGATTTACAGTTGCTAAATGAATCCACTCATTTAATGTTGTATTATATTTTTCAACTCTGTAATATTGAATTCTTTGGTCTGGGTGTGGTTGCCAAAGTAATTTTATTTTTTTAGGTAAGTTTGAAATAGCTTGTGCACCATTAACAGGAACTATTCTAGGTAAAGTTTCAGCTACATAAGCGTCAGTTGTAACAGATTCACTTCCATCATTTAATCTTGAAGAGATTTGATAAGCGTATTTTGTTTTTGGTTCTAACTCTTTATCAACATAGTGAGTTGTATATCTACTTTCAATAGCTCTAATAAGTTTTAAAGTTTTTTCTCCACTTTGTAAATCTGTTCTATAAAAGTTATAACCTACAACTCTTGGATCATCTACTCTTTGCCATTCAAAACCAATAGACGTTATATCTGAAATAGATTTTATAGAACTATAATTTACAGTTGGAACCGTATTGTTTATTTTTGGTGTTGATGGTGATGTAATACTATCAAAAACATCACTACAAGCACTAAATAGTAAAACTAAAGCTATTAATAATATGTTTTTCATCAATTTTATCATTTATATTCTCCTTTTGGAAATTGGTATTTAGGAAATTTTTCATATCTTCTGGTAGATTTGCTTTGAAACACATCTGCTTATTTGTAACTGGATGAGTTAAATACAGATAATAAGCATGTAAAAGAAATCTATTTATTTTATTTAATTCGCCCTTAAATCCATATAAATTATCACCAAGTATATGCCTATTTATCGAACTTAAATGAACTCTTATTTGATGAGTTCTACCTGTATAAAGTTTACAGGCTATTAATTCAAATTTTTCATTATCACTTAAAGCAATTTTAGAAAAAGCTGATTTTGCATATCTTCCATTCTCTTCAATTGACATTTTAAGTCTGTTATTTGGATTTCTGCGTATTGGTTTTTCAATAATCACATTTTCTTTTAATGCAAGGTCAAGAATGGCAAGATAGTATCTTCCCATTGATTTGTCTTCAAGTTGTTTTGATAAGTTAAGGTGGGCTTCATTTGTTTTTGCAATAACCATTACACCACTTGTTCCTTTGTCAAGTCTATGAACTATTCCATGTCTTTCTTCTCCACTTATTGTAGAAAGTGAGATATTTTTCAATTTCAACCAATCAACTAGAGTTGCATCTTTAACACTTGGTGCATCGTGAACTGTTAAGTTGTAAGGTTTATTTAAAACCAAAATATAGTCATCTTCATAAATAATTTCTACTTCTTTATCTTCTAAAGAATTTTTTAAAAACTCTTCATCTTTTCGTTTATTTAATTGAGTTTCAGGAAAAAAAACTTCAACATTTTGATTTTCTTTTAATTTAAGGCCAGTTTTATTTGTAATTTTTCCATCAACTTTGACGAATTCTTTTTTTATTAGTTGCTCTATTTGGTTTCTTGAAGCATCTATATTTTGTGCTAAAAATTTATCTAATCTATTTGTCTCTAAAACAATAAAGTTTTTATTCATATTTTGATACTCTTTCGTTATGCGATTATTTGATAAAAGAATTATTTTACATTTTGACTATTTGTTAATAATATTTGTTTTACCTTTGATATTTTTATCATACCATTTAATTAGTGAAACAAACGAACTATTAGCATATAAACAACTATTTTATTATACAATTTCTATATTTGCATTCATCATAGTATTTATGCTACCAATTAGAAAAAAATTATATTTTATACCAACTTTATATTGGTTAGGAATTATTTTACTTATTTTAGTTGAATTTATTGGTATTGCAAAATTAGGTGCAAAAAGATGGATTCATATTCCTTTACTTGACACAACAATTCAACCCTCAGAGTTAATAAAACCTGTTTATATTCTAATGTTAGGATATTTAATAAGTAGAAGACCTCCACCTTTAAGTGGATACAATTTAAAAGATTTTGCCTATTTTTCATTTTATATTTTATTGCCATTTGTACTAATTGCAAAAGAGCCAGATTTAGGAACAGCAATGGTAATGTTGTTTGTAGGTTATGGTATTTTGTTTTTAGTAGGGGTTAATTGGAAAATTTGGTTCACAATTTTTATTGTAATAGGGGTCTCTTCTCCTTTTATGTATACATATTTAATTAAAGATTATCAAAAAAAGAGAATTCATGATTTTATAGTTGCAGAAAAACCAAGTTATCACGTTCAGCAATCCATAATAGCTATTGGTTCAGGTGGATTAACAGGAAAACAAAGTGATGAAGCAACTCAAACACAATTAAGATTTTTACCTATTGCAACAAGTGACTTTATTTTTGCATATTTAGTTGAAAGATATGGTTTTTTAGGAGCAATTGGATTAATTGTTTTATATGTATTAATTATTTTACATTTACTTACAGTAAATTATTTTTTCAAAGATGACTACGTCATAAAGGTTTTTGCCTCAGGGTTAGGATTACTCATATTTTTCAATATGAGTGTTAATGTTTTGATGGTTATAGGTTTTGCCCCAGTTGTTGGAATTCCTTTACCTTTATTTTCTTATGGTGGAAGTTCTTTTGTTAATTTTATTGTCACATTCGCTATTTTAGAGAATTTGATAGCATTTAGATATATGGATATGTATAATTATGAAAGAAAATTATAAAAAATAGAGTTCTTACTCTATTTTTAGTATGCTCTATAAAATACTCTAAATCTAATTTTTATTGGTTCCGTTGGTTTAGGATAATCTTTGTATGCAATTTCAATCAATTCAATAGAATGTTTATCTAAAACAGAATATCCTGATGAGTTAATAATCCTTAAATCACTAATATCTCCATTTGGATAAAAGATAAATTCTACAGTATTGATTCCACCAATTTTTTGTTTTGCTGCAAGTTCTGGATAACCCATTCTATCAAGAACTCTTTGTGTTATAACTTGAAAATTATTTAGATTTTTTTCTAAATAAGCTTTTTGAACTTTTGTAAAATTTTTATACTCTTCTCCATAAAGTTTTTCAAGTTCATTTAAAATATTTTTATTTATAGGTTCTTTTTGAGATAAAAAATTTTCTAAAGTTTTTTCTTGTAAAGCATTTGTCTCTTTTAAAATATTTTTTTGCATCTCTTTTGCTTGTTTTATATCTGCACTTTTTTTTGTATTTTGAGAAATTTTATTTTCAGATTCGTTTTTTGGAACTTTTATCTGTTTTTCAATAATCTTTTCGCTAACTTTTGGTTCAGGTTTTGGCTCGATTTTTTTTTCTTGTGAAATAATTTCTTGTTGAATTTTTACAAATTTTACATCAGACTTTTTTTCAACTATTTTTTCATTTTGTTCTTGTTTATTCTCTTGTTTTGTTTCATTTAAACTTTTATTATAACTTATCAATAGTAATAAATGGAGTATTACAGAGATTATAAATGCGAAGATAATATTTTTCATAGCGGGATTATAGTACAATTGAGCTAATAATTAATTAATTAGGAATATAAATGTTTGGAAAATCAATAGAAGCCTATACTAAGGCTTGTGAAGTAATTCCTGGTGGGGTTGATTCGCCTGTTCGTGCATTTAAAAGTGTAGGAGGAACACCGCCATTTATAAAAAAAGGAAAAGGTGCATATTTATATGATGTTGATGGAAATAAATATGTAGATTTTGTACAAAGTTGGGGACCACTAATTTTTGGACATTGTGATAAAGATATAGAAAAAGTTGTAATTAAAACTGCAAAAAAAGGTTTATCTTTTGGTGCTCCAACAAAACTTGAAACAAAATTAGCTTCAGAAATTGTTGAAATGTACGATAATATTGATAAAGTTAGATTTGTTAGTTCTGGAACAGAAGCAACAATGAGTGCTATTAGATTGGCACGTGGTGTTACAGGGAAAAATGATATTGTTAAATTTGAAGGTTGTTATCATGGACATTCTGATTCATTATTAGTTCAAGCTGGCTCTGGATTGGCAACTTTTGGAAGTCCTAGTAGTCCTGGAGTTCCTTCTGATTTGACAAAACATACTTTACTTTGTGAATATAACAATATAAAAAATTTAGAAAAATGCTTTGCTGATTCAAGTGACATTGCTTGTATCATTATTGAACCAATTGCAGGAAATATGGGATTAGTTCCTGCAAGTGAAGAGTTTTTAAAAGCTTGTAGAGAACTTTGTGATAAACATGGTGCTTTATTGATTTTTGATGAAGTTATGAGTGGATTTAGAGCTAGTTTAACAGGAGCTAGTGGAATTGTAAAAACAAAAGCAGATATTATTACTTTTGGAAAAGTAATAGGAGCTGGAATGCCTGTTGGTGCTTTTGCTGCATCAAAAGAGATTATGAGTAATTTATCACCTGAAGGAAAAATATATCAAGCTGGAACTTTAAGTGGAAATCCTGTTGCTATGGCTGCAGGTTTAAAAAGCTTAAGAAAATTAAAAGCAAATCCTGATATTTACGATGAATTAAATAAAAAAGCCTTACGATTAGTAAATGGTTTGAAAAAAATTGCTAATAAATATGAAATCCCATTTCAAGTTGATACAAGAGGAAGTATGTTTGGTTTCTTCTTTTGTGAAAAAGAACCAAAAAATTTCAAAGATGTTGGACTTTGTGATTTTAAAAGATTTGCAACATTTCATCACGAGATGTTAAAAAAAGGTTTCTATTTTGCTTGTTCTCAATATGAAACAGGTTTTATTTGTACAAAAATTACAAATAAAGATATTGATGCTTGTTTAAAAGCAGCAAATGAAGTTATGAAAAATTTATAAAAAAAGGAAAAAAATGGAAAGTTTTAAAAATGTTGAATTGGTAAAAAAGGCAAATATTTATTTTGATGGGAAAGTTACAAGTAGAACTTTTATTGAATCAAATGGTGAGAAAAAAACTTTAGGTATTATGATGATTGGTGAATATACTTTTGGTACAAATGAAGCTGAGCTTATGGAAATTATTGCTGGAGAAGTTGAAGTTAAACTAAAAGATACAAATGAGTGGAAAATATACGGTGCTAATACATCTTTTAGTGTTCCAGCAAACTCAAGTTTTGATATAAAAGTTAAAACAATAACTGATTATTGTTGTTCTTACATTAAATAGTTGGTATTTTATGCAAAATGAAGAAAAATATGAAAAACCTAAACATCAAGATAAGATTGTCGCTTTAGATAATTTATCTTTAGGTATTTCTATTGTTGCAGCGATATTAATTGGTTTTGGTATTGGTTATGGATTAAAACATCTAACAGGTTATACTTGGACTTTATGGCTTGGAATTATTTGGGGAATATTAGCAGCTGGATTAAATATCTATAAAGCTTATAAAAGAGCTCAAAAAGAGTTTGAAGGCTTAGAAAATGATCCAAGATATG
Source organism: Aliarcobacter butzleri (assembly GCF_900187115.1). Taxonomy (NCBI): domain Bacteria; kingdom Pseudomonadati; phylum Campylobacterota; class Epsilonproteobacteria; order Campylobacterales; family Arcobacteraceae; genus Aliarcobacter; species Aliarcobacter butzleri. Next base: position 1,013,169 of record NZ_LT906455.1, read on the forward strand.
CTCATAGAGCAAAATATGGAGATAAATCTTTTGATGACGAAGATTAATCCCGAGATTATTAAATTTGCAAAGGTTTTTATTTTTTTAGACCTTTGCATTTTTATTTATGCTTTAGTTTTTCAAAATAAATTATGGCTTTTAAATACTCAAATAGCTTTTATTTCATCTTTACTTATAACAATTGCTTCTTTTATCTCTTATAAAAAGAATATTCAAAATAGATTGTCAAACTTTGATTATTCAAAAATATCAAAAGGTGAAGATAGAGATAAAATTGATGAAATAGATGATCCTTACGATTTATATACTGAATATGAAGAAATTCCCGAAAATGAATTAACAGCTGAAAAAATCAAAGAAATAATAAATGATGAGAAATCAAAAGTTAAAAGAAATTCTATAAAAAATACAATCTTTTCTGCAAGTGGATTTTTGTCTATTTATAGGATTTTTGGATATATTATACTGATTTTTGGTTTTTTTGTTTTAAATAACAATAAAATCTTTATGCCAATAGCTTTTATTATAGGTTTAGGAATAGTTCCATTTGGAGTTTTAATTTCAAAGTTAATTAAAAAATAACTTTGAAATTATAAAACTAAAGGTAAATCAATAACTACTTGATTTCTATCACAAGTTATTATAAAAGAGTTACTATCTTTTATATTTATTTTAGAAAAATTACTATTTTTATCATAAGAAGAGATGTTTACACTTATCAAAGAGTATTTCTTTTCATCTATTTTTATATGTTCTCCAACTTTTAACAAAATAGAACAAGATACATTTTTTGTTTCATTACTAAATGCTTCAAAAACTTGATTTAATGTTTTTATAAAAGAGTTTGCGTCAAGTTTAAATTCAGGAATTGAAGGGTCATATTTTTTTGTAAAATTAATATTTGATTTGATTTTGCTTGTTGAAATAGCTAAATCAACTAAAGTGAAAATATTAGTAGTATTAATATTTTTTATATTCAGGTTAGTCTCTTTTTTTACCATTGCACTTTTATAAAGTTTTACATGGATTTCTTCATCATTTTCATACATAACTGTAATAGCATAAAAAGTATAATTTTGCATTGTTAAATCAATATATGAAGTTAATGCTCCAAAAGTTTTTGGAGCATAAGTAAGTGCTAAATCGAAAATCTCTTTAGGTTTTATTCTATTTAATAAAAATTGTGCTTCTGAATTAGAATACAATATTTTAGCGTTAGATGAAAAAGATAAAATAGGATTTAAATCCATTTCTACCCAGTTTTCAAAAAAATTCATATTTAACTTTCTACGTAATTTTTAAGATTTTTACCAACTTTTGGATGTTTTAGTTTTTTTATAGCACTAGATTCAATTTGTCTAACTCTTTCTCTTGTTACGTTTAGTTCTTTACCAATTTCTTCTAATGTTCTATCACTTGCATCTTCCATAAGACCAAATCTCATTCTAATAACTGCTTGTTCTCTTTCATTTAATTGACTTAAAATTTGGTCAATTTGTCCTTGTAAATCTTCTTTCATGATATTATCAATTGGTGTTGGAGCTTTTTCATCAGGAACAAAATCTCCAAATTTACCATCTTCATCACTTCCAATAGGAGCTTCAAGTGAAACAGGTTCTTTTGTGATTTTAATAACTTGTTTTACTTTATCAACTGGTAATCCAACTTCTTTTGCGATTTCTTCAATATCAGGCTCTTTACCATTTTCTTGAACACCTTTTCTGATGATTTTATTAATTCTATTAATAGTTTCAATCATGTGAATTGGAATTCTAATAGTTCTTGCTTGATCTGCAATTGCTCTACTTATAGCTTGTCTAATCCACCAAGTTGCATAAGTTGAGAATTTATAACCTTTTTTATATTCAAACTTATCAACAGCTTTCATTAGTCCAATATTACCTTCTTGAATCAAGTCAAGGAATGGTAAACCTCTATTTGTATATCTTTTTGCAATAGAAACAACAAGTCTTAAATTTGATTTTGCCATTCTTGTTTTTGAAGTATCCGTAATTTGTTTACCTCTTTTTATTTGTTCAAGAACTGCTTTTAACTCTTCAGGAGTTAAATCAAAACCATCTTTAGAAGCTTCTGCTGTTTGAAATAATTTTTTTATTTCCATATATGTAGAAACCATCGTAGCTTCAGGAACCATTGCAGTTATTTGTGCTTTAGATAAATTTACAATATTATCTAAAATCTTTTGGTGGTTTTTTTGTAAAGTTTCATTAAATAGTGGTAATTTATACTCTAATCTTTTTAATTCACTATCAAAACCAGTATCTGATTTAAGCGCTGTTTCCATAGCTTTTACAATTTCTGTAATAAGTTTAGATGTTGGACCTAAATCAAGTAAAGCTTCTTTTAAAAGTCTTTTTTTGAAAGCAGTTGCAAGATTAAAAGTCATTAAATCAGATTCTTCATCAGATTTTGAAGTCTCTTTTGCTTGAAATTTCAACCACTCTTTTTTTGCTTTTTCAAGATTTTTAAATGCTTCGATGATTGTTTGAGCTCTTTTATCTAGTTTTTTTTGTTTTTTACCAGAAACTTTTTCTTCATCATCTTCGAAACTTTCTTCTTCAGAATCTTCTTCCTCTAAATCTTCACTATCAAAATCATCTTCTTCCTCTTCTGTATCATCATCAAAGTTTTTGAATAATTCTTTTACTTTTCTTTCTCTATTAACTAAAGGTTCTCTATATTCTAAAATGAAATCAATTAGATATGGTACATAACAAATAGCATCAAGAATAATATCTTCACCAGTCTCGATTTTTTTTGATATTTCAACTTCTTCTTCTTTTGTTAAAAGTGGGATTTGTCCCATTTCTCTTAAATACATTCTAACAGGAGAATCAGATCTTGACCATTCAAGTAGCTCTTTATTTTTTAATAAGTCAAAAACATCATCTTCATTTTCAATAAGTTTTTCTCTTAACTCTTTTTTCTTTTTAGCTTCTTCATCATTCATTCTTTTTGCTTGTTCTTGCGAACTAATAACTGTTACGTTATATAATTGAATTAGTGCTAAAAGTTTTTTAATAGTTGGACCAGATGGTGCTTTTGGAAAAATTTTAATAATTTTTTCATAAGTTAAAACTGAGTCTTTATACTCTTTTACAAGAAGTTCAATAGTTTTATTTATATCTTTCACGCTCATTTTGCTAGGAAATCTCCTTTTTTATGATAAGAGAGGATTATACCCAAATTAATTGAATATCTGATTAAGAATAATTTATTTAAAGAAAAATTACTAAAAAATTAGTTAGAATGTCTCATTTTTAATTAATAAAAAAATTAGTTTATTAAATATCAAGGATAAAAAGTATGAATACTATTACAGGGAAAGTTTGGAATTTTGGGGCAAATATTGATACTGATGTTATAATTGCAGCTCGTTATTTAAATAGTTCAGATCCTGAACATTTAGCAAAATATGTTATGGAAGATGCGGATCCAGAGTTTCCAAAAAAACTAAAAAAAGGTGATATTATTGTTGCTGGTGAGAATTTTGGATGTGGTTCAAGTAGAGAACATGCTCCAATTGCACTAAAAGCTGCTGGAATTGCTGCAGTTGTTGCACCTTCTTTTGCAAGAATTTTCTATAGAAATGCTTTTAATATGGGATTACCAATATTTGAATTACCAGAGTCTTTAGAGATAAAAGAGGGTGAAGAGATATCTATTAATTTAGATAAAGGTGAAATTACAAATAATACAACTAAAAAAACTTATAAATTTATTCCAATTCCACCATTTATGCAAGAATTAATTGCAACTGGTGGATTAATAAATTATGCAAAAGCAGAAATGAAAAAGGCAATATAAATGAAAAATTATAATATTTCGATAATAAAAGGTGATGGAATAGGTCCAGAGATTGTTGATGAAGCAATAAAAGTATTAGATGCTGCTTCTAAAAAATGTGGATTTAAATTAGATTATAAAGAATACTTAATGGGTGGTATCGCTATTGATACAACTGGTGTTCCTCTTCCTCAAGAAACAATAGATGGTGTTTTAGCTAGTGATGCTTGTTTATTTGGCGCAATTGGTGGAGAAAAATGGGATACATTACCAAGAGAGTTAAGACCTGAAACTGGATTATTAAAATTCAGAGAAGAGATGGGTGTTTATGCAAACTTAAGACCTGCAATTATTTATGATGAATTAGTTAATGCCTCTACTTTAAAACCTGAAGTAATTAAAGGTGTTGATATTATGATTGTAAGAGAATTAATTGGTGGTATTTACTTTGGAAAACCAAGAGAAAATGATGGATTTAAAGCATTTAATACAATGGTTTATACAAAACCAGAAATAATTAGAATTGGTAAAACAGCATTTGAACTTGCAATGAAAAGAGACAAAAGAGTTTGTTCAGTTGATAAAGCAAATGTTTTAGAAGTTTCTCAACTTTGGAGAGATACTATGAATGAATTATCAAAAGATTATCCAGAAGTAACTTTAAGTCATATGTATGTAGATAATGCTGCAATGCAATTAGTAAGAAATCCAAAACAATTTGATGTTATTGTAACTGGAAATATTTTTGGAGATATTTTAAGTGATACAGCTTCAATGGTTGTTGGTTCTATTGGATTATTACCGTCAGCTTCGACAGGTGATAAAACAGCAATTTATGAACCAATTCATGGAAGTGCTCCTGATATTGCTGGACAAGGAATAGCAAATCCGTTAGCAACAATAGTAAGTGCAGCTATGATGTTAAGATACTCTTTAAATGAAATTAAAGCAGCTGATATAATAGAAGATGCAATAAAAGCGGTATTAAAAGATGGTTATAGAACTAAAGATTTAGCAGCATATGATGCAAAAGAGGTGTTAAATACATCTTCAATGGGTGATATTATTGTTAAATACATAAATGCATGATTTAATTTACTAGGATTAAATATGAGTGGTAAAAAATATAGATTAGTTACAAGAAGTGATATGGATGGCTTAGTTTGTGGTACTTTGCTTAAGTATCTAGATATCATTGATGAAATTACTTTTGTGCATCCAAAAGATATGCAAGATGGAAAAATTGAAATAACACAAAATGATATAACAACAAACCTTCCTTATGTAGAAGGTGTATATTTAGCTTTTGATCACCATTTTTCTGAAACACTAAGAAATGAGAAAAAAGAGAATCATATTATTAATCCTGATGCTCCAAGTGCAGCACAAGTTGTTTATGAATATTATAATGGAGATGAAGTTTTCCCTGGATATTTCACATCAATGATGATTGGTGCAAATAAAGCTGATAGTGCAGATTTTACAATAGAAGATATTTTAGAACCAAGAGCTTGGGCATTACTTAGTTTTTTAATGGATAGTAGAACTGGACTTGGGCGATTTAGAAATTTTAGAATTTCGAATTATCAATTAATGATGGATTTAATTAATTACTGTGCAAGACATAATATTGATGAAATTTTAGAATTACCAGATGTTAAAGAAAGAGTTGAATTATACTTCAAATATGAAAATGAGTTTAAAGAACAATTAAAAAGATGTACAAAAGTTATAAACAATCTTTTAATTGTAGATTATAGAGAAGAAGAGGTAATTTATCCAGGAAATAGATTTATGGTTTATGCTTTATTCCCTGAGCAAAATATATCTATTCATGTAGTTTGGGGTAGAGATAAACAAAATATCGTATTTAGTCCAGGAAAATCAATTATTAATAAAACTTCAAAAACAAATATTGGTGAATTAATGCTTAAATATGGTGGTGGCGGACACGTTGCTGCTGGTGGTTGTCAAATTGAGACACAAAAAGCACAAACTGTTTTAGAAGAATTAATAAAAAAAATAAATGAAGATGGATAAAAAAGAAGTTTTAAAACTTCTTTTTTAATATTTCATAAAATTCTTCAAAAGAAGGTAGCTTTAGATTTGCATCTCTTTGTTTTTTCCCCCACATTGGTTCTGGAAAAAATGAGTCTTCTTTAAATCTTGCCATAATATGAAAATGAACATGAGGAACATAGTTTCCAAATGAAGCTATGTTTATTTTATCTGGTTTAAAATATTCTAACATCTCTTTTTCAATTAAGTCCAAATATTTCCAAATTTCTTCTTTTGTTTTAGTATCACAAAAAGAAAACTCTTTTATTGGTTCATTAGTAAATATTTTTAGCCAAGGAATTTCGCTATTTTCAACTTCAATTTTGATTAATTTATTTTTAAAAAGTAACATTATTGACCTTTTTTATAAAATTTTATGAATAATACTACAATTGCTATTAAAACTAATATTCAACTAGCTTTAAGCATAAATTAAATATAATCCAAATTCCATTTTTCCAACCATTGAAGAAGTTTTTGTAAAATATTCGTATTTTATAAAGAGTTGGTAAAAGTTTTTTTTGACTTTTTCCTGTTGGAAATGGGAAAAAAACACAAATAAGAAGGATAAGACTTATGAAAGTAAGAGCTTCAGTAAAAAAAATGTGTGATAAATGCAAAGTTATCAAAAGAAGAGGTATCGTAAGAGTAATCTGCGAAAACAAAAAACATAAACAAAGACAAGGATAAGACACATGGCAAGAATCGCGGGTGTTGATTTACCAAATAAAAAAAGAATGGAATATGCATTAACGTATATTTATGGTATAGGTTTACATAATTCAAGATTAATTTTAAATGCAGTTGGAATTGATTTCAACAAAAGAGCCTTTGAATTAACAGAAGATGAAGCAGCAGCAATCAGAAAAGAGATCCAAGAAAACTATATGGTTGAAGGGGACTTAAGAAAAAAAGTTGCTATGGATATTAAATCTTTAATGGATTTAGGTTCATATAGAGGGTTAAGACATAGAAAAGGTTTACCTTGTAGAGGGCAAAAGACTAAAACTAATGCAAGAACAAGAAAAGGTAAAAAGAAAACTGTTGGTGCAGCAACTAAATAAGGGATTGTAAATGGCAAAAAGAAAAGTTACTAGAAAAAAAATTGTAAGAAAAAATATTGCTGATGGTATCGTACATATTGCTGCAAGTTTCAATAATACAATGGTTACAGTTACAGACAATGCAGGAAATGCAATTGCATGGTCAAGTGCTGGAAATTTAGGATTTAAAGGTTCTAAAAAATCAACTCCATTTGCTGCGCAAGCTGCTGTTGAAGATGCGATGAATAAAGCAATGGAACATGGTATTAAAAATGTTGGAATTAAAATTCAAGGACCAGGTTCAGGAAGAGATACAGCAGTTAAAGCAGTAGGTTCTATGGACGGAGTTAGAGTTACTTGGTTAAAAGATGTTACACCATTAGCACACAATGGTTGTAGACCTCCTAAAAGAAGAAGAGTGTAAGGGGTAAATAATGGCAAGATATAGAGGACCAGTAGAAAAAATCGAAAGAAGACTTGATGCAGACCTTGGACTAAAAGGTGAGAGAAGACTATCAGGTAAAAGTGCTTTAGAAAAAAGACCATTTGCTCCAGGACAACACGGACAAAGAAGAGCTAAGATTTCTGAGTACGGATTACAATTAAGAGAAAAGCAAAAAGTTAAATTTATGTATGGTATTTCTGAAAAACAATTCAGAAATTATTTCAAAGAAGCAGTAAGAAGAGAAGGTAACACTGGAGCAATTCTTATTAGTTTAATTGAACAAAGATTAGACAATGTTGTGTTTAGAATGGGATTTGCTACAACTAGAGCAAATGCTAGACAATTTACAACTCATGGACACGTTTTAGTAGATGGTAAAAAAGTTGATATTCCTTCTTACTTAGTAAAACCTGGACAAAAAATCGAAATTAAAGAAAAATCTAAATCTAATCCTCAAGTTGTTAGAGCATTAGAATTAACAAATCAAACTGGAATGGTTGATTGGGTTAATGTAGATAAAGATAAAGTATTTGGAATTTTCACAAGAATCCCAGCTAGAGAAGAAGTTGTTATTCCTGTTGAAGAGAGATTAATCGTAGAGTTATATTCTAAATAATAAATAAAAGGTAGCTAATGAAAAAGTTTGCAGAAACTCCGTTTTTACCAACAGAAGTTGAAATAGAAGCTATCAGTGATAATGAGGCTAAAATATCAGCATATCCATTTGAGGATGGTTTTGCAATTACTTTAGCCCACCCTTTGAGAAGATTACTTCTAAGTTCATCAGTTGGTTGTGCGCCAATTGCTGTAAAAATTGAGGGTGCTTCTCATGAGTTTGACTCATTAAGAGGTATGTTAGAAGATGTAGCTATTTTTGTTATAAATTTAAAAAACATTAAATTTAAAATAAATGGTGACAAAGAACAAGTTGTTGTTGAATATTCATTTAATGGACCAAGAGATATTAAAGGTGAAGATTTAATTAACTCTGAAGTTGATGTTGTTTCAAAAGATGCACATTTAGCAACAATTAATAGTGATTGTAATTTAACATTTTCTGTAATTCTTCAAAAAGGTATAGGATATATGCCAAGCGAAGACATTAGAGATATTGTTGGAGCTGATTATATTCCAATTGACGCTTTTTTTACACCTGTTAAAAAAGTAGTTTATGATATAGAAAAAATGTTAGTTGAAGATAATCCTAACTATGAAAAAGCTGTATTTAGAGTACAAACAAATGGACAAATTTCTCCAGTGACTGCATTTAAAGAAGCAGTTTCTGTTATGTATTCTCAAATGTCAGTGTTTAACAAAGTTTTTGATTTATCTGAAGTAGCAGTAAGTGATTCTGGTGAAGAACCAGTTGAATTGAAAGAATTAGTTATAAGAATTGATGATTTAAATTTAAGTGCTAGAAGTTTCAACTCTTTAGATAGAGCTGGACTAAAATACTTAGGTGAATTAGTACTTATGAGTGAAGTTGAAGTAAAAAATATTAAAAATCTTGGGAAAAAATCTTATGATGAAATAGCTGAAAAGTTAGAATCATTAGGATACCCAGTTGAAAATACACTTCCAGAAAATGTTGCTTCTGCATTAAGAAGAAAATTAGAGCAACTAAAAGCATAATTTAAGGGTTTAATATGAGACATAAGCATGGATATAGAAAGTTAAGTAGAACTTCTTCTCATAGAAAAGCATTGTTAAAAAATCTAGCAATTGCAATTATCGAAAGAGAAAAAATTGAGACAACTGTACCAAAAGCAAAAGAGCTAAAAAGATATATTGAAAGATTAGTAACTGTTGCTAGAAATGCAGATTTTAATACTCATAGACAAGTATTTGCTGCATTACAGTCAAAAGAAGCTACAAAAAAACTTATTAATGAAATCGCACCAAAATACGAAGGTAGAAATGGTGGATATACTTCTATAGTTAAAACAAGAATTAGAAAAGGTGATGCTACGCCTATGGCATTCATCTCTTTCATCTAATAGTTCTGACTATTTTCTTAAGGAATAGAATTTGTTTCTATTCCTTTTTTTATTTCTAAAATCTTAACATTTTTCCAAAAACTAACTTTTTTTTAATCAAATATTCGATAAAATTCGGCGAATACTACAACCTAAAAATCATAGGAGAACCGATTGATGACTTTAAAAGAAGCACTAAGTTTAGCTAGTGATGATATAAAAAAATTAAGAGATGATTTAACTTTAAAAATAAAAGAGAGCAAAATAGGTGCTTATGTTGAACAATTAACTTCAACAGATATTTCGCAATCAGGCGTAGGTATTCCAATAGCAATAAAAGATAATATAAATGTTAAAAATTGGGAAATAACTTGTTCTAGTAATATTTTAAAAGGCTATATTTCACCTTATAATGCAACAGTTATTGAAAAATTAGAAAAAGCAGGTTTAAGTCCATTTGGTAGAACAAATATGGATGAATTTGCGATGGGAAGTTCAACTGAATCTTCTTGTTATGGAAAAACTTTAAATCCAATAGATAATGAAAAAGTTCCAGGTGGAAGTAGTGGAGGAAGTGCTGCAGCTGTTGCTGGTGGTATTGCAATAGCAGCACTTGGAACAGATACTGGTGGTAGTATTAGACAACCTGCAGCTTATTGTGGTTGTGTTGGAATGAAACCAACTTATGGAAGAGTTTCAAGATATGGAATTACAGCTTATTCATCTTCACTTGATCAATGTGGACCAATTACTCAAAATGTTGAAGATGCTGCTATTTTATATGATATTATTTCTGGATATGATCCAATGGATTCAACTTCAGCAAATATCAATTATGAAGCAGTTACTCCAAAACTTAATAGTGATAAAAAACTAACAATTGCTGTTATTGATAACTTTGTATCACAAGCAAGTCCTGCAATACAAAAAGGTTTTCAAAAAGCAGTTAATGCTTTAGAAGAAGGAGGGCATAAAATCATTCATAAAAATATGCTTGATACTCAAAAAATTGTTTCAACTTATTATATAGTTGCAACGGCAGAAGCTAGTGCAAACTTGGCTAGATTTGATGGTGTTAGATTTGGAAATAGAAAAGGTGAGAGTGGATTAAAAGATATGTATGTTCAGACTAAATCGCAAGGTTTTGGACATGAAGTACAAAAAAGAATTATGTTAGGTTCATTTGTTTTAAGTTCTGGATATTATGATGCTTATTATATTAAAGCTCAAAAAGTAAGACATTTAATAAAAGATGAATATTCTAAAATTTTCAGTGAAGCTGATTTGATTTTATCTCCAGTTGCTCCAACAACAGCTCCAAAATTTGGTTCATTTAAAACTTCTTTAGAGATGTATTTAAGTGATATTTATACAATTTCTGTAAACCTTGCAGGACTTCCAGCTATCTCTTTACCTGTTGATAAAGATGAAGATGGAATGCCAATAGGATTACAGTTTATTGCAAATGCATACGAAGAACAAACTTTATTTGATGGTGCTTTATCTTTAGAAAAAGCTATAAATTATAAAAAATAAATATTAACTAGGATTTAAAATGAGAATTAAAAAAAGAGCGTTAACTTTCGATGATGTGCTTTTGGTACCTGCAAAATCAGAAGTTTTACCAAAAGAAGTTTGTATTAAAACAAAATTAACAAAAAAAATAGAGTTAAATGTACCATTTATAAGTGCTGCTATGGATACTGTAACTGAATATCAAGCTGCTATTGCAATGGCTAGACTTGGAGGAATTGGAATAATTCATAAAAATATGGATATTGAATCTCAAGTATTACAATGTCAAAAAGTAAAAAAATCTGAATCTGGTATGATTATTGACCCAATTACAATTAAACCTGAACAAACATTACAAGATGCAGAAGATATTATGGCTACATATAAAATTTCAGGTGTTCCTGTAGTTGATGATAATGGTATTTTAGTTGGTATTTTAACAAATAGAGATATGAGATTTACAAAAGATTATAGATTTAAAGCTAGTGAAAAAATGACTAAAATGCCTTTAGTAACAGCAAAAGAAGGAACAACTTTAGATGAAGCTGCTGAAGTTATGCACCAAAATAAAATTGAAAAATTACCAATAGTTAATGATAATAATAAATTAATTGGTCTTATTACAATTAAAGATATAAATAAAAAAAGAGAATATCCAAATGCATGTAAAGATGAATTTGGAAGACTTAGAGTTGGAGCAGCTATTGGTGTAAATCAACTTGATAGAGCAAGAGCTTTAGTTGCTGTTGGAGTTGATGTTTTAGTTTTAGATTCAGCTCATGGACATTCAAAAGGTATTTTAGATACGGTAAAGGCAATTAAAGCTGAAATGAATGTTCAACTAATAGCTGGAAATGTTGCAACAGCTGAAGCAACTGCTGATTTAATAAAAGCTGGTGCTGATGCAGTTAAAGTTGGAATAGGACCTGGAAGTATTTGTACAACTAGAATTGTAGCAGGTGTTGGTGTTCCACAAATTTCTGCTATTGATGAATGTGCAGCTGAAGGTGCAAAAACTGGTACACCGATTATTGCAGATGGTGGAATTAAATATTCTGGTGATGTTGCAAAAGCATTAGCTGTTGGAGCAAGTGCAGTTATGATGGGAAGCGCTCTTGCAGGAACTGACGAAAGTCCAGGGGAAGTTGTTTTATATCAAGGAAGAAAATTTAAAACTTATAGAGGAATGGGTTCAATTGGAGCTATGACAAAAGGAAGTACAGATAGATATTTCCAAGAAGGAACAGCAGCTGATAAACTTGTACCAGAAGGAATTGAAGGAAGAGTTGCTTATAGAGGAAGCATCGCAGATATTATTCACCAAATGGTTGGAGGACTTAGAAGTTCTATGGGATATTTAGGTTCAAAAGATATTCCAACATTTCAAGAAAGAGCAGAATTTGTAGAAATTACAAGTGCAGGATTAAAAGAATCTCATGTTCATGATGTAACAATCACAAACGAAGCTCCTAACTATCATATCTAAATAATATAAAAAGAGATTTTTATCTCTTTTTATTCTTAAATAATTCAAATTTCTGACTATATAAAAATATTCTAAAATTCATTTTATTTTAATTGTTTTTTGTTACAATTATACTTGACTAATCAGTCAAATAAAAATAAGGAAATAAAATGAAAACAGTTAAAGAAATTGTTAAAGATAAAAATTATACAGCTATTGATTTAGGAAATTTAGATGAATTAATGGAATATTCTTTAATACATAAAATTAATAAACAAAAAATTGAAGGAAAAGTTTTTATAAAAGATGCAACAGATGCTACAGGCACTGAAATCTCTTTTAATTCTTTAGCTCCAAAAGCTGAACAGCCATATTTTCATATTCATAAAAAAAATGAAGAAACATATATTATTTTAAAAGGTTATGGATATTTTCAAGTAGATGGAAACTGTTTTGAAATAAAAGAGGGTTCTGTTATTCGTGTAGCACCTTCTGGAATTAGAGGCATTAAGAATAACTCTGATGAAACAATGATTTATATAGTTATTCAATCAAAAGAAAATTCATTAGAAGAACATACTACTGATGATGGAGAGAGAGTGACTTTTGAGCCAAAATGGTAATATATAAGAAAGTTAACTCTTTCTTATATTATTATTTCATCTTTTGGTGTTTTTCTTACTTCTTCTATTTTAAAACATTCATTTGCTAGATTTCTACTACTAAAATCTTTATATAAAGAAACGATTTTATGAATAGTTTTCATCTCATCTTTAGAAAATGTCGATTCATCAAAATCTTCATCTGGAAGTTTTATAAAGTTTAATTCTATAAAATTCTCTTTTTCTTTAATTTCAATATCTAAATAATCAAATAATTCTTGAATTAAATAGATTCTTTCATCATCTTCTTCTAAATCTTCACTATTTGCAATAATATCAAAAAGCTCACTTAAAATAACTGCTTCAGGGTATCTTGCACTTTTTTTATATTTGTCCTTTGTAATCTTTTTACCACAAAAATTTAAGTGATTATAATCTATCAAAAAAAGCATAATTAATATTTTTTTATCATTAAGTTGTTTTACTTGTTTATGTAGCATGTATAAAATAATATTTGCTACTTTTGTCATATCTATGTTCAAAAAAATCCTTTATTTTTTGTGAAGTATATAATATAAAAAATAAATAGTTTATTTTAGACTTGATTTTTTATAAATTTGAAAATTGCACCTTCATCACTATTTGATACTATCATCTTTTTACTATTTTTAATAGCTATTTCTTTAGCCATTTTTATACCAATTCCTCTATATTTTTCTTCTTTTATCTCTTTTAATATTAGTTCTTCTATTTTTCCACAGTTATCTTTAAATTCTATCTCTTCTTCTTTTATGTTAATTAAAATTTGGGGATTTTTAATCTCTCTTATTTTTGATATGTTAATAGTATTTATTATTAGATTTATCCAAACTTGCATCCATTCATTTCTTATACCTTCTATTTTTACATTAAAATCACCACTGAAGATTATCTCCAAATTGCTATATTTTATTTTTGTATCAATGATACTTAAAGCACTTTTCATTGAGTCATATACTTCAAATTGTAAAATATTTGAAGAAGGTTTATAGTAATCCAAGAAATTTTGCATAGTTTCAGACATAAAATCCAAACTTTCTTCAATTTCTAAAGTACTTTTATCAAGAAACTCTTTTGATATCTCTTTATTTTGCAAGATTCTAGCTCTTAAATTTAAGTTTATATAACCAATTTTCGTTAAAGAATCTCTCCATTGATGAGAGATATTTCCGATTAAATTTCCAAGTTCTGCTTGCTTATTTTGCTTAAACATCAATTCTTGTTGTAAAGAGTTTTTTGCAATTTCTTCTGTTATTCTTTTTCTTAATTGATAATTCCATAATATAATGATTGTAGCTACTAGAATAATAAAAATTATGATATAAATTAAATAAGATAAATATTGAGATTCTGAAGGAATTTTTATAGAAATATGTTCATTAAGTATTTTATCTTGTTCTTTTTTTGATATAGTTTTTATTGCTTTATTTAAGATAGTATGTAAAAGTGTTTCTTCTTTTAAAACACCAATTTTAAGTACGTTTTTATATTTTATAGGCTGCGAAAGTATTTTTAAATTAAAAAAAGTATCTTTTTTTATTGTATATGCTGCGATTATTAAAGAACGAATTGTAAAATCAACTTTTTTTTGTTCTACTAATTTAAAAGCTTCATTTTCTGTTTCAACAGGAATAATTTTTAAATTAGGAAAATCTTTATTAAAAAATTCTAACATTGCTGTATTTTTAGGAATAGCGATTGTATTGCCTTTAAGTTTTGAAAAATCTTTGATTTCATCATTTTCAATTCTACCTATAATAACATTTGGGTCTTCAAAAATTGCTTGAGTGAAAATTAACCACTCTTTTCTTTGAGGAGTTTCATTTAAGAAGCTTAAAATATCACATTTCTTTTCTTTTGAATATTTTATACTTTCATCCCAATTCTTTGTTGGAATTAATTTTATTTTTATTCCTAATTTTGTTGCTATTAATGATATGATGTCAGCTGCTATTCCTTCATGTTCACCATCTTCATTTATTTTTTCAAATGGTTCCCAATCAGGATCAACACACATTGTAATATTTTTATTTTTTAAGTAATCTTTTTCTTCTGGTGTTAAATTGATTTCATTTTCATTAGCTATTAGTATATTTAATAATATTATTAATAGTATTACAACTTTTTGCATATATTTTTCTTTAAACTATCATTTTGTAACCAATATCAGGAATAGTATGCAAAAAGTTTTTTCCAAATCTTTTTCTGATTCTTAGAATAAAATTATTTAAAGCACTATCACTCATAAACTCATCTTCATAAACAAATTTTATGAACATATCTTTTGTAACAACCTTTTTTTTGTTTTCACATAACATTTCAAAAAACAAAATCTCTTTTTTATTTAATTCAAAAATTTCATTATCTTTTATAACTCTTTTTAAGTTTTTGTCATATTTAAAGCCATCTTTTAGTTCTATGACTGTTTGATTATTAAATCTTATTTTTGATTCGCATTTTTCAAAAGCATCCAATAAAGCTTTGAAATTTATAGGTTTTATCAAATAGCCACTCAAGTTTAAAGTCATTGCTCTAAATAACAAATCTTCATCTTTATAACCTGATAATACTAAAATTGGTATTTCATTATTTTTACTTCTAAATATCTCTACAAAATCTAAACCATTTTCATTTTTTAAATTTATATCTGAAATTATTAAATTTATTTTTTCTTCATCCAATATTTTAAAAGCTTCTTTTATATTTTTTGCGACAAAAGTTTTTTTTACAAACATATTAAATAGTGAAACTGCATTTTCAATAAATTCATCACTATCTTCTAATAGTAAAAGATTTTTATCACTTAAAAATTCCATTAATAACCTTTATTATTTTGTAGATTTTAATTATAAAATAATCAATATTATTATACCAAAATCTCAAATACCTCTCAAAAAAAGATTGAAATAGATAAAAATTGTGACTTTTCTGAGAATTTAGAATGTTAAAATAATTAAATAATGACTCAAAATAAATAAATAAAAGGATTAAAATATGGTAAAAAAAACTTCGAAAGTAATTGCCTTGTCAATTATGACTTCTTTCGTAATTACAGCTTGTTCAATAAAACCTGAACCGATATTAAAAGAAGAGATAAAAGAACAAGTAAAAAATGATTTAAATGTATTAAATGAAGTTGTTTTACCTGTTACAAAACCTATAACTTTGGATGAAGCAATACAAAGAGGTTTAAAATATAATCTACAAAAAAAAGTAAAAGTTTTAGAAACAGCACTTTCTCAACAACAACTTGATTTAGTTTATTATGATATGTTACCAAGTTTAACAGCAAGTGCTGGATATTCTGAAAGAAATAACTATGCAGCAAGTGCAAGTACTTCTTTTTTAAATGGAAATCCACAACCTTTAGGAAGTAATCCATCTTATTCAGTTTCTCAAGAAAAAGAGAGAACAACAGCAGATATTGGTTTTAGTTGGAATATTTTAGATTTTGGTTTATCTTATGTTAGAGCTCAACAACAAGCTGATAAATTCTTAATAGCAAAAGAAAAAGAGAAAAAAGTTGAACACAATTTAACTCAAGAGATTAGAAGAGCTTATTATCAAGCAGTATCAGCTCAAGATTTACTAAAAAGAATTCAACCTATGATGGTTGAAGTAAATAAGGCTTTAGCTGATTCTAAAGAGGTACAAAGTCAAAGAGTTGCAAAATCTCCAATGGAATCTTTATCTTATCAAAGAGAGTTACTTGATATTTTAAGATCATTACATACTTTAGAAAGTAGTTTAATCTCTGCAAAAGTTGAACTAGCTGAATTAATGGGATTAAAACCTGGAATAAATTTTGAATTAGCTGATAAAGTTGAAAAAGATTATGAAATTCCACAATTTAGTATGAATCTTGATGAAATGGAAAAAATTGCTTTAGAAAACAGACCTGAAGTTACAGAAACTAGATATCAAGAAAGAATCTCTGATAAAGAGATAACTGCTGCAAAACTTAAAATGCTACCAGGAATTAATCTAAATACTTCTTTATCTTATGAAAATAGCGATTATTTATTAAATAATGATTGGCATTCTTATGGTGCAAACGTTTCATGGAATCTTTTAAATGTATTTAAAGGAAGTGAGATGAACAAGTTAGCAAAAACTCAAGTTGAAGTAGCAAAAGAACAAAAATTAGCTCTTTCAATGGCAGTTTTATCTCAAGTTCATTTATCAATAGTTAAATTTAACCAAGCTAAAAAAGAGTATTTTCTTGCAAAAGATTATTTAAATGTAGCAAGTGATATTTATAATTTAACAGAAGTAGAAAACAATTTAAATATAAATAGTAGATTGATTTTAATCAAAGAGAAATTGAATAATATTCTTGCAACTTTAAGATATTCATATGCTTACGCAAATGTACAAAATAGTTATGGGACAATATTTGCTTCTTTAGGTGTTGAAGAAAAAGATTTAGAAAAAGCAGAAGAAAAAATAGGATTAATTTCAAATGAAAATCAAGAAAAACCTAATGCAGAAAAAACTGTAATTGTTCCAACTACACAAGTAGAAGTAAAAAAAGAGATAAAAAAAGAACCTACAATCATTAATAATCCAACTAAAAAAGAGATTAAAGTAGCAGATAGTTTTTATAATAAAAATTTTTACAATTCAGAAATTTCAATTTATCAAGGTGAAAAACTTTCTATAAATGGAGAAGATTATATCGTTAAAAAATCTGATGATATTTTTAAAATTGCAAAAAAACATGGAGTTTCTTTAAAATCTATTGTTATTGAGAATTTTTGGTTGATTGAAAAGAATAGAGTAAAGTTTAAATAAGGAGTTTTTATGAAAAAGTTTCTAGGTCTTGTTTTGTTGATTTCAACTTTATATTCAAATGAAAATTTAACAGCTAGAGCAGTTATCATTTCATTGGATAAAACAGTTTTATCTAGTGAAATAGCAGGAGAGATAATAGAACTTTCTAAATATGAAGGTGATTCTTTTAAAAAAGGTGAAACTTTAATACGATTAGATTGTTCTATTTATAAAGCACAAAAGAGAAAAATTGAAGTTGAAAAAGAGATAGCAAGATTAGAACTAGAAAAAAATAAAAAACTAGATACTTATGGTTCTATTGGTACTTTTGAAATACAAATTTCACAAGAAAATTTTAATAAACAAAAAGCAGAAAGTGATATTGCTTCAATCAATGTAGAAAGATGTGATATTAAAGCTCCATTTGATGGAAGAATAGCTTCTAAAAAAGTGTCAAAATATCAAAGCATTAAACCTCAAGATGAACTTTTAGAGATTATAGGAACAGATAATCTTGAAGCAAAAGTAGTAGTACCTTCTTCTTGGCTTATTTGGTTAAAAAAAGGAATACAACTTGATTTAAATATTGATGAGACAGGAACAACAGTTAAAGCTCAAGTTGTTCAAATGGATTCAATAGTTGATCCAACTAGTCAATCTATAACAGTTAGAGCAAAACTTTTAAAACCATTTGACAATATAACGCCAGGTATGAGTGCAACAGCAAATTTTTACGAAAATTAATATCAAGGATTAAACTATGAAAAGAAGAAATTTAAAAAAACCAGTAATTAGTGTGTTAGAGCAAAGAGTTCTTTTTGATGGTGCGGCAGTTGCAACTGCTGTTGATGTTCTTGATAATAGTAGTTTTTCTTCATCAACTACAAAAGATTCAACAACAGTAAATGATGTTACAAATAATAGTGCTGAAAATAGTGTTCATAAAGCACAAGCAGTTCAAGGATTTGAAAAAGATAGAAGAGAAGTTGCTTTTGTAGATATAACAGTAAAAGATTACCAAACTTTAGTTGATGGAGTTGGACAAGGTGTTGAAACATATCTAGTAAGTTCTATGGATGAAATAAAATCTATTTTACAAAATCAAACTAACGTTGATTCAATCCATATTTTATCTCATGGAAAAACTGGTGAAATAACAGTAGGAAATGATATCTTAAATAAAAATACACTACAAAACTTTGATGAAGTTTTAGAAAGTATGAAATCTTCTTTAACTCAAGATGGTGATATTTTACTTTATGGTTGTAATGTAGGAAATGATGGAAAAGGTCAAGAGTTTATAGATTTATTAGCAAGTGAAACTCAAGCAGATATTGCAGCATCTGATGATATAACGGGTTCAAATAATTTAGGTGGAGATTGGGATTTAGAAGCTAAAAGTGGAACTATTGAGACAACAGCAATTGTTGTTAATGAGTATAACCATAGTTTGGCTAATCTTACAACAGATAACGATGGTGGGTTTACTTCTAGTTCTGAAATAAGTGGTTCAATTGCTACTACTGATAAAATAAATTTTGCAAGGGGTCCTGGTTCTTTTTATAATGATTTATATACCTTAAGTGGTGTTGCAAATGGAACTCAAGTAAAACTTTATATTGCACAAGGAACATTAAGTGACCCTTATATTCAAGTAACAGATAGTAATGGAACTGTAATTGTACAAGATGATGATTCTGGTGATAGTGGTACTGCAAATGGATACGATGCATACGTAAAATTTACTTGGAATAATAATTATACTATTAGAGCAACTACATACAATACTGGTGCTGTGGGTACATATACTATCTATACTGATACGGGAACATTAGTTATAAAACCAGATACAGCTCCAACATTTACTTCAAGTCCTGTAACCTTAAATATTTCAGATACACCAGATGATAATAGTATACCTAGTAGTTCAGGTTTACTTACGGCAACAGATGCGGAAAATGATGCTTTAAATTTTAGTGGTGGAGGTACAAATAGTTTTGGTACTTTATCTGTTTCAGCAAATGGTTCTTGGACTTGGGCACCAAACAATGCTTATATAAATTCTCTTACTTCTAATGCTACTACTTCTTATAATGTTTTAGTTAGTGATGGGATTAATATTACTAATCAAACATTTACTATAAATATAACATCAGCAACAAATGATGCGCCAGTTATAACATCATCAAACTCTGTTAGTTTCCAAGAAAATACAGCTACAAATGTAGCAGCATATACAATTACAGCAACTGATGCTGAAAATAATACTTTAACATATAGTATTTCAGGAACTGATTCTCAATATTTTAATATAAACTCTACTACTGGTCAAATAACATTTAAAAATAGCCCTGATTATGAAACAAAAACATCATATAGTTTGATGATTACTGCTCTTGAAACTAATGGTACGGGATTGTCAGCAAGTAAAATGATTACTATTTCTATTGCTAATGTAAATGAGCCACCTATTATAGAATCAAGTAATATTTCAAATTATACAGAAAATGGTTCTCCTGTTGTTCTTTCTCCTTCTCTTACTATAGACAAGGGAGAAACTTCAACTTTAGCAAGTGCACAAATAAGTATTAGTTCTGGATTTATAAGTGGTGGAGATATTTTGAATTTTGTAAATGATGGCTCTACGATGGGAAATATCGTAGCTTCTTACGATAGTGCAAATGGAGTTCTTACTTTAACATCTTCAGGTGCAACAGCAACACTTGCTCAATGGCAAAGTGCATTAAGAAGTATTTCTTATCATTCAACTAGTGAAACATTAAGTTTGACACAAATGACAAGAACTATTTCTTGGAAAGTAAGTGATGGAAACTTAGAAAGTACAGTTGATACTTCTACATTGAAAGTAACGGGAGTTAATGATGCTCCAACAATTTCGGTTTCAACTCCTTCTGGATTTACAGAGACTACTACTATGGACAAACAAACACTATCACAAAATGGAACAGTAACATTTAGTGATGTTGATAATAATGTTAATATAACTTATAGCTACAATAATGATATTTCATGGAGTGGTGGTACACTTAATTCTACTCTTTCATCTGCATTAATTGCTGGTTTTAATACAAGTGCAACAAATGTATCTTCTGGTAGTACATCATGGAGTTACAACGTAAATAATGTTGATTTAAATTTCTTAGCAGCAGGAGAAACAATCACTCTTAGTTATAATGTAATTGCTACTGATATTGCAGGTGCTACTGCTATGACTACAATTACTTTTACAATAACAGGAACAAATGATGCTCCAGTATTTGGAACAGTTACAACTGGCTCTACTACTATAACAGCTCCAACTGCTGGGACAACAAATCCAAATGCAGGAATAGAAACTTTTAATAATGGATTACTTAGATTTGGAAATGGTTCAATCGATTCAGTTAATGCAAGTACAGGTATGTTAGAACAACCTTTTTATTACAAAGATGGGAATTGGTATCAATTAACATTTAGTACATATCAATTAAATATGGCGATTGCTGCTGATTATAACAATGGAAGTGCTAAAACAGATGTAGATTGGAATTTAGAAGGTACAGTTAATCTTACTCCAACATTTACAAATACAACTGTTAATAATTCAGGATTTAATTCATCAACTGGTACAGGAACTATTGTTTGGACGGGAGAAATAGTAGTTGGAAGTGCACACTTAAAAGTTACTAATGTTTATACTTTAGAAGCAGGTGCTAAATATATTAAAGCAAATACATATATTGAAAATATTGGTTCTACTTCAACTGAGAATTTAAGATTCTGGGTAGGAACAAGAGATGATTATGTAGCAGGAAGTGATAGTCCAGCTAAACAAAAAGGTAATATTGTAGATGGTGAATTCCAGATGATTTCAAATTCATCTGAACAAGCAAAAGCTATTAAAATATATACAGGTGCAGGAGCAAATGCAACAGCTGTATTATTTTATTCAACTAATTCAAATGTAAATACAGTTATTGCTCCAGGATATGGATGGACTACATCAAATCAATATGCACCAGGAATTGATCCTTTAAATTCGGTTTATGATCAATCTTTTGATGATGGTGGATATGCAATGTTTACAAACTTAAATAATGTTGCAACTGGTCAAACAGTTATGTTTGACTGGTATTATGCAGCTGGAGCAGTATCTGAATTATCAGATATTACTTCAAGTTTAGAACAAGCAACATCAACAAATCTTCAAGAAAATAGCTCTTCTTTAGTTTTAGCAGATGACTACACAATAACAGATTTAGATTCAACTGATAGTGTAAATGTAACAGTGAGTTCTGTTCAAATCAATACACCAACTGGATTAACATTACCAGCAAATTATACTGATGATGTAATAAAAAATATGTTACAAATAACATCTAATCCAGTTATAACTAGTGGTTCAACAACAGGAACAGTATCTTGGAATTTTAATTCAGGAAGTGATTATACATTTAATTTTTTAGGTAGAGGACAAACATTAACTTTATTATATACTTTAACTGCAACAGATAGCCATGGTGCAACAGCTACAACAGTTGTTACAATCTCAATTGATGGAGCTAATGATGCTCCAACAGTAGTAGTTGATTCTCTAGATAGTGATGTTGCAACTATTAGTGAAACAAATTCTACTATTTCTACAAGTGGTACTTTAAGTATAACTGATCCAGATATGATTGATACGAATTTTTCAGTAAGTAAATCAAGTGTAGTTGTTTCTGGTATGACAAATGGATTAACTGCAAATACAGCAGCATTATTAAATATGCTAACAGTAAATACACAAAATTTTGATATCAATTGGGCATTCAACTCTGGGAATCAATATTTTAATTATTTATCTGTAGGAGAAACATTAACTATAACTTATACGATTGCAGTTTCAGATTCAAGTAATGCAGTTACAAATAAAACAATTACTATTAACATAACAGGAACTAACGATACTGTTTCTTTAAATACTCCTGCAACAATATATTATACAGATACAGATGGTAATGATGTATTTAGTTCTACTACTTCACAATTAACTGCAAGTGATGCTGATAAAAATACAACATTTACTTATGGAATAGATAATGGAAGTATATCTGGAACAACAGTTACAAAAACTGGAACTTATGGAGTTTTAACTTTAAATACAGCAACTGGAGTATATACATACACACCAAATTCTAATGCTATAAATGCTTTAACATCAAATAGTTCAGAAACATTTACTGTTACAGTAAATGATGGAAATGGTTCTATTGATACCAAAAGTTTAGTAATTCAAATAGAATCAGTAAATGATGCGCCATTATTAGGTGGGAATTCATCACCAAATACTTTTGTAGAAAATGGAAGTGCTGTACAAGTTGATTCAAATATTACAGTAACAGATTTAGAAGGTACTAGTTATGACGAAGGTTATGTATCATTTGATATAAAAACAAATAAAGGAGCATTGGATAATTTATCAATCTCTTCTATTGGTGGAATTTCACTTGATGGAGCAAATGTAAAATATGGAAATACTGTAATTGGAACGGTAGATTCTATTTTAAATGGTCAAAATGGAAAAGAGTTAAGAATTCATTTAAATGATAATGCATACTCTTTACAAGTTCAAGCATTAGCTAGAGCAATAACTTTTAGTAATCCATCTGATAATTTTAATGATAGTGCAAGAAGCATAGATATTAAAGTAAATGATGGAGGAAACGGTGGAGAAACATCTGCTAGATATAGTATAAAAACTGTTACAGTTAATCTTCAATCTGTAAATGATTTACCAACTATAAATTTAGGTAATTCTACATTCTTAGTTGAAAAAATAATTGGACAAAATGATAATGGAACTTTATCATTAGGTAATATTTTAAGTGTAGCAGATTTAGATAACAATTCTTTGACTGTAACAATTCAAACAACTAATTATGGACTAATTACAATAAATAGTTCAATTTTAAATGGAGTTAATTCTAGTCAAATTATAGGAAATGGTTCAAGAACTGTAACAATAACTGGTACAATTGAACAAATTAATAATACATTAAATGCTTCTAATGGTATAACTTATGTTGCTGGATTTGGAAATGATTATATAACTCCTGGTGCTGATTATCTTAAAATTACAGCAAAAGATACATTAAATGGAGAATCTTCTTCTCAAAAATTAGTTATGGTATTACCTGCAATTCCAAATATCTTTAGTGATAATGTCGTTGGTAAAGAAGATGATGTTTCAAATATAATTGTAAACATAAATAATCTAGTTACTGATATAAATGATAATGGAGGAACTTATGTATTTGGTACAGGAACTCCTGATATAACTAACTCAAGTGGAAATATAACAACAAATGGAAGTTTAACACCATTTGATAATAGTACATATATTTATGACAATTCAGGAAAAGTTATAGGATATCAGTTAGAACATGGAAAAATAATATTAAATGAAGGTAAAAATAGGGTAGATAATACAGATTTTGCTAAATTTACATTTATTCCTAATGAAAATTGGTATGGTGTACAAACATTCTTATATCAATTTACTTCAAATGATGGTGAAGTAAGTAATATTGCACAAATTGCAATATTTGTAACTCCTGTAAATGATGCTCCTGTTATTAGTATTGTAAATAATAATATTACAATAGATGAAGATAATCCTTTTGTATTTGAAAATAGCAATTTAATAACACTATTAGATTTAGATGTTATTGATAATACTCAAATATTAGATTTAACGTTAAATGTAACTAATGGTAAATTAGAACTATCTCAAATGACAGATTTAACAGTTTTAGAAGGAGCAAATAATTCATCTATTATTAAAATTAGAGGAAGTTTAGCTAGTTTACAAAATGCAATTTCAGGATTGAAATATACTCCAAATCAAGATTATAATGGTAGCGATACTTTATCAATAAAATTAAATGATAATACAAATATTGGAGAAGGAAATAGTCTAGAAGATATAAAAACTATCAATTTTGTAATCAATCCTGTAAATGATGCTCCTGAATTTACAGACCAAACAGATAGTGTAACAGAAGGTGAGCAAATCTCTGGTATTTTACCAGCAAGTGATATTGATAGTAGTTCAATCACATTTAGTATAAATGGAAATGCTCCTGCAGGATTTATATTACATAATGATGGTTCTTATAGTTTTGATTCTTCAAGTTATGATTATATTGGAAGGGGAGAAACAGATACAATTATTATTCCTGTAACTGTTACAGATGCCGAAGGTTTAACAAAAACAGCAAATTTCTCAATAACAATTACTGGAACAAACGATGCTCCAACAGTTTCTATGGAAAATATTGATGCTAAAATTCCTTTTGGAGACACTTATACAAAAGATGTTTCAAATTTATTTGATGATAAAGATTTATCTAATGTATTTACTTATCAAGCATCAAATTTACCATCAGGTTTAACGATTGATCCAAATACAGGTATTATTTCAGGAAGAGTTTCTCAATCAGGAAATTTTGTTATATCAATAACTGCAATTGATTCTGAAGGTGTAAAAGTAACAAGAACATATAATATGTTAGTAGTTGCACCTGCACAAAATCAACCAGCAAAACCTGATTCTACACCTACAATAATTACAAATAATCCAACGGGTGAAAATCCAAATAATGGAACTAAATTAAATAATTACGGAGATAATTCAAATAATAGTGCTGGAGTTATTAATTTTAGTTCAAGTGATGGATTTGTTGTTGATACTGGAAAAGGTTTCTTAGATACAAAAACAAGTAATAATCAAGAATCTTTATCTCAAAATAACAGTGCTTCAGATAAAAATTTAGCAAATGCAAATAATAACAATTCAAATGATTCAAGAACTATTCAAGCAAATGTTGATTTAAATGTATCAACAACTGGTAAAGTTTTATTTGGACAAGGAAGTCAAGATTCTTTCTCTATTGTTGGAATTACAATTGAAGATATAAATGTTCAAAGTGATTTTATTAAAGTAAAAGTTGTTGATACAAATATTGCACAAAGTTATGTTGTGACACAAATTGATGGAACAGCTCTTCCTGTTGGACTATCTTTTGATCCAAAAACTGGTAATATAAGTGGGAAAATTCCTGCTGATTTAGATGAGCTAAAAATTAGTATTAAAGCTATAAGTTCAGATGGAACAACAAGAGTGTTAAATTTAAAACTTGATTTAAAAGAGTTAAAACAAAAAACACAAGCTGAAGTTAATGAAAGATTTGTAGGATTTAAAGAACAAATAGCTTTTGAAAATCAAAAGTTAGATAATTATGGTTCTCATCTTGCTAAACTTTTTGCCTAAAAAAAGGATATTGTAAAATTTGGAATCAAATATATCAAAACTTCTACAGTTGGAACACAACTGTAGAAATTGTGAAAATATAAAAGAGTTATATTTTCAAATAGTAAATAATACAAGAAGCATTGTAAATTACTCTCAAGGTATTTTATTAACGCCTGATTTAAAAGATAAATACAAAGTTGTAGCAATTTCAGATATATCTATGGTTGATTCAACTTCTCCTTATGTTCAATGGCTTGAAGAAATAATTGATGACTTACAAAAAAGTGAAAAGTCAAAAGATATTTTTATAGTTGATATGAAAAATGATTTAAAAGAGGAAAATTCTAAAGTTTCTCATGAATATGCTCCATCAAATTTAGTTTATATTCCTTTGAAAAATACAAAAGAGGATAGAGAAGTAAATTATATATTTTTGCTTTTCAAAGAAGAAAATTGGGATGAAAATGATATTTTGATGCTAAAACATCTTTCATCTTCATTGGCATATTTTTTATTTGCAATGAGAAGATGTAGTTTATTTCAATCATTAAAAAGAGTCTCATTTAAAAGTAGATATTTTAAAATTGCAGCAGTTTTTTTATTTGTTTTGATGCTTATGCCTGTTAGATTATCAGTTTTAGCTCCACTTGAAGTTGATGCAAAAAATCCTTATGTTGTATCTTCTCCTTTAAATGGAGTAATTGAAGAGGTAAAAGTTTTTCCAAATGATAAAATAGAAAAAAATCAGTTGATTGTTCAATTTGATGATGTTGATTTCACAAATAATTATTTAGTTGCAAAAAGAACTTTAGATGTTACAAATGCAGAACTTTTTACTACAAAACAGAGTAGTTTTTTAGACCCAAAACAAAAAAGTCAAATATCAAGTTTAGAAAATCAAGTAAAACTAAAAGAAGCAGAATTATCTTATGCTAAAGACCAATTAGATAAAACTAAGATTTATTCTAAAGAAGATGGTATTGCAATTATAAATAATCCAAATGACTGGAAAGGAAGACCTGTAACAACAGGTGAGAGAATATTTTTAATAGCAAATCCAAATAGTATAGAATTAAAAATTATGCTTCCAGCAAGTGATGCTATTTTTTTAGAAGAAAATGCAATAGTAAAAGCTTTTTTTGATAATGACCCAATAAATTCTTGGAGTGCAAAGGTAAAATATGTCTCATATAAGCCTGAACTTACTGAACAAAATATATTATCTTATAGAATAACTGCTGAGTTTGAAGATATAAAAGAAAATGGTTATATTCCTTCAATTGGACTTAGAGGAACAGCAAAAATTTATTCAAAAAAAGTAACTTTATTTTTCTATTTATTTAGAAAACCAATAACATCTGTTAGACAATGGATAGGTTGGTGATGTTTCAGCAACAGCAAGAACAAACAATATTACCAAAAATAAGAAATGATTTAAAATTATTAGAGACTTCAGTAGGAGAAGATGGTTCTAAAAAATGGCTTTTATTTGATCCTATTCAAAACAAATATTTTGATATTTCACTTGATACTTTTGAGTTAATCTCAAATTGGCAAAGTGATATTGAATTAGAAGAGTTTATAAAAATTTTAGAAGAGAAAAATTATCAAATTGAAAAAGAGTCTTTAAAAACTTTTGTTGATTTTTTAATCAACAATAATTTAATTGTTTGCGATGATTCAAAATATACTTCAAGAATGATAAGTATTCAAAAACAATCAAAACAAAATATTTTCAAATGGCTAATTCATAACTATTTATTTATAAGAATTCCTCTATTAAAACCTGATAAATGGCTTGAAAGAAATAAAACTAGAGTTGATTTTTTTTATTCTAGCCTTTGGCAAAATATAGTTTTATCTTTAGGTATTATAGGAATTATTTTTGTTTTAAGAGATTGGGATAGTTTTATCTCTACTTTTATGTATTTGTTTACTAAAGAGGGCTTTTTTTACTACTTTTTATCTTTAGTTTTTGTAAAAAGTTTTCATGAATTAGGACACGCATTTACAGCTAAAAAATATGGTTGCAAAGTTCCAACAATGGGAGTTGCATTTTTAGTTCTATTTCCAGTTTTATACACAGATACGACAAATGCTTGGAAATTAAAATCAAAATACCAAAGATTAAAAATTGTAATTGCTGGAATGAAAGTAGAGCTATATTTAGCTTTAATTGCTACTTTTTTATGGTCATTTGCTCCTGAGGGAATTTTAAAAAGTATTTTATTTATTATTGCAACTACAAGTTGGATTAGTTCTCTTTTAATCAATATTAGTCCATTTTTGCGATTTGATGGTTATTATGCTTTATCAGATTTAACTGATACTAAAAATCTACAACCTCGTTCTTTTGCGATGGCAAGATGGTTTTTGCGAAAAAATATTTTAGGTTTAGAAGAAGTTAAACCAGAAAGTTTGACAAAATCAAAAGAGAAGTTTTTTATAGTTTATGCTATTGGAACTTGGATTTATAGGTTTTTTCTATTTTTAGGAATTGCTGTTTTAGTCTATTATTATGCTTTTAAAGTTTTAGGAATAATTTTATTTTTAGTTGAAATTGTATGGTTTCTTTTATTACCAATTTACAAAGAGTTGAAAGTTTGGTGGAGTAAAAAATCACAATTAGAATTTAATAAAAGAAATAAAATATCTTTAGCTATTTTTTTAATAATTGTATTTTTGATATTTATTCCTTGGAATACAAATATCAAAATGCCAGCAATTATTGAATCAAAAAATTATTTTGAATTTTATCCAAGTGAAAATGGATACATTGAAGAAATCTATTTTAATAGTGGAGAAAACGTAAAAAAAGGACAATTGCTTTTGCTTATTAAATCTCCAGAATTAGAACTTAAAATTTCTCAAATTGAAAAAGAGATTGAGCAAATGAAAATGGAAATAGATAAACAAGCTGGATTAAAAGAGAATTTAAACAAAAGATTTATTTTAGAAGAGAGTTTACAAAAAAAATTAAATGAAAAAGAGGGCTTAGAAAAGATTATCAAGAAATTTGAAGTAAGAGCAAATTTTGATGGGAAAATCTATTTTAATGATGTTTTTAAACCAAATCAATGGATAAGTAAAAAAGAGGTGGTTTTCACTTTATATGATAATTTAGATTATAGAATAGTTGGTTTTTGTAATGAAAATGATTTTAAATTATTAAAAGAAAATAGTCAAAGTAAATTTATTTTTAATTCAGGTGATATAAAAGATATTCATTCAAATTTGACTTCAATATCTAAGGTTTCTATTCCATATCTTGAATTTCCAGAGTTATCAAGTGATTATCAAGGTGAAATAGCAACAAGATTGGAAAATAAAAAAATAAAAACAGAACAAGCATATTATAAAATAACTATAGATTTAGAAAAAAATGAATTAGATTTAAAAAATAGAAAAGTTGGGGTTTTAATAACAAAAGGAGAAGCTTCAAGTTTTATATCAAGAATCTTTAAAAAAGCAGTTTCTGTTGTAATTAGAGAGAGTGAATTTTAAACTTTTATTGAAAAAGTTTCAATAAAAGTTTATTCAACGATATTGATCAAAATATCTCTATAATGATTTAATTCTTTCATTTTTTCTTCATTACCATCGTTTAAATCTGGATGATATTTTTTCGCTAACTCTTTATATCTTTTTTTTACTTCTTCTTTTGTAGGAGTTTGAGTAAATCCAAAAAACTCTTTTGCTTTTGAAACTTCATCAAATCTTGCAGTATTTGAAAAACCTTGAAAACTTGAGTTATTAAAGTTTTGGAAATCTTTGAAATCAAAATCAAATTTTCCATTTCTAAACTGCGAATTATCAAATTTAAACTCAAAATTATTAAAATTGCTTTGTTTTAACTTTTTTTTGAAATTATAGATTATAAACGCAATTATAGAAACTAATATTGCGATAATTATCAAAAAAGTTCCAAAGTTTGTAAATATTAAATATAAAATAAAAAGAAAAATAGCAACACTCAAAATTTTGTTAAATATATAAATAATTGTATTGTTATACATAAAATACCTTTTAAAAATAATTTTGTATTATATAAAAATCATTTTAAATTAAAATTATTTAAGTACAATACCACACAAAGGATTTTTATGGATTATAGTGAATTTGAAAAAGCAGTAGATATGTTTGGTATTTTAACAACAGTTTCAAAAAAAGATATAAAAAATAAATATTTAAAATTATCAAAAAAGTATCATCCTGATATGCCAGAAGGTAGTAATGAAAAGTTTACAGAACTTAAAAAAAATTATGATTTGCTTTTAGCTTATATGGATAATTATTGTTATTCTTTTGATGAGGAAGAGTTTAAACGACAATTCCCAGCATTTACGAACTATAAAAATTGGATGAAATAAAGGAAAAAATAGATGATAAAAAAGTTTTTGATTTTAGCTATTTTATTTGTATCAAATAGCTTATTTGCAGATGAAAATTATTCAAAAGCACAAATAGAAAAGATGATAGCAAAGATGGTTATTTTAGGTTTTAATGGTACAAGTGTAGATAAAAATGATGAAATATATAAAAACATACAATCAGGACTTGGTGGTGTAATACTATTTGATAAAGACCCAAATGATAAAACAAAGATAAAAAATATAAAAGATAAAAATCAGTTAAAAAATCTTAATACACAGCTTCAAGCAATTTCAAATCAAAAATTGTTAATTTCTATTGATCAAGAAGGTGGAGTAGTACAAAGACTTAAAAAAGATAGTGGTTTTGTAGATACTTTAAGTGCAAAAGATATTGCTACAAATGGTGAAGATTTTGCTAAACAAAGTTATAAAGCACTTGCTAAGGATTTAAAAGATGTTGGAATAAATCTCGATTTTGCTCCAGTTGTTGATTTATCTATAAATAAAAACAATAAAGTTATCGTAACAAGAGGAAGAAGCTTTGGTGAAAGTTCAAGTGAAGTTATAAAATACTCTTCGATTTTTGTTGATGAACTAAGAAAACAAAATGTAATTTCAGTTTTAAAACACTTTCCTGGACATGGTTCATCTTTAGCTGATTCTCATTTAGGATTTGTAGATATTACAAAAACTTGGAATCAAAAAGAGCTTGAACCATATAAATATTTTATAAAAAATAATGATGTAGATATGATTATGACAGCTCATGTATTTAATGAAAATTTAGATAAAAACTATCCTGCAACTTTGTCATACAATATAAATACAAAACTGCTTAGAGAAGATTTGGGATATAAAGGAGTTCTTGTAACAGATGATTTACAAATGAGCGCTATTTCAAAACATTATGATTTAAAACAGACTTTAACTTTAGCTATAAATTCTGGAGTTAATATGCTGCTTTTTGCAAATCAGTTAGCAAAACCAGTTACTTTAAAAGAGATTGTAGATACTGTTTATTTACAAATTCAAAATAAACAAATAAGTTTGCAAAAGATTATAGATTCAAATAATAAAATAGATAAGTTACTAAAAAAAATATAATTTTTAGTAACTATTAGGATTTTCATCTAAAATATCAGTTCCAATTTTAAGTGATATGATAAATGAAGCGCCAACTAGTGTGTTTTCTACACTAATTTTTCCATTAAGCCTTTTTTCTATTAATTCTTTTGCTAAGGCAAGTCCAATTCCACTTCCTTTATCTTTTTTAGAACTATAATTTAAATCAAATATTTTTTCTAAATGGCTACTTTCTATTCCTCCACCATTATCTTCAATAGTTAAAACTATTTGTGAATCATCTATTTTTTCCAAATAGATAAATATTTTTCTACTTTGTTTTTTGAAGGTTTTTAATTGATAAATACTATTTTCTAATATAATCATCAAAACATTTAAAAAACTTGCTTTATAGCCATAAAAATTCAAAGGAGTAATATTTTTATCTATTGTAATGCTATTTATTTTTATTTCATCGTTTAAAATTCTAAGTAAACTATCAATTTCATCTGCTATGTTAAAATACTCTTTTGATGAAGGATTTTTATAGAAGTTATAAATATCGTTCATCACATGATTAAGAAATAAAATGCTATCTTTCATTTGTGGAAGAGTTTGTTCTATAGCTTCATCAAAATTCTTTTTATCAAGTTTATAAATACTTTCTAATAAAGCTATTTGTGAACCAATTTGTGCAATAGGATTTTTCCATTGATGAATCATATTTGCAATATTATTTCCCATTGTTGTAAATCTTGCTTGAGAAATTATAAATTGTTCTGATTCTTTTTTTCTTTTTTCTATTTCTTTTACTTTTATATATAAAGCAATAGATAAAAAGAAAATATCAAATAAGACTACTATTGGTATAACAAGCCAAAAATATTCAAAAGATTCAAAATATCCAACAAGTACCATAAAAACATAAAAAGATATAGAAAAATAAAATAGTTGTACAAATAAGTAAAATCTTGCACCAATATATTTATCTTTTATTGCCCAAATAGTTGTAGTAAAAAGAACAATAACTATTAAATAAGTAATAAAATTTGTATATGTAACTGCATATCTTAACTCTTCATGTTCTAAAGAAAAAGAGTAGAAAATAACTACACAAATATTTATTAAAAGACAAATAAACAGACTTTTAAACATAAAAGAGTTTATTTTTGGTTTTAAAAATGAAATATGAAAAATTATAACAAAAATAAGAGTGGTAAAACTAAAAACCCAATTTAACCCACTTAAATATTTTAGATTTTCATTTTCAAATAATTGATAAAATATTCCATTTATAGAAAGTTGATATAAAGCAGAAAATATTGATACAAATATATAACTTAAAAAAATAAAATCTCTAGTTGAAAAATATACAAAAAGATTGTGCAAACATAAGGCTATAACAACACCTATGAAAAATCCCCAAATTATAGATTCAATATTTAAAGATTTTTCAAAACTTTCTTTGTCATAGATGTACCAAAGTGTTGATATAGAACTATAACTTTTATATTTTATAAAAAAGGTATAAGTAGAATTTTCATCTAATATTAGTTTGAAGGTACTTTTTTTAGTTTTTAATTCTCTTAATTTTATATCTCTATAATCTCCTAATTCTATTTTCTCATAAAAATTCTCATTTTTTAAAATATAAATATCAATGATATCTATTCCAGCTTTTTCATTTTCTAAAAATATTTCTATTTTTTTATTGCTTTTGTTTGTTATAGAAAAATTCGACCAAATAGAGTTTTTTGTTGCTGTAAAATTATTTTTGATATTTGTAAAAAAGATTTTATTTTTTATTTCTTCAAAATTTAAAGATGAAGTTTCATCAGTATATATTTGTGTATATTTTTGAAGAGAATTTTTTCCAAAATTGTCATTCTCAATTATTAAAGAGTTTGAAAATAGAAAGCTTGTAAAAATTAGTAAAAAAAGAGTTATTTTCATAATTATTTGGTATTTAACATGTAACCTAAATTTTTATAATTTACAATTACATCTTTACTTACTTTTTTTCTAAGTCTATAAATAATATTTTTTATATTTCCATAATAATCATTTTCAAAAATTACTGAGAGCAGTTCGTCATTATATACTAATTGATTTTTTTTATTTAATAAATATTCAAAGATTTGTATTTCAAGTGTTGTTAATTTAATATAATTACCATCTTGTATCAAAGATTTTGTATTAAAATCGTATTTTAAACTATCATTGATTCTTAAATATAAAGTAGCATTATTTTCTATTTGATTTTTACATAATTGTAAAGTTTCTAAAAGTTTTTCATAAATAATAGGTTTTTCTAAATATGAAGTGAGATTCAATGGAATACATTTTAAAAGTTTTTCTTTATCTGTATAATTGCTAAGTATGATTATTGGAATATTTTGAGAAATTTCTCTTATTTTTAAAACAAGATCATAACCGTTTATAAATGGCATTTCATAATCAGTTATTATTATATGAATAACATTATTAGTAAAAATTTCATAAGCTTCAAGACCATTTGAAGCTACATATACTTTATTACAAAGTAATGATAAAATTTTTGACATATTCTTTTGTATTTCTAAATCATCTTCTACAAATAAAATTGAAAAATTCTTAAATTCAAACAATCTATTCCCTCGAAATTTATTTTGTTTGATTATAACTAAATATTCAAATAATTTATTTTATAAAGACTTTACAATGACTTTAGAAACATCTGAAGTCAAGTTTTTTAGCTTGACTTCTTTAAAATTTGTAGTTAAATCCAGCAAAAAGAGATTTTGAATTTTCTATTTTTATATTGTCAGTAAATTCAAATCCAAATTTCTCACCTTTTACTTTTACTTCTTTTTTATATCTTGAATAAAAACCACCAGCTTCAAATTCGATACTTTTTGTAATATCGTAAATAAATCCACCTTGAACTCCATAAACCATATTATTTTTAAAAGTTCCCATGTGAACACCAGAAAAGAGCCTAAAGTCATTAGTTATTGGAATTAAATATTCATAATTACCATTTATCATTTTAACTTTAAATAAATTTGTTTTATATTCAACACCAGATAGATAAATTCTATATGTATTATTTAAGATTGTTCCAATTTTTAGTTCTAAAGCACTATCTTTTATTGTTTGCTCTAAACTTTCATTTACTGTACCAAAAGGAGTATAAACCTCTATGTTATGTTCTATTTTAGCTTGAGTTTTTTTTAGATTTGTTCCTATAAAATATTGAGCATCTAAAGCAAATAACAAAGAACTTTTAAAAAATAAGATTGAAATAATTAATGATTTTTTTATAGTTTCGCCTTAATATTTATTTTTGAAAAGGGATTTTATTTAAAATAAATTAAAAATAACTAAAAAAAGAGAGATTACAAAATCTCTTCAATAAAATATCTTTTATTTTTCTCTTTTAAAGTAAGTTTAGTTTCAAAAATCTCTGATAGATTTTCACTTGTCAAAATATCCTCTTTTTTTCCACTTTTATAAATTGTTTGATTATAAACTAAAGCAACATTTTCTATTTCTTCAAAAACTTCTTCTAAATGGTGAGTTACTAAAATAATAGAAGAACGAAGAGCTAGTTTTTTTAACATTTTTATGAAGTTTATTTGTGCTTTTATATCTAAACCTACTGTTGGCTCATCTAAAACAAAAGCTTTTGGATTATGAATTAATGCTCGTCCTACTATACATTTTCGTAGTTGTCCTGTACTCATTGCAGCAACTTTTTTATCTTTTAAATCTTCTATTTCTAAAAATTGCATAACTTCTTTTGCTTTTAATATTTGCTCTTTAGTAAAATCTTGATGAGTAAAAATTCCAATAGAACCATAATGTCCACTTAAAACAACTTCAAAACCAGTTAAATAACCAGCTTCTTTTGCAAAATAGTTATGTAAGTCGTTTGTTATAATCCCAAGTTCACATCTTAGTTCAAATATAGAATATCTACTTTTACCAAAAATCTCTTTTTTAAACTCTTTTGTATGTCTTGGATGAATTTCTGATTGGATTAGTTTCATTAAAGTTGATTTTCCACTTCCATTGGCTCCTAAAATTGCCCAGTGTTCACCTTCTTTAATTTTTAAATTTACATCTTTTAGAACTATTTTTTCATCATATCCTACATCAATATTCTCAAAATCTATTATATTCATAAAAATTCCTTATTAATTACTAAAAAATAATGGTAACTAAATTCCACTTAGAGCAAAAAAGAAAAGAATTATATTTTAATATAAGCACAATAGTAATTATGATAGTATATCTCAAAAAATAAAAGGAAATATTTCTTAATGACGCAGTATTATCAGGAATTACTGTATTATGTTCAAAAAATGGTTGGCGATAAAGAGAAAGCAAAGGACATAATACAAGAATCTTATAGTAGAATGTTAGACATAGATAAAATCTCACCAATAGAAAATAAAAGAGCCTTTTTATACAAACTAGCTAAAAATATTGTTTTTGATATAGTAAGAAAAGACAAACATATACTTTCAATAGAATATTTTGAAGAAGAGTATAATATCCCAGAAAAAGAACAACCTGATGAACTACTTTTTGAAGAAAATCAACAAGAAATGCTATTTGAAATTTTAGATACAATTCCTGCCAAAAATGCACAAGCTTTCATTTTACATGTTTTTGAAGGTTTTACTAGGAAAGAGATAGCTTCTAAAATGGGAATAACTGTATCTGCAGTTGAAAAACATATTATTCGAGCGACAGAAAAAATAAAAGATAAGCTAAAAAATATTGAAGGATATAATTGATGAAAACAATTAATGAAGAAGCTATTTTTTGGCTAATAAAAGAGAAAGAAGGATTAAGTGAAGCAGAAAGAATTGAATTAAAAGAGTGGTTAGAAAAAAATCCTTTTCATCAAAAGTCTTACAATACAAATAAACTGTTAAGAGAAAATTTTTCAAAAATATCAGGAAATATGAGAGAAAAATTAGTAGAAAAAGCAAATCAAGGAGCTAAAAAAACTAAATTTATAGAACAAACAAAAAAGTTTTTTGTTGCTGCTTCACTTTTTTTCTGTATTGGTTTTGGACTAGATTATTTTTTTATACCAGTTTATTCACAAAACCTAGTTTCAATTCAAGAAAAAGAGAATGTTTTTATGCTTCCTGATAGTTCTAAAATAGTTTTAGATGTAAATTCAAGTTTAAATGTAAACTATTATAAAAGTAGTAGAAATGTTGATTTTATAGAGGGAAGAGCAGTTTTTTATGTCTCAAAAGATAAAGACAAACCATTTATAATAAAAACAAAAGATGAAAAAATAGAAGTAGTTGGAACGGCATTTGAAGTTTCAAATTTAAATGATAGTTTTAGTGTAAAAGTAAAAGAGGGAAGAGTAAAAGTATTTTTTGATAAAAAAATAGCCTATTTAAATCAAGGTGAAAAAATATTTATAGATAAAAATAAAAAAATTGAGTTAGCAAAAACACAAGTAGAAGATATAGCAACTTGGGAAAAAGGTTTTTTAACTTTTGATAAAACTACTTTAAAAGATAGTTTAGAAGAGTTTTCAAGATATAAAAATATAAAAATAGAATTTCAAGATGAAAAAGTATCTAAAACGGAAATTACAGGTAAGTTTGATATAGATGATTTTGATAAATTTTTAATGGCATTACCAAAAATCTATTCAGTAAAAGTAGATAAAAGTCAAAATACTTTTAAGTTTTCTAAAAAATAATATTTTGTTTTAACTTATAATTATTCAAAAACTGCTACATTATAAAGACAATAATTTTACTAAGAAAGGATTACTATGAAAGGCTTTGCAATGTTGAAAATAGGGCAAGTAGGTTGGATAGAAAAAGAAAAACCAACTTGTGGTGCAATGGATGCGATAGTTAAACCAATAGCAGTTTCACCTTGTTCATCTGATGTTCATACTGTTTGGGCTGGAGCTTTAGGTGATAGACATGATATGATCTTAGGGCATGAGGCTGTTGGAGAAGTAGTAGAAGTTGGTTCATTGGTAAAAGATTTTAAAGTAGGAGATAAAGTAGTTGTTCCTGCTATTACACCTGATTGGAATAGTTTAGAAGCACAAGCTGGATACTCTATGCATTCAGGTGGAATGCTTGCAGGTTGGAAGTTTTCTAACTTTAAAGACGGAGTATTTGCAGAGTATTTTCATGTAAATGACGCAGATGGGAATTTGGCACTTTTACCTGATGATGTTGATCCAATTGAAGCCGTTATGTTATGTGATATGGTTCCAACAGGAGTTCATGGCGCTGAACTTGCAGATATCAAATTTGGAGATAGTGTTTGTGTTATAGGAATTGGTCCAGTAGGATTGATGGCTGTAAGAGCTTCAGCAATAAGAGGGGCTTCAAGACTTTTTGCTGTTGGAAGTCGTCCAAATTGTATTGAAGTAGCTAAAGATTTTGGAGCAACAGATATTATTAATTATAAAAATGGTGATATTGTTGAACAAGTTATGGAAAAAACAAAAGGAAAAGGTGTTGATAGAGTAATCATTGCAGGTGGAGATGTGGATACTTTTGTTCAAGCTACAAATATATTAAAACCAGGTGGAACAATAGGAAATGTAAACTATTTAGGTTCAGGTGATTTTGTAAAAATTCCAAGACTTACTTGGGGAAATGGAATGGCTCATAAAACAATAGTTGGAGGATTGATGCCAGGAGGAAGACTAAGAATTGAAAAACTTGTTTCTTTAATTCAATCAAAAAGAATAAATCCTAAAAAATTGATAACTCATACTTTTAATGGTATGGAACACATTGAAGAAGCTTTACTTTTGATGAAAGATAAACCAAGAGATTTGATTAAGCCAGTTGTAATTTTTTGATTTAAAATAGGGGAGATTGAGATAAATGAATATAAAAAAACTAAAAGAGTTAGAAGAGAGTTTTTTTGAATACTATCCAAATGGTTTTGAAGATGATAAGCTTTTACCAATAATCAAAAGATTTAAGTCATCAAAATTTCATGAAGAGACAAAAGAACTTTTCAAAAAAGAAAACTTTTCACAACCAGAGATTATTTGTGATAATTTTTCAAAGATTATCTCAAAATCTCCTCTTATTTCACTATTTGAAAAACCAAAAGTAAGAGATGCTATAAAATCAATGAGTATTTATGAAAAAGATATGTTTTGTATTGGATTAGATGAACTTCTTTATGGTAATTTTAAAGATGGATTTGAGGATATAGTTGATATTTTAATTCAAAAGAATTTAGCGAAATGGTCGATAATTACACTTATTCCATACTATTTTTCACCAACTAAAGAGTTTTTTATCAAACCAACAACTACAAAAAATGTATTGAAATATCTCGAAATAGAAAATTTAGTTTATAAACCAAAACCAACTTTTGAATTTTATAATGCATACAAAAAAGTTTTAAATGAGATGAAAAAACAAGTTTCAAAGAAACTTACATCTGATAATTCAGGATTTACAGGGTTTTTAAGAATGGGAATAGAGCCTTAAGACTCTTTTCTTATTCTACTTAAGTGAGTTGGTGAAATACCCAAATATGAAGCAATTTGATATTGTGAAAGTCTTGAGATTATATGTCCAAACTCTTTTTTAAATCTTTCATATCTTTGTTTTGCATCTTCTAAAACCAAAGAGTAGCCATTGTCATCTTTTTGCATAATCCAGTGCTTTTCTAAATACAAAATATGATACATCTTCAAATCATCATATTTAGCTAAAATCTCTCTATATTTATCATGTTGTATATCAACAACGATTGAATCTTCTAAAGCTTGAACAATAGAAGTTATTGGAGTGTTTGTAAGTAAAGCAACCATTGGACCATAAAATCTTGTTTCCCAAAAGAAGTTTTTTGTATATTCTTCACCTTTTTCATTTATAATAAAAGTTCTAAAAAGTCCACTATATACAAAACTTATGGCATTTACTTTGTCATACATATCAAAAGCATACTCATTCTTTTTGATAGTTCTTATTTTACAAATCTTTTTGAACTCTTTCCAAGTAGTTTGAGATATAGGAAAATAAGAATTCATAGTTTTATTTAAAGATTCAAATATTTCATCATTGTTTATTTTCATTATTCAACTTATTTTTTGCAAAGAATATAAAAAAATCTCTAAAAAATCAACCTATGTAAATGACTAAAAAAATTTATTTTAATATTCTTCATTTTAAAAGAAAGGAAAATATATGTCAAAAAATTTAAATGCACACTTTATAATATTAATAGCCACTTTTTTAGTTGGTGGTTCTTTTATAGTTTCACAAAAGTTATCAGGTATAATAGATCCAATTTCTATCACACTTCTTAGATTTATTATAGCTTCATTGCTTTTAGCACCAATTGTTCTTTTCAATCAAAAATATAGAAAAAAAGTTATTTCAACTTTTAAAAGAGCTATGATAATAAGCTTTTTTTATTCTATTTATTTTATTGGATTATTTAAGTCTTTAGAGTTTACAACAGCTTTAAATACAGGAACAATATTTACTTTAGTTCCACTTTTAACTGCACTTTTTTCAATATTTGTATTTAAACAAAAAATATCTTTTAATCAATATTTGATTTATTTAATTGGAATAATTGGAACTTGTATGGTTATTTTTAAAGGAAATTTAGAGTTATTTTTATCATTATCATTAAATAAAGGAGATGTAATATTTATTTTTTCAACTTTTTGTATGGCTTTATATTCAATAAGTGCGAAATATTTTCATAAACAAGATGATGAACTAATGGTATTAGTTTTTATGACTTTAGTTGGTGGAATAGTTTGGATGAGTTTAGCTTTAGTCTTATTTGATGTACCTTTAAATTGGCAAGAAATAAGTAGTAAAGAGTTCTTATATCTAGGATATTTGACTGTTTTTGCTACTTTAGTTACTTCTTATTTATATCAAAAAGCAACAATTGTTTTAGGTCCTAAGAAAGTGATGGCTTATGTATATTTAAATCCAGGAGCAATTGCTATTTTACTTTTTGTATTTGAGTTTAAAAGTATAAACTTTTGGATGTTTTTAGGGATTTTGATATCTTCATTTGCAACTTTAATTTTATTAAAAAAAGAGTAGCTATTATATTATAGCATCCATCTCTTTTGCATATTGTTCTCCCCATTTACTCATCATTTCAAATACTTCGAGTAATCTTTCTCCATGTATTGTTAAAGAGTATTCAACTCTTGGGGGAACTTCTGCAAAAACTACTCTTTTTACTAAAGATACTTCTTCTAATGCTTTTAACTTTCTACTTAGAGTTCTTTGTGAAATATCACTTATTTTTTCAGATAGTTCACTAATTCTAAGAGCTTTAAAAGCTAGATTCCATAGAATTAAAAATTTCCATTTGTCATCAACTAAATCCAGGGGGATTTTACTTGGACATTCATAAACTTTTCCATTTAGACTTACCATTATTTTCCTTTTTTCGAAGTGTATCAAATAATCTTAAAAAAATCAATTATGACAAAAAAGTCTAATATTGACAAATATGTCAGAAATATGTATTATTTCAATAATTATTTTAAAAGGACAAAAAATGGCACAATCTAAAAAAAGAGTTTTAATAAATTTAGTTCACCCAAATATGAATGAATCAAGAGTAAATAAAGTTTTAAATGAAGTTGCACAAAAAGAAGATTTTGTAACAATCAATAATCTATATGCAAAATATCCAGATTTTAAAATTGATGCAAAAAAAGAGCAACAACTACTTTTAGAAAATGATGTAATTGTTTTTCAATTTCCAATGTATTGGTTAAGTTCTCCAGCACTTTTAAAAGAGTGGTTAGATGTAGTTTTAGAATATAATTTTGCTTTTGGTGAACACTATAAATTAGAGAATAAAACTCTATTAATTGCAACAAGTGTGGGAAGTGGAACAGCACAATATAATAAAAATGGAAGTAATAAATTTACAGTTGAAGAGATTTTAAACTCATTTGAAGCATCAGCAAACTATATAAAAATGAATTATGCAAAACCATTTGTAACTTATGAAACTTTTGTAATAAGCGATGAAAAACTTGAAGAATCTGCAAAAAATTATGTTGAATATTTAAAAGAGTTAGCTAAATAATAAAAAAGGGTTAACCCCTTTTTTAGAAAAATATTTTTATAAATTCTAACCAATAATATTGAAGTGGAAATAATAAAAATATAGAAATAAGACTTAAAATAAACAAAATCTTTAAAACTTTAATCTGTTTTATATTTGCCAAGGTTAACCCCACTATTAATGGTGGCGATTGAAATGGAAAAAAGATTGTTGAAAATGCAGAAACTTCCATCATAAAAATATCATTTAAATTAAAATTACTTAAAATAGACAACTGTTGTGCCATTGGTGTAAAAACAGCAGGGACAGAAGGTTGTGTTGTAAAAATAGCACAAAATGCCATAAGAGAACTAATCACCGTATAATTTAAAACTTTAGATTCAGAAGGCTCAAAAGAGTTTAAAGTAGTTGCTAAAAGTTCTTTTATATAACTATCATTTGAAACAATATTTCCTAAGGCAATAATAGTAGCTACAAGTAAAAGAGATGCAAAATTTAAATTATTTATATCCTTTGTTTTTATAATATTTATCATTGGATTTGCTAATATTAATACACCAACTATTGCAATAATACTTGTAGAAATATGATGTATAAAATCTGTTGTCCAAAAAAATAACATCAATGAAGTAACAAGTATAACTATCTTTTCATCTTTTGAGAAATCAGTTTTTTGGGCTTTTGTTGGTAATATTTTTGGTGTATCTTTATAAAAGAAATAGATTAGAGTTACAATTAAAAAGTTTTTTATAAAACCTAAAATAAAAAAATTTGCTAATAAATAATGAGAATATAATAATTCAATTCCATAAATTTCATTTGTTAATCCTGCTAATATCATATTTGGAACATTAGAAGGAAGTATCGCAAATGCTGGAATTACAGTTGCTAAAATAAAAGTTAGCATTATTCCAATATAACCTTTATCTGTCTCTTTAAATCCAAAGTTTTTAGCAACAATTATTGCAATAGGTATTAGTAAAACAACTCTTCCTAAACTTGATGGCATAACAAAACTAAAAAGTAAAGAAAAAATATCTATTGTAATTAAAATTTTTAGATAACTTGGATTTTTTATATTAGTAAAAAAAACTGAAAATCTTTGGCTTAGGTTTACATTTTTTATAGCTGTTGCTATTAACATTCCAGCTAAAACTAACCAAAAAGCAGAGGAAGCAAAACCTGAAAATATTATCTCTTTACTACTTAAAGAAAATCCTAAACAAGTAAATAAAAATATGAGTGATGTCTGATAATTTGGGATAACTGATGTTGCCCAAAATATAATAGTTGTAATAAGCAAAGATATTAAAATTAGATTTTTAAAATCCTCAATAAAGTTTGATAAAATAGCGTAAATAACTAATGGAATAAAAAAAAATAAAATATTTTTAATCAAAATAATCCTTATAATCTACGCTATTTATTAAACTTAAGCAGTTGTAATTTTAAGTCCGATTATACCTAAAATGATAAAAGCTATACTAATTATTCTAATTATATTTATAGAATCGCCAAATAACATTATTCCAGCAATTACTGTTCCTATTGTTCCTATTCCTACCCAAACAGCATAAGCTGTTCCCAAAGGAAGAGTTTTTAAAGAAAGGCTTAGTAACCAAAAACTAATTAGCATTGCAACTATTGTGAATAAACTTGGAATTAATTTTGTAAAACCATCTGTATATTTAAGACCTACTGCCCAAAAAATTTCAAAAATTCCTGCAAGTACAAGGATTCCCCAA
This sequence comes from Aliarcobacter butzleri, assembly GCF_900187115.1. Lineage (NCBI taxonomy): Bacteria > Pseudomonadati > Campylobacterota > Epsilonproteobacteria > Campylobacterales > Arcobacteraceae > Aliarcobacter > Aliarcobacter butzleri. Next base: position 1,056,433 of record NZ_LT906455.1, read on the forward strand.
CTCATAAAATTCCTTTTTTGATAATTTGAGGCCGTCCTCTGTGAAGTGGCAAGGTCGTCCTTGCTTTCTTGTATAAATTTTATACTATTTTTTATAAAATGATACTAAAATAGCGCGAGTATTTATAAAGGATTATTGTTTTGAATGAAAGATTAAGCGCGCATTTTTATGTATTATTAGCAACTATTTTAATATCAGGTTCTTTTTTAGCTTCACAAAAACTAGCAAATGTTATTGACCCAATATCTTTAACTTTATATAGATTTGTTTTAGCTTTAATATTTTTATCTCCAGTAATTATTTTTAGTAAAAATAGGTTGAAAAATGTTTTTAAAATTTTGCCAAAGGCTATGGTTGTAAGTTTAGTATATACTTTATATTTTATTGGAATGCTAAGAGCTTTAGAAAATACAACAGTTTTAAACACTGGTGCGATATATACATTAGTACCTTTGATGACAGCAGTTTTATGTATATTTTTCTTTAAAGAAAAGATTGCTTTAAAACAGTTATTTATTTATATATTAGGAATTATTTCTACTTGTATCGTTGTATTTCAAGCTGATTTTACATTGTTTTTAACTTTAAGTTTAAATAAAGGTGATATTATATTTCTTATAGCTTCATTGTCTATGTCTTTATATCCAGTATTTATAAAACTTTTGTATAGTAAAAAAGACGAATTATTAGTTCTAGTTTTTGCAACACTTTTAGGTGGAATTATTTGGATGAGTTTAACTATGCAGATTCTAAATATTCCTTATAATTGGAATAAAATAGAGCTAAATCATTTTTATTCATTACTTTATTTAGTATTAGCAACTACAATATTAACTTTATTTTTATATCAAAAAGCAACTTTAATTTTAGGTGCTAAAAAGATAATGGCATATATTTATCTAAATCCAGCATTTGTTGCAATAATTATGTTTTTGCTTGAAGGACAAACTATCTCTTTTGGTGTTTTTTTAGGAATTTTACTTTCAGCATTTGCAACTATAATTATTTTAAGACAGAAATAGTGATATTATAATTAATGAAAAATTCTTCAGAAACTTTATCTATATGTGAATATATCCAGTATGATGAACAAAAAAAAAGAGAATTTTTTATCTCTTCAAATATTTTAATTTTTGTTATAAAAGGTAAAAAAGTTTTACATTTCAAAAATGAAAAAGTAATTGCAAATTCAAATGATGTTCTTTTTTTAAAAAGTGGGAATTATATAATGAGTGAAATATTAGATGAATATTTTGAATCAATACTATTTTCATATGATGATACTATAATTTTGGATTTTATTAAAAAACATAATTTAAATTTTGATGAGATATTTTCTTTTGATAGTAACTATTTTAAGATTAAAAAAACACCTATTTTTGAAATCTTTCAATCTTCAGTTTTAAATTATTTAACAGGAACTTCGTCAAACAAAGAATCAATTATAAAACTAAAATTAGAAGAACTTTTTTTTAATATTTTAGAATCTGATTCAAAAGAGTATTTTAAAATATTTTTATCTTCAATTTGCAATGAATATTTTTTTAAAATAAAAATAGAAAAAGAGTTTGATTTTGAAAAAAATATTTTGCTTTTTGCAAAAGAATTTAATATGACAGATTTAGCTTTTAGAAATAAATTTAAAACTATTTTTAGGACAACACCAAAAAAATGGCAAAGTGAAAAAAGACTTGAAAAAGCAAAATTATTATTAGAAACAACAAATGATAATGTAACTGAAGTTTGTTATAAATGTGGTTTTGAAAATATTTCATGGTTTATTCAAGCATTTAAAAATAGATATAAAGTAACTCCAAAACAGATAAAAAACAATAAAAATTGAATATTTTCCAATAGAATTAAATTTTGTTTTTTTATATAATAATCAAAAAAAGGAGAATCAAATAATGAAAAAGACAATATTGGGATTAATTTGTTGTGTAAGTTTTCTATTAGCAAATAATTTTACTTTGACAAGTTCAGATTTAAAAGGGCAATTAACAAAAAAACAAGAATTTAATGGTTTTGGATGTAGTGGAGAAAATATTTCACCACAACTTTCTTGGGAAAATGCTCCAAAAGGAACAAAATCTTTTGCTATAACAGTTTATGATCTAGATGCTCCAACAGGTTCTGGTTGGTGGCATTGGGTTGTTTTTGATATTCCTTCAAATAAAACAACTTTAGCTTCAGGATTTGGAAATAGTGACTCAAAAGAGGCAATACAAAGTATAACTGACTATGGAAAAACTGGATTTGGTGGAGCTTGCCCTCCTGTTGGAGATAAAGCGCATAGATATATCTTTACTGTTCATGCACTTGATATTGAAACTTTAGGTTTAGATAAAAATACAAATGCTGCAACAGTTGGGTATTATATAAATTCTCACTCTATTGCAAAAGCTTCAATAATCTCTTATTACAACAGATAATTTTAGTTAAATCTACTTTTTATGAACTCTACAAAAGTTTCAAAAAGTAGATTTTTTGATTTTTCTTTATGATAAACTAAATAAAACTCTCTTTTTAATTCTAAATTTTTAAGTTTTATTTGAAAAAGTCTTTTTTCATCTAACTCTTTTTGTACAATTACCTTTGACAAGCTTGTTACTGTATTTTTATTATTTAAAACAATAGTTTTTATCTCTTCAAAATCTTGTAATTGTATAAAAATATCTAATTCTTTAGCGATTTCACCAATTTTATTCATAAAAATCTCTCTTGTTCCACTTCCTATTTCTCTTAAAATCCATCTTTTTTTTATAGCATCAATAAAAGCAATTTGAGGATGTTTTTCATCACTTGATACAACAATCAATTCATCATCTGCTAATTTCTCTTTTATTAGACTGCTATTTTGAGTATCTACTTCAATAAGACCAATATCTAGTTCACTTTTAAGTATTTTATCTATTATATTACTTGAATTTATAGTTAAAATATCAAGTTTTACATCTTTATATTTTGATAAAAAATCATAATAAATATTTGGCATTATGTAGTTTGAAATAGTTTTACTAGCAGCTATTTTTATATTTCCAGCTAGTTTGTTTTCTTGGAAAATTGTTGATGCATCCATAAGTGCTAAATACGAAGGAAGAGTTTTTTCTTTAAAATATTTTCCTTTTTCATTTAGTATTAATTTTTTGCCGATTCTATCAAAAAGTTGTTCATTTAGACTATTTTCAAGTGATTTAATTGCTAAAGAGATAGCTGATTGACTAATATTTAGTTCGCTTGCAACTTGTGTAACTTGTGGATTTTCACATAATTTATAAAAAAAGCTTAATTCTTTTAAAGTCATATCTTTCCTTATTAAAAATATTAATCATTATATTAAAAATAATATATTTTACAAATTAAATGATTAGAGTTATACTTACAAAATAAAAGGAGGTTTATTATGAAAACAAATAATAAACAAATCATAAATACTTTTTATGGAGTAATGCTTGTATCTTTTTTTGCATTTATTGCAACAATCATTGCAGAAGTTGATTTTTTTAAAAATTTAGGAATTAGTCCACTTATAATTGGAATAGTTTTAGGTATTTTTTATGCAAACAGTGTTAAATCAAAATTTTCTAAAATATTTCAAGATGGTATTACTTTTTCTACAAAATATATTTTAAGATTAGGAATTATTTTATATGGATTTAGACTTACTTTTCAAAATCTTCAAGAAGTAGGGGTAAATGGAATTTTAGTAGCTTTTTGTATAGTTTTTTTCACTTTTATTTTTGGTTATCTTATTGGAACAAAAGTTTTAAAAATGGATAAAGAATTAGCTATTTTATGTAGTGCAGGAAGTTCTATTTGTGGAGCAGCTGCAGTTATGGCAACACAAAGTGTATTAAAAAATGAAGCTTATAAAAGTGCAGTTGCCGTATCTTTTGTAGTAATTTTTGGAACAATTGGAATGTTTTTATATCCATTTTTAGATAAGTTAGGAGTATTTCTTTTTACAAGTTCTCAAATGGGTATTTATATAGGAGCAACACTTCATGAAGTAGCTCATGTTGTTGGTGCAAGTAATGCTTTAGGTGAAATAGTATCAACAAATGCAATTATTGAAAAAATGATTAGGGTTATTTTTTTAGTTCCATTTTTGATTCTTTTATCATTATGGTTAATTAAAACAAATTTTCATACAAAAAAAGAGAAATCAAAAATAGTAATTCCTTGGTTTGCGATATTTTTTATAATAGTAGTTGGATTTAATTCTTTGGAAATCTTAGAAAAAAATACAATAGAAAATATTAACTTTTTAGATACTTTTGCTTTAACTATGGCAATGAGTGCTTTAGGGATGGAAACAAGTATTGATAAGTTTAAAAATAGTGGTATAAAACCATTTTATCTATCTCTGATTTTATTTGTTTGGTTGATGATAGTTGGAGATTTATTGGTTAAATTGTTCTTCTAAGATAAGTATTTTTTATACTTATCTTACTTCAATACCATATTTTTCTAGCATATTAACCCAAACGATACTATTACCATTTTTATCAAATAATGCAGGAGTTCCTTGAATATTTAATTCAGTTGCAATTTTAATATGTTCATTTAACTGTTTTTCAAGTTTTGAAAGCTCTGATTTTGAGTATTTTGCATTTTTTACTTTACTCAAGTTATCACCAATATTAAATTCATATAGAGCATCAATTTTTTGTGAAGTTGTTTTTTGACTTAGAATGTATAAAGATAAATCACGAGCATTTTCATGAAAGTCTAAAGGATAAAAAAATACTCTAATTTTAACTTTGTCTTTAATTTCTGGTAAATATGACTCAAATTTTTTACAAAATGGACATTCAGGATCTGTAAATAGTACATATTCATCTTTTCCATTTCCATAAACAAAAGCTTCTTTATCTTTTGTAATTGATAAATCAACTGGAGCTGAAACTTGCATCTCATTTGATACATTTACAACTGTACCAGAGATAATAAATTTTTTATCTTTTGTTAGATAAATTTCATCTTTATTTCCATGTACACTGATAGTTAATATATATAAACTTCCAGCATCGTAAGCTTTTAAGATTTTTATATTTGCTTTTTTAAATATTTCTAATTGTTCTATTTTAGAAATTTCATTTTTTGGTAATTCTTTATTTTCTGCAAATAAAAATGTTCCAATAAATAATAAAATCATAACTATTTTTTTTGTTAGATTAAACATAAGTTTCCCTAATGAAAATTTTTGCGCTATTGTATCTTTTTTATATTAAGTTATAGGTGAAAATTTTTGAAGATTTTCACCTATTTTTAGATATTTGCAATAAAATAAAATAGTCCTGTTGTAAATAATGAAATAATTGTTCCATATCCCACTATTGCAGAACTTAATTTTGGCGCAAGTCCTGCCATAGATGCTATTGCACCTGCTGTTATCATAGTTGGCATTGCTGCTTCCATAATAGATACTGTTGCAGCAGTATTGTGCCAACCGAATATTTGGCAAATAATAATTGCAATAAGTGGAGCAATCAAAAGTTTTATTATCAAAGCTACACTAAAAGGTTTTATCTCTTCTTTTAACAGTTTTAATTGAAGTTGAAGCCCAACTGCAACTAAAGCAAGTGAAACAATCGTACTTGAAAAAGCACTTAAAACTTTTATTGTAACATCATTAAACTCTGTACCAATCAATAATAGACCAACTATCAAAGCAATAAATGGTGGAAAAGTTAAAACTTTAAAAGTCACTAATCTAAAAGTAACTTTTGTATTACTCGAATAGAAACTAGCTATAAAAGTACCATATGTTGCAAGTGCAATAAAATTTCCTAATTGATCATAAACTAAAATATAAGGAATAGCTTCTTCTCCGATATAAGAAGTAATTATTGGAATACCAATAAATGAAGTATTTCCTAAAACTGTTACAAGCATAAGACAACCAGTTACTTCTTTTGAAAAATCAAATATTTTCGATAAAAAAAGTATCAATAAAGCACTTAATATCATAACGCTCCAAGATATAATTATTGGAATAATTGCTTCTATTGAAATATCTAATTTTGGTATTTGTAATAAAATCATTGCAGGAAGAGAGATATAGATTAAAAATTGATTTAAAATAAGAGGTGCATCTTTTGAAAAGATATTTAGTCTATTAATCGTATAACCAATGGACATTGCTAAAATAATTAAAATAAAATTTTCCATTTTTTACTCGCAAAAGTGATTTTCACAAGGATTATCAAGAGTGATTTTTCCAAACTCTTTTACATAATCAATTCCCCATTCATGCATATCTTCTAAAACGGCTCTTAGTTTTTTTCCAGTAGAAGTTAGACTATAAACAACTTTGGGTGGAATTTCAGGAAAACACTCTCTATGAATAATATTTTTTTCTTCAAGTTCTTTTAATTTTATTGTTAAAGTTTTTTGAGTTATTTCGCTAATTATTTCATTTAGCTCTTTAAATCTTTTTTCGCCATCAAGCAAATGCCAAATTATAGCTAGTTTCCATCTATCATTAAAAATATCAAGAGTTACAGCTACGCTACATTTGTACTCTTTATCATTTATATAATACATAATTTAAATCCTTTAAACTTTCAAGTCAAAATTATATCATAAAGAATATTAAACTCTATTACTTACCTAAAGTAAAGTAAGAGTAAATTAAGTTTAGTGTGTATATAATTTTCAAATAATTTTAAGGAGTAAATATGAAAAAAGTTTTAATTTTAAATGGTCATCAGTTTTATAAAGGTCCAGCAAATGGTGAATTAACAAATCATTATATAGAAAAAGCAAAAGAATTTTTTTCTAAAAATGGTTTTGAAGTAAAATATACACATATTGAAAAAGGTTATGATGTAGAAGAAGAGTGCGAGAAATTTGAATGGGCAGATTATGTTTTATTTCAATATCCTGTTTATTGGATGGGAATTCCTTGGATTGCTAAAAAGTACTTTGATGAAACATTTACTCAAGGAAGACACTATGAAAGTGATGGAAGAAGTAGAAGTGATGCAAGTAAGACTTATGGAAGTGGTGGATTATTGAAAGGTAAAAAATATATGTTAAGTGTAACTTACAATTGTCCAATAAGTGAATTTGACAATCCAAAAGGTTTTTTTGATGGTTTATCTTTAGATCAAGCTCATGTTGCAACTCATAAAACTTTTGAATTTTGTGGTTTAAAACCATTAAAAACTTATTCAGTACACGATATTTTTAAAGGTGATTTAGATTTAACAAAAGAGTTAGAAAAATTTGAATCAGTTTTAAAAGAGAATTTTTTATAGGAAAAAAATATGAAAAATATTGTAATAGTTGCAAGTATAAAAGTAAAAGAAGCTTTTAAAGATGAAGTTTATAATGAACTTTTAAAACTTCATAAAGCAACCCATGAATTTGATGAAGGTTGTATTCAATACGATTTACATAAAGATTTAAGTGATGAAAATAGTTTTACTTTTGTAGAAACTTGGGAAAATGCTGAATTTTTATCAAAACATGAAGAAAAAGAGCATTTTAAAACTTTTGTTTCAAATATTGATGGAAAGATAGAGAATTTAAATATTCAAAAATTGGAAAAATTAGATATTTAAAAGGATTTTTTTATGAGCCTATTATTAAAAAGTGGAAACATAGGAAAGATTGAATTAAAAAATAGAGTTATTATGCCTCCTATGTGTATGTATAAAAGTGATAACAGTGGAGAACTTAAAGATTTTCATTTTTATCACTATATTTCAAGAGCTTTAGGTGGAGTTGGTTTGATTGTAGTTGAAGCAACTGCAGTTGAACCAAAAGGACGAGTTACTAATGGTGATTTAGGTCTTTGGGATGATTTATTTATTGAAAAGCATAAAATTTTAAATGAAAAATTACATTATTTTGGTGCAAAAACAGCAATTCAAATAACTCATGCAGGAAGAAAATCTGAAACAGATGAAATTTGTGTGGCTCCTAGTGCAATATCTTTTAGTAAGAAAAACCCAAGAATTCCTAAAGAACTAAATATTGATGAAATAGAGTATATAAAAGAATTATTTTTAAAAGCAGCTTTTAGAGCAAAAGAAGCAGATTATGATTTTATTGAAGTTCATTCTACACATGGTTGTTTATTAAATCAATTTTTATCACCTTTAACAAATAATAGAATAGATATTTATGGTGGAACTTTAGAAAATAGATGTAGATTAATTTTAGAAATAGCCAATGAGATTAAACAAAAAGTAAATCTGCCGTTAATTTTAAGAATTGGTGCAGATGAGTGGATGAAAAATGGTTGGAATATAGAAGATTCAATTTATTTATCAAAAGAGTTAGAAAAAGTTGGTGTTGATTGTATAGATGTATCAAGTGGTGGGAATTTAGAAGAACCAGATAATGCACCAAAAATTGAACCTTTATATCAAGCTTCTTGGGCAAAAAAAATAAAAGAAAATGTAAATATTCCAGTAATTGCAGTTGGATTAATCACAACACCAAAAGAGGGTGAATATTTACTTGAAAATAAATTTTGTGATTTTGTGGCATATGGTAGAGAGTTACTTAGAAATTCAAATTTTGTATTTAATGCTGCAAATGAGTTTAAAGAAAAAGAAAAAATAGATAGTTCATATGAAAGAGCTTATAGATAATTTAGAAAGAAGAAAAAATGATTCAAAAAAGTAATACCAAATATTTTATTGGTATGTTTATAGCGATGATAATTTGGGGAATTGCATGGACTTCAGGAAAAGCTGCAACAAGTCATTCAAATCCAGAAATAGCAGCATTTTGGAGATACGCAATCTCATTTTTAACAATTATTCCAGTGGTTTTATATATGAAAACAAGTTTAAAAAGTGATAAAGAAGGTTATATTTATATGATATGTGCTGGAGTTTTTAGTGCAGCTTTTAATTATCTATTTTTTAAAGGTTTATCTCATGGTGAAGCTGGATATGGTGGGACGATGGTTACCTCAATTGTTCCAATATTAACATATATATTTTCAATTATACTTTTTAAAATAAATGTTTCAACTAAACAGGTTGTTGCTTTAAGTATTGGAATTTTTGGTGCTTTAATACTTTTAAAAGTTCCATCAGAAGGCTTAGCATTTTTAAATATAAATAGTTCATATTTTTTAGCTTGTGCAGTTGTTTGGGCAATGGTTACAATATTTTCACAAAAAGCATCAAAAAAAGCAGATCCTATGTTTTATACTTTAGTTGTTTTTGGAATTACAGCATTTATAAATATGATTTTTGCAATTCCTTATCATCCTTTTACAATAACTTCTTTTGATTATATTTTTTGGTTAAATATTTTGTTTATTGGAATATTTTCTGGAACATTTGCAATGACACTATTTTTTATTTCAGCTTCAAAAATTGGAGCTCATAATACTGGTGTTTTTATGTTTATTGTTCCTATTGGTGCTATAATTTCTAGTTATTTTGTCTATAATGAGAATATTGCTTTATCTACAATATTAGGGTGTTCATTCTCATTTGTTGCAGTTATGTTGTTTAATACTAAAAATAAAAAAAAGCTTGTAGAAGCTTAAAATTTTAATTTAAAAAAAGGAGAATTTATGGAAAAAACGTTTATGGAAGCTATGGATTTTAGACATGCTTGTAAAATTTTTGATGAAACAAAAAAAATTAGTGATGAAGATATGAAATTCATATTAGAAGCAGGAAGAAAAAGTCCAAGCTCTTTTGGTCAAGAAGGTTGGAAATTTTTAGTTATAACAAATGAAGAATTAAAAGCAAAATTAAGACCATTTTGTTGGGATCAACCTCAAATTACTACTTGTTCTCATTTAGTTATTATTTTAGCTGCTATTGAGGCTGTTAAACCAGAATCAGGAGTTCCAGCAACTAGATTTGCTAGACGTGAAATGCCTCAAGAGAAAAAAGATTTTTATAATAAATTATATAAAGATCATTTAACAGTTACAAAAGTTTTAGATAGTGATGAAAATGTTTATTCTTGGACAGCAAGACAAACTTATATTGCTGCAGGAAATATGATGACAGCAGCTGCTATTAAAGGAATTGATTCTTGTCCAATTGAAGGATTTGAAAAAGCAAAAGTTGAAGAAGTTTTAGGACTTGATACTAAAAAATTCCAATTATCTATGGTTTTACCTTTTGGATATAGAATAAATCCACAATCTACTCAAATGAGATTACCTTTCGAAGAAGTAATTGAATTTATAAAATAAATAATAAAAGAAGAAAATTTTATTTTCTTCTTTTTCTTTTAAACCCTACAATCAATAAACTAAGTAAAAATATAGTAGAATAGCCAATATTTCACAATATAAAAGGTAAAGAATGCTTAGTGTTAGTGATATTGAAAATTGGCTAAGAGAACATGGAATTAATAACTATCATATTTCGGAAGATTTTTATGTTTCTGTTCAAGGAAATGTAAATTTATCTGAGAAATTAAATGGTGAAAAACTTCCAATTAAATTTGATAGAATCGATGGATATTTCGATATAAGTAATAATGGTCTTGAGACACTTGAAGGAGCTCCTAAAACTGTTTTAAAAGATTTTAACTGCTCTAAAAATAAATTATCATCTTTATTTGATTGTCCTACTGAAGTAGGAGAATTTGATTGTTCTTATAATCAATTGAAAAATTTATCTTATGGTCCAAAAGAAGTTAAAGGAAGTTTTAACTGTTCGTATAATGAATTAACATCTATAAAAGCAAGTCCAAGAACAGTAAAAGGGCACTTTAAATGTAATGATAATAAATTAGTTTCACTAGAAGGTGGACCTAAAAACATAGATACATATTTTGATTGTTCACATAATTTACTTGAAAGATTAAATGGTGGACCAATTGCTGTTAAACAAGATTATATTTGTAATGGTAATAGATTAGCTGATTTAGAAGGTGTGGCAGATGAAATTGGTGGTGATTTAGTAACTGATATCAAATTAAATATACCTTCAAGATATGATGAAGAAGGACAGTTTTATAGATATAAAGGTCAAGAAGCAATCACTCATATTTATAAGCCTATAGTTGCACTTACAAATGTTGAAGATATTCAAGCTTGGTTAGAAAAATTTGATATAAAAAATGCAACAATTTTATCTGATAATTCTGTAGATGTTCACGGAGATGTTAAACTTTCAAATAGATTGCCAAACTTATCTAAATTGCCAATAAATTTTAATATAGTTGAGGGTGATTTTGATATTAGTGAAAATGAATTAGTTTCACTAGAAGGAAGTCCTGTAAAAGTTGGTGGAAGTTTTCATGCTCATAAAAATGAGTTAAACTCTTTACGAGGTGGACCAAAAGAGGTTAAAGGAAGTTTTGTAATACTTCATAATAATATAACATCTTTACAAAATTCACCAACTATTGTAAAAGATGATTATATTTGCTCTCACAATCCTTTAAGAACTTTAGAGGGAATAAATACAGTACAAGGATATGTATTTACAGGAGTTTATATTCCAAGACTAAAATGTCAAAAATATAATTATAAAGGTATTACTACATATAAATATCCAGGTGATGCAGTAATGAAATACTTGGATGAAGAGTATATCTCTTTAACTGATGAAGAAAAAGCATTTGAATCAACTAAAAAGAACTTAGAAAAAGTTATTAAAAAAATGCTAAATGCAAATACTTTAACAAAAGAGATGATAACAGATACTCTTTTGAAAAACCTTACAAAATATCAATTAGATCAACTTAAAACTAAGGTATTATGGATTAAAAATCCACCAAATGAAGATGGAAGTGATTATATAAGTGAAGATGATATTATGAAATTGGCTTTTGAAAAAGAGCTATAAAATAGGGTTAAGTCGTAACTAGACTTTTTTAGATATAATCTAATAAATTTTAATAAAATAAATAATGGAGATAGTTAAATTATGGTTCAAACAGTTAATCTTAAAAAAGCTTTTGGTGCAAGAGTTTTATTTCAAGATATAAATCTAAAATTAGATACAGGGAAAAGATATGGTCTTATAGGTGCAAATGGTGCAGGTAAGACAACATTCCTTAAAATTCTTTCAGGACAAGAAGAGGCAACTGAAGGAGAAGTACAAATTCAAAATGGTAAAAAAGTTGGAGTTTTATCTCAAAACCAATTTGCTTATGAGAATTATACGATTTTTGATACAGTTTTATTAGGAAATAAAAAATTATACGATGCAATAAAAGAAAAAGAAGAGTTGTATATGAGTCCAGAATTTACTGACGAAGTAAACAATAGACTTGCAGAACTTGAAATTATTTGTTGTGAAGAAGATCCAACTTACGAATATGATATAAAAATTACAAAAATATTGGAAGATTTAGGTTTTCCTTCTTCTATGCAACAAGATTTAATGAGTACATTAACAGGTGGAGATAAATTTAAAGTTTTATTAGCACAAGTTTTATATCCAAAACCTGATGTACTATTTTTAGATGAGCCAACAAATAACTTAGATATTGAGACTATTGGATGGCTTGAAAACCAACTTCAACATCATGAAGGAACAATGGTTGTAATCTCTCACGATAGACACTTTTTAAATGCTGTTTGTACACATATTTTAGATGTAGATTTTAAACAAATTAGAGAGTTTGCAGGAAATTATGATGATTGGTATATTGCTTCAACTTTAATTGCAAAACAAAATGAAAAAGATGTTAATAAAAAATTAAAAGAAAAAGAAGAACTTGAAAAGTTTATTGCAAGATTTAGTGCAAATGCTTCAAAAGCAAAACAAGCAACATCAAGACAAAAACAACTTGAAAAACTTGATGTTGGTGCAATTCAAGTATCAAGTAGACGTGATCCTTCTATTATTTTTAGACAAAAAAGAGAAGTTGGAAAAGAGTTATTAACTGTTAAAAACATTTCAAAATCTTATGATGATCATGTTGTTTTAAATGATATTTCATTTACAGTTGAAAAAGGTGATAAAATAGCACTTATTGGTACAAATGGTATTGGAAAAACTACTTTATGTGAGATTTTAGAAGGAAACTTAAAACCTGATAGTGGAGAAGTTTTATGGGGAGCGACTATTCAAAACTCATATTTTCCACAAAATGCAACTGATATTATCAAAGGTGATATGACTTTATATGATTGGTTAAGAGGTTTTGATAGAGATGCTGATATTTCTGAAATTAGAAATTGTTTAGGAAGAATGTTATTTAACGGTCAAGAACAAGAGAAAAAAGTTGATTCTTGTTCAGGGGGAGAAAAACATAGAATGATGCTTTCTAAAATCATGTTAGAACAAGGAAATTTCTTAGTTTTAGATGAACCAACAAACCACTTAGACTTAGAAGCTATTATTGCTTTAGGTGAAGGATTAAATGATTATGCAGGTTCAGTTATTTGTGTATCTCACGATAGAGAGTTATTAGATGCTTATGCAAATAGAATAATAGAAATTCAAGAAGGCGGGACAATTTTAGATTTTAAAGGAACTTATGAAGAGTTCATTGAATCAAAAAGTCAAACTGCATAATGAAAAAAAGGAAAAAAGTTTTATCTTTTTTCCTTTTTTTATAAATAAAAATTTTTAGTTTTTTGTATGTCTTGAAGACATTCTAAACTCTTTTCTCGCAATAGCGTCATTATATCTTCTTTTATCATCTTCTGTTATAAGTTCAAGTTTTGGAACAGGAATTGGTTTTCCATCTTCATCAACTGCAACCATAGTGAAGTAACAAACATTAGTATTTTTTATAGTATAGTCTCTTATATCTTCTGAAATTACTTTGATTCCAATCTCCATTGAAGTTCTTCCCGTATAATTAACTGAAGCATGAAAAGTTACAAGTGAACCAATTTTAATTGGGTCTTTAAATAAAACCATATCAACAGAGAGTGTTACAGCATAAGTTCCAGAATATCTTGCTGCACAAGCGTATGCTACGTGATCAAGCATTTTTAATATTTCACCACCATGAACATATTTTCCAGAAAAATTTGCTTTATCAGGTGTCATCAACATAGTCATTGTAAGAGATTTTTCTCTTTTTATAATTTTACCCATTCTAATAAAAACCTTATTAATTTAATATTGATACAATCAATCAAAATAATAGTATATAATAAAATATATTAAACTATAAGGAAAGCTTATTAAAAGCTTTCCCATTCATCATTAGCTGACTCTTTAGATTTGATAGGTGCATTTTTTGGAGTAGTTTTTTCAACTTTTATTTCTACTTGAGGAGTTATATTTTTTGTAGCTTTTTTTTCTATATCTTTAGGTTTTACTTTATCTTTCCCTGCAAACTCTTTTTCATCTGCATCACTTACAATTAGTTTTGATATTTCATCTGTTACTATTGCTATATCATGTGCTTGGCTTGCTACCATTGCATTTTGTTGTGTTTGTCTATCTAGTTGATTTACTGCATCATTTATCTGCTCAATTCCTAGTAATTGTTCTTTTGAAGCATTTTGTATATCGCTTATTAGATTCATTGTTTGAGAGATATTTTGATTTAAGTGTTTATATCCCTCTATCATATTAGAAGCTATTAATTTTCCATCATTAGCCTTATTTGTAGCATTTTCTACTATCGCTTTTATCTCTTTTGCTGCTTCTGCGCTTCTTGATGCTAGGTTTCGCACCTCTTGTGCAACAACTGCAAATCCTTTTCCTGCTTCTCCTGCTGTTGCTGCTTCTACTGCTGCGTTTAAAGAAAGGATATTTGTTTGGAATGCTATTTGATCTATAACACTTATTGCTTCATTTATTAAATTAACTTGATTATTTATTTCATCCATAGCAACTGTTGTTTCATTTGCTAATTTTTCACCTTGATTTGCTGAAGCTGTTACATTACTAGAGTAACTTGCCATTTTCGCAATACTCTCTGTATTATTTCTTATATTACTTGTTATCTCTTCTAAGGCTGCTGCTGTCTCTTCTAAAGATGCTGCTGCTTCATTTGAGCTTAGATTTAATTTATCTACATTTGCTAATAAAATATTAGAGCTTTTATCTAATGTTAATCCATTTGTTTTATTTTCTATTAACATTTCAGTTATTGAGTCACCTAAGTTATTTACACCACTTGCTAATTTAAGTAAGTGCTCTTTTAAACCTTTTTGGTCTATTTTATCTAGATAGTTATAATTAGAGTATTGTTCCAATACTTTTAGAACATTTTCTATATTGTTTTCTAAAATGTTAGCCATATTATTTAAAACATCTTTTAACTGATTTAAAGTTGGATTTGAAACTTTTGTATGTAGTCTTTGATAAAGATTTCCTTGTTCAAACTCTCCTAATACTGCTATTGTTTCATCTATTAGTTTTCTATCTTCTTCTATGCTTTTTTGTGTTTTTACTATATTGTCATTTACTATTTTTGACATTTGCCCAAATTCATCTTTTGCACTATCATCAAGTAAATTTACACTATTTGATTCTCTATTTAAATATGAAAAAAAGCTTAAAAGACCTTCTTTAAAACCATTTATAGAATTTACTACTGAATTAGAAATTATCAGTGAAATTATTGTAAAAATAATTGTTGCAATAATAACTAAAACAATTAAATCCACAGTCAATGTTGTATAAGCATCTTCTCTTAATTCTATTGCACTCTTGTTTATTTCAGCTATTTTATTTTCTACATCAACTCCAACTTTTACCATTCGAGCAATATCTTGTTTTATCTCATCACTTTCAATATTTATATTGTTTGAAAAGTCAATAATTTTATTTTTAGCGAAGCTTTCATAGTCTGCTAGATAATTATCTACTAAAGATATTATTTGATTAGCTAATTCTATATTTTGAGGATTTGTAAATTCTGCTTTAGTTTGAGTAACACTATCTTTTAAATATTTTAGATTCATTAGAACATGTTGTCTGTTTTCTTCTGTTGAGTTTCTCAAAAATTGATAAACAGAAATTCTTGATTTTGCCATATATTGGATAAACTTTTCAGTTTCAATAGCGACATGATTTCTTTTATTTGCTATATTATTGTAGTGTGTGTAAACAAATGCTGACACAATAATAAGCAAAACAAACAGTACTGGAAATAAAAGAAGTTTTTTTCTTGTATTAAAGTTTTGTAACATTATATACCTTTATTAATAGGGATAAAAATAATCCTATTATAATTTTTCATTGAAATAATAATTTAAAAAAGCTTTACAAATAATTATTTTTCTAATTAAAATAGTGAATTCATCTCTTCTTCAGTTAAGAGTTTCACTCCTAGTTCAATAGCTTTATCATATTTACTTCCTGCATCTTCTCCAAAAATTACATAATCAGTTTTTTTAGAAACACTAGAAGATACTTTAGCGCCTAAATCTTCGAGCATAGATTTTATTTCACCACGACTTTTACTCATAGTTCCTGTTATTACAACAGTTTTATTTTTAAATGGATTTTCACTTACTTCTTTTTTTATTTCAACTTTTGGATTTATTATAGAGATAAGTTTTTCAACTAAATTCTTATTTACTCTCATAAATTCAATAAATGAATTTGCCATTTGTTCACCAAAACCATCAAGCGCTATTAGTGAATCATAATCTTTATTTATCACATCTAAGCCAAATTCTAAACATATTTGTTTTGAAGCAACTTCACCTATATGTTCTATTCCTAAAGCATTTATAACTCTATGAAGTTCACTACCTTTTGTATTCTCTATCGCATTTAGAAGATTGTTTATTTTTTTCTCTTTAAAACCTTCTAAATCTTGTAAATCTTCATATTTTAAAGAATAAATATCTAAAATATCATAAATCTTTTTTTCATTAAATAGTTGTTCAACTATTTTATTTCCAAGACCATCTATATTCATACAATTTTTACTAGCAAAATAGATTATTGAGTTTACAACTCTTGATGGACAATCAAGATTTTGACATTTTATCATCGTTCCTTCATCTAAAACTTCACTATTACAAGTAGGACATGAAGTAGGGCGAGATATAGTTATTTCATCTCCTTTTCTTCGCTCAAAAAATACTTTTGTGATTTTTGGGATGATATCTCCACTTTTTATTATAATTACTTCATCATTTATTTTTAAATCTAATCTTTCGATTTCATCAAAGTTATGTAAAGTTGCACGACTAACAGTTGAACCGTCAATTAGTGTTGGTTCTACTTCTGCTACTGGAGTTATAATTCCTGTTCGACCAACTTGTAAAGTTATTGCTTTTAGTTTTGTTGTTTTTTCAACTGCTGGAAATTTGTAAGCACATGACCATCTTGGAAATTTTACTGTATAACCAAGTTCTTCTTGTGTTTCTATATCATCTATTTTTATAACCATTCCATCAAGCATCATTTCAAAGTCATTTCTTATAGAGATAAATTTGTGGTATAAACTTTCTATTTCTTCTATATTTGAAGCTAATGTTTGCATTTGAGGTCTTTCAAATCCTAAAGAGTATATATATTCCATAATTTGTGAATATTTTTTGTGTTCTAATGAATTTTGACCAATTCCCCAAACATTGAAAAATAGCTTTCTTTTTGCAGTTATATTTGAATCAAGTTGTCTTAAACTTCCAGCTGCTGCATTTCTTGGATTTGCAAAAAGTTGTTCACCATTTTTTGCTCTTTCAATGTTGATTTTTTCAAAATCTGCTTTTTTTATTACAACTTCACCACGAATCTCTATTAAAGATTTTTCTTCTATTTCAAGTGGAATAGAAAAAATTGTTTTTGCATTGTTTGTTACATCTTCACCAACAGTTCCATCACCTCTTGTAATAGCTTGTTTTAAAATACCATTTTCATAAATAAGATTTAAAGAAGCTCCATCAAACTTAGGTTGACAAAAAAACTCTAAATTTGTATTTACTTTTGAAGCTCTTTTTATCCAATCTTCAAGTTCTTGCGTATTAAAAACATCTTCTTGACTCCACATACGACTAAGATGAGAAGCTTTTATGAATCCATCTAAAACAATTCCACCAACTCTTTTATTTGGTGAATTTGGATGAGAAAGTTTTGGATTTTCTTGCTCATAAGCTAAACAAAGTCTTGCTAGTTTGTCATACTCTTCATCAGTCGCTATTGGATTATCAAAAACATAATAAGCATTAGCCCAAGATATTAATTTTTCTATATTTAAATCGTACTCTTCTTTAGTCATTTTTTATCTTTCTACTTATTTGATGATGTGTCCTACAAACTTTGACATATTGTTTAAGATTTTTCCACCTTTTCTAAATCCCAAACCACAAGCTTCATAAGCATAGAATACTCCAGCTTGATAGCAATCACCTTTTTCATCTTTTGGAAACTCTACATACTCTTGATAAATAGCTTTATGTCCTTCATAATCTCCTGAAGTTTGTGTATCAATAGATCCATCAGCATTTATAATTTTTGTATTTGCTCCTTCTCTTCCAAAAGCTCTTTTTTCTACTTGTTTTTTACCTTTTAAAGGTTCAAAAGATGTCTCTAAAAGTAAAGGGTGATTTGGATATAAATCCCATAAAACCTTCATAAATGCTTTTGATTGGAACATAAGAGTATATGCTGGATTGAAAATGATTGCTTTTTTTTCTTTTATAATTTCTGTTAAAATTAAAGCTAATTCACTTTCTTGTATCGCAATATCTTCCCAAGGAATAAGTTTAAACCAAAATTCAAAAAGTTCATCATCTTTGAAAATACCATCATCACTAAATTGTACATTTTCAATATATTCAAAATCTGTATTAAATCCAGCTTCACTAGCAATATGTTGTAAAAGTTTTGTAGTATTTATATCTTCAATTGAGCTTGATATTGATGAAAATAAAATTTTCCAACCAAGATTTGAATAATACTCTTCAAATTTTTCAATATCGCTGTTTAAAGTAATAATTCTTTTGAAATTATCTTTTAAAGCTTCATATAAATTGTTAAATTGGCTAGCTTCATCTAAACCATTTGCTTTTAAAATTGCCCATTGAATAATTGCAGTTTCAAAAAGTGAAGTTGGTGTATCTGCATTAAATTCTATCAATTTTATTGGATGACCATCTATTCCACCAGCTAAATCAAATCTTGAATATAAATGCCAATGAACTTCATTTTCCCAAGACTCTTTTATAATTTCTACTAAATTAAAAGGAATATTTAATTCATGAAATAAATCATTATCGATTACATATTGACCAGCTTCTACAAACATATCGTAAAGTTCATTTGTTGCTTCATAAAAAGCATTTGCTTCATCTTCACTAATTACGACTATTTCGTCACTTATATATGAACTATTATCTTTATCTGTATGCCAAATAAAGCCAATCGATTCTAAATATTCGTCTGTTAACGGTTTTAATTTTTCTAATTTCATATTTTAACTTCCAAAACTTGATGAATTTGTAGTATTTGATGATGAGTTTCCACCAAAGAAACCAGTTTTTTTAGCACCTGTACTAGAATTTGTTGTAGCTGCAGGTTTATTAAACGAACTTTGAGATTTACTATATGTTTGAGGAGATTTGTATTGTGCTGCTTTTTGATTTTGGAAATTTTGATTATTAAATAGTTTATTACCAAGCCAAGAACCAATCATTGCTCCTGCAATTGAAGATAATAAAACTCCACCAAGTCCCATTCCGCCACTACTTAATTGTGCTTCAGGATTTGTAAGAGGCGAAGTTCCTGCATCAATCTTTTTCTCTTCTTCTTTTACTAATTTATCTATTTCTTCTTGAGATAAAATTCTTTCATTTCCATCTGGAGTTCTTAATACAATTGTTGTTTTTGATGCTGGAAATTCATCTGCAATTTTATATTGACCATCTGCGCTTTGTTCAACAACTACGAAAGCTCCTTGTTGTTGGCTAGCATTTGTAAATGTTGAGTTATTTTGATTTTGTTGTTGATTATTTGATGAGTTATCTCCACAACCAACTAAACCAACAACTAAAAGTGAACCTAACCCACCAACCATTGCATAGTCTGATATTTTTTTAATATGATTTTTTTTCTTCAATTTTAATTCCTTATTTTAGTTTTAAAATTTATTTATATTTGAAACTCTTTTATTATATAAAATTAATAATTAAAATATATAAAACAGTGAATTAATCGAATTTTTAGTAGAATTAAATTTTTAAGGAAAAGATATGATAGATTATAAAGAAAAATTTATTTTAGATAGAGAATTTTACCCTTCAAAAGATATAGAAATAACAGTTGAAAGTGATAGAGGTAGAATTTTTTCTTCATCCGCTTTTAGAAGACTTCAAAAAAGAACTCAAGTTTTTGCTTTAGAGTTAAATGCTTCTATTCGTTCACGACTTACACACTCTATGGAAGTTTCGCAAAACGCAAGATTTATAGCTAGAACCATTTTAGCTGAATTAAAAAAAGAGAGTTTAGAAAAGTTTGGTTTAAATGAATTTGAAAATGCTTTTATTTCAACTTCTGAAATGACTAGTTTACTTCACGATATAGGAAATCCACCT
This sequence comes from Aliarcobacter butzleri, assembly GCF_900187115.1. Taxonomy (NCBI): domain Bacteria; kingdom Pseudomonadati; phylum Campylobacterota; class Epsilonproteobacteria; order Campylobacterales; family Arcobacteraceae; genus Aliarcobacter; species Aliarcobacter butzleri. The sequence goes on from NZ_LT906455.1 coordinate 1,076,843, forward strand.
TTTGGACATTTTGCAGAAGAGACTATAAATAAATGGCTAAAAATTAATATTTTACCTATTTTAGATAAGTTTGAAGCACCTACAAATGAATTAAAAAATTTAAAAGAACTAATCTCAAAAGATATTTGTAACTATGATGGAAATGCACAAGCAATAAGAATTATCACAAAACTTCAAAGACTAAATCTTTCATATTTTCAAATAATTTCAGTTTTAAAATATACAAGAGGAGCTTTTGAAGAAAAACCTCCAAAAGAAGAAAATCTATCATATTTGAAGAAAAAGCCAGGTTTTTATTTTAGTGAAAAAGATTTGGTTGAAAAGATACAAAAAAGTTTAAAAATAGAAGCTGGTCATAGATTCCCAATAACTTATATTATGGAAGCAGCTGATGATATTTCATACTTAACTGCTGATTTGGAAGATAGTGTTAAAAAAGGTATTTTATCTTTAGATGAAGTTTATACTATCATAAAAAATGAGTGCCAAAAAGAGAAAGAAGAGTTTCTTTTAGGAATAATTGAAAAACAGTATGAAAAAGCAAAAAGTAGTGAAGAACCATATCAATTTAATATGTTTTTCACTTTTTTAAGAGTTGGTTTGGTTACAAATTTTGTAAATTATGTTTCAAAAGTTTTTGTACAAAATCATGAGGCAATTTTTAAAGGAAGTTTTAATTATGCACTTTTAGAGTTTGATAAACAAAGTGAATACTATAAAACTTTGAAGATTTTACAAGATATTTCTACAAAATATATCTATCAAAATCCAGAAGTTCAAACTTTGGAACTTCAAGCGTATAGCATAATAAACTCTTTATTTGAAATATATAAACCACTTTTAGAACTTGATGAAGTTGATTTTTCAAAACTTCTAAAAGATGAAAAAATAGATTGTTTTATCTCAAGAAGATTGATAAAACGAATCTCAAAAAAACAAATAGTTGCTTATAAAAATGACATTGAAAAACTAGATAAACAAAATTTACAAGAGTATAAAATATTAGAATTTTATTTTAGAGTAAGACTAATAATAGACTATATAAGCGGTATGACTGATGATTTTGCTCTTGAAGAGTATAAGGTTTTATTGGCGATGAAATAGAAAAATGGTAGTTGGACTACTATATAGAGATTAAGTATGAATTATTTAGAAAAAAGAGAAATAGTTTTTTTGTATATCACAAAAGAGTTTACAAAATTTATATTAACTGGAATTATTTTTATATTTATAACTGGCTTTATAGATGAACAATAATTTTATTTTTTCAATAATATGTAAAAAAAGTGCTAAAATCTTTACATATAATGTATAATATGTAAAAAAAAGTGAAAAAATTTGACATATCAGGCAATAAAAATAATAGAGTTCTATAGGTGAAAGAGTTTATACCAAATAAATTACCAATCAAAAAAGATATAGAAACTAAAGAGATTTTAAGAGCTACTATATCGGCTCATAAAACCCTTGCAGAGTTAAAGGGAATTGCGAATTCTTTGCCAAATCAAAAAATAGTTATCAATACTTTGATACTTCAAGAAGCCAAAGATAGTAGTGAGATTGAAAATATTATTACTACTCATGATGAAATTTATCGTTCATCTATTTCAGATAGTTTTTTAAATAACAACATTAAAGAAGTACAAAACTACAAAGATGCTTTATATCTAGGATTTGAAATTATAAAAACAAAAAAAATGTTAAATATAAATCATATAAAAGAGATACAAGCTACTTTAGAACAAAATGATGTAGGTTTTAGAAAACAAAGCGGAACAGTTCTCAAAAATCCAAAAACTGGAGAAATCAAACTCATTCCTCCTCAAAATCCAAAAGATATTGAAGAACTTATGTCAAATCTTGTGGATTATATAAATGATAAAACTTTAGAGGATTTTGATAGCTTAGTAAAAATGGCGATTATTCATTATCAATTTGAATCAATCCATCCTTTTTATGATGGAAATGGTAGAACAGGAAGAATTATAAATATTTTGTATCTTGTTTTAGAAAATTTATTGGATATGCCTATTTTGTATCTCAGTCGATATATAATAAAACATAAAGCTGATTATTACAAGTTATTAAATGAAGTAAGTTTTAATGATGGACTTAATAATTGGATTTTATTTATGTTAAAAGGTGTAGAAGAGATAGCAAAAGAGACTATTGAAACTATTAAAAATATAGAAAATCTTATGAATGAAACAAAAAATATTATCATAGATCAAAAGCCAAAAATGTACAGCAAAGATTTGCTAGAAGCACTTTTCTATCATCCATATACAAAAAGAGCTTTTATAGAAGAGCAACTAGGTGTATCAAGACCAACAGCTACAAATTATCTAAATGAACTTGAAAATATAGGTATTTTATCAAGTAAAAAGATAGGTAAAGAGATATTTTATATCCATACTAAGCTTTTTGATTTGTTCAAGAATATTGAAATATAATGAATAAATGTAGAGAGTAATATTTTGAAAAATCTATACACAATAAGTTACAATATTTTTATTATTGTTAACATTTAAATTAGGAATTAAAATGCAAAAAACACAATATCCACTAAGTGAAAATGAATGGGCAAAATATCTAACAATTAAAAATTATTATAACCTCAATGAAATAAGTTATAGAAAATCATTAATTTTAGAAAGCAACTGTGATTTTGATAAAATAGTAAGTATAATTAATGAATATAGAAAAAAACAAAAAAACATTATTTATGAATATAATGAAAAAAAGTTTTATTTTGTTGAAACACAAGAGTTACAAAATAGAATTGATAAGATAAAAGATTTTTGGAAAAGTACTGAATATTTTGTTCAAGAAAAATTTTCATTAGAATTGTTAAAAGAAACCTTAATATTTGAGGGATATTATTCTTCTACTATAGAGGGTGCACATAGTACTATGAAAAGAGCAAGAACTCTTGCAAAAGGTCATGAAGAACCAAAAAATAAAGATGAGATGATGGTTTTAAATAATTTTAAAGCTTTAATGGATTTGAGAAAAGAAAATCAATTATTAAACCATGATTTAATTAAAAATCTTCATAAAATTACAACTGATAAAACACTTGAATTTGAAAATGATTCTGGTGAATATAGAACAGAACCAAATGAGATAGTAGATTCAATGCAAAAAGTCATTTTTACACCACCTGCAAATATTGATACTATGAAAAAAATGTTAGATGAGTTATTGATATTTTTAGAGCCAGATGATTTAAAAAAACCAATTGATAACATTTATAAATCAATTGCTTTTCATTTTATATTTGCATATATTCATCCTTTTATTGATGGAAATGGTAGAACAGTTCGTATTTTATTTACATATTTATTGAAGTATTATGGGTATGATATGTTTTATTATATTTCTCTTTCTGAAATTATTTATAGAAAAAAAGCAAAAGATTATTATAAAGCATTTATTGACGTTGAAAGAAGTGATTTATATGAAAAAGATAATTTTGATATGACTTATTTTTTTTATTATATGACTGATGTAATGATAAAAGGTTTAGATATCTTAAAAAATAGAATTAATACACATATGAGAGCAGATATTATAAATCACATAGTGAAAGAAAAAGAGATAGACTTAACACCAAGACAGAAGAAAATTGTCAAATTTTTATCAAATAAAGATACTTCTTTCATGCAAACTTCTGAAGATTTGGCTAAGCGTTTTGATATATCAGTAAGAACTGTACAAAAAGATTTAAAGCTTCTAATTGATTTTGAATTAGTTAAAAGAGTTAAAGTTCCAAATCAAAAAAAATATTATTTTAGATTAAATATAAATTTATAAGGAAAACAAATTTGGAAAACAAAATAAACAGAATAACAGACATTCTAAGACGAGATTGATGGAATAAGTGGTGCGATGCACTGCACAGAGCAAATCTCTTGGGTTTTGTTTTTAAAATTTTTATCAGATTTAGAAGATAGCAAAGCAGAAGATGCTGAACTTGATGGAGAAAAATAGACTTATATTTTAGATGAAAAGTATCGTTGGCAAAATTGGGCTGTATTAAAAGTAGATGGGAAAAAAGATATTATCAATAATCTATCAAATATAAAATTGGTGCAATATTTGAGTTTTTAGACAATCGAATTGCAAATGGTTACACACTTAGAAAAATTCTTGACATCATAGATAAGATGGATTTTCACAACCAATCAGATTTATTTCAACTTTCACTTATTTATGAAAAACTTCTAAAAGATATGGGAAGTGATGGAGGAAATAAGGTAGAAAAATCTTTTTTAAGATTCTCCTTTTAATCCTTTTCTCATAGCTTCGATTAGTGATGTATTTGCTTTTGTATTTGTAAAATATTCAAAAGCTAAAACACCTTGAAAAAGTAACATATCTTCACCGTCTTTTATTTTGCAACCATTTTGTTTTGCTAAAGCTAAAAATGGTGTGATTTTCCCATAAATACAATCAAAAGCAAAAGAAGCATTTTTTAGTATTGGTTCAAGAAGTTCTTTTGGAGCAGGAAGAAGTTCATCTTTTAGTCCTGCACTTGTAGAGTTTACTACTAAATCATAAATTTCAGGTTCAAACTCTGCCCAAGTGTGAGCTTGTATATTGTTTTCAATAAAAAATTTCAAGTTATTTTCACTTCTATTTAAAACAGTTACTTTGATATTTTTTTCTTGTAAAGCTATTGTAATAGCTTTTGCAGTTCCTCCTGCACCTAATAACAGTACATTTTTTACTTCACCAAAACTTTCAATTGCTTTTAAAAAACCAGGAGCATCAGTATTATATGCTTCTATTTTTCCATCTACTAATTTATAAGTATTTACTGCTTTTATTTTTTGAGCTAAACCTTTTACGATATCTGCATTTATAAATGCAACTTCTTTATGCGGTACAGTTATATTTGCACCACTGTAACCATTTCTCAAAAAAGTCTCTTTTATTTTACTTCCATCTTCTAAATGGTGTTTTTCATAAATTCCATTGTAGTTTATGTGATTTAATCCTGCATTTTGCATCTGAGGTGATTTTGAGTGAACTACTGGATTTCCAAATATTACAAATTTTTCCATTTTTAAGCCTTTTTTGCTATGAAATTAAAGATTGGGAAATTTCCATTTTCTCTTTCAAAAATATAAACTATATCAAAAGAAGAGTCACTAAAACCAATCTTTTTAGCAGTTTTTACCAATTCATCTTCGCTAAATCCAAAGTGATAAACTCCTTCATTATTATGCTTTGCATGAAATGAACCATCTTCTTTATCCAAATCATTTATACAAATATAACCACCATTTTTTAGAGCTTCAAAGCTTTTTTTAAAAAACATATCAATATCTTCAATATGATGAAGTGACATAGAAATCACTATCAAATCAAAACTATTTTTTGGTAAATCTTCTTCTAAAATATTGTGTTTTTTTGCTTTTATATTTGATAAATTTTTTTCTTTTACTTTTTTATTAAACTCTTCTATCATTCCACTTGAGTTATCAAGTCCTAAAACTTCATTATTTTTTTCTACTAAATTAAAAGCTATAAGTCCTGTTCCACAACCATAATCTAAAATATTTTTTATATTTGAAAAATCTATTTTTTCTTTTAAGTGATTTATACAAGCATCACTTTTATCAAGAGTTGTTTGCTTTTTATCCCAATCTTTTGCTCTTTCATCAAATCTACTCAAAGTTAGTCCTTAAACAATTTTTGGATAAATTATAACTAAATCAAAATTAAGAGAATAAAGATGGGTGTAAAATATTTTTTTAGTGATAAAACTGATGGAAATCTAGCTTATCATGTTGGTGATATAAAAGAAAATGTAGATAAAAATAGGCAAAAATTAGCTTTAAAATATGATTATAAAAATGAAGATTTATGTTATATGAATCAAATTCATAGCGCAAATGTCGTGGTTGTAGATGAGAACTCACCAAAATATATAGATAATTGTGATGCACTTGTAACAAATAAAAAAAATCTTCCTTTGATGGTTATGGTTGCTGATTGTATTCCTATTTTGATGTTTGATGAAGTAAAAGGAGTAATTGCAGCTATTCATGCAGGAAGAAACTCAACTTTTTTAAAAATATCTGAAGCAACTTCTAAAAAAATGATAGAAGATTTTTCTTGTAAAACAGAAAATATAAAAGTAATTATGGGACCAAGTATCCAAAAATGTTGTTATGAAGTAAATGATGAACTCAAAAATATTGTTGAAAAATCTTTTGGAAAAGAGTTTGTTTTTGGAAATAATATTGATTTACAAGGAATAAATAAAAAACTTTTAGAAAATTTGGGAATAAAAAATATAGACATTTCTTCTATTTGTACAAAATGTTCAAATAAACCATTCTTTTCATATAGAAAAGAGAAAAATACAGGAAGATTTGCAGGAGTTATAACTTTTAAATAATTAAAATATTATTTACATAAGGTACATTTGTTTAAGTAGGCTTTTGTTACCATTTACCGATTTTAATAATAAGTATATAAATAAAGGAAAAGAAATGAGTGTAAAAGTTACAAAAGATGAGGCTTTGGATTATCATAAATTCCCAAATGCTGGAAAACTTGCTATTCAAACTACTAAAAAAATGGAAACACAAAGAGATCTATCATTGGCTTATACACCAGGTGTTGCTTATCCTTGTGAAGAAATTCAAAAAAATCCTGAATTAGCTTTTGAATATACATCAAAAAGAAATCTTGTAGCAGTTATTTCAAATGGAACAGCTGTTCTTGGACTTGGTGATATTGGAGCACTTGCTTCAAAACCAGTAATGGAAGGAAAATCTGTATTATTTAAAAAATTTGCAGCTATTGACTCTTTTGATATTGAAGTTGATGAAAAAGATATTGATAAATTTTGTGATATTGTAAAGGCTATTAGTCCAACATTTGGTGGAATAAATCTTGAAGATATAAAAGCTCCTGAATGTTTTGAAATAGAAAAAAGGTTAGTTGAAGAGTTAAATATTCCAATTATGCACGATGACCAACATGGTACAGCGATTATTACAAGTGCTGCTTTGATGAATGCAAGTGAAATGATTGGTATAAAAATTGAAGATATGAAAATAGTTGTTGTTGGAGCTGGTGCAGCAGCTATTGCTTGTTCAACTATGTATAAAGAACTTGGAGTAAAAAATTTAATTATGTGCGATTCAAAAGGTGTGATTCATAAAGGAAGAACTGATTTGAATAAATATAAAAAAGAGTTTATTACAGAAACTGACATTACAACAATGGAAGAAGCATTTAAAGATGCAAATATGGTATTAGGTTTATCAAAACCAGGAACTTTTTCTCAAGAACATATAAAACTTATGAGTGAAGAACCAATAGTTTTTACTTTAGCAAATCCAACTCCTGAACTTTTCCCTGAAGAGGTATTTGAAGTTAAACCAAAAGCTATAGTAGGAACTGGTCGTTCAGATTGTCCTAATCAAGTAAATAATGTTTTAGGTTTCCCTTTTATTTTTAGAGGTGCCCTTGATGTTCAAGCAAGAACAATAAATATGCAGATGAAAATTTGTGCTGCTAAAGCAATAGCAAATTTGGCAAAAGAGCCAATAACAGAGGAATTAAAAGAATCTTTTGGAAATTTAACTTATGGTAAAAACTATATTATTCCTATTCCATTTGATAAAAGATTGATGGTTGAAGTTTCATCAGCTGTTGCTTCTAGTGCTGTTGAATCAGGAGTTGCTAGAGTAAAAGATTTTGATTTAGAAGAGTATAGAAAAAAACTTATTTCTATGATATAACTATTAATCTATAAAATGGTATTATTCAAGCTTTAAAAATTTAAACTTGAATAATCATAGGATAAATATGGAAGAATATATACTTTTAATTGATACAGAAGATGCAAAGGGTCTAGTTTATAATATTTCAAAAGTTCTTTTTGCAAATAACTTAAATATAGAACAAAATGCAGAATATGTTGATCCAGATAGTAAAAAATTTTTTATGAGAAGTATAATTTCTGGAAAAGTATCAAAAAATATTTTATTAAAAGAACTTACTGAAGTTTTACCAGCAGGTGCATCAATCAAACTAAACAAAAAAGAGAAAAAAGATGTTGTAATACTTGCAACTAAAGAGTCTCATGTTTTAGGTGATTTACTTATTAGATACATTGCTGGTGAATTAAATGCAAATATAAAAGCTGTTATTGCAAATCATGAACATTTAAAAGAGTTAGTTGAAAAGTTCAATATTCCTTTTACATGTATTAGTGCAGAAGGTCTTAGCAGAGAAGAACATGAAGAAAAAATGATTGCTAAAATCAATGAATATGAACCAGAATTAATTGTTCTTGCAAAATATATGAGAATCTTAACTCCTAAATTTGTAGAAAATTTCCCTAAAAAAGTATTAAATATTCATCACTCATTTTTACCAGCATTTATTGGAGCAAATCCATATAAACAAGCTCACGAAAGAGGAGTTAAAATCATAGGTGCAACAGCACATTATGTAACAAATGATTTAGATGAAGGTCCGATTATTTTTCAAGATGTTGTAAGAGTTGATCATAGTTATTCTTGGGAAGATATGAGAAATGCAGGAAGAAATGTAGAAAAAATCGTTTTATCAAATGCTTTTGAATTGCTTTTAAATGATAGAGTTTTTGTTCATGGAAATAAAACGGTGATTTTATAAAATGTTTAATATAGTTTTATTAGAGCCACGAATTCCAGGAAATGTAGGAACAATAGGAAGATTATGTTTTGCATTAAATTGTAAACTTCATCTTATAAAACCTTATGGTTTTGGTGAAATTACAGAAAAAGAAGTTCGTCGTGCTGGACTTGATTATTGGTATGATTTAGAAGTTTTTGAATATGAAAATATTGAAGATTTTTGGTCAAAAAATCCATTTAATGATAGACACTTTTTAGCAACTACTAAAACAAAAAATGTATATTTTGATGCAAAATTCAATGTAGGTGATTATTTTTATTTTGGAAGAGAAGATGCAGGACTTCCTGAAGATTTATTATCAAAGTCTTCTCACACTTGTATAACGATTCCTATGACAAATGATGCAAGAAGTTTAAATATTGCTAATTCTGTTTCGATTGTAGCTTATGAAGCTTTGAGACAAAATTTCACAAGTTTTAAATAAGTATTTTACTTTTTTCGATTAGCTTGATGATAGCATCAAGCTCTTTTTGAAGTTTTTCTTTTTCTTTCTCTTTTTCTGACTCTTTTATCTCTTTTTTTATTTTTTCTTTTTTTTCTTCTAATTTTTCAATTATCTCTTTTACTTTATCTTTTTTTGATTCTTTTAAACTATCTTTTTTTAGATATTTTTTTATTTTATCTATTATTTTACTTAGTTTCATGCTTTTGTTCTCCTATCTCTTTTAAAAGATTGTTGTTTATAAATAAAATTGTTGCAACTTCAACAAGTTTTTTCTGAATAGAATAACCTGTTGCACTATCATTCATATATGAAGTTGCCATTGTCGCTTTTATTTTATCTTCTCTTATTAAAGCACCAATCTCTTCTGAACTTGCTAAATCATTTTCAGCTAAAGTAGTTTTTATAACTTGTAATTGAGTTAGCTGCTCAATATCTGTTTCAATAGTTGATAAAGTGTTTATATCTATTAAAATTTCGGCAATCTCTTTTCTTAGAATATTATACTCTTCTTTTATATATTCATTTTTACTTTTTAAATAAAAGTTTACATTTTTTTGAATATCTCTTGTATCTTTTAACACTTCAATTATTAAAGCAGCACTTCTTTTTAAATCACCAATTTCTGTGTGGTGAAAATCTAGCATATTTTCTTGTGCAAATGATGAATATTCTATTATTTCGCTATAAAGATTTTTTATATTAGTTTGATAAATCTCATCTATATTTGTATCAATTATTGTTAACTCTTTTGCTAATTGTGCATTTAAACTCTCTTTTGTCAAATTTGTTGTATGTAAGTTTAAAGCATGAAGCATTGCTTTTTGACAGTTTTCATAAAGATTTATTATCTCTTTTCTAATAGAAACAACAGCAACATCAGGAACATCTAAATTTGATTTTAGTAAATATTTTGGTTTTGATGCAGCTGATACTTTTTTCTTTATTAATTTCTCAGAAATGCTTACTAGTTGTTTTATAAATGGTGTTAAAAGAATAATTCCAACTGCACTAAACATAGTATGAAATAATGCTAGTTTCATACCATAGTTATTATCACTAATGCCTAAATATGGAGATAGAAAATCAACTAATATTTGAAATTGAAATATAAATATAGTTACAAAAACGGCAGAAATAATATTAAAAGTGAAATGAACAAAAGCTACTCTTTTACCATTTTCATTTGAAGTAAATGAAGCTAAAATGGCAGTTAATGTTGTACCAACATTCGCTCCAATAGCTAAAGCTAAAGCATTTAAATATGAGATGCTATCAGCATTTAGTGCTGTAATAACTATTGCTAAAGTTGCAGCACTTGATTGAATAACAACAGTAACAAAAATACCTATTAAAATATAAATGATTATTCCAAGATAACCTTCCATAGCAAAAGAAGCTAAATCAATAGATTCTTTCATTACATCAAATCCATCTTTCATATAAGCAATTCCAAGGAAGATAAATCCTAGTCCTAATAAAACATTTCCACTACCTTTTAGCCCATTTGTTTTTGTAAATCTTAAAATAACTCCAAATACAATCATAGGAAAAGCATATTTAGATATTTTTACATCAACTCCTAAACTTGAAACAATCCAAGCTGTTGTTGTACTTCCTAAGTTTGAACCAAAGATTATTCCAATACCTTGAACTAAAGTTAATAACTCAGCACTTAAAAATGAAATAACTACTAATGTGATAATTGTTGAACTTTGAACAACTGATGTAGAAAAGAAACCAGTTGCAATTGCGTAAAAAGTATTACTTGTAAATTTTTGAAGTAATTTTTCTAAAATACCACCAGAAAGTTGTTTAAAGCCATCTTGCATAAAAAACATTCCGATTAGAAAAATTGCAATTCCACTTAATATTACTGTAAAATTTTCATAAAATATTACAATATAAGCAAGAATTATAAAACCTAAAAAAATTAAAAAATTCTTTGTCACGATTATATACTCCAAAATATCTATTTATAAATTCTTCGATTATAACTAAAATAGAATATTATTAGTATTAATAACTATTATGGTAAAATCCTAAAAAATACTCTTTTATCGCAATATAAGGAAAAAATAAATGTTCGCAAGATACCAAAAAGAGTTGAACATAGTAAAAGTAAAATTAAAAGCTATAAATTTTTATTTGGAAGAAGATAAAGATTATAAAGCAACTTTTGGAAATGGCACAATTTGGAAAATAGATGTTGTTGGAAAATGGTATGATGAATATTGTTATATAACTATTAGAAATGAATCTTTTGATGAATCAAAAACTGGGAAAACAGGTTTTCCTTTGTGGATTTTGATGAAAATATTTGGTGTAAATCCTGCTAATAGAACAATAGATGAAAAACTTAATTTTCTAATAGAATACAAAGATAAAATATTTGATGAAAAATTTCAATATAAAAAAATCTATGAAGAAATAGAAGAAAGTATCAAAAATAAAAAGGAATAAGTTTGGATCTGGTTATAATTACTTTTGTAGTGACAATTGTATTTTTTATAATTTATAAATATGATATTTTTAAAAGCCTTGCAACAAGAGGAGTTATTGAAAAAGATTTTTCTCAATGTTATATTTTAAGCTATCCAAAACGAGCAGAACTTCATAATAAAGGTGAAATTTATCAAATAAAAGATTTAGATGAATTTTTTGAATTAAACCCAAAACTAAAAGGAAAAATTCCTGTTGAAAAAAGACAAGGAATTGATAGTTCAAATCCAGATGCTCTTAAAAGAGAACTTGAAGAAAGAAAAAGATTAAAAGAGAAATATTCTAAAAAAAAGAAGAAAAAGTAAATGTATAAAATTTTAGTTTTAGAAGATGATGAACTTTTTGCTTCAACTTTGGAAGATTTTTTAATTGAAGAAAAATTTGTTATTGATATTGCGAAAGATGGAGAAGAGTGTTTAAGTCTAAATTATGAAAATAACTATGACTTATACATTTTTGATATCAAAGTTCCTAAAATAAGTGGTTTAGAACTTTTAGCAAGTTTAAGAAATAGCGAAGACAATACCCCAACTATATTTTTAACATCTTATAAAGATAAAGATACATTACAAGAGGCTTTTGTAAAAGGTTGTGATGATTATCTTAAAAAACCTGTTGATTTAGATGAATTACTTTTAAGAATAAAAGCACTTTTAAAAAGAAATAAAAAACAATTTGAACTTATAAAATTAACTGAAACTTTAGATTTTAATCCAATAAATAAAAGAATTTATGAAAATGGAATAGATTTAAACTTGCCTACAAAAATTTTAGATTTAATTGAACTATTTATAGAAAATAGGGGAGATATTGTTACAAAAGAGATGATTATAAATAGACTTTGGGCTGCAAATGAAGATTATAGTGAAGGTTCTATTAGAGTTTATATTAATCAAATAAAAAAACTTTTTTCAGATGCAAATGTGATTGTAAATATAAAAGGAATAGGGTACAAAATTGAATTCTAAAAAAATAGATTTTTTAATCTCTATTTCTATAATTTTTACTTTTTGTTTAGTTATTGTTTTATATTTGAACTATTTTTTCATTTCAAAATTTGGCTTAAATCCAGAACTTTTTATTTATATAATAATTCCTTTAATAATTTTAGGATTAGCTGTATTTTTGACTTTTTCTAACTCACTATTGAAACCTTTATTTAAAAGTGATGAAAAACTTGAATTAAGCATAAAAGAGACAATTCATGAACTTAATATTCCAGTTTCTACTATAAAAATGAATGTACAACTTCTTCAAAAAAGTATAAAAGATGAAAAAAGTTTAAATAGATTACAAAGAATAGAACAAGCAAATAATAATCTTTTAAAACTTTATGAAAATATGGAATATGAGATAAAAAAAGAGATAGATAAAATAGAAAAACAAGAGTTTTTCCTTGATGAAATAATAAAATCTTCGCTTGAAAAATTTGAAGATATAAAAGAAAATACTAAAATAAATGTTGATTTGGAAGATATAAAAATTTTAACAGACATAAATGGTTTTACAAAAACTATTGATAATTTAATATCAAATGCAATCAAATACAATGATAAAAAAGAGCCATTAATAGAGATAAATTATAAAGAAAATATATTATCAATTTTTAATAAAGGTGAGAAAATTGATACAAAAAATCTTTTTATAGTTTTTGATAAATATTTTCAAGAAAATCCTAAAAAAGATGGATTTGGATTAGGACTTGCTATGGTAAAAGAGTTTTGTGATAAAAATAGAATTTTTATTAATATTGAACAGTTAGAAAATGGAAATAGGTTCAATTTAAATTTAAAAAACATAATAAAAAAATAAATTATAGTATAATAATAATTCATATCAAAATAAAGGGTTTTTTATGGAAGGAAGCATTGTATTTGCAGTTGCAATAATCTTTTTTGCAATTATTATTATCTCAAAAGGTGTGAAAATCGTTTCTCAATCAGATTTATATGTGGTTGAAAGACTTGGAAAATTTAATAAAGTTTTGCATGGTGGTTTTCATATAATTATTCCAGTTGTTGATAGAGTAAGAGCTATTCTTACTTCAAGAGAACAATTAGTTGATATTGAAAAACAATCAGTAATCACAAAAGATAATGTAAATATCTCTATTGATGGAATAGTTTTTTGTAAAGTTGATGATGCTGTTCAAGCAACTTATAATGTAATAAATTTTAAAGATGCAATAGCAAATTTAGCAATGACAACTTTAAGAGCTGAAATTGGAGGAATGGATTTAGATGATACTTTATCAAATAGAGAAACTCTAAATGCAAAACTTCAAAGTGAACTTGGAAGTGCCGCAACAAACTGGGGAATAAAAGTAACAAGAGTTGAAATAGCTGATATTTCAGTTCCTCCTTCAATAGAAAAAGCTATGAATATGCAAATGGAAGCAGAAAGAGAAAAAAGAGCTATTCAAACAAGAGCAGAAGCTCAAAAAGAAGCACAAATCAGAGAAGCAGAAGCTTTTAAACAAAGTGAGATTTTAAAAGCAGAAGCAATTGAAAGAATGGCAAATGCAAAAAGATATGAGCAAGAACAATTAGCAGCTGGTCAACAAGAAGCTATGAGACTTATAAATATATCTATGATGGAAAATGAAAAAGCAGCAGAGTTTTTACTTGCAAAAGATAGAATTGTTGCATTTAAAGCACTTGCCGAAAGTAGTTCAACTGATAAAATGATTTTACCTTACGATGTAACTTCTATGATAGGTTCAACTTCTGTTTTAGGAGATGCATTTTTTAAAGGGGTAAGTAATGGAAACTCTAACAATGCTTAGCGTAATTGATCCATATACTTTATTGGCTATTGGAGTAACTTTAGTTGCTCTCGAGGCTTTTATTGCCTCTTTTATAATTATTTGGTTTGGAGTTGGATTTTTAGTTGTTGCAATTATTAGCTTTTTCTTTATTTTTTCAGGAGCTATTTGGCAACTTGCAGTTATATCTTTACTCTCTTTAATTTTTCTTTTTTTATTTAGAAGAAAATCTTTGGATAAATTTTTCAAATCTCAAACTGAAGTTTCAGATAATTTTTTTGACGAAAAAGGAATAGGGGAAATTAAAAACTCTAAAGTTTTTTATAAAGGAACTTATTGGGAGATTGATTCAAATCTTGATGCAAAAGAGTTTGTAGAAGGTGAAAAAGTAGAAGTTTTAAAAACTTCAAATAATATGGCAACTATTCAAAAAAGGTAAGAATATTTTCTTGCCTTTTTTTGGGTTTATTTATTTTTTAGTTGAACATCTTTTTGTATGTTCTTTGTCTTCTTTTATGAGAGTTTGAAAAGTATAATCATCTAAAATAGCTAATTCTCCATCTGCATATTTTAAAAGTATTTCTTTTAATTCAACTCTTTTATTTCCCGCAAAATAAGCTTTTATATTTAAATCTGAAAGAAGAGTAAAAGGTCTTTCTCCAATATGAGAAGTGATTAAAGTATCAACATTTTGATTTTTTAACCATTTTACGACAGCTTTTCCTCCAGATTGTTCATTTTTTACTATATTTATTTTATTATTATCTATTAATGCAAAATATTTTGCTTTCCCAAAAAGTGTTGATACTGCTGTATCTTCTTTATCTGTTTTTACTGGTATGGCAATCATTTTATCTCCTTTGTTGCATTTTTAATCGAAATCTTATATCCAAGATATATAACCAACGGCCATAGACTTAACCAAATTAATTCACTCAAATATTCCATTTTTTAACCTTTTTAATAATTATGAGAATCTTTTGATTCAATTTCATCTTTTGTTATTTTTACTCTATCCATACTATACCAAGCAAAAGCTATATAAGCTAATACAAAAGGTACCATTAAAGAAACATAACTCATAGTCATAAGTGTATAGTGACTTCCAGAGCTATTCATAATAGTTAAACTGCTTTGTAGGTCACTTGTTGATGGATAATACGAAGTATTGTTAAATCCAACATTTAACAAAAGTGCCATAACAGTTAAAACAATTCCCACTCCACCTGTTTTGATACAACAAGTTTTTTTGAATATAATTGTCATAAATACTGCAACAATTACCATAATTACACCAATCAAAAACATACCTAAAATGATTGGCATTTCAATAAAATTAAATAGATATTTATATTTTTCTATAAAGACAATACCATTTTGTATTGCAAATCCATCTTTTGTAAGAATCCAAAACATAAATCCTAAAAAGAAAAAAAGAAATAAAAGCATATTTATTTTTATAGAATTAACAGCTTTTTCTCTAATCTTTTCATAATCTATATTGTTTATAAAATATAAAGCTCCACTTATTTTTGCTAAAAAAACAAGTGAAAATCCAAGTAAATAATTGTATGGATTTAAAAGTGCTTCCAAGCCTCTTAAAGGATTTTGCCAATTTACAAAGTTGTTACTATCAATTATAAATTCACTTCCACTAAAAAAAGTACTAATTGCAACTCCAAGTAAAAATGTTCCAATATTCCCATTTATTTTTAAAAAATATTCATAAGTTTTTTGACCTAAAAAGTTATTTGGTTTTGTTCTATACTCATAACTAACTGCTTGAATAATAAAACAAAATAAAATTGCCAACCAAACCCAATAAGCTCCTCCAAAACTTGTAGAATAAAAAAGTGGAAAAGCAGCAAATAATGCTCCACCAAAAAGAACTAAAGTTGTAAAACCAAGTTCCCATTTTCTTCCTATACTATTTATTAACATAGTTTTTTCAGTTTCATTTTCACTTAATTTATCTATTAAAGTTTGTCCTCCTTGAACAAACATAATAAATACAAAAAGACCACCTAATAAAGATATTATTATCCACCAATATTGTTGAAGTGTTATAAGTTCTAAATTACCAAATCCCATTTTAATGCTCCTTATTTGGACCAATTTGTATTTGTTTGGTCATAATTTTGATTTCAGCAATAAGTAACACAGTAAATAAAATAGCAAATATGAAAAAGCTAATGATTACATTTGTTGAGGCTATTTTTGTTGCTGCAATTCCAACAGGCATTAAATCTTGAATAGCCCAAGGTTGTCTTCCTACTTCAGTAACAATCCATCCTGCTTCACTTGCAATATATCCTAAAGGAATACTAAAAAGTGCTGATTTTAAAACTAAAGTATAATTCATAATATCTTTTTTTAAAAGTAAAAATAAAACTACAGTAAAAAGTAGAATAAACCAAATACCAAGTCCTACCATTATATGAAATGAGTAAAAATTAAGTGTGATAGGTGGGATTACGTCTTGCGGATTTTTAATATGTCCATATCCAAAATATTTCAGATTTTCTCTCAAAATTGTTTCTGCTTCTAACATTTTAATAGAGTTACTAAGTTTTTTAGCTTCTTTATACTCTTCTAATGCTTTTATTGCTATTTTACCTCTATTTATTTTTTCTTGAGTGCTAATTATTCCTTGTTCTTCATTTCCATAAACCAAATCTTTAATTCCTGGAACAAAAGCATTTTTATCATGATAAGATAAGAGTGAAAGAGCATAAGGAAGAGTGAACTCAAATAGGAATGGTTCTTCGTTATTTTCTAAAGTTTTATTAGGATTTAAAATTCCAACTGCAACAATTCCAGCGTCTTTTTTTCCTTCATAAAGTCCTTCCATTACTGCAAGCTTCATTGGTTGCTTAAGAGCAACTTGATGAGCTGATTCATCACCACTTAAAACTAAAAATAGTGAAGTAATAAGTCCAAAACTTGCTCCAATAATCATAGATTTTTTTGCGAACAAAACATCTCTTTTTTTAAGTAAAAACCAAGCACTAACTCCTATAACAAACAGCGAAGATAAAACATATCCACTTCCAATAGTATGTAAAAATTTGCTAACAGCAACAGGTGAAAGTAATACATCCCAAAAATTATTCATCTCATTTCTTACCGTATCAGGATTAAAAGTCATTCCAACTGGATATTGCATCCAACCATTTGCAACAAGTATCCATAAAGCAGATAGATTTGAACCAATGGCAACTAACCAAGTTGATAATAGATGAAAACTTTTTGATACTTTATTCCAACCAAAAAACATAACTGCAAAAAAAGTACTTTCCATAAAAAATGCTAAAATACCTTCAACTGCAAGTGGTGCACCAAAAATATCTCCTACAAACCAAGAATAATTTGCCCAGTTTGTACCAAACTCAAACTCCATTATTATTCCTGTTGCAACACCAATTGCAAAATTTATTGCAAATAAACCCATCCAAAATTTTGTAGTTTTTTTCCAAAATTCATCATTTGTTTTTACATATATTGTTTCCATTATAGCAACAATAAATCCAAGACCAAGTGTCAATGGAACAAAAATCCAATGGTACATGGCTGTCAAGGCAAACTGTGCTCTTGACCAATCAACTAAGTGTTCTTCCATAACAAATTCCTTAATTTATTTTGTTAGATTTTTATATACAAAATCTACCTTTTCTTCGTAAGTTTTATATTCTGTTTTAAAAGATTTATCATGAATAAAAAATTTAAGAAAAATAAGAATTACAATAAGTTTTATAATTATAATTTTCCATAAAGTTTTACCTAAAGTCATGTTTTTAAAACCATTGATATAAAAATAATAAATATTTCTTATGATATTCATATAAGTACCTCTTATTAATATCTTTTTGGATTATAATACTTTGCATAATAAAAGTCAATAAAATATGAAAAACTTTTATATTAAATATAAGATAAAATAATAGATTGTTTAAGTATAAGAACTTAATTATGGGAAAGGAGTATAAAATACTCCTTTTTCTAATAACTTAAATTTTGATAGTTTTTGTCTAAAAGTTTAGATGCAACTTCATTAGGTTTTGCAACAGTTACACCATCAATTAGATCTGATTCAGTTTTTTCTATATTTGGAAGATAAAGTGGACAAACTTGAACTTTTGCACCATTTTTAATTAAATTGTCAAGTAACATTTTTGGAGATTTATCTTGAGGTTTTAATTTTGGGCTTTCTGTATTTTTTATAGCTAAATCACCAGCATTTGAGCAAAGAGTCATATTTACCTCTTTGCCTTGTTTTAATGTCATTGTTGATAGAACCATACCCATCATTTGAGTTTGTGCATCACCTGAAGTTATAATGATATTTAGTCCTTTTGCACTATTATCATCTGCAAAACTAGAAGTTGTTAACAGTAAAGATACTCCTAAAGATACTAAAATTTTTTTCATATTTAATCCTTTTTATAATTTTTTAGAAAGAAAACTTTTTATAAAGTTTAAAAAATAGCTTAATTGTTTTTATTTGAATATAAATAAATGGAATCATCAAAATAAAATAGAAAAATGAATATTTTTCAAGAATTCCATTGTATGTTAAACCTAAGTTTATAAAAAACATTCCAAAAACAAAAAAAGCAACACCAGGACAAATTAAAGAAAAAGATATAGCTGATTTTTCATTTGATTCTATAAACTTTTCAAAATATCCCATTTTTTTCATCACTGAATATCCCAAAACACCAAATATTATTTGTAAAGACAAAATAACAGAAGTTAGTACAAAAAGTGACGATTTATTTGTTAAAGTATGGAAATTGTGTTCTAATCCAAAAGTTACTCTAACAAAAGTAATTCCAAGAAGAGTTAAAATTGGAATAATAATCCACATTGATGGTGCAGTTTCAAGTCCAACACCGTGTTCAAACATATTTTTAAAACCTAAAATAAGTTTTAATACTATAAGAAGTATTGAAACTGAAGCAAAAAATATAGCAAAGAAAATACCGATTGCATTTATTACTATATTATGACTCATAGCTCCAGGAGCAGCAAATCCAACTGCAATCATTGATAATGCAAAAATTGAAATCATTTGTGTAAGATTATTGTTTTTTGTAAAGTCAAAATCACCTTTTATTAAAAGTCTTGAAAAATAATCAAAAAATATTTTTAAAGCATAATAACCATTTATAGCAAAACCTAAAAGTGCAAATGGAAATAAGTATTCAACTACACTCCATAAATTTGGCACAAAAACAGCACCTAAAACAAAAGATACATTAATTGTCATTGTATATGTCAAAGGTAAAGTCATAAGTGAAATTTGAGCATTTGAACCTAATAAATCTTCATAAGTTTTAGTTTTTTTATACATCAAATACTGTTTTGTATTCCAAATAAGTAATTTAAAATGTAAAAAAGCAAAAGCTAAAATAAAAACCAAAGAAAAAGCCACTACAAAAGATAACCAATTACCTTTAAATAAAGCTTCTATAACATATTCGTAAGTTGCCATTGGAGTATTTGGATGGGGAACTAAAAACATCAAATACATAAAAAATGAAACACTTAATCCTCCAGCTCCAAGAGCAGCTAAAAAACAAGTGGGAGAGAATTTTTCTCTTAATTGCATAAATAATTCCTTTATAAGATTTTGTGTATCTTATAAGAAATTATATTAAAAACTTATAAATATAGTATTATAAAATATTATATTTATAATAAGCTTTAGAGTTTACTTTGGAAGTTTTGAGCTAAGTTCTTTTACAGCAGAAAGTGATTCTTCATCACCTAAATCAGCAGCTTTTTGATACCATTTTATAGCTTCAGAAATATTTTTTCTTACACCAAGTCCTTCTTCATGCATTAAACCTAGATTGTAATAAGCATCAATATATCCTTTATCTGCTGCTTTTAAATACCATTTGATAGCTTCTACATAATCTTGTTTTACTCCATGACCTTCATGATACATATTTCCAACATTAAACAAACATTGTTCATCATTTAAATCAGCACATTTTTTATACCATTTAAACGCTTCTACTAAATTTGCATTTATACCTTTATGTTCTTGAACATTATCGTAAATAAAACCAAGAGACCAAATAGCATCAACATTGTTTTTGCTTGCCGCTTTTTCATAAAACTTTATGGCAGTAGGATAATCTTGTCTATCATAAGCATCTTGTCCTTTTACAAAATCTTCATCTCCAAAGTCATTTTGAGCAAATAAACTTAGACTTAAGAATAAAATAGTAAATAGCACTTTTTTCATTTTTTACCTTTTTTTATTTTAAAATAGGCAAAATTATATCATAAATAATGGATAAATAATGAAAACAAAAAATAAAGAAAAAATAGTTCTTTTTTATGATGAAGAGTGCCCATTTTGTAAAAATTATGCAAAATATTTGAAGTTAAAAGATAATTTTGATTTAGATATAAAAGATATTCGAATAAATATAAATAGTATAAAAGATAATACAAATTTGAATATAAATAATGGATTTATTGTTTTACATAAAAGTACATATTATCAAGGAACTAAAGCTTTAGAATTTTTAAATAGTGCTGTGAAAAAAAATACAATTCTTGGTAAATTGCATTTTTTATTTAAATATGATAATAAATTTTCAAGAATTTTATATAATATATTACTTTTTACAAGAAAAATTGTACTTTTCATTTTAAAAAAAGATAGTAAAATTTAACTATCTTTTAAAAGATTAAAGTATTCATTTCTAGTTATTTCAAAAGCACCTAAACTTGCTAAATGGTCATTATAAACTTGACAATCAATAATTTTTATTCCATTTTGTTTGGCTTGTTGACAAAGATGATAAAATGCAACCTTTGAAGTGTCAGGAACTAAAGAAAACATACTTTCTCCACAAAAAATATCACCGATTAAAACTCCATAAAGTCCACCAACTAATTCATCTTTTAAATAACACTCTATACTAAAAGCAATATCAAGTTCATGTAAATTTGTATATGCTTTAATAAATTCTTCACTTATCCAAGTACCATCTTCATGTTTTCTTTTTATTTTGGCACAAGATCTAATAACTTCTTCAAAATTTTCATTTGATTTTACGACAAATCCTTTGTTTGTTATTGATTTTCTAAGGCTTTTTGATACTTTAAAATTTTCTGGGTATAAAACCATTCTTTTTTGTGGGCTAAACCAATGAATATATCCTAAATCATCTATAAACCATGGAAAAATACCATTTTCATAGGCATTTAACAATCTTTGAGGATGAAAATCTCCACCAATAGCAACTAAATCATCATTCATCATATTTAAAGTTGGAAAATCAAATTTTTCTTCATCTAGCAAATAAATTTTATATTTTTTATCAATTAATTTCATATTTGTATTTTATTCAAAAAAATGTTAATATCCAAACTATTTTAAATAAAGAGAAATAATGTCAAATAGTTATAAAAGAGTAGATGCACACCTATCTAGTTTAGGATACTGTACAAGAAGTGAAGCAAAAAAATTTTTAAGAATGAATGAAATTTGTATAAATGATAACAGAGTTTATAATACTTCAATAAAAGCTTATCATGATGATATTAAAATAAATGGAGAAGTTTTAGATGATGAAACTTTACTTATATTATTAAATAAACCACAAGGTTATATCTGTTCTCATAATGATTCAGGAAAATTGATTTATTCTTTATTGCCTCAAAGATATAGTAGAAGAAATCCAAAAATTTCAACAATAGGAAGATTAGATATTGATACAACAGGAGTTATTCTTTTAACTGATGATGGAGTTTTGAGTCACAGATTAACAAGTCCCAAAAAAGATATTTCAAAGATTTATGAAGCGACTTTAGAAAAGCCGTTAAAAGGTGATGAAGTAGAAATCTTTGCAAGTGGAACTTTAATGTTAAATGGAGAAGAAAAACCTCTTCTTCCTGCTAAATTAGAAATTATTACTCCTACTTTTGTAAAAATTGAAATTGTTGAGGGAAAATATCATCAAGTAAAACGAATGTTCGCAGCAGTTTCTAATAAAGTGATAAAACTTCATAGAACAAAATTTGCAGATTTTGAGCTTGAAGACTTAAAAGAGGGTGAATTTAAGATTATAAAAATCTAAATAAAAAATTTAGATTTTATTCTTTTTTCAAGTTCACTTACAGATTCAATAGCATCTTTTGTATGATTTGAAAATCCCCAATTAACTAATACAGAATCAACTCCTGCATTTGTTGCTGCCATAATATCTTTGTGAGAATCACCAATAAGTTGGGCATTTTGTTTTTTTATTTGATGAATATCTAAAAGTTTATTTACCATTTCAGGATGTGGTTTTGGATTTTTTACATCGTTGTAACCTAAAATTGATGAAAAATAGTGATTTAATTCAAGATGACTTAACATTTTGTTTGCATAAATTGAATTTGCATTTGTTGCAACTGCTAAAGTGAAATCACTTTTTAAATCATCAAGTAGCTTTAATATACCATCATAAATAACTAAGTCAGTTAAACAGTGTTTATTATAATACTCTTCAAAAAGTTTTGCTTGTTGTTCTGTAAACTCTTTTGTTCCATAAAAAAATTCTGCAGAGTTTATCTTTGGATCATTTACATTTTCTAAAATATAATCTTTTTCTAATCTTTCAAATCCCAAATTTTCTCTTACATAATTTACTGTATTTGCAATAGCGAATCCACTATTTATAAGAGTTCCATCCATATCAAATATTATCAATTTCATTAAAATATTTCCTAAATTATTATTGAGTTGGCATTATAATATTAAAAATATAAGTTAAAAGTTAAAAATTTTTAGAAAATAGGATAAATTTTATCTTATTTTAATTTTTCTACTATTATAATTACACTCATAGGATATTTATATTAAATATTAAATCCTCCTTCTACTAAATAAATAATTTAGTATCCTATATTTGTGAAATAATTTGAATACGGGCTTTACAGTTTTTCCCTCTGTAAAGCCTTTTTTTTTGCTCAAATATAATCTTAAATTTATATACAAATCAATATAATATTACTTTATTTAGGAGTTTTTATGAAAAAATACATGCCTATTATTACTGTAGTTATTGTTGTTTCAATAATAGTAATAATCTTTTTATCAATGTCAAGTAGTAAACAAATGGTTGTTTTAAAAGAAGACAATATGTCTCAAGTTCCATTAGAAATTGTTTTAGGTAAATATCAAGATAGCGACTGTGGAATGATAATAAATAGTTTAGATTATGCTTCTCAAGTAGTTGCTCCAGATGGTAAAACTTGGTTTTTCCATGATCATGGTGGAATGGTAAATTGGCTAAAAAATAAACCTTTTAAAGATACAGCCAAAATTTGGGTTATGTCTAAAGATACAAAAAGATACATAGATGGTAGAAATGCTTGGTATAGTAGAACAGATGAAACTCCAATGAGATATGGATTTGGTGCTTATGAAGAGTTAAAAGATGGTTTAATATCTTTTGAAGAAGTACAATTAAGAGTTCTTAGAAATGAAACTTTAGCAAATCCAGCATATAGAAAAGAGTTAATTACTAAATAATGGAAGCAATTAGTATAATAACTATCATAAGTATTGCTTTTTTAGGTTCTTTTGGTCACTGTGTTGGAATGTGTGGTGGAATAGTAATAGCTTATTCAAGTACAAAAATAAAAAATGAATATTCAAAAAGAACTCAAACATTTGCACATTTATTATACTCATTTGGAAGAGTGACAACTTATATGATTTTGGGTGCCTTATTTGGTTTTGTTGGTGGTGTTGTAAGTTTTGATAATTTGACAAGTGGTATTTTACTATTAATTACAGGTGTTTTAATGGTTTTAGTTGGATTCTCACTTCTTGGGAAAATCAAATTTTTAACTATTTTAGAACACAGCTGTTCTAAATCACCACTTTATCAAAAAACTTTTAAGTCTCTTTTATCTTCAGAATCTTTATTTAGTTTTTATCTTTTAGGAATGTTAAATGGACTACTTCCTTGTGGTTTTGTATATGTTTTTGCAATAACAGCAGCTAGTACAGGAAGTGCATTTTGGGGTGCTTTTGTGATGTTTATTTTTGGATTAAGCACTATTCCAGCTCTTTTTTCTCTTGGATTTTTTATAGGATTATTTAAACAGTCAAATTTAAGAGATTTATTTATAAAAATAGCTTCTATCTTGGTAATAATTTTTGGTATTTATATAGCTTATAAAGGTTATGAATATATTATCGATCCTACAAAAACAATTTTAAATTGTCATATCTAATCAAATTATATTTTATAAAGGAGGAAAATGGTTATGAAAAGAAAAAAATATTTTAGTTTTTTTGGTATTTTGTCTGCTACAACAAATAGAAAACTTTTAAGCATTGGCTGTAGAATTAGCTCAATTTTGTCAAAAATGCCAGAAATCATAAAACAATTGTTAGAAAAACAATTAAAACCAATCAAACTATATTCAACAAATAACATAAAATAAATAATTAGGAAAATAAAAAATGAAAAAAATATCTACAAGCTTAGTTGCAAGCTTTTTTTTAGCAACAAACCTTTTCTCAACAGATACTTTAGAAACTATTACAGTTACTTCGTCTTTAATCAAGTCTGATGAATTAAATGCACCTTTTGCAACAGAAATCTATACAAAAAATGATATAGATAATTCAAAATCTAAAGATATATATGATTTTCTTTCTTCTCAAACTTCAGTTAATGTAGCACCATCATTTGGAAATAAATTTTCTCAATTAATCGATTTAAGAGGATATGGTATAAATGATGGATATCAAAATATTGTAGTTTTAGTAAATGGAAGAAGATTGAATAATGTTGATATGGTACCACAACTTTTAAGTGCAATTCCACTTGAAAGTATTGAAAGAATAGAAATTCTAAAAGGAACAGGTTCTGTAGCTTATGGAGATGGGGCAAATGCTGGAGTTATAAATATAATAACTGATAAAAAGAATAGTAATTATGTAAAAACATATTTTGGAAATAATGGAACAAAAAATGGAGTAATAAGCTTTGGATATGGAAATGAATATTTTATAGCAAATGCTTATATCGATTATACTTCTAGTGATGGTTCTATAGAAGACACAAATAATGATAAAGATGAAAATTATAATAAAAATAAAAACTTTAGTGTAATATTTACTCCAACAGAAAGTTTGGAATTAAACTTATCAAGAACTTATTCTAACATGAATATTAATTATGCAAATCCAATAAGCTTAGATCAATATAATAATAATCCAAATAAAACATCATCTTTTTCAGAACAATATTTTAGTTCTTATGTAACAAATGGTGGGTTTAAATATGATTTTAATGAAAATTTTTGGATAGATACTACATATAGTGATGAAGATAAATTTAGCAAATTTATTACTTGGAATAATGAATCAAAATATGATTATAAATCTTTTGCTTCAAAAATAAATTATAAAAATGATAAAGCAACAGTTGCAATAGGAGTTGATGGTTTTGATGGAGATAGAATATCTTCAAGTGATATAACGAATAAAACAAATAAGGCAGCTTTTGTCTCTACTGAGTATAGAATAATAGATGATTTGACTTTATCAGCAGGATTTAGAAGAGAAAATGTAGAATATGAATATAATCCAGAATCTGGCGCAAATCTTAAACAAGATGATTATATAAACGCTTATGATTTTGGAACAAATTATAGATTAAATGATACATCATCAATTTTTGCAAACTATAATAGAAGTTTTCAAGCACCAGATATTGATAGATTTTTTTATAAAGATTGGTCAAATAATGTTAGTTTTAATGGTTTTATTGAACCTACTAAAGTTCATAACTATACAATTGGATATAATAATATTCAAAAAAATAATAAACTAAAAATATCTTTATTTAGATCAGAATTAAAAAATGAGATATATTATGAACCAACTTCTTATAAAAATACTAATATTGATGAATCTCATAAATATGGAATAGAAATTTTTGATAAATTTAATATAAATGAAAACTTATATACTTCTATTAATTATTCATATATCATTGCAAAAATTGATAAAGAAAATGAAGCGAATGGGGCTTATGATGGTAAAAAATTGCCAGGAGTTTCAAAACATAATGCAACGGTAAATTTAGGTTATGAAATAAATAAAATAAATACAGTTTTATCTCATACTTATAGAAGTAGCACTTATGCTGCAAATGATTTTGAAAATAATTTCAATGAAAAACAAGAACATTATCACTCAACAGATTTAGCTGTATCTTATACTTATCAAAATATTGAGTTATTTGGAAAAGTACAAAATATATTTGATAGAAAAAATGGTTTATGGGTAGCTAATAATTGGGGAAGTAGTGATACAGTTTATCCAATAAACTTTGAAACGACTTTTTTTGCTGGTATGAAAGTAAATTTCTAACATGAAAAAACTCTTTTTTATAGTTTTATTTTCTATAAATTTATTTGCTGAGACTAGAGTAATAACTCTAAGTCCAGCAATAAATGAAATAGTATTTGCCTTAGATGAAGGAAAAAATGTAGTTGCAAATACAAAATTTTGTGATTTTCCTGAAGAATCAAAATCTATTCCTAAAATTGGAAGTTACAATAACATCTCTTTAGAAAAAGTATTGAAATTAAATCCTACAGTTGTAATAACTCAAAATTATGATGAGAAGTTAAATTCAAATTTAGAAGCTTTAAATATAAAACTTAAAGTGTATAAAACTGAGAGTTTAGCTGATATAAAATATTCAATAGAAAATTTAGGTGAATATTTCAATAAAATTGATAAAGCAAAAAAGTTAAATCAAAGTATAGATGAAGCTTTAAAAGAGTTAGAAAATATAGTAACAAATCAGAAAATTTTAATAGTTTTTAGTCCTCAACAAACACTATCAAATGATATTTATGTTGCAGGAAATTATGTTTATTTTGAAGATATTATAAATGCTAGTTCAAATAAAAACGCATATAAATCAGAGTCAAAAGCACAACCTGTATTAAATACAGAAAAAATTATAAATTTAAATCCCGATATAATAGTTTTATTAACTCCATTTTTAGAAGATAATAAAAATGAACAAGAAAATATTATAAACTTGTGGAGAAGTTTACCTATAAATGCAAGTAAAAATAGCAATATTTATACTATTGATAAGCTTTATGCTGGAATTTCTAGTCATAGAGTAGCACTATTTATAAAAGATTTTAAAAAGATTTTGGAAAATGTTAGAGATAAAAAATTATAGTAATTCAATTTTAAAAAATATATCATTTTTCCTAAATAATGATGAAAATCTATTAATATTAGGTGAAAATGGAGCTGGAAAATCAACTTTAGCAAAAGTTTTATCAAACCTTATTTCAAATAGTAGCGTTAAAATATTTGCAAAAGATTTATCAAAAGTAAGTAGTTTTAAAAGAGCAGAATATATAAATTATATTCCTCCAAAACTTTTTATTTTTGATGAATATATGACTGTAAAAGAGTTTTTAGAAAATTCTTTTATAAAAAATGTAGATAAATCTAAACTTGAAGATACTATAAATTTATTGAAACTAAAAGAATTAGAAAATAGATATTGTGCTATTTTAAGTTCTGGAGAAAAACAACTTTTATTAATGGCTAGTGCTATTTTACACGATGCACGAATAACTATTTTTGATGAATTAACTGCAAATTTAGACTTAAAAAGATTAAAAGATATTTATGATATTTTTGATTCAAATTTGTTAAAACAAAAAATTATTATAACTCATAATCTTGATTTAGCTTATGCTTTAAAGAGATATAAGATTTTATTTATAAAAGCTGGAGAAATCGATTTTTTTGGAACTCACGAAGAGTTCTTTAAAGATGAAAATCTATTGAAATTTTATAATAATTCAATCAAAAAAATGCAAAATCATTTGGTGGTAGATTTATGAAAGCTTTTTTATATATTTTAGGATTAATAATAATTTTTATATCACCATTTTTAGGTGAAACTCAAATAAATATAAAAGATATATTTGAGTTTTCAAATAGTTCAAATATGGTATTTTGGGATTTGAGAGTTGCAAGAGTGATTTTGGCTTTTTTTGTTGGTGGAATTTTAGCTTTAAGTGGATTGATTTTTCAAATTATTTTTAAAAATGAGTTAATTACGCCTTATACTTTAGGAATTGCAAGTGGAACTACACTTTTTACTGCTATTGGTATAATATTGTTACCTACAATGTATATTTTTATTTCTTCTATTTTAGGTTCACTTTTTACTATTTTAGTTTTATATATTATTTCAAAGATTATAAATAAAACTTCTATTGGAAGTTCGACAAATTCGATATTGTTAATAGGAATTGCTTTATCATATTTTTATGCTTCAGCTTTGATGTTAGTTTTTTATATGAGTAGTTTACAAGAAAATTATTCAATAGTTAGATTTACTCTTGGAAGTTTAGATACAGTTGGTTTTTCTAATAGTTTTGTAATCTTTTTTGTAAGTATAGTGTTTTATGTGATAATTTATTTATATAAAAATAAAATCAAACTTTTACTTATTTCAAATGATATGGCATTTTTAAAAGGCTTGAATGTTGATAAAACAAACTTAACTTTATTAGTCGTTGTATCTTTGTGTGTTGGTATAACTATTAGTTTCACAGGACCCATTGGCTTTATAGGACTTGTGATTCCTCATATTGTAAAAATAATTTATAAAAAAAGTGCAGAAAAACTTTTTTTTCCAACTTTCTTTTTTGGTGGAGTTTTTTTAGTTTTTAGTGATTTAATTTCAAGAAATTTAAATACAGATTCAACTTTACCTATTGGAGTTGTAACAGCTTTTATTGGAGCTCCATTTTTTATATATTTACTTATAAAAAGAGATAAAAAAATTTATTGATATTTTTTAGGATATTCAAAAGAAATAAGATTAGAATTCTTTTTTGATATATCTTTCCAATTTTTAACATCAAAATCTATTTCTACAATACCACAAGTTGGAATATTTTCAAAACTTTTATCTACTAAAAAATTTGTTAAATCACAAAGACCAGGATTATGTCCTATTAGGAATACTGTTTTATAGCTATGGGGAATATCTTTTATAACTTTTAAAAGATTTTCATAAGGTGCTTCATAAATAGATTCTTCAAACTTTACCTCATCGTTATAATTAAATTCTTTTATAAAATATTCTAAAGTTTGTTTTGTTCTAATTGAAGGTGATGATATTATCAAATCTGGTTTTATATTTTTTTCTTTTAAAACTTTTGCCATTAAAGGTGCATTTTTTTTGCCTTTTTTATTTAAAGGTCTTAAATAATCATCTAAAAATGGGTTCGACCAGTCAGATTTTGCATGTCTAATTAAAACTAATTTTTTCATTTTATAGCTTCTTTAAATTAATTGTTGTTTTACAAACTCTAAGTAGTGACCTTCTTTTTGTTCTAATTCTTTATGAGTTCCTTGTTGAACTAATTTCCCATCTTCAAGTACATAAACATAAGAAGCATTTTTAACTGTACTTAATCTATGAGCTATTGTAATAACAGTTTTATCTTTTAAAAACTCTTCTAAATCACTAAAAAGTTTTGTTTCTGTATGAACATCAAGTGCAGAAGTTGATTCATCAAATATTATTACATTTGGATTTGCTATTATCATTCTTGAAATAGATAATCTTTGTCGCTGACCTCCACTTAATCTAATTCCATATTTTCCAACAATAGTATCAAGTTTTTCACTCATATTAATAATTGTATCATAAAGTTGTGCTATTTTTAAAGCTTCATATATTTTTTCATCACTTATACTATCATCTCCCATAGTGATATTAAATCGTAAAGTATTATTAAATAATATAGGCATTTGTAAAACTAAAAAAATATTATCTCTTAAACTATGTTTATCTATTTCATCAACACTTATATTGTTATACAAAATATCTCCACTTGTTTTTGCATAAAATCCTGAAATTATTTGTGAAATTGTAGTTTTCCCACTCCCACTTGAACCAATTATTGCTATTTTTTCACCACTTTTTATATCAAAAGAGATATCTTTTAAAGTCTCTTTATCTTTTTTATATGAAAAAGATAAGTTTCTTATAGAAATATCTACTTTTTTACTATTTTTATCAAGTACTATTTTTCCAGTTTTTTCACACTCTAAATCTAAAATTTTATTTATTCTATTGATAGCAGCTTTTGCACTTGCAAGTGAGTATTGAATAGTTAATATATCTTGAATTGGAGTCATAATAAACCAAATATATCCAAACATTGCAAACATTAAACCAATTGATAAATCACTATATGCAACCATAATTAAACCAACACCTCTAAATATTTCAAAAGCAAATAAAAAAATAGTAAAAGAAAATCTTTCGTAAGCTACACTTTTATAGTTGAATTCATTTGAAGCTATTTGAATATCTTTTGCTTTTTTTATAGAGTTTTCAAAAAAGAAATTTTCTTTATTACTTGCTTTTATTTGCCCAAAAAGATCCAAAGTTTCATTTATATTATTTTGAAATAGTTCTATTGTTTTATTCTCTTCCTTTTTTAATTCTCCTGTCTTATTTACAATCTTTTTTGATAAAATCATAATAATTGGTTGAATAAATAAAATCATCAATCCTAAAATCAAATCTATTTTTATAATAACAATAGCAACAGCTAATAATGTTAGTGTTGAAGTTACAAGTTTACTTGAACTTGAAACTATAAAATTATCTAAAGTATTAACATCTGTTATCAAATTTGCAGCAATACTACCACTTCCTAAACTTTCATATTCATTCATATTTACTATTTTTAGATGATTTAAAAGTTTTTTTCGTATATTGAAAGTTACATATTTTGAAATCTTTGTAAATATTTTTGTTGTAATTACTCCTAAAAGCAAATGTGCAAATCTTAAAAATAAAACCATAAATGTTACAATTACAATATAATACAAAATAGATTCTATTCCTAAATCTTTTAAATTATTTACTATAAAAGCTGGTTTTTCAAGTAAAACTTCATCTACAAGTAAAGGCAAAAGTAGGGGAATTGGAATGCTTATTAAAATCGCAAATATTGTTATTATTTGTCCAAAAATTAGTGGTTTTTTATTTTCTAGTAAAAGTTTAAATATATATTTTAATGATATTTTCTTATTCATAATTTTTTTAGCCTATTTTTTAGTTTATTCTACGATTATTATACATTTCTTATGCTACAATTAAACAAAAAAAAGCGTTGGAAAGAGTTGAATTGATGAAAAAGATTTTTCTTATGGGATTGTTGGTTGCTGGTTTTGCTTTTGCAAAAGAGAATTATTCTGAGATGAGTACGCAAGAGTTAATAGAAATTATTGGTTTTGTAGATGAAAAAGACAAAAGTGCCTTTTTTAAAGAGTTGGATTTTAGGATTCCAAAAATGACTGTAAATGAAAAAACTCAATATGAAAAAAGATTAAATGAAGACAAAAACCCCAAAGAGAAGCAAATAGAAGATGAAGAGTAAAATATTATTATTAGAAGATGATTGTAACTTAAGTGAAACTGTAAGTGAATATTTACTCGATGAAGGTTTTGATGTAACTTGTGTTTATGATGGAGATGAAGCAATAGCATCTATTTATGAACATAATTATGATTTACTTTTACTTGATGTAAATGTACCAAATAAAAATGGATTTGATGTATTAAAAGAAGTTAGAGTTCAAAATGATACAGTTCCAGCTATTTTTATAACATCTTTAAATTCTGTAGATTCACTTGAAGAAGGATTTTCTAGCGGTTGTGATGATTATATTAGAAAACCTTTTGCTTTAAAAGAGCTTTTAATTCGTATTCAAACTTTATTAAAAAGAGAGTTTGTAAAAAAAGATGAAATAGTTATTACTCCAAATATAACTTTTGATGTAATTTCAAATGAATTAAAGTGTGACGGTGAAGAGATTAAACTTAATTTAAAAGAGTTAAAACTTTTAAAGATACTTTTACAACATCCAAATGAGCTTTTGCCACATGATAAAATATATAGTTATGTTTGGGAATATGATGAAGAGTATAGCGATAACTCTTTAAGAACTTATATTAAAAATCTTAGAAAAATATTAGGAAGTGAAAAAATTGTTAGCGTTAAGAAACTTGGATATAGATTTAACCAAGAGTGAAACTAGAACCCTTTTAGGATTTAGTCTTTTATACTCTTTTTTAGTTCTCGTTATTCTTTGTGTTATGTTTTTTTTATATTATCAGTTTCAAAAAAATTTAATGTTGCAAGAAAAAAGACAAATTCTACAAACTTATTCAAATAGTTTAATTTCAAATTTAAAAGAACTTCATATAAATATAGATAAAGACAATATTTATCCAAGAGATGAAAAATATAAATCTGCTATTTATGATAGTGATAAAAAAAAGATTTTTTCAACTTTACAATCACAAATAGTTAAATTAGATGATGTAATATATTTAAAAAATGACAAAATTCATTTTATAAAAGAACCAGAATCTTACTATTTGGGTTCAAAATATGTAGTTATAGAAATTCCTGATGATAATATTTGGTTTGAAAATATTAAATATAAGATGATAATATCTTTTTTCTGTGCATTTTTATTTATGATTTTTATAGGATATTTTATCTCTAAATTGTTTTTAAAACCAATGCGTGATGCTTTACATCTACTTGATAGATTTATAAAAGATACAACTCATGAACTAAATACTCCTGTAACTGCCATAATTACAAATATAGAAACAATAGATAAAAGTTTGTTAGATGATAAAACCTTACGAAAAATAAATAGAATAGAAATAGGAGCAAAAACTATTTCAAATATATATGAAGATTTGACTTTTGTTACTTTAAATAATCAAATAATTTCAAATAATGAAAATATAAATCTATCAAATATACTAAGACAAAGAGTTGATTTCTTTTTAAGTATTGCAAATATGAAAAAGATTAGATTTGAAACAAATATAAAAGATAATGTATTTATTTTCTGTGATGTTAAAAAAATATCAAAACTAATAGATAATTTACTTTCAAATGCAATTAAATACAATAAAAATTCTGGATTTATCAAAGTTATACTTGCTAAAAATAGTATGATAATTGAAGATAGTGGAAAAGGAATGAGTAGTGAAAATCTTGAAAACCTTTTTGATAGATATCAAAGATTTGATAAAAGTGTAGGTGGCTTTGGAATAGGCTTAAATATTGTATCTTTAATAGCAAAAGAGTATGATTTTAAAATAGATGTAACTTCACAATTAGGAGTTGGAACAAAGGTAAAAGTAAGATGGTAAGAGTTTTTTTTATTTGTAGTTTATTTATTATGTTTTTATTTGCAAAAGATGAAAAAAATATTTATGAGACAAATTGTGTGAAATGTCATAGTAGATTACCAGTATCAATTGATAAATATTTTTATAGATATTTATTAGAGTATAGTAGTGAAAGAGCTGTAAAAAAAGCTATGTTTGATTTTTTGAAAAATCCAAGTGCAGAAACTACAATTATGCCAGAATCATTTATCAAAAGATTTGGTGTAAAAAAGAAAACAAAACTTTCTGATGAAGAGCTGAATAGTGCTTTAGATAAGTATTGGGAAGAGTATAAAGTCTCTGGAAAATTGAAATAATTTTTCACAATAAATACACAATTTACATCTATTATTTTAAAGTTTTTTAATATAGAAAAAGGATATAAGAATGAAAAAGATTCTAGCAATGTTTTTAGTTTCTAGTTCTTTGGTTTTTGCAGACAATAACTCTATTGGTTTAGATACAGTTGTTGGAGCAACTCTTGGTGTTGCTATTGGGAATCAAATTGGAAGTGGAAATGGAAAAGATGTTGCAAAAGTAGCTGGTGGATTGTTAGGTGCAGTTATTGCAAATAATTCAAGAAATACAGCTCCGACAACATATTACAATAATAATTATCCAAATAATGGTTATAGTAATGGTGGAACAACTTATGTAAATAATAACTACTATTCTGAGCCATATTATAATCCACCTAGTTCACAAGTAACAATTATTTATAATGATCCATATCCTCCAAGATATTTTGGTCCTCCAATGGGATATTATAGACCTTATTATCCACCACATAGATTTGGTCACTATCCAAAAAAAGTTATTCATGGTGGGTTTTATTATGAAAGATAGGTTTGAGTTATAAACTCAAACCTTTTTTTATTTAAGAAGTTTTGAAACCATATCTTGATTTAGATTTGCTTGAGATATTCCTATTGAACCAGCAAGTGAGAAGATATTTTGTTTAGAAAAACTTGTTGAGTCTTTTGAATAATCTGCAAAAAGATTTGTTGTGTTTATTGTTGTTTCTCTTTTTGAAAGCAGATCTTTTCTTGTGTCTTCAAGCTTTTCTTGAGTCTGTTTAAAATCAGTTATATTGTCATCTACTTTTTTTATAGCATCATTTACATTCGTTAAAAAACTTTGTGCATCTTCAACACCAAAATTTGTCGGGTCTTGATTTACTAAAGTTGTAAGATTTAAACCTTGAGTATTTGATTGTAAAGATGGGATTTCTACAACTTGACCTTTTCCTAAACCAACTTGATAAGAAGTTGCTTGTGATGCTGAACTATCTGTTTGGCTATTTTGAAGTAAATTTTGACTATTAAAAGTTGTATTTTTTGCAATATCATCTAAATCTTTTAGTTTTATTTGAATATCTTTTAAAAGATTTTGTTTATCTTCACTATTTGTTAATTCTGTAGATTTTTGAAGTTTTTCTTTTATATTATTCAAAATCTCTGATTGTTTTTCCATTGCATTTGTTGTAGTTTGATTTGCGGCCATTGCTTGGTTTGTATTTTTAATCTCATTTTCATAGGTGTTAACAGCTCTTGTAGATAATTGAGGATTAATATTTATACTATAAGCTGAATTTTTTTCTTCAGTTCCATAAGAAGATGGATTTGCTAAAGTACGAGAAGCATTTATATATAAATCTTGATTTAAAGAGATAGAATCATTTATTTTCATAATAAACTCCTTTATCATAGTTATCCAATTTTAGCTTAAATATTATAAAATGTCACCATGATTATTTTAGATTTTGAAACAAATACAAACAATATTGGTGATGTTTTAGAAATAGCAGCGGTGAAAATTGATAAAAATTTTAATATTTTAGATAAATTTCATCGATATTATTTATCACGATTTCCTTTAAATTTTTATTCTTACGAAGTACATAGATTAACTCCTGAATTAATACTTGATTATAGAAAAGATAAAAATTATAGTTCATATTTTAGTGAAGATGAAGATTTTGAAAAGTTTTGTTATGAAAGTGAAACTTTAATTGCTCATAATATAAGCTTTGAATTACGACATATAAATAATAGAGTGAAATTTAAAAATTGCATTTGTACAATGAGCGAAAATAAAAACATTGTAAATGTTTTTGGGAAAAATGGACGAATAAAAAATCCAAAACTCGATGAAACTTGCAATTATTATGGAATTGAATTTGATGCTTCAAAATATCATAGTGCAACTTATGATGTGACAAAAACTTATGAAATTTTAAAAAGAATGAATATAAAACTATAAAAATAGTATTTATATTTCTATTCTATTTTTTCCTAACTTTTTTGCTTTATATAAAAGTTCATCTGCTCTAGTTATTATTTCTTGTATTGTTTCATTTAAAGTTGATTCAACTATACCAAAAGAACAAGTGATATTTATATTATTTTTATCCAAAATAAATCTTTTTTTGTTTATTTTTATTCTAATTCTATTTATAATATCTGTAGCTTCTTTTAAATTAGTTTTTGGTAGTAAAACTAAAAATTCATCTCCACCCCATCTGCAAATTGAATCATATCTTCTTAACTTTGTTTTTATATATTTTATTAACTCTCTTAATATAAAATCGCCAAAATCATGAAAATATGTATCATTTATGTTTTTAAAAAAATCAATATCAAAATATACTAAAGAAAAACTTGCTTCTTCTCTTTTCATTAAAAAGTACTCTTTTTCTAAGAGTTCTAGAAAAATTTCTCTGTTCCATGCAAGAGTAAGTTTATCTAATTGATTTTTTCTGAAATTGTATTTAAATATGATGTTATCTAGTTCATTTATAAAATCTTTATGTCTAATATATAAATCATCAAATAATTTTTCTTTTATAGTTTTATTATTTATATAGTTCATTAGTGTTTTATTTAATAATTTATGAAAGTATTCATGAGTATTTATCAATTTCTCAAAGTTTTCTTCTAAAGTTATATTTGGAAATGATTTTATAAAATCATTAAAAGGACAATTTTTTTGATTTAGATATTTTTCTATTTCTATTTCTTCTATATCGAGCTTACATATAATTTTTTTTAGTAGATTATTGTAAAAAAAAGAGTGTTTATCAACTAAATTTTTAGTTATTAATATAATATTTTCTATTTCATCTTCTGAGCAAGTATATATAGACATAAAAACATTCCCCTTATAAATATTTTGTTTAAAGCAAAAAAATTATGTTATTTAAAATAAAAGATTTGGTAAAATAGGCGGTTAAATGGCTATTGGAATCTTTAAATAATATTATTTAATAATGAACATAATAGCAATTTTTTACGTTAAAGTCAATAAAACTAGAATAAAATTACCATAAAGAAAAAATGAAATGTTACATTTAAGATTAAAAGAAGCAAGAGAAAAAGCGGGATTGACTCTCGAAGAATTATCTAAAAGAGTTAATATTTCAAAAAGAACTCTTCAAAATTATGAATCAAATAAGAACGAACCAACTGTAAGTATAGTTAGTAAAATAGCAAAATATTGCTTTGTTGATGAAATATATTTGCTTACAGGAAATGATGATATAGAAATAAATTACGAAAAAGAGATTTTAAAAATATTAAATAATGCAACAAAAGAGGAAAAAGCCTATATTTACTATTTAATTAAAATAGAACACATTAGAAATAAAATATTTTAAAATATTTTATTTCCTAAAATTTTTATTAGAATCTCTTTTTGTTATTTTTCTTTTTTTTGTTGATGTTTTAGCTGTTTTATTTTGTTCTTTTGCTTTAGATTCTGCTTTTCTTTGACTCAATGGTTTTGGTCTTGCTTTAAAAAGTCTTGGTTTTTTTTCTGTTGCTTCAAAACCTTCAACTTCAATTCTTGGAATATTTATAATCAACTCTTTTTCTATTTCAATCATAAATTTATAATCTTTTACACTTAAAAGTGTGATTGCTGTTCCAGCATTTCCAGCTCGTCCAGTTCTTCCAATTCTATGAGTATAGTCAGTTATTGTTTCAGGTAAAGCAAAATTTACAACTACTGGTAAAAGTTCTATATCAATTCCACGTGCGGCTATATCTGTTGCAACTAAAACTCTAATATCACCTGATTTGAATTTTCTTAAAGCTTTTGCACGTGCTGTTTGTCTAATATCTCCATGAATACATTCAGCAGGAAGACCATCAAGATTTAGATGAGCTACTAAATCATCAGCTTCTTTTTTCATATTAACAAAAACTAAAACTTGTGAATAGTTTCTTGAACCAATCAAATAAGATAATAGTTCAGCCTTTTTATCTTCATCAACTAATACTATTTGTTGGTCAATGATTTTTACACTTGAACGTTGTTTTGCTACTTCGATAACTACAGGATCAGATAAAAACTCTTTTGCAAGTTTTTTTACATTTTGATTTAAGGTTGCACTAAACATCATAATTTGTCTATTTTGTCCGATATTTGGTAAAATTTTCTCTAAATCTTCTAAAAATCCCATATCAAGCATAGTATCAACTTCATCAATCACAACTGTCGTTACACTTGATAAATTAACATTTTTATTTTTAATATGTTCTAACAATCTTCCTGAAGTTGAAACTAAAATATCAATTCCATTTGATAACTTTTTTTCTTGTTCTTTCGATGAAACACCACCAAAAATAGCTAGTCTTTTAATATCTAAATATTTTGCATAATCATCAATAACTTTTCCTATTTGAGTTGCTAACTCTCTTGTAGGAACTAATATCAAAGTTCTTAAAATAGGTAATTCATTTGTCTGTTTTTGTTCTATTAACTCTTCTAAAATCGGTAATAAAAAAGCAGCAGTTTTACCTGTACCACTTTGTGCAGCAGCTATAATATCTCTTTTTTTTAAAGCAATTGGAATTACTTTTTTTTGAATATCTGTTGGTTCTTTGTAATCTAATTCTTCAATAGCTTTTAATACATTTTTATTTAATTCTAATGATGCAAAAGTTTTTATAAGAGATCCTTTTAATCTTAATTTTCTTAGATTATATCTAAAAAGATATTAGTACTAAATTTTAAAATTTTTATAGAAAAATATAATTTAGTAGATTTTTTGTAAGAATTTTATAGAATAAAATATCTAAGCAAAGAAAGAGTTAATATTGAAACATCTCTTATTGATTTTTTATTTTTTAAGTTTAAATCTTTATTCTAATACAGATTCTTTTGATTCAAAAAAGATTTTTGTCTTTTTAGACAATTCTTTATTAATAAATAATCAAATTGAAATAACTTATGAATTAGTTATTGAAATAGTACTTTTAATTTTGATTTTAATAGGTATGTTTATTTATTGGAATTTAAAGCTAAAAGAGAGCGAAGCAAAGTTTAGAACACTTTTTGATATTGCACCAGTTTTTCTAAATTCTTTTGATAAAAATGGAAAGATTATTTTATGGAATAAAGAATGTGAAAAAGCATTTGGTTGGACTTTTGATGAAATAAAAAATAAAAAAAATTCTTTAAGTTTATTTTATGATGACCCAAAAGTTTGTGAAGATGTTATGAAATCATTTGAAAATATAAGTAATAGTTTTGAAGAGTGGCATCCAAAAACAAAAAATGGTGAAACTTTAATTGTAAAATGGGCAAATATAAAACTTCCAAATGGTGAAACAATAAATATTGGATTAGATATTACGCAACAAAGAAATTATGAAATATCAATTCGAGAAAAAGCTTTAGAGTTAAAAGTTGCAAAATTACAGTTAGAAAATCTAAATAGTTCTTTAGAAAAAAGAATTGAAGATGAAATTAAAAAAAACACAAAACAACAACATATGATAATGCAACAAAATAAATTAGCTCAAATGG
Organism: Aliarcobacter butzleri; assembly: GCF_900187115.1. Lineage (NCBI taxonomy): Bacteria > Pseudomonadati > Campylobacterota > Epsilonproteobacteria > Campylobacterales > Arcobacteraceae > Aliarcobacter > Aliarcobacter butzleri. The sequence continues at coordinate 1,116,375 of NZ_LT906455.1, forward strand.
GTGAAATGATAGAAAATATTGCTCATCAATGGCGACAGCCATTAGCTCAAATAAATTCATCAATTATTTTAATTGATGCGATATTAGAAAAGCATAATTTTAAAGATACTCTTGTAGAAAATAAATTAACAGAAATAGAATCTTTAACTTCTTATATGTCAAAAACTATTAGTGATTTTAAAAATTTTTTTAATCCAAATAAGAAAAAAACTATTTTTAAAGTAGAAGATGCAATTCAAAAAGCCAGTGATATTTTAAAAGGATTAATTAATTCTCATCATATTCAAATAGAAATAAATATTGAAAAAGATTTAAAAATTAATAGTTATCTAGGAGAATTACAACAAGTTATTTTGATTATTATAAATAATTCAATAGATGCTTTTATTCATATGAATATTCATTTTCCAAAAATTTTAATAAATGCTTATATGGATAATGAAAATTTAGTTATACATATAGAAGATAATGCATTAGGAATAAATTCAGACTTATTAGATAAAATTTTTGAGCCATATTTTACAACAAAACATAAAGCTCAAGGAACTGGACTTGGACTTTATATTGCCAAGATGATTGTTGAAAACAGTTTATTAGGTTTTTTAAGTATTGAAAATAAGCAAAATGGTGCTTGTTTTACAATTAAAATACCAAAGGGAGAAATATGATAGAACAGATGTATCCTTATAAAATTTTATTTGTTGAAGATGAAAATGCAATCAGAGAAAATTATATAACATATTTAAAAATGTTTTTTAATGAAGTTCATGAAGCCTCAGATGGAGAAGAAGCTTATAAATTTTATGAGTTACATAAACCAGATATTTTAATAGTAGATATAAATATTCCTAAAATAAATGGATTAGAGTTACTTAAAAAGATTAGACAAAATGATATGACTACAAAAGCTATTATAATGACAGCTCATAGTGATAATTCATTTTTATTTGAAGCTGTGACATTAAAACTTACAAAATATTTAGTTAAACCTGTTAATAGAAAAGATTTAAAAGATGCTTTAGAATTAGTTATAGATGAGTTGTTAAATTTTGATATTCAATCTATTCAAAAAATAGAATTACCAGAAAAATATAGTTGGGATTTGACTATAAAAGAACTAAAACACTATAATAAAATAGTTGATTTGACAAATAAAGAAAAGCTATTTCTAGATTTACTTCTTTCTAAAAAAAACAAAGTATTTACTTATGATGATATTTTTGAATATGTTTGGAATTTTGAAGATGAAATTAATTTAAATGGTTTAAAAAATTTGGTAAAAAGATTAAGAAAAAAAGTTCCAGAAAATTTGATTTTAAATGTTTTTAATGAAGGATATAAAATTAATATTTAATTTTATATCCACAAATTAAATAGAAAAATAAATAAGAATATAATTTTTATCACTCAATTTTAATGGTTTATATCATGAAATAAAAAATAATAAAAAAATTATTTATTTTTTTCAAAATAAAAAATAATCTCTAGCAAATGCCTTTTTTAAGGTATTTGATTGAATATAATATTTATAATGAAATTATATGAAAGTTTATATTTACTTTGATACTTTTCTGACACTTCAGGTGTATATAATAACGAAAATATTATTATTTTACTTTATAATGATATTGCTTAATAGAATAAAAAAGGTAGTTAATGAAATTGAAATCAAAAAAAAGATTAATTAGCGTTGTTGCAAGTGCAATATGTTTATTAAGTGTTAATCTTAATGCTTTAACACTAAAAGAGAGTGTACTAGAAGTTTTAGATACAAATCCAGTAGTACAAGAAAGATTAAAAAATTTTAATGAAACTCAACAAGATTTAGAAATAGCAAAATCAGAATGGCTACCATCACTTGATTATTCTGCAAGAATTGGAAGAAATAATAGTGGTGAATTAAAAGATAGTGGTAGTTCAAAATTTGACCACACAGTTCAAGACAGAACTTACTCTCATTATACAAATTCTTTAAAACTTACACAAAATATTTTCAATGGTTTTAGTACAACACATAAAATTAGCTATCAAGAGACAAGAATTTTAGGTGCAGCATATCATTATTTAGAAAATGCAAATGATATCTCATTTCAAATGGTTGGAGCTTATATAGATGTTATTAGAAGTTATCAGCTATATCAAAATGCAAAAGATAATGTTGATATAAACCAAAAAATTTATAACGATGTTAAGTCTTTATATGAACAAGGTTTAACAACAAAGTCTGAGATGACAAAAATTTATGCTTCTTTATCTTTAGCAAATTCAAATTTAGTTGTTCAAAAAAATAATACAATGGATAAAGAATTTAGATTTAAAAGACTTTTAGGTAGAGAAGTTAATGTTTCAACTTTAAGTTTACCAGCTTTGAATTATGCAATGCCAGAAAGTAAAGAAAGAGCAGTAATGGTTGCAATTCAAAATAACCCTTCAATTTTAGTTAGTAATTTTAATATAAAAGGTGCTCAAGAGTTATATAAACAAAAAAAATCTGCATTTATGCCAACAGTTGATTTAGAGTTAGAACAAGTATTTAATGATTATTCAACAGACAATAGTTTTGATAGTGCAGATGATAGACAAAAAGCTTATGTTGTTATGAACTGGAACCTATATAAAGGTGGTGCACATGAAGCAGATTTACAAAAAAGTAAAAGTTCAATAAATAAAGAAGTAGAACTTCAAAGAAATCTAAAAAGACAAACTATTGAGAGTTTAGAACTATCTTGGTCTGCGTATGAAATGCTTGGAAAACAACTAGAAGAGTTATATAAATATTACCAATATTCAGAAGATACATTAGAAAGTTATAGAAGTGAATATGAGATGGGAAGAAGAACTCTTCTTGATTTGTTATCAGCACAAAATGACTTAGTAAATTCAAAAAGCCAAATTATAAATGCTCAAATGGATAAACTTTTTGCACAATATAGAATTTTAGATGCAATGGGTGTTTTAGTAAGTTCAGTAGTTGATGAAGCAGAATACAATAAACTTATAAAACCAACACTTAAACCATTTGATATTGTAAAAGATGAATTACCTATAAATCTTGATGCAGATAAAGATGGAATTGTTGATAATTTAGATATTTGTGATAATAGTGTTGTTGGAAATAATGACATTAAACCTTATGGATGTTCTCAACAAGAAAAAGATTCAGATTTTGATGGAATACCAGATTATAAAGATAAGTGCCCTAATACACCATTTGGAAGTTTAGTTGATGCAAATGGTTGTGAAACAGGAGAAGTAAGTGGTAATGAATTTAAAGCAAATGAAGATTATTTAAAATCTGTTATGGCATATACAGAAGAAAGTCCTAAAAAATCACCAAAACTAGGTTTATATGACTATGAATTTAATGCTGCTGCAAATAAAAATGTTCAATCAACTGCTTTAGATAATCATTTAATGTATGATGATTTTAATATGATTAAAAGATTTGAATTTATTGATATGAATAAATCAAGAGAAACTCAAATTGAAAAAATCGTAAATGAAATTAAACCATATAATGATAAAAATGTAGTAGTAACTATTATTGGAAATACTGAGATTACAAAAAATAAAGAGAAAAGTTATACTCAAGGAATGGAATATGCAAATACTATTAAAAATGAGTTAGTAAATAAAGGTATAAATAAAGATATTTTAGTAACTCAATCAAGACTTGATTTTGATAAAGCTTATCTTGATTTAGCTGATGGAAGCTTAAATAATGTAGTAGCAGTTGCTTTATATGTTCCAAAATCTATTCAAAAAATCAGTGAAAATAGTCCTCAAATAGATAGTGATAAAGATGGAGTAATTGATTCTTTAGATAAGTGTCCAAATACACCAGCTGGTTATACTGTTGATGAAAATGGTTGTACAAATACTATAAATTTAGAAGTTTTATTTGAAAATAATTCAGCTGTGATAAAAGAAGAGACAAAAGGAAAAGTATTGTCTTTTGCAAGATATTTACTAGATAACAAAGAGTTTAATACAATAATTGAAGGGCATGCAAGTAAAGATCCAACAGCATCAGCAGCACATAATCAAAAATTATCAGAACAAAGAGCAGCTGCTATAAAAAATTTATTGATTTCAAATGGAGTTGAAGCTTCAAGAATTCAAAGTATTGGAAAAGGTCATAATGAACCAATTGCAGACAACTCAACAGCCGAAGGTCAAGCTTTAAATAGGAGAATTGATGCTATACTTATAAGAAAATAATTTATAAGTATATAAAAGGGGAAAAATGGTTAATCAGAATTTGAGAAAAAATGATAGTTTATTAGAGTGTTTAGTTCTATATACGAGGCTTTTTCATAAGCCATTTTCTTCTGAATCCTTACTTCAAGGATTACCTTTAGGTTCAAATCTATCGGATCAGATGCTCTTTTCTAAAAATAGTTCAAAATCTATGTTTAGTAGAGCAGCTGCAAGAGCAGGATTAAAAACTACAATTATTGAAAAACCCATAAAAAATATATTGAGTTTACAACTTCCTGTAATTTTATTTTTATCAAATGAAAATAGTTGCATTTTGGACTCTTTTAATGAAGATAAAACAAAAGCAAAAATTATTTTTCCAGGTGTTGATGACCCTTTAGAAGATTGGGTTGATATAGAAAAATTAGAAGCTGAATATTTAGGCTATGCATTTATGCTAAAAAAAGCTTATGAATATGAGCATGAAAATGGTAAAAAAACACTTGATATAAATAACCAAAAACATTGGTTTTGGAGTACTTTAGGTTTTTCAAAGTCTATTTATCTTGATTGTATTTTGGCTTCAATTTTGATAAATCTTTTTGTTTTAGCAACGCCACTTTTTACAATGAATGTTTATGATAGAGTTATTCCAAATAATGCTCAAGAAACATTGGTTGTATTTACAGTAGGGATTGTTATTGTATTTTTATTAGATGGTATTTTGAAATTTTTAAGAACATATTTTTTAGAAATTGCGGCTAAAAAAAGTGATATTATCATGTCATCTATTATTTTTGAAAAAGTTTTAGATTTACAATTAAGTTCTCATCCAAAATCAGTTGGTTCATTTGCAAATAACTTAAAAAGCTTTGATAGTATAAGAGGTTTCTTAACAAACTCAACATTAAGTGTGCTTGTAGATTTCCCTTTTGCGATTTTATTTTTAATTGTAATATTTTATTTATCAGGTGTTTTAGTATTTATTCCTATATTTATTATCTTTTTGATTGTTATTTATGCAAAAATGATAAAAGACCCTTTAAAAGCGAGTATTGAAAGTACTTATGAAGCAAGTGCTAAAAAAAATGGAATATTAATTGAAGCTTTACAAAATATTGAAACTATAAAAGCACAAGGAATGCAAGGAAATATTCAATATAACTGGGAAGAATCGACAGGAGAAATAGCAAATAAAAGTTTAAAATCTAAAGTAATATCTGCTTCAATTCCTACAGTTACAGGTATTTTGGTTGGATTAAATACAGTTTTGATTATTTGTTTCGGTGTTTATCAAATTCAAGAATTTCATTTAACTATGGGAGGATTGATTGCAACTATGATTTTATCAGGACGAGCTATTGCTCCTATGGGACAAATAGTAAGTTTAATTACAAACTATGAAGATACAAAACAATCTTTTAAAATGTTAGATGATATTGTAAATAGACCAATTGAACGACCATTAGCTAAAGAGTTTGTAAAAAGACCAGCTTTAAGAGGTAATATCGAGTTTAGAGATGTTTCTTTTAAATATCCAGATAGTGATTTATATGCTTTAAAAAATGTTAGTTTTTCTATAAAAGAGGGTGAAAAAGTTGCTTTTATTGGAAGAATTGGTTCTGGTAAAAGTACAATTGCAAAATTATTGTTAAAACTTTATGAGCCTGAAAGTGGTTCAATTTTAATTGATGGAATAGATATCTCTCAAATTGATCCAGCAGATTTAAGACAGAAAATGAGTTATGTTCCTCAAGATGTTCACTTGTTTAGAGATACTATAAAGAAAAATATTCTAGGAATTCATAAATTTGTTGATGATGAGTGGATGCTTAAATGTTCAAAAATTAGTGGAACAGATGAGTTTGTAAAACTTCATCCAATAGGTTATGATATGCCAATAGGTGAAAGAGGGCAAGGTTTATCGGGAGGTCAACGACAAAGTGTAGCAATCGCAAGAGCCTTAATAAACAATGCAGATATTTGGCTTTTTGACGAACCAACAAATGCGATGGATCAAACAAGTGAAATGAATGTTTTAAAAAATTTAAAAGAGAATTTAGAAGAGAAAACTCTTTTAATTGTTACTCAAAAGATGAATATGTTAGATTTAGTTTCAAGAGTTATAGTTATGAATTATGGTGAAAAAGTTTTAGATGGTAAAAAAGAAGATGTTGTAAAAAAATTAGGAGGAGTTTCAAATGATTAAATTAGAAAAACTCCAAAATATTTTCAAAAAACTTGTTTCTTTTCCTAAAAATAAGCTTGAAAAGTTTTTAGATAAACCTTCAAATGCAAAATATAAAGAGATTTATGACGCATTTTTTGATAATAGTATAAAACTTCCAAAAGAGCCATTGAATGAAAATGACTACGATTATATGAAAAGTTTAAGTGCAGCAGTAGTTTTTCATCATTCAAAAAAACTTCATTGGGTTGTTATAGCTTTTTTAGTAACTATTTTTTCTTTTTTAATCTGGTCTTCATTTGCAGAAATTGATGAAATTGCAAGAGGTAGTGGAAAAGTTGTTCCAAGTGGACAAAATCAAATAGTTCAACACTTAGAAGGTGGTATTGTTCAAGAGATTTTAGTAAAAGAGGGTGATTTTGTAAATAAAGACCAAGTTTTAATAAGAGTTTCAAATGAAAAATCAACTTCAACAGTTGCTTCAAATGAACTAAAATCTTATTACTATAAAGCACAAATAAAAAGGCTTGAAGCAGAGTTAAAAAGAGAACCTTTTGTTTATGAGATAACGGATAATCAACAACTTAATGAATTTTTAAATAATGAAAATGAGTTTTATCTTACAAATACAAAACAACTAGAATCAAAAGTTAATATTTTGAAAGAGCAAATTAAACAAAAAGAAAACGAATTAAAAGATGCCCAACAAACTATTGAGCATATGAAATTTTCTGTTGGAGCTATTTCAAAAGAAGTTCAAATGACAAAACCAATGGTAGAAAGAGGTATTCGTTCTCAAGTAGATTTTTTAAAGTTACAAAGAGAAGAGAGTGATGCAAAAAATAAACTTCAAAGTGTAATTTTAAGTGTAGATAAAATCAATTCAGAAATTATCGAGTTAAATAAAAAAATAGATGAAACATATGGTGTATATGATGCTCAAATTAGAGAAAAACTAAATGAAACATATACTCAATTAAAAGATATAGAGGCAAATAATGTTGCTTCAGTAGATCAAGTTACAAGAAATACAGTTATTTCTCCATCTAATGGAATAGTACAAAAACTTCATGTAAATACAATAGGAGGAGCGATAAAACCTTCTTCTGATTTGTTAGAAATTGTTCCAACAGACCATAAATTGATAGTTGAAGTAAAAATATTGCCTAAAGATATTGCATTTATCTATCAAGGACAAAAAGCAATAGTAAAATTCTCTGCTTTTGATTTCTCTATTTATGGAGGACTTGATGGACATGTTATAAATATCAGTCCAGATACTATTACTGAAAAAGATGAAAAAACTTTTTATATAGTGAGAATTGAAACAGAAAAAAATTATATTGGTAAAGAAGAGAATTCTAAACATATAATCCCAGGTATGATTGCCGATGTCGATATTATGACTGGTAAAAAAACTGTACTTGATTATATTTTAAAACCAATTTTAAAAACAAAAACTTATACTATGACGGAGAGGTAAAGGAAAATGCAAAAATTAGCACTCTACACTAAAGATAATTTGTTATTAAGTAGATGGGAAAGTTTTTTAACTAACTATGAAATAAAAATTATTGAAGATTATGAAGATTTAATTAATTTAGAAAATTCTTTATTAATTGTAAGTAGTTGTGTTAATTTAGAAAATGAAGAGTTTATAATCTCTAATGTACTTAGAAAAGAGAATAAGATTTTATTTTTAGAAAGAGTTCCAAATCTACAAAAAGCTAAAAATTGGTTTGCTTTAGGTATTCAAGGTTATGGAAACTCTATGATGGCATCAGTTTATTTAAATTCTGCAATAGAGACTATTTTGGGTGGATATATTTGGTTACTTCCTGAAATAACAACTCAGTTAATAAAAAATATAAATATTGAAAAAGATAAAAATGTAGATAAGATTTTTAAAGATTTGACTAAAACAGAAGAAAAAATAGCTATTTTAATCAAAAATGGTTATACAAATACACAAATTAGTGAAGAGTTAGAAATTTCAATTAATACTATAAAAACACATATAAAACATATTTATGAAAAACTTAAAGTAAATGATAGATTATCATTTATAAATCTTTTCTTTTAAATGAATTTTTGGTTTTTAGGTGATAAATTGAGAATTATCTCTTTAGAGTATATTTTGATATAATAAAACATGAAAATTTTTATAATTATTATTTTTTTACTGTTTAGTACTCTAAGTGCTGATTTTGCTAGTGAATCTCTTATTGATAAGGTAGAAAAGAAGTATAATAAATTTGCAAAAAATAGATTTGTAGCATTAAATAAATTGTTAGAAAAAATTAAAAATGAAGATGTACAGACAAAACTTGAAAAAGTAAATGATTTTTTCAATAATGTCAAATACAATTCTGATCAAAAAATTTATGGAGTTAGTGATTATTGGGCAACTCCAATTGAATTTCTAGCAAGAGATGAAGGAGATTGTGAAGATTATGTAATAGCTAAATATTTTGCTTTAGAATATTTAGGAGTTCCAACTTCAAAAATGTTTTTAAGTTATGTTAAAGTGAAAAAATCAAACGAGGCACATATGGTTTTATCTTATTTTGAAACACCAACTTCTGAACCTATTATTTTGGATAGTTTAAAGAAAGTAATTTTACCAGCCTCAAAAAGAGATGATTTAACACCAGTTTTTAACTTTAATCCAAATATTTTAAAAGGCAATAAAACAGCAGCACATAAAAAATGGGATACTCTAATCCAAAATTACAAGGAGCAAAAGCTATGAGTTTATTTAAACAAGTATCAATAGTATTGATTTTTATCTTTTTTATACTATTTACCCTTATTGTAGGTTTATCTTTTAATATAATGAAAGAATCTACAAAAAAATCGTTATATGAAAATGTACAAAATAGTGTAACAAGTCTTAGTTTATCTATCACAAATGCAGGTGAAGATGAAAGTACTATAAAAACTGTTATAAATGCAAGTTTTGATAATGGAAATTATGAAAAAATCATTTTCAAAAATATGCAAGAAGAAGTTGTTTATGAAGTTCAAAAAGAGTTAAAAATAGATGAAGATATTCCTCAATGGTTTATAAATTTTGTTGATATAGAAGAAATTTCTGCATTAGCAACTATTTCTAATGGTTGGAATGTTTTAGGTGTTTTAGAAATCTATGGTGATAGAGCTATTTTTTATGAACAAACTTATGCGATTTTTACAAAACTTATTGTCTCTTTGTTGATTAGTTTTGCTATATTACTTGTAGTTTTATTTTTCTTATTTACATTTATATTAAAACCATTAAAAGTTATAAATAAACAAGCTCTTGCTGTTATGAAAAATGAGTTTATTTTATCAGAGAAAATACCTTTTACAACTGAGTTCAAGTCTTTGACTTTAAGTATAAATAGTATGATAAACAAATTTGAGAATATGTTTGAAAATACAAACAATGTACTTAAATTAAATAAAGAACTTCTATACGTAGATGAAATTACAAAACTAAATAATAGAAAATATTTTATTTTAAAAGCAAACGAGTATTTGGATAAAGATAATACAAATAATAAAGGTTTTGTTGTAATAATATCTTTAAAAATTGATGTTATAAATAAAGTTCATGGTTATGCAAAAACAAATGAAATTTTAACTAATCTATCTTCTAACATAAAAAAAGAGTTTAGTGGTGATTTAAATAGTGTACTTGCAAGAATGAATGGTTCTGAATTTGTAGCATTAATTCCAAATATTTTAGAAGATAATATAAAAGATTCATTAGATAAGTTTATAAAAAAAGTTAAAAATATTGAAGAATTAAAAAATAATATAAATTTTGCTTTATGTAAATATGAAAATGAAGATAGCACAAGAACACTTCTTACAAAAATGGATTATGCTATTTCTCAAGCAAAAATTCATACAGAAAATGACTATTTTTATGTAAAAAATATAGAAAATTATAAAACAAAAGAAGAATGGATAAATATTTTAAATGTATCTTTAAAAGAAGAACATTTTAAATTAATGCATAGAGATATCTTAGATATTAATTCAAAAGAAAATCTACTTAAAACTATTAGTTTTGGATTAGAATATGAAGGTGAAATAATAAAATATGGTGAATTTATAGCTCCAATCTTAGAACAAAATAGATTAGATGAAGTTTATTTACATATCATTGAAAAAGTTTTCAAATCTAAAGAAAACAACCTTGTATCTATTCAATTACCAACAATGTTTATTGAAAAATTAAGTAGTTATGCAAAACTAAAAGAGTTATTAACAAAATATAAAAATCAAAATGTTATTTTTGAAATAGAAGAAGAAGCATTTAATAAAAACTTAAATAGTACATTGATGTATGTTGAATTATTTAAAGAAAATAATTTCAAATTTGCAATATTCAATTTTATTGCAAATAGTGATGATTACTCATATTTAAAAGAGTTAAAACCACTTTATATTAAAGCTTCAAAATATTTCTTATTAGAATCAAGACAAAGTTTAAATATGTTGAAGATTTTAACTCAATCTTTAGATATAAAACTTGTAGCAACTTCAGTTGATGATGTTTCAGAAATTACTACTTTAGAAGAAATCGGTATAAATGCAGTTAGTGGTTCTGTTATGGCACAATTAAAGAAATAGACAAAAAAGGCTTTTTTTAGCTTTTTTTGGCTATGATATTTGTCTTATTAAATAAATTATTTGGACAAATAAAATGACTGTTAGCATAAATCTACCTTACGAAAAATCTTATAATATTTTTATAGAAGAGCTAAAAGAACTATCTTTTGATAGAAAGGTTGTGATTGTTACAAATCCAACAGTTAGTTCTTTTCATTTAGAGTATTTAAAAACAAAAATAAAAGCAAAAGAATTAAGTGTTTGTACTATTCCTGATGGTGAACAATATAAAAATATGGAAACTATTGAATCTATTTTAACTCACTGTTTTGAAAATAGACTTGATAGAAAATCATTACTTATTGCTTTTGGTGGTGGTGTTATTGGAGATATGACTGGATTTGCTTCTTCAATTTACCAAAGAGGAATTGATTTTGTTCAAATTCCAACAACGCTACTTTCTCAAGTTGATGCAAGTGTTGGTGGAAAAACAGGAATAAACAATAAATTTGGAAAAAATCTAGTTGGAACTTTCCATCAACCAATTGCAGTTTATATAGACCCAAGTATGTTAAAAACTTTACCAAAAAGAGAGTTTGGAGCTGGAGCTGCTGAAATAGTTAAAATGGCAGTAACTTTTAATAAAGATTTTTTTGAATGGCTTGAAGCTAATGATTTAAGAGATGATAAAAATATTCAAATAGCTATAAAAAAATCTGTTGAAACTAAAGCAGATGTTGTATCAAAAGATGAAAAAGAGCTAGGGATTCGAGCTGCACTTAATTATGGACATACTTTTGGACATGTAATTGAAAATGAGACAAACTATAATACATATTTACATGGAGAAGCAGTTGGAATTGGAATGTGTATGGCAAATGCACTTGCTATGAAACTTGGATTTATGAGTAAAGATGAAGAATTAAGAGTTAAAAAATTACTTGAAACTTATGATATTCCAACAACTTATAAAATAAAAAATGTAGAAGATTTTTATGAACATTTTTTCTTAGATAAAAAGTCATTGGATAATAAAATCAAGTTTATTTTACCAGTTGGTATTGGTGATTGTAAAATCACTAATGAAGTTACAAAAAATGATGTTATTGAAGTTTTAAAAGGTTTTTAAATTGATTAAAAAATTAGGAATTTTATTAGTAGTTGTACTTTTTTCTTTCTCTTTGGCAGCTGAAAATGATAATGTTTTAGATGCGCAAGATAAAGCAGAAGTTAAAAAAATCAAACAACAAATTAAACAAGAAAAAGATATTGCTCTTAAAAAAGAGAAAGAAGAGCAAAAACAAGAGCAATTAAATGCAAATCAAGTAGATATTGAGAATATGGTTGAAATAAATATATTACTTGAAAAAATTGCTAAGATTGAGTTATCACTAAAAGATAATATATTATTAAAAAGATATTCAAATTATTTGTCTTATGGAAAAATTGTAAATGAATTAGATAGTTTAAAAAATAGTTTAAAATCTAAAAATACTTTATCAGAAGAGCAAGAATATCAATTACATAATAAAATAAGAGTAAAAGAAAACGAATTAGAATTAATAGCTGAATATAAAGGTTCTCCAATTGGTGGACTTATAAACCCTCCAGAAATCGAAAAATATGAAAATATAACAAATCCTTTTGGAATAATAAATGCTTTATCAAATATTAAAAAATTAGAAAACAATAAAAAACAATTTAAATCATTAGAAGCAGAAATACAAACTCTTGCTACAATTTTAGAAGATGAATTAGTAACTTATTTAGAACTTTTTAATCTTGATCCAAAGTTAGAATATAAAGATAAAATCACTTTTTTAGATAAACAAAAAAAAGATTTTACGATAGTTTTAGATATTGTTGATACAACTGAAGAAGTTTATACAAGAAAAATTGAACAAATTATTTTAGAGATAAAAAATCAAGTTTCTCAACAAGTTCAAAAAATGTTTACTATTTTAGTGATTATAATTATTTTATCGATTATTTCATTTTTGGTTAAATTGACACTTAGAAAATATTTTTCTCAAAATGAAAATTTTTATATGATAAATAAAATAATTAATTTTAGTTTAGTATTTTTGATTGTGATGGTTGTTTTATTTTCTTATATTGATAATGTATCATATCTTGTAACAATTCTGGGATTCGCATCAGCTGGTATTGCTATTGCTTTAAAAGATTGGTTTATGTCAATTTTTGGTTGGATGGTTATCGTAACTTCTGGATTTATTCAAGTTGGAGATAGAATAAGAGTAACTAAAGGTGGAGTTGAAACAGTTGGAGATGTTTTAGATATATCTTTATTTAAAATAACTATCAGAGAAGATGTTACTATGATTAGTTATACTAAAAACAGAAGAGCTGGAAGAATATATTTTGTTCCAAATAACTACATCTTTTCAGAACTTATAGCAAATTATAGTCACTCAGAACTAAGAACAGTTTGGGATGGAATAGATATTACTATTACATTTGATTCAAACCATAAAAAAGCTCAAAAAATTGCTAGAGAGATTTTAAAACATTATTCAAAAGGTTATAGTGATATTACAAGAAAACAATTATCTAAAATGAGAAATAAATACCAATTACGTGCAACTGGAGTAGAACCAAGAGTATTTACTCTTGTTGAACCTCATGGTATTGTTATATCTTCTTGGTACTTGACAAACTCTTATGCTGCATTAGTTTTAAGAAGTACAATAAGCCCAGAAATTCTTGATGCTTTTATGAAAGAAGATGATATTCATATTGCTTATCCAACTCAACAAATTAATATAAATGATACCCAAAATGCTTATGGACCTTCAAGAGAAAGAAGAACTGTTCCACAAGATTTGGAAGATATCATAACAAAAAGATAGATTATGAATTTTTCAGAAAATAGACAAAAAGTATACTTCAAAACTTTTGGTTGTCGAACAAATGTTTTTGATACGCAAGTTATGATGAGCAATTTAAAAGATTTTGAAGTAACTTTAGATGAAAATGAAGCAAATATAGTTGTAATAAACTCATGTACAGTTACAAATAGTGCAGATAGTACAGCAAGAACTTATATAAATTCATTAAAAAAGCTTCCACAAAATCCAAGAGTAATATTTACTGGATGTGGAGTTTGGACAAAAGGTGAAACACTTTTTAAAGAGAATAAAGTTGATTCATTATTTGGGCATTCACAAAAAGAGAATATCAATGATTTACTTTTAAATGAAGAGAGATTTTTTGAAGCAGGTGATTTAACTCATATCGATAAAACAATAGTTGAAGAGTTTGTAGGAAAAAGTAGAGCATTTATCAAAATTCAAGAAGGTTGTGACTTTAGATGTTCATATTGTATTATTCCTTATGTACGAGGAGATGCTAGAAGTTATAGTGAAGATAAAATCTTAGAGCAAGTTACAACTTTAGCATCAAACGGTTTTGGTGAGTTTATTTTAACAGGAACAAATGTTGGAAGTTATGGTAAAAAACAACATACTTCTTTGGCAAAACTTCTTAAAAAAATGTCACTTATAAAAGGTGTTAGACGAATAAGAATGGGAAGTATTGAACCTATTCAAATTGATGATGAGTTTAAAGAGATAATAAATGAACCTTTTATGGCAAAACATCTTCATATCGCACTTCAACATACTTCTAAAGAGATGTTAAAGATTATGAATAGAAGAAATAAAGTTTTAAGTGATTTAGAACTTTTTGAGTTTTTAAGAGAAAATGGTTATGCTTTAGGAACAGATTTTATAGTTGGACATCCTGGTGAAACTGAAGCATTATGGAAAGAAGCTATGGAAAATCTGCATAGATTTCCTTTGACTCATGTTCACGCATTTACTTATTCAAAAAGAGATGGAACACCAAGTGCTACAATGAAACCTCAAATAAAAGGTGATATAGCAAAAGTAAGATATAATGAACTTATTAACATAATAGAACAAAAAAATTACAATTTTAGAAAAGAAAATAAAAAAACTTTAGAAGTTTTAGTAGAACAAGAAAAAAATGGAAAATATATAGGACTTGACCAATTCTTTAATCAAATTGAGATTGATTCAACAGCTGATTTAGTTGGTGATTGGGTTTATATAAATGATTATGAAGTAAAGGCTGATAAAAATGTCACAAGATTCAAATAATAAAAAAAATATAGATAAAAACTTAAAACTTATGATTATTTCAGCAGTTGTGCTGCTTGTATTATTTGGTTACACAATGTATAAAGGTAGTGTAAATATAAAAGGAAGTTCTTATTATATAGGGATTATTTTCCTTTTTGTGCTTCTATTTTTATCTTTTGTTATAAAAATAAAACAGGATAAAATAAGAGCATATTTTAATAAAAATAAAAAAAATAATGCTTTTGATGCTGAAGTTGAAAAAAGTAAAACAAAAGCTCTAAGCAGCGATGATTTAGATTCAAATATTCAAGCAGTTACTTCAAATGTTACATTTAAAGATGTTGCAGGGATACGTGAGATAAAAGAAGAACTTGAAGAGATAGTTGATTTTTTAAACAATCCAAATAAATATTTAAAATATGGAGTAAAACTTCCAAAAGGTGTTCTTTTAGTAGGACCTCCAGGAGTTGGAAAAACATTGATTGCACGAGCAGTTGCTGGTGAAGCTGATGTTCCATTTTTTTATCAAAGTGGTGCTAGTTTTGTACATATTTATGTTGGAATGGGTGCAAAAAAAGTAAGAGAACTTTTTGCAAAAGCTAAACAAAGTGCACCTTCGATTGTTTTTATTGATGAAATTGATGCTGTTGGAAAGATGCGAAGTGGAAAATCAAATGATGAAAGAGAAGCAACATTAAATGAACTTTTAACTCAAATGGATGGATTTGATGGTGAAAGTGGAGTTATAGTTATTGCAGCAACAAATAAAATAGAAGTTTTAGATGATGCACTTTTAAGAGCAGGGCGATTTGATAGACGAGTTTATGTAGGTCTTCCAAATATTGAAGATAGAAAAAATATTTTAGAACTTTATTTAAAAGATATTAATCATAAAATTGATATTGAAAGATTAGTAAATGAAACAGCAGGATTTAGTTCAGCCGCTCTTGCTACTCTTATAAATGAAGCTTTATTAAATATGATTAAATCTTATAAAAAGAATTTAGACTATAAAGATATTGAAGTAGCTAAAAATAAATTAGAGTTTGGAAAAAAGCAGATAAAAATTCTTGATGACGAACAAAAAGATATTTTAGCAATATATCAAGCAAGTAAAGCATATATTTCAAAAACAAAAGTAGCACTTTTAGATGAAAGTGTTTCAAAGTTAAACTCTACTTATCCATCTTATACTGAATTAGTAGAAAATATAAAAAGAGATTTAGCAGGATTTATAGGACTTGAAGTTATAAAAAAAGAAAAATTTGCTGTAAATAGTGAAGATTTACAAAGATCATATAATTTAGCAAGTGATATTGTAACTAAATACAAAATGGCAACAAATATTGATAGTTTATTAGAAGATATAAAAGAGAATTTAAGAACAGAATTATCTCAAAATGTTGATGAAATAAATAGATTAAAAGAGATTATGCTTAAAAATGAGGTAATTACTCTTGAAGATTTGTAAAAACTTTTTTAGTGGTTTTTGTTTTGAAGATGAATGCGAACTTTTTGATGATTATTTGATTCAAAATGATTTTACAGTTGCTGGGTTTTCTTATGGAGCGATAAAAGCCTTTGAGTATGTTTTAAACTCTTCTTTTAGAGTTGATAAACTTCAACTTTTTTCTCCTGCTTTTTTTCAAAATTTTGATGAAAAATTCAAAAGAACTCAACTTATGTATTTTAAAAAAGATGAAGATTCTTATATAGAAAACTTTTTAAAAAATGTAATTTATCCTTCAAATAAAGATATTTCAAACTATTTTAAAAAAGGCTCAAAAGAAGAGTTAGAAGAACTTTTAACTTATGTATGGGAAGAAGAAAAACTTCAAAAAGTTTTAGAAAAAGGTGTAAAGATAGAAGTTTATTTAGGAGCAGAAGATAAAATAATCGATGCTTTAAAAGCAAAAGATTTTTTAAAAAGTTATGCAACTGTTTATTACTTCAAAGATAAAGGACATTTATTATGAGTGAAAAAATAGCAAAAATTGGAATTGTAACAACAAGTGATAGAGCAAGTGCTGGAATATATGAAGATTTATCTGGACGTGCAATAATAGACACTTTAAATGATTATTTACTTTCATCTTGGGAACCAATTTATAGATGTATTGAAGATGATAAAACTACAATTGAAAATACTTTAAAAGAGTTAGTTGATGATGAAAAATGTTGTTTAGTTGTAACAACAGGAGGAACTGGTCCTGCATTAAGAGATGTAACTCCAGAAGCTACTGAAGCCGTGTGTGATAGAATGATGCCAGGTTTTGGAGAATTAATGAGAAGTGTTAGTTTACAATACGTTCCAACAGCAATTTTATCTCGCCAAACAGCAGGGCTTAGAAAAAACTCTTTAATAGTAAATCTTCCTGGTAAACCAAAATCTATAAGAGAGTGTTTAGATGCAGTTTTCCCTGCGATTCCTTATTGTATAGATTTGATGGAAGGTCCTTATTTAGAAACAAAAGAAGAAGTTATAAAAGCTTTTAGACCAAAAAAATAAGAAGTTTAAACTTCTTATTTTTCACTATTTTGTCGATATTTTATAATCTCTTCTATACTTATAATTGGCATTGAATATTTTTTAGCAAAATTTATTATTTCTTCACCTTTTGCCATAGAACCATCTTCATTTGTTATTTCACATAAAACTGCATTTGGTTCTAAGTTTGATAACTTCATCATATCAACACTAGCTTCTGTATGACCATTTCTTTCCAAAACTCCACCATCTTTTGCACATAATGGAAAAATATGTCCTGGGGAAATTATATGATTTATACCATCTTTTTTTAAAGCTGATTTTATAGTTGTAACTCTATCTTTTGCACTAACGCCAGTAGATATATCTTCTTTTGCTTCAATTGAAATTGTAAAAGGTGTTTGAAATTTAGAATGATTTGATTGAACCATCATAGGAAGATTTAACTTTTTTACCTTTTGTGGTGTTAAACATAAACATACAATACCACTACATTCTCTTATAAGTAGAGCCATTTGTTTTTCGGTAATTGTATTTGCATGAAAGATAATATCAGCTTCGTTTTCTCTATTTTTATCATCAGTGATGATAATACCAGTTCCATTTTGAAGTGCTTTTATAGCATTTTCAATATTTTTTTGTTGATTCATAGTTTTCCTTTTTTATAAAGTAAACTTATTGAATCAGGGCAATAAACCTAATTTTTTTAACAAATAATAAAGTTTAATCTTCTCTTTCATCCAGACTATGACTGTTGGTTTTGGATTCTCACCAAATCTGCTTGACCCTTATAAAATATAAGGCGCTCGTGGACTTCTATAAAATAGTTACCACCAGTAAGGAATTTCACCTTGCCCTGAGAAAATAAATTTGTGAAATTCTAACTAATAGTTTCTTATATAAAAGTGATTTATTTAGTAAATACTTGTTAGAATCTTTGAAATCTAATAGAAAAAAATATTTTTAAAACTATTAATAAAATACTAAAAAAAGAGTTTGAGAGTTTAAAATGAAAGAGTTTTTAGAAGAGACGCAAATAATTGACTTTAAAAATGAAGAGGTTTTTAGTCTCGCACAAGAGTTGGCAAAAGATTGTAAAAGTGATGAAGAAATAGCAAAAAACTGTTTTTTGTATGTAAGAGATAATATCCATCATAGTGGTGATTTTAAAGATGAAATTACAACTTATAAAGCAAGTGATGTTTTAAAATACGAAACTGGTTGGTGTTATGCAAAATCTCATCTTTTGGCTGCACTTTTAAGAGCAAATGGTATTCCTACGGGATTTTGTTATCAAAGATTATCTTGTAGTGAATATAAAAAAGATATTTATTGTTTACATGGATTAAATGCGATTTATTTAAAAGAGTTTGGTTGGTATAAAGTTGATGCAAGAGGAAATAAAAAAGGTGTAAATGCACAGTTTACTCCACCTTTGGAACAACTTGCTTTTAAACTAGAAAAAGATGAGTTTGATTTACCAGATATTTATTCTAAACCTTTAGATGTTGTAATTGAAGCTTTGAAAAAAAATAAAACTTATGATGAAATGATAGATGTTTTTCCTGATGTTCTATTTTTATCAGAAAAATAAATGGTAAATATGAAAACTATTTATATAATTCGGCATTTCAAAGTAAAAGATACTACAAATAAAAGATTAAATTCAAATGAATTTACACATTGGATAGAAGAGTATGATAATTTTGATTTAGAATATTTAAACCTAAATCTACCAAAATTTGATAAAATCTATGTTAGTTCACAAAATAGGGCTATCAAAACAGCAAATTATTTAAAACTTGATTATGAAATAAGTGATTTTTTAGTTGAAGTTGAAGCTTTTGCTTTTACTAAAACGAAACTAAGATTTTCAAAATCTTTTTGGTTAGTTATATCAAGAATACTTTGGTTTTTTAACTTTACTAAAAATGAAACCAAAAAAGATACAAAAAATAGAGCAATGAAATTTGTATCTAAAATAGAAAATAAAAAGAATGAAACTATTTTGATAATATCTCATGGATTGTATTTAAAAGTATTGATTGGACTGTTAAAAAAGTTGGATTATAAGTGCAATGATGATTTTAATATAAAAAATGGAAAATTATACAAGTTATATAAATGATTTTTAAAGGATAAAATATGGCATTTTCAAAAGAAGAAAAAGAAGAACTTTTAAAAGTAAAGTTTGTGGGTGAAACTGTTATAAAAAGATTTGAACAAATAGGAATTGACTCTTTAGAAAAGCTTTCAAATAGTAGTGTAGAAGAGATAACAGATATAGTTTCAGATATTTTAGGAAGTAGTTGCTGGAAAAACTCACCACAAGCTAAAAAAGCTGTTTCTAATGCTATTGAGTTTGCGAAAGAAAGAAGAATATGAATAGACATAATCTAAATAGAATAATAGATGATTATGAAAAAAAACTTCTCCTTTATTCTTCTAATAATTCAAAAGAATTAACTTCATTGAATGAAAATTATTATGAAGTGTTAGCAGATATTATAATAAATGAAAATAATTTGCCTTTTGAATATTTAATTAACAGATTAGAAAACTATTTTAAACATAACATAGATATAAAAGAACATAAACTTAATTTTAAACATAGTGATTATAGTTTATTAGGAAGTTATGTTTATAAAAAGTTATTTGATAAATTTAATATTAATGCATTTGGTAAATATATTGAAATAATTGAAGAAAATATTTCTTCAGAAATTTACAGTTGGTTAAGTATTGATTTTGACAACTCAATTATAAGAGACAATTTTTTAAATGCTTCTACTGAGTATATAATAACTAATCAAAATAGAGTATGGAAAGAAGATTTTGAAAATATAGATTATGAAAGATATAGTTGGCTTAAAAAAGTTGATAATATACCTACTTCTTTTAGAACAAATGAAGATTTATATTTTTGGTTAAAAGAAAATGATTATTATGAAAACTTAATGATGATAGGAAATCCTATTGTTAAAAATTTATTACATCAAATTATTAATTGGGAAACATATAATACTAATTTAGTTGAAGAAAATAGAATAATTAAACTTTTAAAAGAGTGTAAAAATGATTATATAACTATAGGTGAGATATTAACAGGTAATAATATTAAGTTAAATTGCTATTTACTTAAAAATAATGAATATTCTACTTTTGCTTTTTGCAATCTTTTTATGTTAGATAGATTAAATATTGATGAAAGTTATGCAAAACAATTTTTAGAACTTTTATCACAACAATTCTTGGATATTATTTTTAGTCATTTAAAGAATCTATTTTATCAAAATGATTTAGTAAACAAAATATATTATATATTGAATTTTATTTGTGATAAATATGTCAATTACTATTATAGAACTAATTCATATGGATTACTTTATACTTTTGAGTTATTTTTGAAGAAACTATTAGAAAGTGAAATAAAAACTTCAAATTATCAAAAAGAAGAGATTTTTTCAATTGTAATTAAAGATTTGATTGAAAAACAAATATTAGAACTTGAAGAAAAAGAAAGTTTTGATAAAAAGAATTATTTTTTATTATCGTACTACTTAAAAGGTATTGGTAGATTAATAAAAGTTAAAAATTTTGATGCTCTTAATTATCAAGAGAAAATAAGCAATAGTATTTTAGATAATTTGAAGAAGTCTTTGTCAAATATTACAAATGACAAAAGAGTATATATAGACTTTCCTTTTTTAGAAAATATAGACTTTTCATTGTTCTTTTTATCATCAAATAATAAAGATGATGTATGGTTAAAGATATTTGACTTAGAGTCGGTTATTAAAGGTCTTAATAGTACAAATGTTTACATTTTTAAACAACTATCAAAATTTTATCTTAAAATTTTATTTCAAATTTTTAAAAAAACACAAAATATAAAAGTTGAAAAATGTATTAATGAAATAATAATAAAACTTGGTTTTAAAGTGGATTTTTCAATAATAAAATTTGATGATAATTTTGAAATATTGAATGAATATTTAGAGCTTTTAAATTTATTTACTAAAGAACATTTTGAAGCGTTTGTAAATCAAATATGTGAATCTTATGAACTAAGTATCCTCCTTCAATTATTAAGTTCATCTATTTTAGAAGAGAGAAAAGAGTTTATCAAAAAGAAATTGAACAGAATGATACAAGAAGAAATTGATGCTGATAAATTAAGTTACAATGATTTGAAAATAGGAATATTATATGCTCTTGATAATAATTTTCTAATACTTGCTAATAAATTGGAAGAAATTTATAAAAAAAGATTTGAGTCAAGTGGTAGTAACAGTTTTATGAAAAAGTTTCAAAATGAGTTTAATGAAGTAGTTTGTAAAAAAGATTTACTTGAAATATTAGATAATAAAGATTTAAAAATAAAAGAAAAATTTGAAAAATTAAACAATTATAAAATACCAATAGATAATAAAACAGTTTTTCTAACAGAATCAAGATATTCTGAATGTGAGAATTTTAAAGAGTTTATAAGAGCTTTAATCTTTTTTGATAATAAAGAATATGATAAAGCATATAGAATATTAAAAGTTTTATGTGAGAAAGAATTAACATCAAATTACTTAATAAATATGGTTAACTCATATTTTAATTTATATAAAGAAGATGAAAACAAAGTAGTAAAGTTTGAATATATATTAAATATATTTGAAGAAAAACATAAATTATTTCAACCTTATATAAAATCAATATATGAATATCAAGTTTTAATTTATGGATATACAATAACTAAAAACATTAGTAAATTATCACAGTTAATAAAAGATATGCCAAAACAATATGATTTAGATTTTGATATTTTTAAATATAAGTATGAGTTTTTTAAAGAGAATAGTCAAGAGTTTATTGCAAAAAAATATTTAGGAGAATTTAAAAAGTTTTATGAAAATAATGTAAATATTTTAAAGAAAGTACAAGAATTAGAAGAAGAATTAAATTCTCATACTAGAATGGAAATGGAAAACAATTTTGACGTAAGAATAAGTTTTGATTCTTTAACTTTAAGTGAAAAAGAAGCTAAAAAATATTGGAATCAGATTAAAGATATGGATTTAGATAAACAATCTCAAATATTTTCTAATAAACTTGATAGTGAAGAATTTATTATTTATATTATGGAACAAATATCAAGTGAACTTTTGGAAAGAAAAGTAAATATTTTAAGAAATATAAAGAATAATATTACTATTGAAATAGAAAATATAATTAATGATTGGGTTTCTTCATTATTGAAGCAAAGAATGAATTTTTTAGATTGGAAAGTTTTAGCTGAATCAAGAGGTGGTGAAAACTTAAATGGTAATGTTGGAGAAAGAGATATTATCGTTTATAATAAAAATGGTGATAAATTATTTTTATTTGAAGCTTTTAGATTGTTTGGGTGTGATACCACGACTATTAAAACTCATATGAATAAATTAGATGGATACAATGCAGATGGTTCAAAACTGATGATTGTAATAATGGTTTATACTTACTATAACAATTTTGTTGAACTTTGTTCTTCTTATGAAAGTTATTTAAAAACTTTTAATTATAATGGTTTTAAAAAGATAGGAATTATTAAAGAACATTGTTTTGAAAATATTGAAACAACACCAACAAAAATTAAATTATTAAAAGAAGTAAGAATTCAGAATGAAAAAGAAGTAGCTATATATCACTATCTTTTAGATTTCTATTCTAAAAAGGAATAAAAAATTGAAAGCAATAACATTAAATTTAGCCGTTAAAGATATAAAAGAAACTATAAAGTATTACAAAGAAAACTTTGATTTTGAAGTACAAATGCTAGTTGATGAATCAAAAACTATTTTTGATACACAAATCAAAGAAGAGTTAAACTATGTTTGGGCGATGATACATAAAGATAATGTTTCTTTGATGCTTCAAAGCATTGAAAGTTTGAAAGAAGATGTAGGAGAATTTTTTCAAAATCTTGGCGCTTCTTTGACTATGTATATCGAAGTTGAAAATGTAGATGAGTTATATTTAAAAATAAAAGATAAAGTAACTATCTATAAAGAAATCGAAACTACTTGGTACGGGCAAAAAGAGTTTTATATAAAAGATATAAATGGTTATATTTTAGGATTTACAAGCAAAAATAGTTGAATTTATAGTTACATTATTCTTCAAAAAACTTTTTAATATCAACATCTAAAACTTTAGCAATTTTTGCAAGATGTTTGATATTGAAATGATGTTTGTTTTTTCTAATTTCTGCTCGACCAAGATACGCGCCACCGCTCATACCTATTTCTAAAGCTAACTGCATTTGAGTTAGACCTTTTTGTTCTCTATACTTTTTTACATTTAATGAAACAATATCCAAGATTTTCTCACCATAATTTTCCAATTCCAAATCATTCATTTTATATTTCCTAACGATATATATATTTAAGTTGTTGATAATATACTCTTTGATATGATTTATTCAACGATATATATATCTTATAAAAGGAAAAAATGAACTCTAAAATAAAATCAGAATATTTTCCAATTTTTGAAATATTAATTTCATCTAATAATTCAAAAAAATTAAGTGATATTTTAAAAATATTTCATAAGATAGTTGAAAAAAAGTATATAGATAAAGATATATTCAATTATTTTTTAAAAAGTGAGACTTTTAGAGAATATATGAATAAATATTTAAAATTAGAACAAATCGATATTGATGATATAGATGAATATATAATCAAGAATTAGTAAATTTTACTTTCGATAAAATATTCAAAAAATGAAAAATAAAGTAGAAAAATGAAAAATAAATTATATTTAATGTGTGGGAAAATGGCATCTGGAAAATCTACATTATCAAAAAAACTAGCAAAAGAAAATAATGCAATACTATTGAGTGAGGATGAAATACTAAAAAAACTTTATCCAAATGAGATAAAAACTATTGAAGATTATATAAAATATTCTTCAAGACTAAAAAATATGCTAAGAGAACATATAATCGAGCTTTTAAAAAAAGAAAATAGTGTTGTTTTAGATTTTCCTGCAAATACAATCAATCAAAGAGATTGGTTTAAAAAGATTATTGAAGAGGCAAATATAGAACATGAAATGTTTTATGTAAAAAGAAGTGATGAAATATGTAAAAATCAATTAAAAAAAAGAAATGAAAACTTATCTAAAGATGAGCCTTTGATTGATGAAGCTACATTTGATGCAATTACAAAATATTTTCAAGAACCAAATGATAATGAAGATTTTAATATAATCTATTGTTAGAAATAAAATTTAAAAGGAAAAGACGATGAATACTCTATTTTAATTCAAGGATAAAATCTAAAAATTACAATTATCCTTGATACTCAAACCGCAAAAATCAAGGAATTTTATGCAACATTTACAAATAAACAATCTTACATTTAAATATCAAGATACAGATATTTTTACAAATTTAAATCTCAGTTTTGAACCTTTTTCTTGGAATTGTATAGTTGGAAATAATGGTTCAGGAAAAACAACACTTTTAAAACTTATTGCAAAAAAAATCAAACCAGAAAGTGGAAACATAGTTGGAAATGATTTGGTCTATTATTGCGAACAAAATCTCGATAAAACTCCTGATGGTTTTGAAGAGTTTATATATACTTTCAATAGTAAAACTTTTAGATTAAAAGAGTTATTACATATCCAAGATGAGTGGTTTTATAGATGGGAAACTTTGAGTTTTGGGGAGAAAAAAAGAGTACAAATAGCAATCGCTTTATATCAAGAAATAGATGTTTTGCTACTTGATGAACCTACAAATCATTTGGATTATAAATCAAAAAATATTGTATTAGAAGCTTTGAAAAGTTTTAGAGGTATTGGTATTTTGGTTAGCCATGATAGAGAGCTTTTAAATACTTTATGTACAAATACAGTAATTATAAAAAATAAAAATGTTTATTTTTACAAAAGTAGTTATGACACAGCAATAAAAGAGTTAAATCAATATAGAAGTTTTTTACAAAA
Source organism: Aliarcobacter butzleri (assembly GCF_900187115.1). Taxonomy (NCBI): domain Bacteria; kingdom Pseudomonadati; phylum Campylobacterota; class Epsilonproteobacteria; order Campylobacterales; family Arcobacteraceae; genus Aliarcobacter; species Aliarcobacter butzleri. Next base: position 1,141,969 of record NZ_LT906455.1, read on the forward strand.
AGAGAATGAAAATATAAATAAAGAGCTAAAAAAACTTCAAAAAAATATTCAAACTCAAAAAGAGAAAGTATCACTTTCTAAAAGTAGATTATCAAAAAAAAGTATAGATAAAAGTGACAAAGATGCAAAAGAGAAAATAAATCTAGCAAAACTTACTGGAAAAGATAAAAATGATTCAAAATTAGTTTCAACTTTTTCTAAAAAATATGAAGAACAAATCTCAAAAAGAAATAACATAGATAAAGAGTTTGAAAAAGGTATAAAAATAGAAAACAATATCTCAAAAAAAGATTTATTCTCTTTTTATTTAGAAGAGGGAAGTTTGAAATTATCCCAAGAAAAATTTTTATATTATCCTAGTTTAACTATAAATTCAACCCATAAAATAGCAATTGTAGGAGATAATGGTGTAGGAAAAAGTAGTTTTTTAAAACATATCATTTCAAAAATAGATTTAAACAATAACTATTTATATCTTCCTCAAGAAATAGAAAAAAATCAAATCAAAAAATTATATGAAGAGATAGCTTCTTTTGATAATGATAAAAAAGGTTTACTTTATACTTTGGTAAGAAGATTGTCTTCAAATCCAAAAAATCTTTTGGAAAATATATTTGCAAGTCCAGGAGAAATTAGAAAACTTTTTATAGCTAAAGCTTTGTTGGAAAATATAAGTTTAATAATACTTGATGAACCTACAAATCATATGGATATTGATTCTATTGAAGCTCTTGAAAAAGCCTTAGTAGTTTATGATAAGGCTTTGATTGTTGTAAGTCACGATAAAACATTTATTAAAAATCTTAATTTAGAAGTTTGGAGTGTGTTAAAAGTAGATGATAAAAATTTTTTTATAACTAAGTAAATCAGATACAAAAAGATTTTATTATAAGATACAGTCCTAAAAATAAAATAATAAAGAGAAAAGATGAAAGTAAAATATTTAGAAAAATTTTATGTTGCAGGAATAACAATAAGAACAAATAATGCAACAGAATTAAATGAAGAAACAGCACAGATTCCAGAACTTTGGCAAAGATATATAGATGAAAGTATTGAAAGTAAAACTTTTAATAAATCAAACAGCTTCGCAATGTATGGAGTTTACAATAAATATGAAAAAGATGTAAATTCTGATTATGATTACACAATTGGAGTTGAAGTTACAAAACCTAAAAATGCTATAACAATAGAAAAAGATAAGTATTTGGTTTTTTCAAAAAAAGGTGAATTTCCAGATGTTGTAATAGATACTTGGTATGATGTTTGGGATTATTTTGCTAGTGAAAATTGTGAATATGAAAGAGCATATAACTTTGATTTTGAAAAATACGAAAATGAAGATGAAGTAGAAATTTACATTTCTATACTATAAATATCAATATTTTAAGCTTTGTATATTTCTGCTGGTAGTATAATTGTTTTGGAGGATTATTTTTAATTAAATATCTGTTAATTTACTTATATATGAGGGAGGTTTGGGTTTATAAAAAAATTATTTCATTAAAAAATTTAAAAAAAAGGGATAACAATAATGAAAAAAGTAATATTACCAAGTTTAATATTTTTAAGTTCAATATTATGTGCTAATGAACTTATGTACACAAGTTCTGTTAAAAATCTATATGAAAATATAGATAACAATACTGCTAAAGGAAGACTACTTCCAACTTCAGAGATAACTGTTTTAGAAAAAAAAGATGGGAAAATCAAAATTCAAGTTCAAGGTTACATGAAAGAAGATGTTTCAAATGCAATCTATTTTAATCAAAAGAATAGGATTTTAATAGCTGGTCTTACAAAAGAAAATAATTTTGAAATAAAAACTATCTCAACAAACAAAGATGAAGAGGGAAATGTTTGGAAAAAAGTAGAACTAACAGCTTTTACAAATGATGATAATTTAACAAAAGATATAAACTCTTTATATACTGAAGCAGAAAAAATCTATAAAGATAGTTGTAGTATGTGCCATCAAGCGCACCCAATAGATGAATATACAGCAAACCAATGGCCTAGTATAATAAAATCTATGTTAAGTAGAACAGCTATGACAAAAGAGCAAAATTATTTAGTTGTTCAATATTTGCAAAAACATGCTAAAGATATAAAAGGGGAAGAAAAATGAAAAAAATAGACACAAAAAGAAGAAATTTCTTAAAAGTTGCAGCACTATTTGCAACAGTTCCATTTATTGATGCAATTACAAGTAGAGGTCAACTATTAGCTGCAACAATTTCAAGTTTTTCTACAACTTTAATTGAAAATGGTGAAATCTTAACTGCCGCTCACTGGGGTATGCTAAAACTTACTATTAAAGATGGTAAAGTTATAAAATCTGAGCCTTATCAAAAAACATCTGATTATTTCAACTCTTTACAACACTATACTCAAGATTTAGTTTATGCAGAAGATAGAATAAAATATCCAATGGTTAGAAAATCTTATTTAGAAAATCCTGATAATCCAAAACCTAATTTAAGAGGTAAAGATGAATGGGTAAGAGTTCCTTATGAAAAAGCTATAAAACTAATAGCAAATGAACTTAAAAAAACAAGAGATGCAAGAGGTGCTCAAGGTATCTTTGCTGGAAGTTATGGCTGGAAAAGTAGTGGAAATATGCATAACTCAAGAATATTATTACATAGATTCATGAATTGCATAGGAGGATTTACAGGTACAGTTGGAGATTATTCAACAGGAGCTGCGCAAGTTATTATGCCTCATGTTTTAGGAACTATTGAAGTTTATGAACAACAAACTTCTTGGCCAATTGTTTTAGAACACTCAAAAGTTGTTGTTATTTGGGGTGCAAATCCAATGAGAACACTAAAAATATCTTGGACTTCATCTGACGAACATGGATTTAAATATCTTGAAGAGTTAAAAAAATCTGGTAAAAAGATTATTTGTATAGACCCAGCAAAAACTGAAACTTGTACATACTTAAATGCACAATGGATATCTTTAGTTCCTGGAACAGATGTTGCTATGTTGATGGGAATGGCATACCATTTACTACAATCAAATAAATACGATAAAGATTTTTTAGATAACTATACTGAAGGGTTTGACAAATTCAAAGATTACTTATATGGTAAAGAAGATAAAGTTGTAAAAGATGTAAAATGGGCATCAAAAATATGTGGAATTGATGAAAAAACTATCAAAGAATTAGCAAATTTAATGTATGAAAATAGAACTATGATTATGGCAGGTTGGGGAATCCAAAGAGCACAATATGGAGAACAACCTCACTGGATGCTTGTAACTTTTGCTTCTATTTTAGGACAAATTGGACTTCCTGGTGGTGGTTTTGGATTCTCTTATCACTATGCAAATGGAGGTGTTCCTACAACTAAAAATGCAACTATTGGTGGAATAACTTCAAATATAAATCCTGCAAAATATACAGGTGGAGCTTCATGGTTGGAAAAATCAGCAAAATTCTCTTTTCCAGTTGCAAGAATTGCTGATGCACTTTTAAATCCTGGTAAAAAAATAGCTTTTAATGGAAAAGAGATAACTTATCCAGATATTGATTTTATTTATTGGGTTGGAGGAAATCCATTTGCTCACCATCAAGACACAAATATTTTAATCAAAGCTTGGCAAAAACCAAGAACAATTGTTGTAAATGAACTATTTTGGACACCAACAGCTAGAATGGCAGATATTGTTATGCCAATAACTACAAGTTATGAAAGAAATGATATTACTATGACAGGAGATTACTCTAATCTAAATATTGTTCCTATGAAACAAGCTGTAACAAAACAAAATGAAGCAAGAGATGATTATGAAATCTTAAGTGATTTAGCAAAAGAGTTCGGTGTATTCAATGATTTTACACAAAATAAAACTGAAATGCAATGGATAGAAGAGTTTTATAATAAAGCTTATGAACAAGCAAAAAAAATGAATATTGAAATGCCAGAATTCAAAAAATTCTGGGATGATAATAAACCTGTAACTTTTGAAGCTCCTTATGAAAATACTCAATTTGTAAGATATGCAGATTTTAGAGAAGATCCTATTTTAAATCCACTTGGAACACCATCAGGAAAAATTGAGATTTATTCTAAAACTATTGAAAGTATGAATTATGATGATTGTAAAGCTCATCCAACTTGGTTTGAGCCTGATGAATGGTTAGGTATGAAAAATAAAACGGCACAATTTGCACTTATAACTTCACATCCTCAACATAGATTACACTCTCAGTTAAATAATACAAGCTTGAGAAAAGAGTATGCTGTTGCAAATAGAGAGCCAATTTTTATAAATACAAAAGATGCTAAAGCAAAAGGTATAAAAAATGGAGATATTGTAAGAGTTTACAATAAAAGAGGTCAGATTTTAGCAGGTGCTGTTGTAACTGATGATATAAAACAAGGTGTTGTAAGAGTAGAAGAGGGTGCTTGGTATGACCCAGAGGTTAGAGGAGAAATAGGTACATTATGTTTAAATGGAAATGTAAATGTTTTGACAAAAGATATGCCAACATCAAAATTGGCAAATGGAAATAGCCCAAATACAACTTTAGTAAATATTGAAAAATATACTAAAACAGCTTCTCAAATATCTATCTTTAAACAACCAAACTAAAATAAAACAATAAAGCTTTTAAGCTTTATTGTTTAAACCAATCTATCAAAATTTGAGTTAACTCTTCAGGTTGTTCTTCAGCTATATAGTGTCCACAGTTTTTTATAACTTTAGTTGTAACACTATTTGATATTTTTTCCATAGCTATTCCAACTTGTTCTTTTAGTGCAAATTCTCCACCAATAGCTAAAATTTTTATATCTAATTTTGAAGTTAAGATTCTATTTTGTTCTGAACTTTGCTCAAAATATCGATAATACTCAAAACCATTTTTCATCTTATTTTTATATGCTAAATAATAGTTTTGTATATCTTTTTCATTGATAGCATCTTTTATATATGATTTTTTATTAAAATACCAAGAAATATACTCTTTTTCTTTATCTTTAACTAAAAACTCTGGTATTTCATCTATTGAATGAAAGAAAAATTGCCAGATTTTATTTGCATTTGCTAAACAAAAAACTTCATCAGGTATAAGCCCAGGAATTCCTGCATCAAGAATGGTTAAACTTTTTAAAGTCTCTTTAAAATATATACAATAACTTGCAGCAACCCAACTTCCAATATCATGCCCAACTAGATGAAATTTTTCTATTTTCAAATTTTTTATAAACTTATTTAAAATTGTTGCTATATTTTTTGTATCATAAGTTTTTGTATCACTGCTATTTCCAAGTCCTGGTAAATCTAGTGTTATAACTTTAAAATTTTTTGATAAATTTGGAATGATTCTTCTCCACATATATGAAGTTTGAGGCCAACCATGAAGTAAAATTACAACTTCTCCAACACCTTCAATCGTATAAAAAATCTCTGTTTCATCTATGATTATATTTTTTTGCATATTTATCTCCCTAAATATTTGACTAAATAGTCAAGTAAAATATTAATATAATTTGACTTATCTGTCAAGCTTAAAAATGATACAATCTAAAATGGAAAAAAATACAAGAAATGATTTAATAAACTGTACATTTGATGAAATCTATACAAAAGGTTATCAAGGTGCTTCTTTAACAAATATTTTAAAAAATGCGAAAGTACATAAAGGTTCTATGTATCATTTTTTTGAAAATAAAAAAGATATGGCAATGATTTCAATAAAAGAGAAAATTCATGAAAGATTTTTAGAAAGATATGCTTCGATTTTAAACTTGAAAGAAAATCATTTAGAAGCTTTTATTGAAAGTATAAAAGATACTACAAAAAGGGATTTTAAAAAAGGTTGTCCAATAGCAAATGTTATTCAAGAGATGTCAAATATTGATGAAGATTTTAAAGTTTTGATGGAACATATATATCAAGAATTTAGACAAAATATAAAAGATATCTTAGATAAAGCTATTGAAAAAAAAGAGATGAAAGAGTGTGATACAACAAAACTTGCTTTATATATAGCTTCAACACTTGAAGGTGCTATTTTATCTGCAAAAGCAAGTGGGAATATTCAAGACTATCTTGATGTAATAGATATTTTATCTTCTTACTTACTAACTTTCAAAAAGAGTTTATAAAACTCTTTTTCATAAAAATATCAAGCCCTTTAAGATATAATCCCTCATGGAAAATTTAATAAAAAAACTAGACTTAAATGATTATATAGATAATTTTTCTAAGCTTTTTGCTAGAGATAAATCTATTATTTTAGAAGGTGATATAAATATTCACCATAAACTTATCAATGAACTATCAAAATTTGATTTTAAAGCGCCACCAAAAGTTGAAAATCTTGATTCAGCTTTAATGCATATTCAAAAACAAGGTACTTTAAAAATTTATGAAATATTTGAATTTATAAAAATTGTAGAGTATTTTAGATACCTAAAAAGATTTAATTTTGAAGGAAAATTACTTGAATGGATTGAAAAAATAGTTATTCCTTCTGATATTATAAAAATTGCTGATTATTTTGATGAAAAAGCAAATTTAAAAGATGGTGTTGATGAAGATTTTGACAATATAAAATATGCTATTTCAAAAAATAAAGAAAATATAAAACAAAGCCTTTATAAAATCGTAAATTCATCAAAAATTAGACCATATTTGGTTGATATGCAAGTCCATTTAGTAAATGGTGAAGAAGCTTTACTTGTTCGAGGTGGATTTAACCATGTACTTAGCGGAAGTGTAATTGATAGATCAAACTCTGGATTTTTTTATGTTGTGCCTCATAGCATTAGTGAATTAAAACAAAAAGAGAGTGATTTAAAAAATAAACAAGAAGAGATTTTGTTTAAACTTTGTAGAGAAATTTCTTCAATTTTTGAAAAAAACTTATTGTTTTTAAAATTCATAAATAAAGAGTTTGATAGATTTGATCACTATCAAGCAAGACTATTTTTTGCAAAAATAGGTGATAAAATTTTTGTATTACCTTCAAAAAATGAAGAAAATAGGCTTGTAGATTTTTGTCATCCAGCACTTCATAATCCAAAACCTATATCTATTGATTTTACAAAAAATGTAGTTATGATAACAGGAGTAAATGCTGGGGGAAAAACTATGATGTTAAAATCAATTTTAAGTGCAGTTTTCCTTTCAAAATATCTTTTACCTTATAAAGCTCATCAAAATACAGTTATTAGTAATTTTAAATTTATAAATGCAGTTTTAGATGACCCACAAAGTGTAAAAAATGATATTTCGACATTTGCTGGTCGTATGGTTGAATTTTCAAAACTTTTTGGTTCAAAAAATGCAATTGTTGGAGTTGATGAAATAGAACTAGGAACTGATTCAGATGAAGCTGCTAGTTTATTTAAAGTTATGATAGAAGATTTAATTCAAAGAGATATAAAAGTGATTATCACAACTCACCATAAAAGATTAGCTGCACTCATGGCTTCAAATGATAATGTAGAATTAATTGCTGCTCTTTATGATGAAGAGAATCAAAAGCCAACTTATGAATTTTTACAAGGAACAATAGGTCGGTCTTATGCTTTTGAAACTGCTTTAAGATATGGAATACCTTTAAATGTTGTAAAAAGAGCAAAAGAAGTTTATGGTGAAGATAAAGATAAATTAAATGAACTAATTGAAAGAAGTAGTTCTTTAGAAAGAGAATATAGACAAAAAATAGCAACTTTAGATGAAGAAATAGCAAATATGAAAAGAGTTACAAATAATCTAAAAGAGCAAAAAGAAAAACTTGATGAACATATATATTCAGAAAAATCAAAACTTCATAAAGAGTATAGTCAAGCAAGAGATGAAGCAAAAAAAGCCATTAAAGCAAAACTTGTACAAGAATCACATCAACATCTAAATATTTCGCACAAAATGGCAAAAGAGATAAAAGTTGAAAAAGTTCAAGAGGTTATAGAATTTAAAGTAGGTGATAGAGTAAAATATAGAAATACAAAAGGAGCTATTGTTTCTATAAAAGGAAGTAAAGCATTTATTGAAAATGATATGGGGATGAAAGTTCAAGTTAATTTAAGTGATTTAAGTAGAAGTGGAAATCCACCTCCAAAAATTCCAACAAAAAAAGCAACTGTCACTATTTCTAAACCTGAAACTGGAAGTATTAAACTTGATCTTCATGGTCAAAGAGCAGATGAAGCTATTGAAAATCTTGATAAGTTTTTAAGTGATGCGCTATTAGCTGGTTTTGAAGAAGTTTTAGTTTATCATGGAATTGGAACTGGAAAATTAGCATTTGCAGTAAAAGAATTTTTGAAAAAGCATCCAAGAGTAAAAGGTTTTGAAGATGCTCATCCAAGTAGTGGAGGCTTTGGAGCTAAAGTAATTAAACTCTAGTCTCCTCGTTTGCATCTTCTTCTATTTTTTTTGTACATAATATCTTTTTAATACGGTTATTTTGTAGTTCTAAGATTTTATAAGTGCACTCTTTATCTTCAACAATATCTCCAACTACTGGTAATCTTCCAATTAAATGGAATATTCTTCCTCCAATAGTTACAGACAGTTCTGTTTCATCGAATGTAATATTTAGTATCTCTTCAACTTTTTCTATATTAACCATTCCATCAAATTCATAAGTATTTTCATCTATTTTTTTAATAGTTTCTTGTTTAGGATCATGTTCATCAGTTGTTTCACCAATAATCTCTTCTAAAATATCATCCATTGTTAATAATCCAGAAGTTCCACCATATTCATCAATAACTAAAGCAATATGAATTCTACTTTTATTCATTCTTGTCAAAATCTTAGAAATAGAAGTATTTTCCGGAACCATGATAATTGGTCTTACAAATTTAGATATATCAATTTTTTTCCCATCTAAGGCATCATTTAATAAATCTCTAGTATGAATCATTCCTGTGATATTGTCTTTTCCGCCATGACAATATGGATATCTTGTAAATCTAGTAGAAATTATTCTTTCTAAATTTTCTTCAAAAGATTTTTCAGAGTTTATACAAATCATATCTTTTCTTGGTGTCATAATCTCTTTTGCTACAGTTTCAGAAAAATCAATAGCATTTTTTATAATTTCACTTTCAACAGAATCAATATATCCACCTTTAAAACTCTCATTAACAATTATTCTGATTTCTTCTTCTGAATGAGCTAATTCATGTGCAGTCGCAGGTTGAATACCCAATCTTCTAACAACAAATCCAGCAACAATATCAAAGAATCGAATAAATGGATAAAAAACTATCCAAAAAATATGTAAAGGTCTAGCAATATATAAAGACATTATTTCTGCTTTAGCAATAGCAACTGATTTTGGAACAATTTCTCCTAAAACTACGTGTAAAAATGTAATTAATGTAAAAGCAATTATAAAACTAACTGTGTGAAGTAAAACAGAATTATCACCAAAAAAATATGTAAAAGGTGGTTCTATAAGCTTAGCAAGAGCTGGTTCACCTATCCAACCTAAAGCAAGAGAAGAAAATGTAATTCCTAATTGAGTGGCACTCAAATATGTGTCAAGTGAGTTAGACATTTTAAGAGCTAATGAAGCGCCTGATTTTCCTTGTTTAACTAATTCTTCTAATCTACTTTTTCTAACTTTAACAATAGCAAACTCAGAAAGCACGAAAAAACCATTTAAAAACACCAAAAATATCGCTAAAAATAGCATAAGAATGGACTGTATATCGGGATCCAAAAATATTCCTTTTTAATAAACTTAAATTATTGACAATAATATCAAAGCATAAATATAAGCTATATAGACTTAATATTTGCTTTTTTTATATTATTTTAATATTGATAAAAAAGATTGTATTGCGCAATCCATTCTATTTTCTAAGTCATTAGCATCTAATTTCATATAATCTATTTGTATTTTGTAGACTAATTTTTTGTTGTATTTAAATTCAAATACCAAATATCCAGCATAGCTTTTTGCTTCATTATTCTTTTTTCCACTATCTTCTTTATCATTTTCATAAATATAATAATGAATAAAAAGTTTTTCATTTAAATTTTCTTGTTTTGAATTAGTAGATGTATATTTGTTAATAATATTTTTTAGTATTTCATCACTTTGTTTATTTGTTAAAATATCTATTAAATTACTTTTCATATATTTTGAATACTCAATATAAGAGTTTATTTCATAATTTTTATTTTCAAAAGCTGTTATAGCTTCTTTTATATCTGAGTCATAAAATATCTTTTCAAAAGTTGTAGTTTTAGTTTGGCACTCTAATCTTTTGTTTTTTACACTTTTGGTTATCTCAGAAAATACTCCATAAGAAATAAAAGCTAAAAAAATTATTATGAGTATAGGAAATATTTTTTTTGTCATTTTTTGTCCATAATTTAGTTTTATGGATAATATCAGTTTATAAATAATAAGTCAATATTATTTATAAACCATAAGATATTATAATATTATTGAAGTTGCTCAATTTTTAAATTAATCGAAGATATCGAAGTTTCTTCACTTTTTTCATCTAAAATAACTTGTTTTTTATTTATTGATTTTTCTTTTATTAAATACTCTTTTATATTTAAAATTCTCTCTTTTCCTATTTTTGAAGACTCTTTTTCTTTATTATATGAAGAGACTAATTTTATAGCTATATCTTCTCTTTTTTCTAAAATTAGAGCAATCTTGTCTAAAGTCTCTTTTTGAATAGGTGTTATTTCACTCTCTTTTATTTCAAATTTTACACTTTTTATTTCATCTTCACTAAAATTAAACATTGCTCCAAGAAGTGAAAATGGAGCTGTTACAGCTTTTGTTATTAAATTTACAAAAGCTTTCCATAATATTGTGCCAATAGAAAATTGTGGATCATCAACATTTCCTGAAACTGGAAGATTTATATCTATAATTCCATTTTTATCTTCAAGTAAAGATATAGCAATTCCTAAAGGTAAAGATATAGCTTCAGGACTTTGTACCTCTTTTCCTAACTCTATTTTTGTAATTACAATGTTGTTTTTTGCATTTAAGTTTGATTTTTCAATGTTGTAATTTAAATCAAGGTCAAGTTTTCCACTTTTTAACTCACGACCAATAAATTTTGCAGTATAAGGTGTGAAATTTTGCATTGCAATATTTTGGAATTTCATATTTATATCTGTTAAAATTTTTATATTTTTAGGATTTACAACACCAGTTATTTTAGCAACACCATAATTATCAACAACTCCATTTATTTCAAGATTTGTTTTTCCTAATTTTGTATTTTTTATCTCTGAAATTTTACCATTCAGTTTTGTAACTGTTGTTTTAAAAGGAATAGGCAAATTTTTATCTTCAAAATCAAGAACTGCATTTTTTATATTAACTGGCCCAATATTTAATTTTGTTTTATTGTTTTCTTTTTTATCTGTTTGTACTACTTCTATTGATTCAGTTTTATTCTCTTTTTCTAAACTTTTAGTTTCTGTTTTTGGTAAAACAACTGAAATATGTGGATTATTTAAATCTGTTTTTTCAACTTTTAAAATATTGTTTTTATTTGAGATATTTTTTATTTTTAAATCTATATTTTTTGTGTTAATTTTTAAATTATTAGCAGTATTTTCAAAAACTAGATTTGGTTTGCTAAGATTGATAGAATTTATGCCAAATATTTCACCTTTATTTGTAAATTTATTTACAGTTAAATCGAAATCTTTTGCATTTAGCCTTAATTTATTTGTAAAGTCTTCAAAAGTGATTATTGGTTTTGAAATTTTTGCAGATTCTAAACTAATAGCGTTATCTTTTGTAAATAAAAAGCTATTTAAACCTAAATTTAGATTTTGTGCATCAACATTTATTTTTAAATTTTTTTCATCAAAATTTAACTCTTTTGATTTAATAGTTGCATTTGAAAAAGCGACATTATCATCAATTTTTAGATTGTTTAAATCAATATTTATATTATTTGATTTTATTTCTAAATTGTTTGATTTATCTAAAAATTGAAAAGTTTTATTTGCAACATTAGCTTTTTCTAATTCAACTAAAGAATTAACTATTTTTAGATTTTGTGCATCTAAAAGAATTGATTTTGCTTCAATTGAGTTGTTGTTTATTTTATCTTCTAAATCGTAATCTATATTAGCTTTTATATCTGAAAAGTTTAAAATCCATGGTTTTGAATTACTATTTTCCTCTTTTTTTTCATTTGAGTTTGTTGAAGTTGTTACTAATGAAGCAAAATTAACTCCATTTTTATCTAAAATCATATTTGCTTTTAAACCATCAATAAATACACCATTAAAATTAATATTTTGGCTAACTAAATCAAAGTCAAATCTTTTTATATCAAGCTTTTTTAAACTTGCCATAGTTTTTTTATTTTGTTTCAAATTTATGTTGTTGATTTCTAGTAAATCAGTAGCTAAATATAAAGCCAGTTCATTTGTAGTATCGATATTGTAGTTTAATCCTAAATTAATATTTGCATCATTATTTAGTTCAAAATTAAAAAAGTTTTTATCAAAATCAATAAACTCTTTTATTCTCAAATCATTTATTGATATTTTTCCATATGCTTTAAATGGATTTATTTTAAATGCACTACTTATTTGTACATCTGTATGTTCGTTTATTCTAAAAGTTAAATTATTTGATGATAAAGAGTTTTTAAAAGTTCCTAAATCATATATTGTGTAGTTAATATCTTTTAAATAGATAGAAAAAGGTTGTTTATCTATATTGCTTACAAAATTTATGTCAGCATTTTTTAAATCTATTTTTGAAACTAAAAATTTTATATTATTTGAAGTTTGTTCATCTGTGTTGTCTTCAATTTGTTTTTCTTCATTTTCTGTGGGTTTTAATATATTTGCTAAATTTATACTTCCATCTTTTTCTTGGATGATATTTAAGAAAATTTCATCGAAAGTAATATTTTCTATACGAAAATGTTTTTGTTCAATAGATTTAAAAATACTCAAACTTATATTTAACTCTTTAAAAAAAACAATAATATTGTTATTTTCATCAACTAATTTGAAATCATGAACTTTTGCATTTAAAGTTATAGGATTGAATTTTACATCTTCAATAGAGGATTTTAGAGTTAGATTTTCATCAAGATTTTTAATTAACTCTTTTTTTAATAGATAAGGAACTAGTGTAAATCCAGAAATTATATAGATCACAAGTAGCGAAATTAGCGTATAAAATAGAATTTTTAAAGCTTTCATTAGTTACCCCTTCTATTAGTAAGTGAAAATATTATAACAAAATAAAGATTAGTTGGATAAAATTTAATTTAATAAAAAGGATATAAAATGAGCGTTATAGAACTATTTCAAAAATTATTAAAATTTAAATCAATAACTCCAAATGATGATGGTGCGTTTGATTTTATACAAGAATATTTAGGAAATGAATGGAATTGTATAAAAGTTGATATGGAAGGTGTAAAAAATAGATTTTATTATAAAAAATTTAACGATACAAAACAACATCTATGTTTTGCGGGTCATATAGATGTTGTTCCTGTTGGCAATGGTTGGGAAGTTGATCCTTTTGCCGCTGAAGTTATAGATGGAGTAATAACTGCACGAGGTGCTCAAGATATGAAAAGTGGAGATGCTGCTTTTTTATACGCTTGTAAAAATGCAAAAAACTTTGATGGAACATTGAGTATTTTGATGACTTCTGATGAAGAAGGTGAGGGAACTTACGGAACTATTAAAATGCTTGAACATTTAAAACAGATAAATATGATTCCAAATTATGCAGTTGTAGCAGAACCAACTTGTGAAGAAGTTTTTGGAGATGCCATAAAAGTTGGTCGAAGAGGAAGTATAAATGGATATATTACAATAAAAGGAAAACAAGGTCACGCTGCGTATCCAGAAAAGTGTATAAATCCTGTACATAATTTTGCACATATTTTACCCAAAATTGCAGGTATAAATCTTGACAATGGTGATGAATATTTTGCACCTTCAAAACTTGTAATAACTGATATTAGAGCAGGAATGGAAGTTACAAACGTAACACCAAATGAATTAAAAATTATGTTTAATGTAAGAAACTCGACAAATACAACAAAAGAAGATGTCGAGAATTTTATAAATCAAAATTTAAAAGGTTTAGATTATGATTTTAGAATAACACAAGGTTCTTTTCCTTTTGTTACAAATAAAACTTCAAAAGTAGTAATTGCTATGGAAAATTCTATTTATGACATTTTGAAAATCAAAACAAAACACTCAACAGCTGGTGGTACAAGTGATGCTAGATATTTTGGTGCTTTTGGTATTGAAGCAATAGAATTTGGTGTAATTAATGATACAATACATAGTATAAATGAAAAAACAACAGTCAAAGAAGTTGAAGGATTGACTGAGGTTTTTGAAAATTTGATTAAAAACTTCTAAATATATAAGAAATTATATTTTCTGTATATTTTTTATATAGTTTAGGTTCTTGATTGTTGAATAAAAACTGATACAATTTTTTTATCTTAATGAAGAAAAGGAGACAAGATGAAAAAGTGGGTTTTATTAACTTCACTAATGAGTTCTTTAGCTTTTGCTGAAGAGGTAACGGAGCCAGCTGTATTAAATACAGGAAATACTGCTTGGATGATGATGTCAACTGCATTGGTATTTTTAATGACACCAATTGGTTTAGCATTATTCTACTCTGGTATGACAAGAGTAAAAAATGTTTTAAATACATATTTAATGGTATTTGGTGCATTTACTATTTCGTTTATAGCATGGATTATAGCAGGTTTTTCAATCGGATTTGGAACAGTAGAGGGATCATTAAATGAATTCATTGGTGGATTTTCTCACATAATGTTAAGTGGTATTAGTTGGTCTGACCTTTCAGCTGAAACAGGACAAACATATCCAAAGTTTGTGTTCATTGTATTTCAAGGTACTTTTGCAGCTATTACAATAGCAATTGCAGCTGGTTCAGTTATTGAAAGAATGAAGTTTTCTACTTGGATGATTTTTGCATTTATTTGGACGATAGTTGTTTATGCTCCAATTGTACACATGGTTTGGGGTGGAGGATACCTATTTAATGAAGGTGCTTTAGACTTTGCTGGTGGAACAGTTGTTCATATGAATGGTGGTTTAGCTGGTTTAGTTCTTGCAATTTTACTTGGTAAAAGAAATGATTATCCAAAAACTGCGATGAAACCTGCAAGTATCATCTTAACGGCTGTTGGTGCAGGTTTATTATGGTTTGGATGGTATGGATTTAATGGTGGTTCAGCATTTGGTGCAAATGAAATAGCTGGTCTTGCTTACCTTACAACAACTATAGCAACGTCAATTGCAGCTATTACTTGGTTGATTATTGAAACAATTATATTTAAAAAAGCTACTCTTTTAGGTGCAGCTTCAGGTGCAATAGCAGGTTTAGTAGCTATTACTCCAGCAGCAGGATTTGTTGATGTTAGTGGTTCTTTAATAATAGGTATAGTTGGTTCTATTGTAGCATTCTTTGGAGTTGCTATGTTGAAGAAAAAACTTGGATATGATGATAGTTTAGATGCATTTGGTATTCACTTCCTTGCTGGTATGTGGGGAGCAGTTGCAACAGGAATCTTTGCTCTAAATGATAAAGATCTTTTATGGTCTGGTCCATTAAAAGATGCTGATGATAGATTAGCTCAAATTTTTGTTCAATTTGAATCAATAGCAGTTGTAGGTATCTATACATTAATCGGAACAATAGTTGTTTACTATATAGCTTCAATGTTAACAAAAGGTGCAAGAGTTACTGAAGAAGAAGAAAGACAAGGTCTTGATGAGTCGTTACACGGTGAACGTGGATTTAACCTATAATATTATAAAGGCTTAAGATATGAAAAAGATAGAAGTAATAATAAAACCTTTTAAACTAGAAGATGTTAAAGAGGCGTTAGTAAGTATTGATGTGTCAGGTATGACAATTAGCGATGTTAAAGGATATGGAAGACAACAAGGTCATAGTGAACTTTACAGAGGTGCTGAATATGTTGTTGATTTCTTACCAAAAATTAAGATTGAAGTTACAGTAAAAGATGATATGGTTGATAAAGTTATCAAAGTTATCTCTGAAGCTGCAAAAACAGGAAAAATTGGTGATGGAAAAATCTTTGTTCATGATATTTCTAAAGTTGTTAGAATTAGAACTGGTGAAACAAATGAGGATGCATTATAATATTTAAAGCTCAAGATTAAATCTTGAGCTTTTCTTTTTTTTACTTACAAAATTTTTTAATCTTTTTATACTTCCTTTTAATCCCAATTATAAAACTATACTTTGAGGATATTTGTAGTATAATTACCGCTATTTTTAATTAAAACTGAAAAAAGGAAAACCATGGGTTTTTTATTTAATAAATATAGTCACTTTAATTTGGCAAATATCGTAACATTTTTTAATATAGCTTCAGGTATTTTTGCTATTTATTTTCTAACTCATCATCAATTTTTAGCAGCAGCTCTTTTTGCTTGGTTAGCAGGTGGTTTTGATATATTTGATGGAAAAATAGCAAGAAAGTATAATCTTTCTACACAATTTGGTATTCAGCTTGATTCTTATGCTGATTTTTTATCTTTTGTTATTGTTCCTGCAATGTTTATCTATTTTGCAGTTGTTGATACAAAAGAAGAGTTTTTATTTATGCCTTTAGTTATTTTTGCTTTTATTTACTATATTATTTCTGGACTTAGAAGATTAATTCAATTTAATATTAATGCTGATGAAGGAAAAGTTGAAAAATTCTTTACAGGAGTTCCAACACCTCTTGGAGCGATACTTCTTTGGCTTGTTTATTTAGTATATTTAACAGATACTATTTCTGAAACTTTTGTACTTTTTATGATGATAATCATCGCTTATTTATTAAACTCAAAAGTAAAAATCCCACATTTATAAGACTTATATGAAATTTAACGAAATTGTAACTATTGATTTAGGCTCTAACTCTTTTAGAGTTCTAAAATATGACTATAAAAATCATAAAATTATCTCAGAATTTAATGAAGTTGTTGGAATGGCAGATGGTTTGGTTGAAACTCTTAATATTTCAAAAGATGCAATGATAAGAGTGATAAATGCTATAAATAAAGCTTCACAAGATTTAAATTTTGATCCTAAAGATGCAGTTTGTGTAACAACTGCAGCCATGAGAAAAGCATTAAACAATAAAGAAGTTTTGTCTTTTTTTGAAGAAAAAACTGGTGCAAAGTTTAGTATAATCGATGCAAATGAAGAAGCAAGGCTTACTTTACTTGCAGTTAAATATGCTTTAAAAAGAGAAAAAATTAATTCAGAAAATTTTGTTTTGCTTGATATTGGTGGTGGTTCTACTGAAATTGTTGTAAATACAGCCCAAAATTATGAAGCAAAAAGTTTTGATTTTGGAATTGTTACAATGACTCAAAAATCAATAAAAAAAGAGGATTTAGAAAAAGATTTGAATGATAGAAAAATTCAAATAAAAGAGTTTCTAAATTCTTTAAAAATTGATTTAAAAGATTATAGTTTTGTAGCAACAGCAGGAACACCAACAACCATAGCAGCGATAAAATTAGGACAAGATTATTTTAGTTATGATAGAAATATTGTAAATGGAACAAAAGTGAATTTAAATGATTTAGAAGACTCTTTAAAAATTTTCAAAAGTCACTCAAAAGATGAATTAACTAAACTTGTAGGACAAGGAAGAGTTGAATTTATGGAAGTTGGAACATATATTTATAAAATGGTTTTTGAAGTTTTACAAAAACATGAATCAATAGTTTTAGATGATGGCTTAAGAGAAGGTGTTGCTATAAACTATGCTTTAAACAAAGTAAATTAAGATAATAATCTTACACTTTGTTCTTGTACAATATTTGCTTGAGCAGCAGCTAAATAGCCAACATTTGCATTAATATTTGTTTTTGAAAAATCATTAGCTTCTTTCCCAAAATTTATATTTTCAGTTGATTTTTCATTATAAAGTTCAAACTGTTTTGAAATATCTTCTTTTGCACTATTTTTTAGTTGATTAGAAAAATTATCAAATTGATTAAAAGTATTTTCTAGCTTTTCCATAGAAGAAGAAACTGTATTTTTAGCATTTTCTAAATTTGTCTCAATATTTAAATCTTTATTATTTACAACATCAAAAATTGTATTTGCAAACTCTGCTGTATTTGTTTTTTCCATAGAAAATGTTTGTGAATTAGTATCAATAGTAATAGAGTTGTTATCCTCTTTTTGAGTTACAAGTAGATTTTCATTTTTGTATTTTGTATCATATGCTAATTGATTGAAAGCTACTAAATCTTCATTTATACTTTTTCTTATATCGTTTTTATTTTCTAAATTTTCACTGTTTTGAAGTTTATCTTGAATAGTATTTAAATAATTTTGCTGTTTTTCAATAGAGTTCATACTAATATTTGAGATAGCAATACCGTCATTTAAAGACTGAATGTTTTGTGAAAATTCACTTCTTTGAATATTATAATTGCTTATAGATAAGTTTAAACTTTCATTTTGAAAGTTGTCTATTTTATTTGTTTGAGTTTTATTTAATTGTAAAGATGAATTACTGTTTAAACCTGAAATTGCACTATTGTTTATAGCATTTATATCCACTTTTTGTCCCTTTAAATAAACATAACAATTATTGTATCTAAAAAAAATTAATTAATATCTATTTTTTCTAAATTTTATAATATCAATCGTTCATACAAAGGTAATTTAATTCTATTTTCAGTAAAATAAAAACTTATTTTTAGACAACGGAGAATTATTATGAAAATGACTGGCGCAAAAATGGTTGTAGAATCATTACATCAAGAAGGGGTTGAAGTAGTATTTGGATACCCTGGAGGCGCTATAATGAACGTCTATGATGAAATATATAAACAAAACTATTTTCAACACATTTTAAATAGACACGAACAAGCTTCAATTATTGCAGCTGAAGGTTATGCAAGAGTAACAGGAAAAGTTGGCGTTGCTATAGTAACAAGTGGACCTGGATTTACAAATGCAGTTACAGGAATAGCGGATGCTTATATGGATTCTATTCCTTTGGTTGTTATTTCTGGACAAGTTCCAACAGCAATTATTGGAACTGATGGGTTTCAAGAAATTGATGCAGTTGGTATTTCAAGACCATGTACAAAACATAACTATTTAGTTAATAAAATTGAAGATTTACCAAGAATTATAAAAGAGGCATTTCATATAGCAAGTACTGGAAGACCAGGACCTGTTCATATTGATATCCCAAAAGACATTACGGCTGAAGTTGCAGATTTTATCTATCCAGAAGAGATAAATTTACCAACTTATAAACCAACAATTAACTTTAATAAAAGACAATTAAAAAAAGCTATGGAAGCAATTTCAACAGCTAAAAAACCTTTATTATATGTTGGTGGAGGAGCAATTTTATCAAATTGTGCTTATGAGATTAGAGAGTTAGCAAAAAAACTAAATATCCCTGCAGTTGAAACATTAATGGCAAGAGGAGTTATGGGTGATGAAAATCCATTATTCTTTGGAATGTTAGGAATGCATGGAGAGTATTCAGCAAATATGGCTGCACATGAAACAGATTTATTAATCTCTTTAGGTGCTAGATTTGATGATAGAGTTACAGGAAGACTTGATGAATTTGCATCTAAAGCAAAAGTTATTCATGTTGATATTGACCCAACATCTATTGCAAAGCTTGTAGTTCCTGATTATCCAATAGTTGGAGATTTAAAAGTTACTGTTAAAGCTATGATTGAAGCAGTTGAAGAGTATGAATTTAATGATTATTCAAATTGGGTTGAATTATTAAGAGATTATAGAGAAAAAGAGCCTTTAAGATATATTGATAGTAATGAAGTTATAAAACCACAATGGCCAATTCAAAGAGTTGGAAAACTTTTAGGTGATAGAGCAATAATATCAACAGATGTTGGTCAACATCAAATGTGGACAGCACAATTTTTCCCATTCTCATATCCAAGACAATGGGCAACAAGTGGTGGTTTAGGAACTATGGGATTTGGTCTTCCAGCAGCACTTGGAGCTGCAAGAGCTATGAAAGAACATGATAAAGTAGTTATCAATTTCACAGGAGATGGTTCTATTTTGATGAATATTCAAGAGCTTATGACTTGTGTTGAATATGATTTACCAGTAATTAATATAGTTTTAAACAATAACTATTTAGGAATGGTAAGACAATGGCAAACTATGTTTTATGAAAATAGATTATCACAAACTGATTTAACAGCTCAACCAAACTTTAAAATGCTTGTTGAGGCTTTTGGTGGAATCGGTTATACTGTAACAACAAAAGATGAGTTTGATAAAGCACTAAAAGATGCAATTGAAAAGAAAAAACCTGCAATGATTGAAGTTATTGTTGCAAGACACGAAGAGGTTTTACCTATGGTTCCAAATGGTCATGCCTTAAATGAAATGACTTTAATAAAAGGAGAAAGATAATGAATAATTTTAACCACTATTACGACTCAGAAACAACTAGACAAGTTATCTCAATAGTTGTATTAAATGAACACAATGTTTTATCAAGAATAGTTGGATTATTTTCAGCTCGTGGTTATAATATAGATTCATTAACTGTCGCTCCTATGGCTGATAGCCCATATTCAAGAATGACAATAGTAACAACTGGTGATAAAAGAGTGATAGATCAAATTGTAAAACAATTAAATAAATTAATTCCTGTATTAAAAGTAAATGAACATAAAAATGTTATAGAAAAAGATACAGTTTTAATGAAGTTTTCAGTAGATAATAATCTATCAGATATTGATGTAATAGCAAGAGCTTATCATGGTGCTATTCAAAATGTAACAGATGAAGCTATTATTGTAAGTGCCACTGATTCAAGTGCTAGAATAATGAATTTTATAAAAGTTATGCAAAAGTTCAATCCGCTAGAAGTTGTAAGAAGCGGTATTGTAGCTATGGAAAGATAATATTCTCAAGGATAAAAAATGACTCTTAACGAAATTGCAAACTATATAGGAATTGATTGTAAAAGTAATAAAGAAATAGTTGGTTTAAATACATTAACAAATTCAAATGAAGATGAATTAACTTTTTTAGAAAATAAAAAATATTTATCTGATTTAAAAAACACAAAAGCAGCAGCAGTTCTAGTAACTGCTGAAAATGCTAAAGAAGTTCCAAGTTCTACTGTTGCAATAATTTGTGAAGAGCCATATTTAATGCTAGCAAAAATAAGTAAACTTTTTGCGCCAAAAATAGTTGAAATGGATGGTAAAAAGCCTATTATTGGAGAAAATACTACTATAATGTCAAATGTTTATGTAGGTTTTAATTCATCTATTGGAGCAAATTGTACTATTATGGCAGGTGCTTTTATTGGTGATAATGTAACTATTGGAAATAACACAATTATCTATCCAAATGTTACAGTTTATAGAGACTGTAAAGTTGGAAATGACTGTATCATTCATGCTGGAACTGTTATTGGAAGTGATGGTTTTGGTTTTGCAAATACAAAAGATGGTAAATACATAAAAATTTATCAAAATGGTAATGTTGAGATTGGTAATGATGTAGAAATAGGTGCAAATTGTACAATAGATAGAGCTGTTTTCAAATCTACAAAAATTGAAGATGGTGTTAGAATAGATAATTTAGTTCATATTGGGCATAATTGCAAAATTGGTAAAGGATCTATTCTAGTTTCACAAGTTGGATTATCTGGTTCTACTACACTTCATCCTTATGTTGTAATGGGTGGTCAAAGTGCAACAGTAGGACATATAGAAATTGCAGCATTCACAACTATTGCAGCTCGTGGTGGAGTTACAAAAACAATAACTGAACCTAAGAAACAATGGGCAGGTTTCCCTTTATTTGAGCACAGACAATGGCTTAAATTACAAGGTAAAATATCTAATTTATTAAAATAAAGGTTTTATCATAGCTAAAAAAATTATTTCACTAATCTTTTTATTTATCATTATATATTTTCAATTTTCTGCATTTGCTAGTGGAAAAGATGTAGTAGGAAATGTTGGGTTTAGTTTTGCCCAATTTTCTTATAAATATTTTGGATATTTATCTTATATGTATTTATTATTACTACTTTATCCATTATACATAATAAATTTTAGAAAAAATCTAGATCAAAGAGACTTACTTTTAAATATATTGATTATATTTTTACTTCTTTTTGTTTGTTTAATGTTTCAAGCTTTAGTTGTAGAAAATCCTTATTCAAGAGGAGAAATTGGAAATATTTTAATTGATTCATTAACTCCTATAATTGGACAAGCAGGACTTTACATTTTTGTAATTGTTGGCTTTATTATTTCATTTTTAGTTTTATTTGAAACTTCAGATTATGACATCGAAGATTTAAAAAGATTAAAAAACAAAATAAAACTAAAAAATAATATAGCTATTTTTAAGAAAAATGAGAAAATAAATACAAACAATAAAAAAGAAATTACTTATAAAATTGAGCAATTAAATAAAATAAAAGATCAAAAAGCACTACTTAAAAGTAATCTTGCTCAAATTGAGTCACAACTACAACTTCAACCACAAAATATTGAAAAAAGAGAAGAGATTGAAACGTCAGTATCTATTAATAATGATATAAACGATATTCAAGTTACAGAGTATCAAAATATAATAGTTGAAGAACTTGAAGAAAATAAAAAACTTTTAGATCAAATAGAAATAGGGGAAACAATAAAACCAAAAGATTTTGAACTTCCTCCAACAATATTTTTTCAAAATCCTCCAAAAGAGAATAAAACAAAAGTAAATGAAGCTTTTATTGATAAAAAAATTGCTGATTTACTTGATAAACTTGCTATGTTTAAAATTGAAGGTGATGTTGTTAGAACTTATACAGGACCAGTTGTAACAACTTTTGAGTTTAAACCAGCACCAAATGTAAAAGTTTCAAAAATTTTGAGCCTTCAAGATGATTTAGCAATGGCATTAAAAGCTCAAACTATTAGAATACAAGCACCAATTCCAGGAAAAGATGTAGTAGGAATAGAAGTTCCAAATGAAGACACACAAACAATATATCTAAGAGAGATGTTAGAAAGTGAAATATTCCAAAGTTCTATTTCTCCTCTTACTATGATTTTAGGAAAAGATATTGTTGGAAAACCATTTATAACAGATTTAAAAAAACTACCACATTTATTAATAGCAGGAACGACAGGAAGTGGAAAATCAGTGGGAATTAACTCTATGATTTTATCACTTTTATATAAAAATTCACCAGATAATCTTCGTTTAGTTATGATTGACCCAAAGATGCTTGAGTTTTCAATGTACAATGATATTCCTCACCTTTTAACACCAGTTATTACAAAAGCTAGTGATGCAATCAATGCTTTAGCAAATATGGTTGGTGAAATGGAAAGACGATATACTTTAATGTCAAAAACAAAAACAAAAAATATCGAAAACTATAATGAAAAAGCACAAAAAGAGGGCTATGAAACTATGCCTTATATAGTTGTTGTTATTGATGAGTTAGCTGATTTGATGATGACAAGTGGAAAAGATGTTGAGTATTCTATTGCAAGGCTTGCACAAATGGCAAGAGCAAGTGGTATTCACTTAATAGTTGCAACTCAAAGACCTTCAGTTGATGTTGTAACAGGATTAATTAAAGCAAATTTACCAAGTAGATTATCTTATAAAGTAGGGCAAAAAATAGATTCTAAGATTATTTTAGATTCAATGGGTGCTGAATCTCTTTTAGGAAGAGGAGATATGTTATTTACACCTCCAGGAACTCCTGGACTTGTAAGAATCCACGCTCCTTGGAGTACAGAAACTGAAATAGAGCAAGTTGTAGAATTTTTAAAAGCTCAAAGAGAAGTTCAATATGATATGAATTTTATAAAAGATAGAGCAACTTCATCTTTATCTAACTCTTCAAATGGAGCAACAAATACCGATTTAACTGAACTTGATGACCTTTATGAAGATGCAAAAGAGGTTGTTTTAGCAGATAGAAAAACATCAATCTCATATATTCAAAGAAGACTTAGAATTGGGTACAATAGAGCTGCGACAATAGTAGAACAACTTGAACAAACAGGTGTTTTATCTGAAGCAGATACTAAAGGAAATAGAGAAATATTAGTTCAATAAAATTGTTACAATTTATTTACATTGATATACTATAATCATCAAAGTTTTTAAGGAGTAATAAAAATTGATTAATATTTTGATGATAGAAGATGATACTGAATTAGCAAATATTTTAGTAGATTATTTAAAACAGTATGATATAGAAGTTACAAACTATGAAACTCCTGAACTTGGAGTTTCAGCACTCTCATTAAAAAAATATGATTTAATAATCCTTGATTTATCTCTACCAAATATTGATGGAATAGAAGTTTGTAGATTAATTCGTCAAAGATATGATATTCCTATTATAATATCTTCTGCAAGGTCTGATTTAGATGATAAAATAGCTTGTTTTTCATCTGGAGCAGATGATTTTATGCCTAAACCTTATGACACGCAAGAGCTTATTTTACGAATACAATCTATTTTAAAAAGATATAACCATCAAGCTTTGGAAAAAGAGGTATTTTTAAATAGAAAACCAATTTTTACTTGTAATGAATCAAAAATGGAAATTTATCAAAATGATAAATTATTAGATTTAACAAATGCAGAGTTTTTCATACTTCAATATCTAATCTCAAGAGCTGGATTTGTGGTTTCAAGACAAGAATTATTATCAAATGTTGATTCTATAAAATATGAAAGTTCATACAAAAGCATTGATGTATTAATAGGACGAGTTAGAGCAAAAACAGAAGAAAATACAAAAAATCCAAAATATATTTTATCAATTCGAGGAGTAGGTTATAAACTGGTTAATCAATAAAAAAGATTCAATTTTTTTTCAAATTAGGCTTTTTTTTATTTCTATATTTCTTTTAATAAATACTTTGATAATTTTACAATTCTTAGTTGATAATAATGCCTATAAAATATTAGAAATGAAAAGATATATTTCAACAATAAAAACTTTAGAAGAGTTACATAGAAAACCAGATATTTCAAATGATGAAATAAACGAAAGAATAGCTGTTTTTGATATAAAATTAGCTGATATTTCTTTTGAGGAACTTTTAAAATCTGATTATAAAAAAATTAAAATAGACAAAGATGCTCCAATAGATATTTATATTTTAAATGATGTTAAATATGTGCATTTTAATCCAAATGAAGATTTTAGAAAAATACCACCACCTCCTATTCTACCTTTGCAAAATCAACGACTTGATGAATTTGGTGAATCAATTTTTTTTAAATTAAGACCAAAACCTTTTGAAATACTTTTAATTGATGAATTAAATGAAAAAGATTTTAAATATTTCTGGCTAGTTGTACTTTTTTCAATAGATATTTTATTACTTTGGTTTTTTATGTTTATAGAAAAAAAACTAAAACCTTTAATATCTTTAAAAAAAGATATGAAAAATTTATCAAATGGAAATTTACAAATATCTACTAAAACAGATGGAAAAGATGAAATATCACAAGTTGCTAAAGAGTTTGATATTGCTTTAAAACAGTTAAAAGAGCTTAGAGATTCAAGAAATTTATTTTTACGAAATATTATGCATGAATTTAAAACTCCTATAACAAAAGGAAGATTAATTACTGATATTTATGAAGATAGTGAAAGAAAGTTTATTTTAATAAGAGTTTTTCAAAGATTAGAATATTTACTTAGTGAATTTGCAAAAATAGAAGAGTTAACATCTGGAAAAATCACTTTAGATAAACGCAAATATTATGTTGTAGATTTAATAGAACAGGCTTTTGATATTTTATTGTTAGAAGAAGATGTTATAGAAGTTGAGTATTCTCATGAGCTAAAAATAGAAGCTGATTTTGAATTGTTTTCTATTGCTTTAAAAAATTTGATTGATAATGCTATAAAATATAAAACAGAACAAAAACCAAAAATAATCATAAACGAAGATTCTATTCAAATAATAAATAAAGGGAAAGAACTTTCAAAAGATATTAAAGAGTATTTTAAACCCTTTAATCATGATTATGAAACTGCAACAAGTGGCTTAGGATTGGGGCTTTATATCTCAAATAATATTATTAAAATTCATAAATTTGAACTAAATTATATCTATGAAGATGGTTATCATAATTTTTTCATCAAAATAATATAAATTGTTACCAAATATTTACTCTAAAAGAATAAGATTTTAAAATTTTAGAAAGGAGTTTATTATGACAGTATCTTCGTATAATTCAGTATATAGTAGTTTGATGTCTCCTACTAGTAATATTTCAAAAGACATTGTTTCTCAAAATGACAAAGATTCTGATTCATTATTAAGTTTTGATGAATTAGATATGGAAGAAGAACAATTTTCTGCAATTGATGCGGATTCTGATGGTTTATTATCTCAAAATGAAATTGCAACTGCAATAGATAATCAATTATCATCTTATAGTAGCAGTGGAGAAATGCCTTCTAAAGAAGATTTTGAAAGTTTACTTTCTAGTCTTGGTCTTGATATGCCAAAACCACCATCAAGCCCACAAGCAGATGATTTTAGTTCTATGATAATGTCAAATTATGATAGTGATGGAGATTCTCTTCTTAGTTCAAGTGAAGTATCATTATTAAGTGAAGAAGAGTTTTCATCTTTAGATACAAATAGTGATGGTTCTATTTCAACTGATGAATTATCAAGTGCTTATGATGAAGTAGCAAGTAATATACAATCATCATCTTCAAGTCGTCCAGCAGGTGGTGGTGGAGGAGCAGTAGCTTCAAGTAGTGATGAAGATGAAGAGTATGATGAGCTTGATACAAATAAAGATGGTGTTGTTTCTCAAGCTGAAAAAGATGCAGCTTTAGGAACATCAAGTGAAACTACAACAAGTAGTACATCATCTATGCAAGATACTCTAAAAATGTTATTTGATACAATCAAAACAAATAGTAGTACAAGTAATTCAGAGGATTTAAAGTTAAGTAGCTTTAAAAATCTTATGCAAATGATGAATAATCAAACAAATAATACAAACTTAAATAGTTATGTAAATAATCTAACAACAAAGTCATCTTCTGTTTTCAATTATGCCTAGAATCTTCTAGGCATAAAATTAATCAAATCTATAAATTATCCTTATTTTTAATAAAATAATAGGTTTGAAGTGATAGATTCAATTTATAAAGTAGCTCTTTTTATAATTTTTTCATCAAATATATATGCAAATATTCTAAATATAGATGAGAATACAAAAAATATTAACTTGCTCCAATATAGCGAGATTTATATAGATAAAACTAGAAGTTTAACTATTGAAGATATTAAAAACCCAAATATCAAATTTGAAAAAAATGATAAAAATATTTTAGCTTATGGTTACTCTCCAGATTTAGATGTTTGGATAAAAATAACTATTAAAAACAATTCAAATAAACCAATTCTTAAAATTATTGAGTACAATAATCCTCTTACGACAAATATAGATTTTTTTGATTCAAATAAAAATATTCATCTTAAAGATGGTTTTTTAATCGATAATTTAGACAAATCTACAATAAATCCAATTTTTAAAATAGAACTAAATCCAAATGAAGAGAATATATATTTTATAAAAGCAACTTCGAATATAACAACTTTAATAGTTGATTTGAAACTTTGGGATGAAAATGTTTTTTATAAAAAAGAGATAAAACATCAACTAATATTATCACTTTTTTTTGGAGCAATGTTTATTTTAGGAATTTATAACCTTTTTATATATGTATTTACAAAAGATAAAAGTTATTTATATTATGTTTTATATATTTTTGGATTAATCCTTCATCATTTACTATATATAGGTTTTGCAAAGCTTTATATTTTCAATTTAGATACTCTCAAAATTATAATAAAATTAGCAGCACTTTTAGTTGCTCTTCCAGTTTATTTCCTAGGGCTTTTTACAAAAAGTTTTTTACAAACTATTCAATATACAAAATTAAATAAAGTTTTAAATGTATTTTTGATAATTATTCCTTTAACAGTCATATTTTTTCTTTTAACAGAGGAGTATGACAAACATAGAAATAGCTTAACAATGCTATTCTTAATATTTTTACTAGTACTTACAATCTATGCTTCATTAAAGAAAAATAAACAAGCATATTTTATACTTTTTGGATGGGTTATTTTTTTATCATCTGGTTTATTGATGTATTTATCAAGTGCTGGAATATTGAATATTACATCTTATTTTCCATATTTAATAGAAGTTTCATTTGTATTAGAAGTTGTAATATTTTCTATCGCTTTAGCAAATAGAATCACAAATTTACAAAAAGAAAAAAATGAAGCAAATCAAAAATTGATAGTTCAACAAGAAAATGAAACAAAGAGATTATCAAAAGAAGTAGATTTAAGAACAAAAGATTTAAAAGTTGCACTTGGAGAAAAAGAAGTTTTATTAAAAGAGTTAAATCATAGAGTTAAAAATAATATGCAAACGATTGTATCTTTGATTAGACTTCAAAGTGATGAAATTGAAGATGAAAAATTAAAAGATATTTTACTTACTACTCAAAATAGAATTGGTGCAATGGGACATCTTCATGAACTTTTATATAATCAAGAAAATATAAATTTTATAAATGTTTATGAGTATTTTGAAACACTAGTTGATGAAGTAAAATCTAGTTATGATGAGTCAATAAATATTCATCTTGATATAAAAACAAAACTAAAAATGGAACAAGCAATATATTGTGGTTTGATGATAAATGAACTTATTACAAACTCTTTTAAATACGCTTTTTTAAATAAAAAAGGAAATATTTATATAACATTAGAAAAAAGTAATAATATCCTAAAATTAAGTGTAAAAGACGACGGAGTTGGGTTTGATAAAGATAATACAACTTTTTCTTTGGGTTTAACTTTAGTAAATACTTTAGCAATTAATCAACTAAAAGGAGAAATGGATATAGAATCAAAAAATGGTACATCAATAACTATTTCTTGGAATGAAAATGAATAAAGAAAAGATATTGATAATAGAAGATGATTCTATTGTTGCACTTGATATAAAAAGAATTCTAAATAATTTAGAATACAAAGTTACAAATATAGTTTCAAATTATGAAGATGCAATATCAAGTATAAAATATGAAAAACCAACTCTTGTTTTTTCTGATATAAACTTAGGAAAAGATAAAAAAGATGGTATAGATATAATAAATGAAATACAAAAAAATAGTTATATTTCAGTCATTTATCTTACAGCTTATAGTGACGAAGATACTATACAAAGAGCTATCAAAACAAATCCTTTAGGCTATATATTAAAACCTTTTAAAAAAGAGGATATAAAATCAACTTTACTATTAGCTTTGTATAAGATGAAAGATGAAAAGTTTGAAAAAAATATTTCAGATATAAAACTTGATGAAGATTACTTTTATGATTTAAAAAATGAGATACTTTTTTATAAATCAAAACCAATAAAATTGAGTCAAAAAGAGAATCAATTACTTAAAATTTTAGTTGAAGCTAAAGGACGACTAGTGTCTTTTAGAGAAATAGAATATTTACTTTGGCAAGATTTCCCTGTTTGTGATAGTACGCTTAGAACCTTAATTTATCGTTTAAGAACAAAGTTAAATTATAAAATAATAAAAACTATTCCAAGTATTGGGTGTAAAATTCTAAATTCAACATAAATTTAATAAATTTTGTGACGCAAATTGTGACGCTTCTCTATTAAAGTTTGTCCTAAAAAAAGGACAAACAAATGGCTTACATAAACAAAAATATCTCATTAAATATACTTCAAGAAATCATCAAGGTTAATATCTATCAAAGACAAAATTATCTTCCAAAGTCTTTTTTATCTTTAGAGAAACAAGCTTTAGAAATTTTTCAAAAAAGAGTCTTTTTAGAGAGTATTTTAGAAGATACCATCTCTTTTAATAAAAAATTATCTTGGGAAGATAAATATAAAAATTTATCATTAGTTAAAAATGCAGAAGAGCTAATAGAAGTATTTAAACTAAGAAGTCATGTATTTACACAAATTAATTATCAAAACGAATTTCCAGATATAATAGAAGGATTGAATTTTGATATTTATGATAAAAATTCTGCTGTAATTTTTTATAAAAATAATAAAGAAGTAACAGCAACTATAAGACTGATTTTTGATTCAGAAAATAAACTTCCTTCTGAAAATAAATGTTCTTTTGATGATATGAGGGAAAAATATAATTGCATAGGTGAAATTTCTAGAAATATTGTAAAAAATAGAGGACAGGGATTGAACTTAGAGTTTAAGTATCTTATGTGTGGAATTTATAATGTTTTTATAAATAATAATATAGATATAGCACTCTCTGGAATAAAACAAGAACATCTAAAATTATTTAAGAAATTAGGGGGAGTTGATATTTATAAAGAAATGCCTTCTTATGGTAGCTTAGAAGTACCGTGTTTAATTATATCTTACAATCCTAAATATGCTTCAAATTTTTTCAAAAAAGTTTTTTTAGAAGAATAGTTTTTTGTGACACTAGATGTGACACAAAAATGTTAAAATTTTTGAAAAAGAAAAAGAATTGAATTATGCAAAAAGAAAAAATACTCATAGTTGAAAATGAAAGTATCGTAGCTCTTGAAATTAAAAGAACACTTGAACATTTTAATTTTGAAGTAACAGATATTGCTTTTGATTATAAAAGCGCTATAAGTAGCGCACTATCAAATAAACCTGATTTAATTTTAGTAGATATAAATTTAGGTAAAGGAAAAGATGGAATTGAAGTAGTAAAAAAGATTCAAACTTTTTATGATGTACCAATTATTTATTTAACTGCATTTTGTGAAGATAAAATCATAAATAAGGCAATAAAAACAAAACCAGTTAGTTATCTAATAAAACCTTTTAAAAGAGAAGAATTAAAATCAAACATAATAATTGCACTAAATAAAACTTCTCAAGAAAATAATATTATTAAAATAGGAGATGAATATCATTTTAGTACAAAAGAAGATAGGCTTTATTTTAAGGCTATCAATATAAATTTAGGTTTAAAAGAGAAAT
Source organism: Aliarcobacter butzleri (assembly GCF_900187115.1). Taxonomy (NCBI): domain Bacteria; kingdom Pseudomonadati; phylum Campylobacterota; class Epsilonproteobacteria; order Campylobacterales; family Arcobacteraceae; genus Aliarcobacter; species Aliarcobacter butzleri. Next base: position 1,173,071 of record NZ_LT906455.1, read on the forward strand.
TACTACTTAAAAAACTTTTAGAGTTAAGAGGTCAAGTTGTGGAATTTAAAGAATTAGAAGAATTAATATGGGGAACTAATGATATTTCTAAAAGTACTTTACGAACACTTATATATAGACTTCGAGCAAAATTTAATGGAAAGTTTATAGAAACAATTCCAAATATTGGATGTAAAATCGAAGTATGATAGATAATAAATAAAAGGAAGTTCTATTATGCAATACCAAACTATACTAAAAGCACTAATTTTATTTAACTTATTAACTCTTTTTGTAGGGTGTTCTTATAAGATAGACAATACTTCAAAAAAAGAGAGTTATAAAACTTTAGAGAGTATATCTTCTTTAAATGTTGAAAAAAAAGATATAACTATAATAAATGGTGCAAATTATAGTGTTCACTATGTAAACTGGGGGAATGGGGTTGGTATGTCACCAGTTTTCAACTTCAACCAACCTTTGATTTCAAATAAAAGTTGCAAAACAATAAGCCAAATAAACATAGATGAGATTACAAGTAACCTATCTGAACTTACTCAATTATTTAAAAATAAAAATATAATAATAGAAAATAAAAGTAAAAAAACTCTACTTATAACTCCTGAAAAATATGACTGTGATAATGACTTCTTATACATAAAAGTTACTTTACTAGAAGAGAAAGAGTTGATATATCAAAATCTTTCTATTTTAGATAGATACTATAATACGGTTGTTTTTAGCTATTTTTTTACAAAATATAGTTTTAGTAAAGATTCAAAAAAAGATATAACTAAATTTTTTAAAGTATTAATCCAAGACTTAGAAAAAACTATAAATTTCTCTCCAATAAAATAAATTTTAAATAATTTTAAAAAAAAGTAGAAATTGTGACGAGGATGTGACGCCTCTTTGGTTATAATTTAATAACTAATATCAAATAGGGGATATAAAAATGTCTAAATTGCTACAAATTGCTTTTATTACTACACTTGTAACTTTTATATTTAGTGGGTGTACAAATAAAATGCCACCAAAAAATTTCGCTTTACATAATGATACAGTTCAAAATATTAAGAAGAAAGATATAAATATTGAAGTAAATAGTGTAAAAATATCGGGTGATGGTGCACCAAATAAATGGCAATATTTTTATATGGTTGAAGAAGAAGACATAAAAGCTTATCTAACAAATAATATAAACAAATTCTACAATAGAAATTCATTCAATATAGAGAATTATAAAGTAGATGTAAATATGGACTTTACTCGTTCATTTGATAAAGGAATGGAAACAACAATAAATGCAACATATATTGTTTATGGTACAAATCAAATTATGCAACCTATAAATATAAAATCTAGTTATATAGCAGAAAATACTGTTACATTTGGAAAAATAATGGGAGCATCTATGATAAAACTTTTTACAGGAGTACATACTACAGGTGAAGAAACAAATGCTCATCTTAAGTATGATACTTTAGAAAAAACAGCTTATGCAGAAGATGACACAGTAGCTCTTACAGCTCTTGATGGTGGTATTAGATTAAAAACTTCATATACAGGTGCAATAAGACTAAATTTTGCTAAATTTTTACAAAAGTTCAATGAACTAGTAAATAGTCAAAATCAAACATTGGTATTAAATAAATAAAAAAATATGATTTAAAAATGAGGCAAACAGATGAAATTTTTAAAAAATGAAGCAAAAGAATTATTGCTATTTTTAATATTTTTAGCTTTGCTTCTTATTTATAAGCATACTATTGGAAGTTTAATTTTGAGTTCTGAGAATTTATTCTTACAGTGGTTTTATGATATGGATGCCCAAGGCGTTCAAAATATGCTTAATTACGAAGCAAGGAATAAACCATCATATACCATGTTTATGACATTTAAAATAATAGATTGGAGTATTCTATCTCATATTCGTTGGCGTGGAATTCTTTCAGTTTATATTTATTATCGTATATGCACATATTTGTACTGCAAATACCAACAATGGCGTAATAAAAAAGAATCTTCAATTCTTGAAATACAAACTATAAGTAAAAAAGATAGATTAATATTTGAACTTAAAATAGTAATTGACTTTATACTTTGTTTTATAGTGTTTGATATTTTTTTTGTATTGATTATGAATTGGCTAACACCAACTCATGTGGATGAATCTGAAGCACTTCCTATGGCGATTTTTTTTATTTTATTTGTTATGCCCTTTGCTTTATATGCTTCATACCGTATCACTAAAATAATTAGAAATAAAACTTGGAGGAGGATTTTAAATCATGGCTGATAAAAATTTTGGATTTCAAGGAAATATACCTCCTGGTATTTCTATAAAAGATAACCAGCAAAAGAAGAAATGAAAAATTATTCTAATTCAATAATTTTTCATCTTTATCATAAAACTCTCCAGTTACATAAAGCCAAATATCATCAAGTTTTTTAAATTTACTTTTTTCTATAAAAGATATATCATTATTATTTTGAAATAGGGTTGCTTTAAATGTCACAAAAGCTTCAAATTCACTTTCTTCAAAGTTTAAAATCTCTAATTTCTCAAAATTTGTATTTTTAGAAAACATCTCTATTTCCTCTCTCCATACAGATATGTTCGTAGAAAAATCAGGATTGTCTTTATGAGTAGTTTTTATAATATATTCACTTTGTTCAAAAGCATAAGCACTAAATCTTGATTTCATAAGTTCTAAAGCATTTGATGGTTTTTTTATATTATCATGAAAAAGTTTGCAACATTTTTTGTATTTTTTTAAACTTCCACAGGGACAAAGAGAATTTACACTAATTTTCAATTTTTTCCTTTATATATACTTTGTAATTATCGGATTATAGCTATTTTAAGTTTATTGATATATGAATAATTTACAAAATTTATTGTGTATATTTAACCCCTTTATATGTAAATATAAATAAAAAATAATAAAACGTGACGAAAATGTGACTAGATTTTTATATAATAATTAAATAATAAATTAATAAAGAATTTTAAATATGAAACTGTTGCATAAGTCTGATTGGCATCTTGGTCAAAATTTTATGGGGAGAAGTAGAGTTGATGAGCATGAAGCTTTTCTTTTTTCGCTTTTAGAAATTTTAAAAGAAAAACATGTTGAAGTTTTAAATGTTCATGTTATTACAACTGGTGATGGAGATGAAAATGTAATTATTCGTATAAATAAAAATGATGATTTAATATCTATTATTTGTGCTGTTCCATTTTTAAGAGATAGTGTTATTAGAGAACTTAAGAAAGATAAAGTAAAGTTATATGGATATAAATAAATATTTAATTCTAATAAATGATGTTGATAAAACAGAAGAGATTGAAAGTTTTGATGTTAATAAAAATAAAGTTGATGTAGTTTTTAAAAGTAACAATACAAAATACCCATATAGTTTAGATAAAGTTAAGATAATTGAAAATCCTGTAGAAGTAAATATAAATAGTTGTATTATTTTTTCAAATGGGAAACAATTATTTAAGATATCTAAAATTCTTGATTTTAAAACTCACTTGAAAGTTTTTTTTGAAGATGGCAGTTATAGATTGTATGATAAAAAGCATATTAAAATAGAAAAAAACTGTTTAACTGATAATAAGGTAAATAGTGTATTAGAGTATTTAAAAAGTTTAGCAGAAAGATTAAATAATAGTGATGATAAAGAAGAAATTGGATTTTTAGATAAACAATATAAAAAAATGACTTTCATAAGTGAAGATAGTGTTTTATCTAAATATTTAAGTTCTAGTAGTATTGATACATTTGAAAATAGTTCTACAACTATTTTCCCATTTGGATTCAACCTAAGCCAAGAAAAAGCTGTAAAAAATGCACTAACAAATCAAATAAGTATTATAGAAGGACCTCCAGGTACTGGTAAAACACAAACTATATTAAATATTTTATCAAATATTATAATGCAAGAAAAAACAGTTGCTATTGTGTCAAATAATAATGCAGCAACAAAAAATGTATATGATAAATTAAGTAGTTACGATTTATCTTTTATATCAGCTTTTTTGGGTAATAAAGATAATCAAGAAGAGTTTTTTAATAATCAAGATAGCAATTATCCAAGTTTTGTAAGTGAAAAAACTGAGGTTGATTTTAATAAACTATATAAAGAAGTAAGCCAAGATAGTAAATCTCTTAAAGATATGTTATCTACTCAGAATGAACTAGCATTACAAAAGCAACTATATGAAGAATTTAAAGTAGAAAAAAAACACTTTTTAGATTACTATGAAAAAAAAGATAAAAATATAGAATATTTTAAAACTTTCAACAAGTATAATATTGATTCTATACTTTCTTTATGGGCAGAGTTTGAGAATATTCAACTTTTAAATAAAAAAATAACGCTTTTGTTTAAAATAAAGAATTTCATAAAATATAGGCTCTTTTCTTTTTCAATTTATAAATATCCAATAAACTCTATAATTCAATGTCTTCAAAGTTTATTTTATGAAAATAAAGAGATTGAAATAACTAAACAAATAAATACTTTTGAAAATAAATTATCAAATTTTGATTTTGAAAATAAAATGAAGTTATATACTCAAAAGTCAATATTTTTATTAAAAAGGTTTATCGCAAATAAATATAAATTTGCCAATAAGAGAACAAGTTTTAATAGTGATGTCTTATGGAAAGATTTTGGAAGTTTTATTGAAGAATATCCTATTGTTTTAAGTACAACTCATTCCTTAAGAAACTCTACTGGAAATAGTTATTTATATGATTATTTAATAATAGATGAATCTTCTCAAGTTGATGTGCTTTCAGGTTCTTTAGCTTTATCTTGTGCAAAAAATGTGGTTATTGTTGGTGACCTAAAACAACTACCTCATGTAATTACAAATGAAACAAAAGATTTAATTCAAATTGTTTACAATCAATATAAAGTTGATGAAGCATATCATTATGATAATAACTTGTTGCTATCTATTACTAAAATTTTTAAAGATGTTCCAAAAACACTTTTAAAAGAGCACTATAGATGTAATCCAAAAATTATAGGTTTTTGTAATAAAAAATTTTATAATAACGAGCTAATAGTTTTAACAAAATTTAAAAATGAAAATGAATCACCTTTAGTTTTGTTTAATACGGCAGAAGGAAATCATGCAAGAGGAAAATACAATCAACGTCAAATTGACGTAATTACTAACGAGATATTACCTAATTTAAATGATAGTAGCATAGGAATAATCTCTCCTTTTAGAAAACAAGTAAATAAAATAAATGAAGAGTATAAAAATAATAAAGAAATAGAAGTTGATACTGTACATAAATATCAAGGTCGTGAAAAAAATATAATCATTTTAAGTACAGTAGTAAATGATGAAGATGAATTCGCTGATGATAAGAACTTGTTAAATGTTGCTATTTCAAGAGCTGTAGATAAGCTTTATGTAGTAGTTTCAGATAGAGAAAAGAATCAAAACATGAAAGATTTAGTAGGATATATTAAGTATTATAATTGTGATATTGTAGAAAGTAAAATTTACTCAATATTTGATTTACTTTATAAAAGCTATTCTTCTCATCTAAATAAGTATCAACAAAAATATAAAAATGTATCTGAACATAAATCTGAAAATTTGATGAGTCTTATAATTGATGAAGTACTGAAAGATGATAACTTTCTTCACTTAGATGTGGTATTACATAGACAATTACGTGTGATAATTAAAGATTTTACTTTACTAAATGAAGAAGAAACTAAATTTGTAAATAATGAAAATACTCATATAGACTTTTTAATATATAGCAAAATTAATAAACAGATTGTATTGGCAATTGAAGTTGATGGTTATAAGTATCATGAGAATAGTCAAATTCAACTAAAGCGTGATAAATTAAAAGATGAAATATTAGAGAAATATAATATTCCAATAATAAGATTTGCAACTAATGCCAGTCAAGAAAGTAAAAAATTAAAAGAATGTTTAAAAAAGCTTGTATAACTTATTTCTAGTTTTTAATAATACATCATTTTGATAAAAATTAGTAAAATAAATGCTAATAAAAAATTATATATTAAAGTAGGATTTTAAATGGAAGATTTTCAAAATGAAGTAATAGGTTTTATAGTTGTTGCTTTAGTTGTAATTATGTTGGCTTATTATGAATCAAAAATTAGAAAAAAAGATTAAATTAATAAAAATTTAGAGCAAATTGATTTTTTGGTCAATTTTTACTATAAAAAAATGCTTTAAAAAGTTAAAAATATTTAAAAAAATATAAAGTTTTTTCTCTAATTCTTTGCTTCTTAATACCGATATTATGGGCTTATAGCTATTTTACCTTTTTTATGATAGAATAAATAAATTATTTAAAGGAGTATGTTATGAATACAAGCATTGTAGGAAGACACATAAATTTAACGGATGCGATAAAAGATTATGTTAATAGTTCAGTTGAAGTGTTTAAAAAATATAATTTAGATATTATTTCTGTTACTTCTACTATTTCTGCAGATGAAAAACAAGGTAAAAAAGCATTTTCATTCGAATTTACTTTAAATATTGCAAATATTGATACTGTTGTTGTAAAACAAAAAGATAAAGATTTATATGCAGCAATCGATATTGCTGTTGATAGAGTATCAAAAGTTTTAAGAAGACATCATGATAAAATAGCTTCTCACAAAGCAACAAAACTTAGTGAAGTTGAAGTAAATGAGATTGAAGATAAAATTGCAAAAGAACTTGAAAAATTTGAAGATGAAATAATGCCAGTTAGACTTACTTCATATAAACCAATAGATATTGAAGAGGCACTTGAAGAGTTAAAAAATTCAACTGCTGTATTCAAAGTTTTCTATGATAAAGATGATAATATGAGAGTTTTATATAAAAGTTCAATCCCAGGTAAATTTGGGTTGTATTAAAAAGAGCTCTTATCAAAAAAAGGTATTAGCAAACACGCTAATACCTTTTTTATTTTATAATGAAAAAATAGGATTAAAAAATAGATGGATAACACACTAAAAAAAATAGCATTGATTGGACAACCTAATGTAGGAAAATCTTCACTATTTAATAGAATTGCAAATAAAAGAATTGCTATTGTTTCAGATATGGCAGGAACTACTAGAGATATCAGAAAACACGAAATAGAGATTTTAGACAGAGTTGGACTTTTGGTTGATACAGGTGGTATTGACGATACAAATGATGCAATATTTTCAAATGTAAAAAGAAAAGCGATAGAAACTGCAAAAGAAGCAGATATTATACTTTTTATGGTTGATGGAAAAAATATACCTGATGATAAAGATAAAGAGCTATTTTATGAACTTCAAAGATTAGGAAAAGAGTTAGCTTTAGTTGTAAATAAAATAGATAATGATAAAGAGTTAGAAAGACTTTGGGAATTTTTTGAATTTGGAATAGGAGATGAAAATCTTTTTGGAATTTCAGTTTCTCACAATCGTGGAACAAAACTATTATTTGAATGGATTTACAAACATCTTCCAGTAAACCTTGAAACAGTAGCAAGGGAAGAAGCAGAAGCATTAAAAAAACAAAGAGAAGAAAATTTTGAATTTGATGATGAAGAAGATTTTTCAAGTGAAGGTATAGAATCACTTGAAGAAGAAACTGTTGAAATAGATGATAGCAAAATAAATGTTGCAATTATTGGAAGAGTAAATGTAGGAAAATCTTCAGTTTTAAATGCTATTGTAGGAGCTGAACGTTCAGTTGTTTCTCCAATTGCAGGAACTACAATTGATCCTGTTGATGAATCTTTTGAATATAAAGAAAAACAAATTACTTTTGTTGATACAGCAGGTTTAAGAAGAAGAGGAAGCATAGAAGGAATAGAAAAATATGCTCTAATGAGAACTAAAGAGATGCTTGAAAAAGCAAATATGGCATTAGTTGTACTTGATGCTTCAAGAGAATTAACTGATTTAGATGAAAAAATTGCTGGATTAGTTGATGAATATGGATTAGGAACAATTATTGTTTTAAATAAATGGGATGAAAATATGGACACATTCCAAAAAATAGAAGAAGAGATAAGAAGAAGATTTAGATTTTTATCTTATGCTCCTATTATTGCAGTTTCAGCAAAAACAGGAAGAAGTATAGAAAGATTAAAAGACAAAATCATAGAAATCTTTGATAACTATACACAAAGAATACCAACTTCACAATTAAATAAAGTTATTGAAGAAGCTGTTATTAGACACTCTCTTCCTAGTCCAAATGGTGCATATTTAAGGATATATTATACAACTCAATTTTCAACAAGACCTCCAAAAATTGCTCTTGTTATGAATAAACCAAACCTTTTACACTATTCATATAAACGATATTTAGTGAATTTTTTAAGAGAAAGATTCAATTTTGAAGGAACTCCGATTCATGTTATAGCACGTGGAAAGAATGACAAAATGGGTGATGAAGAGTATTTAGAGAGATAATTAAAAAAAGTTCTGGAGAAGAGTTCTTGGGTAAATTAAATATAATAAAAAATGATATTTTATCAGGGATCACTGTTGCTGTTGTAGCACTTCCTTTAGCTTTAGCATTTGGTGTTGTAAGTGGAGCAGGAGCAACAGCAGGACTTTATGGCGCAATAATATTAGGATTTTTTGCGGCACTCTTTGGAGGAGTTCCTGTTCAAGTATCAGGACCAACTGGACCTATGACAGTTGTTTTTGCAGCAACTTTAGCAGCTTTTCCAAATGATTTTTCATCTGCAATGATGGTTGTCTTTTTAGCTGGACTTTTACAAATTTTATTTGGAATAGTTGATTTAGGTAAGTGGGTAAAATATATTCCATATCCAATTATTTCTGGGTTTATGTGTGGAATAGGTGTAATTATTATGATTTTACAAATAAATCCATTTTTAGGAGTAGAATCAAATAGTTCAATAGTATACGTTCTTACTCATATTACTGAAACATTAAAAAATATAAATTATGATGCTTTACTAATTGGTAGTATTACTTTAATAATTATGTTTTTAACTCCAAAAAGAGTATCAAAAATCGTCCCTTCTGCTTTAATTGCTTTATTTGTTGTAACTATAATCTCTATTTATATGAATTTTAATGTTATGACGATTGGAGAAATTCCAAAAAGTTTGCCTGAATTTAATTTTCCATTTTCATTTGATATTTTACATTTAAATATAATATTAACATATGCAATCACTTTGGCTCTTTTAGGTTCTATTGATACTCAACTAACATCTGTGTTAGTTGATTCAAGGATGAAAACAAAACATAATTCAAAAAAAGAGTTAATAGGTCAAGGTATAGGAAATACTATATGTTCATTTTTTGGAGCAGTTCCTGGTGCTGGTGCTACTATGAGAACTATTGTTAATATAAATAATGGTGGAACAACAAAATTATCAGGAATAATTCATTCTATTACATTATTGCTAATCATACTTTTTTTTGCACCACTTGCTTCAAAAATTCCACTAGCTTTACTTGCTGGAATTTTAATAAAAGTTGGTATTGATATATTAGATTATAGATTTTTAAAAATTATTACAAAAGTTTCAAAAGAAGATTTAATCATTATGTTAGCTGTATTTTTCTTAACAGTATTTGTTGATTTAATAATGGCTGTTGGAGTAGGTATTACAATAGCATCAATACTTGCACTTTATCAAATTTCTATGAAAACTCAAATGAAAATCATACCATCAAAAATATCATTCAATGAACATAATAAAATTTTCGATATAGAAATTATCAGAGTTAAAGGTTCTTTATTTTTTGGAACAGCAACAGCTTTAGATAATACTTTAGAAAAAATAAAAAATGATAAAAGTATTATTATTGATTGTAAAAATATTCATTTATTAGACATTTCTGCTATTTTTAAACTTGAAGATATTATTGAAAAATTTAAAGAAAAAGAGTTAGAAATAGTTTTAGTTATGAGACATAGACATAAAAAAAGAATTTTATCGATTGATGATTCTGGTATTTTTAAAAATATTAAGATATATAAAAATATTGATGATGCTATAAATTATTTAAAAGAGATAAATTCTAAATGAAAAAAATATATTTATTAAATGAACAAAAACATGAAGATGTTGAAAATTTAGAAGTTTTTCAAATAGAGTATATAAAATCATATGTTGATTTAAAAAAATATGATGCTTTAGTTTTTACATCAAAAAATGGTGTAAAGGCTATAAACTCTTTTAATCAAGATTGGAAAAGTATTCCTTCTTATGCGATAGCTCAAAAAACAGCAAATACTATAATAAAATTGGGTGGAGTTGTCGAATTCATAGGAAACTCTGGGCATGGAAATGATTTTGCTTATGAATTAAAAAATGTTTTAAAAGATAAAAAAGTTTTATATGTTAAGGCTTTAAAAACGGTTTCAAATTTGCCAAATATTTTAAAAGAAAATGGTATTTCTTTAGATGAAATAATCGCTTATAAAACTTCTTGTAAAAAATTAAATATTATTTTAGAAGAAAATTCTATATTTATATTTACTTCTCCTTCAAGTGTTGAATGTTTTTTTAAACAATATTCGTGGAAAAACTCATATAAAGCTATCGTTATTGGAAAAACTACAGCTGAGTTTTTACCTTCAAATATAAATTATGAAATTAGTTCTCAAACTTCAGTTGAAGAGTGTATAAAGTTAGCTAAACAACTCTCTTAACTCTAATTTAATCATTTTTTTAATAAAATATACGCGTCTAAGTAGTTCGAGATTTCCATTGTTGTGGGTCCGAATAATTAATTTTCGTAGACAATATGTAGTCAGATGGTGTGCAGCGATTCATTGCGTTCTCGCTCCTAAAATTTGCACTTGTCTGCAATTTGTGGCTTATGTGGGCCATTTAGTGGTTAACGGCTACTTGGATAAATATTTTTTAATCTGTTTTACAAGGAATTATCGTGAATATATTAATACTAGGAAGTGGTGGTAGAGAGTTCTCTATTGGATTATCTATATTCAAAGAAAATGCTCATAATCTATTTTTTATGCCAGGAAATGGTGCTACTGATAAATTAGGGAAAAATATAAATATAAAAGATTATAATGATTTAGCAATTTGGGCAAAAGATAATTCTATTGATTTAACTATTGTAGGACCAGAAGCTCCTTTAGTAGATGGTGTTGTTGATATATTTAAAAAACATAACTTAACAATTTTTGGACCAAGTGCAGCGGCAGCTAGACTTGAAGGTTCTAAAGTTTATATGAAAAATATATTAAAAAAATATAACATACCAACAGCAGCATTTATTGAGACTTCAAATGAGAAAGAAGCTCATGATTTTATCGAGACTATGAATTTACCAATAGTTGTAAAAGCAGATGGTTTATGTGCAGGAAAAGGTGTAATTATTGCTCAATCAAAAGATGAAGCAAAAATAGCAGTTTCAGATATGCTTTCTGGTGCTTCATTTGGAGATGCTGGAACGAGTGTCGTTGTTGAAGAATACTTAGATGGATATGAATTATCAGTTTTTGCAATTTGTGATGGAGAAAATTATAAAGTTTTACCAGCAGCTCAAGATCATAAAAGAGTAGGGGATGGTGACACTGGACCAAATACTGGAGGAATGGGTGCTTATGCTCCAACTCCACTTGTAAATGACGATATTTACAAAAAAATTGAAGAAAGAGTGATAAAACCAACTTTAAAAGGAATGCAAAATGAAGGTGCACCTTTTGAAGGTGTTTTATTTATTGGTGTTATGGTTGTAAAAGGTGAACCAATTATTTTAGAATATAATGTTAGATTTGGTGATCCTGAGTGTGAGATTTTAATGCCACTTTTAGCTACTCCTGTTTCAGAACTATTTTATAAAGGTGCTACAAAACAACTTGATAAATTAGATATTAAAATCAAAGATGAATTTGGTGTGGGTGTAGTAATTGCAAGTGAAAACTATCCTTATAGTTCTAGTAAACCTGCAGAAATAACTGTTGATGAAATTGAAAATGAACTTTCGAACAGTTCTCATATTTCTTATGCAGGTGTTGAAAAAATAGATGGAAAACTGATGGCAACAGGTGGAAGAGTTCTTGTTTGTATAGGATTTGGTAAAACTATAAAAGAAGCAAGAGACAATGCTTATAAATTAACTACTAAAGTTCATTTTTCTGGTAAAAAATGTCGTTCAGATATAGCTTATCAAGCTTTAAAGTAATTATTTATGCAACAAAATAGTTCTAACCTTCAACTAGCTTCGATGCGTTCACGTGCATTTGCATATATTATTGATGATTTAATTATCACAATAATTGTAATGGCAATTTTTTGGGATAGAATTATGTCAGTTAGTCATGATTCAGAAGCAATGATATACTTAATGCAAACAGAGTTAGTAACACCTTTATTTATTTTAAAAATTGTTTATCAAACTTTTTTTGTTTGGTATTATGGTGCGACTATAGGTAAAATTATTGTAAAAATTAGAGTAATTGATGCAAACCATTGGGGTAGAGTATCAATGTTTGCAGCTTTGTTGAGAGCAGTTGGAAGAGTTTTTTCAGAAATGTTCTTTTATATAGGTTTTTTAATAGGCTTTTTTAACGATGGGAGAAAAACATTCCATGATTTTACAGGAAAAACGTTGGTAGTAAATGCGTAAAATAATCACTTCTTTAATAATCACTTCTGCTTTATTACAAGCACAAGAAATAAACAATGAAAAATTTCAATTAATTGCAAAAGATATTGACTCAAAAGATAAAGTAATAACTGCAGTTGGAGATGTTGTAATATATTCGCCAACTTATTATCTAAGTGCAGATAAAATTATTTTTGATCAAGATAATGAAACATTTGAACTTTTTGACAATGTTTTAATTATAAAAGATAATAATATTCAAACACAAAGTAATTATGCTTTTGTTGACTTAAAAAATGATGTTTCAAAACAATATCCTACTTTTTTATATGAAAATAGTAGTAACATTTGGGTAAATACAAAAGAATCAAATAAAAATAAAGAATTAGTGGATCTTGAAAGTTCAATTATTTCTTCTTGTGATTGTGAAGATCCAGTTTGGAGTATTAGAGCCTCTTCAATGGATTATGATACAGAAAAAATGTGGATAAATACATATAACTCAAGGTTATATGTAAAAGATGTACCAGTATTTTATACACCATATTTTGGATTTCCTACAGATACAACAAGAAGAACAGGGTTATTGATTCCAACTATAGGTTATTCTGGAGGTGAAGGATTTAGATATTCTCAACCTATCTTTTTTGCTCCAGCAGATAATTATGATTTTGAATTAATCCCTCAAATTAGAACAAATAGAGGAGAAGGTGCTTATGGTATTTATAGATATGCCGATTCTCCTGATTCAATGCTAAAAATTAAGACTGGATATTTTAATGAGAAATCAAGTTATATGGATGAAGAAGGTTTAAAAAATAGTGAAGACTATGGTGCAGACTTAGAATATACAAGAAGAAATCTTTTTGCAACTAAAAATGAGCATCAAGATGGAATTTACGTTTTAGCAAGATACTTAAATGATGTACAATACAACAATCTTGATGATTCTTCTTATTCTATAAATACAGATAAAAAAGTTGAATCAAAATTTAACTATTTTTATAATACTTCAGATTATTATGCTGGGACTTATGCAAGATATTATATAGATACATCAAGAGATGCTACAACAAAAGAGATGGTTTCAAATAATGAAACTCTTCAAGAATTACCACAAGTTCATCTACACTCTTATAATAAAGAATTATTAGATACTTTAGTTTATTCTATGGATGCTAAATACATGAACTACACAAGACCACGTGGTTTAACTGCAAATGTTTATGAGTTTAATGTTCCTATTAGCTATACAAAATATTTTGCAGATGATTTTTTATACCTTACTTTAGAAAACAAAACTATTATAAATGAGTATGAATATGGTAACTATAAAAAAGGCTTTAAATATCTAAATGGTAGTAGTAGTTACAAATATGAAGATGGAACTTTAATACAAAATAGAAGTTCAATTCTACTTGGAAGTGATTTAATAAAACCATACAATGATTATTTACATACAATGAATTTAAGTGCTGAGTATGTTATTCCAAAAAATCTAAAAGAAGATGGTGATTTATATGGAATAACAGTTGAAAAGCAAAATGATGAAGCTAGATATAATGAATTGAGTATTTTTCCTACATTAAAAGATCAAAAATATGTAAATTTATCATTGAATCAATCTTTATATGACAAAGAAAATTTAAAACAATTCATAAATCACAAAATGACACAAGCTATTTTATATGATGAAATAGGTGATGCAAGACTTGAAGATTATGAAAACTATGTAAAAATAAATCACGATTATGGTTCAATTTCTGGAAGAGTAATTTATAATATTGAAGATGGACAAGTTGTAGAAGATAGTATTAATAATACATTTAGATTTGGTTATTTTTCTTTTGGAGCAGGTTATTATCAATCTAAAAAAACTGAAAATATTTTTAATGATAGAGATGATTTAGAATCTTATCGATTTAATACTGCTTATAAATTAGCAAAAGATTATTCGATAAGATACTACGAAAATTATAATATAAAAGAAAAAACAAGAAATAAACAAGGAATAGGTTTAACTATTGATGATAATTGTTGGAATCTAGATCTTTCAGTTGAAAAAGAGATTTTCCCTAGAAGTACAGGAGATTATGATGCAAAAGAACAAACAATTCTTTATGCAATTATAACTTTAAAACCAATAGGTGGAATTAAACAAAAATATGAATTGTCAGAGAATGGTAAATAATGAGTTCTGATAAAATATTTTTTAAAAATAGAGAAGTTGCAGCATATAAACTTCTTGATGTCTTACCAATAGATAGTATGAGACTTGAAGATTGGACGGTAATTGCAAGTTCATATGGTGGTTTTGAAATTGCAAAAATTGTGGCATCATCATTAAATGGAAAATTTGATATTATGTTTTCAAGTAAAATATATGCTCCAAATAATGAAGATTGTGAAATAGCAGTAGTTACAGAGCATGAAGAAGTTTTAATACATGATGAACTATTAAAATCTTTTGATATTAGTTTAGATTATGTATATTCAAAGTCTAAGTTAATCTTTGAAGAGTCAATAAAAGAGAGAGTGAATAAATTTAGAAAAGGTAAACAAATTGAAGCATTAGAAAATAAAAATGTTTTAATTGTAGATGAAGGAATAAATACTGGACTCACAATAATGGCTTGTATAAAGACAGCTATTAATTTAAAAGCTAAATCTATCTCTGTTGCCGTACCAGTTTTACCAACACTTAGTATTTCATCTATTGAAGCAATTGCAGATGATTTATATTTTATAAAAAAACTAGACCATTTTGTAGAAATAGATTTTTATTATGATAGTTTAGAAGAGTTGAGTTTTGAAGATATTGAGAAAATAAATAAAGAAGGATAAAAAATTATGTCAAAAGTTTGTGAATTTGAATTAAATGGAAAACAAGAGATTTTTGAATTTGAAAAAGTAGCTAAACAATCAAATGGTGCTGTTCTAGCAAAAATAGGGAATGCTGTTGTTTTAGCAACTGTTGTGAGTGAATTTGATAATCCTGTTAGTGAAGATTTCACACCTTTAACAGTTCAATATATTGAAAAAACTTATGCTGCAGCAAAATTACCAGGAGGATTTATAAAAAGAGAAGGGAAACCTAGTGATTTTGAAACATTAACATCAAGAGTAATTGATAGAAGTTTAAGACCACTTTTCCCTAAAGGTTATGTTTATCCTACAACAATTACAGTTATGGTTTTAAGTGCTGATAAAAATGTTGATTTACAAACTTTATCTTTAAATGCAGCAAATGCAGCTTTATATACTTCAAATTTACCAATTAAAAAATCAGTTTGTGGAGTTAGAGTTGGGAAAATCGAAAATACTCTTGTAATTAATCCAACAAATGAACAATTAGAAAATTCAACTTTAGATTTATATGTAGCTGGTTCTAAAGAAGAATTATTAATGATTGAAATGAAAACTATCTCTTCAAGTGAACTTGTAGAAATTGATATTGAAGCATTTACTAAAATTCATAATACAAATGAGATGGATGAAGATGCTTTAGTTGAAGCAATTGCATTTGCACAAAATGCTTTAAAAGAGGCTAATTTAACTTATGAAAAAGCTTTTGAAGAAGTTTCAAAAGAAAAATTTGAAGTAGAATTAGTTAAATTTACTATTGAAGAATCTGTAATAAATTATGTAAGAGACAATTTTTCTAACGATATTAAAGAAGCTATTAAAAAACTTGCAAAAAGTGAAAGAGCGACTCAATTAAAAGATGTTGCAAAAATGATTTCAAAAAATGAATATTGTATCTCAAATGAAATAGAATTTAACACTATTTATGAAGCTGTTAGTGTTGTAAAAAGAGAAATTGTAAGAGCTATGATTGTAAATGAAAGAGTAAGAGCAGATGGAAGAGGTTTAAAAGATGTAAGACCAATTTCAATAGAAACAAACATTTTACCTTCTACACATTCTTCTTGTCTTTTTACAAGAGGTGAGACACAAGCACTTGTTATTGGAACAATTGCTGGACCTAAAGATGGACAAATGTACGAAGTTTTAACAGATAAATCAACTTCAATGGAAAACTTTATGGTTCATTATAATTTTCCAGGATTTAGCGTTGGTGAAGCAAAACCTATGTTTGGTGTAGGAAGAAGAGAACTAGGACATGGAAATTTAGCTAAAAAAGCTTTAGAAGCAACTATTGATAAAGATTATAATGAAACTGTAAGATTAGTTTCTGAAATACTTGAATCAAATGGTTCTTCATCTATGGCAACTGTTTGTGGTGGTTCTTTAGCATTAAAAGCAGCTGGAATTCCAATTTCTGATTTAGTTGCTGGTGTTGCAATGGGAATGGTTGTTGAAAATGATAAATATGCTATTTTAACTGACATTATGGGATTAGAAGATCATGATGGTGATATGGATTTTAAAGTTGCAGGAACTTCTAAAGGAATTACAGCTTTACAAATGGATATAAAATTAGGTGGAATTGAATTATCTGTTTTAAAAGAGGCTTTACTTCAAGCAAAAGAAGGAAGAACTCATATCTTATCTTTAATGAAAGATGCTGAAAAAGACATTGTTCCAAGTGGTGCTTTACCTTTAATCGAACAATTTGCTATTGATCCAAGTAAAATAATGGTAGTTATAGGAAAAGCAGGAGCTACAATAAAAGAGATTATAGAGAAATTTACAGTATCTATTGATTTAGATAAAGAAAATGGAACAGTAAAAGTAAGTGGAGGAAATAAACAAAATATTATTGATGCTTGTGAGCATATTAAAACTATTTCAAATAATGCTCCTTCAAAAAAAGATGCTTCAAAAAATATAGATTTTGAAAAACTTTATTCAGAAGATGAAGTTGTAATCGGTAAAGTAGAAAGATTAGCAGATTTTGGAGCATTTATTCTTTTACCAAAAGGTGGTGAAGGACTTTTACATATTTCAAAAATATCAAAAGATAGAGTAAAAAATGTTGCCGATGTTTTAAGTATCGGGCAAGAATTAGAAGTAAAAGTACTAAAAGTAAAAAAAGATAGAATAGAATTATCTTCAGCAAATTAATCCAATTCTGGATTAATTTCTCCTACAAAAAATTTCTTTCAATATCCTTCTTTAAATATACAAAATTAATATTTTTTATGCTAGTATATATAAAATATTTTTATAGGTAGAACTTTTGAAGGGATTTATATGGTTAAGCTTTTAATAGTAGATGACTCTACAATGTTAAGGGATATGCTAAATTACGCATTAAATGAGGGTGGTTATACTAACGTAACTGAAGCAGTTGATGGTGTTGATGGTTTAGCAAAAGCGAAAGCTACGAACTTTGATTTAATAATTACTGATGTTAATATGCCAAATATGGATGGTTTAACTCTTATTGGGGAATTAAGAAAATTATCACAATATTCTAAAACACCTATTTTGGTTCTTACTACAGAAAGAAGTGATGAAATGAAAGCAAAAGGTAAAATGGCAGGAGCAACAGGATGGATTGTAAAACCTTTTGTTCCCGATCAGTTACTAAAAGCAGTTAATATAGTTTTAAGTAGATAAAAAGGAGCTTTTATGTCGTTTGATATTTCTAAATATAGAGAGATGTTTCTTGAAGAAGCAGTTGAACTTTTTGAATCAGCTGATAATGTGCTTTTAGAAGCAGAAAACAATGGTTCTTTAACAGATGATGAAATGGGTCAATTATTCCGAGATGTACATACATTAAAAGGAAGTGGCGCTTCTGTAGAACTAGCTTTTTTTGCTGAATTTACACATGATGTTGAAAACTTAATGGATAAATTAAGAAGTCACAAAATTGAATTTGTTCCAGAAATGGCTGGAACATTGATTGATGGGCTTGATGTAATGAAAGAGATATTAGATCTTGAAGTATCTAATCAAATGACTAGGGAAAAATTTACAGAAATGACAAGCTCTTTGTTAGAAGATATTAGAGCTTATTCTAATGGTGGTACAGTTAAAAAAGAAGAAGCACCAAAAATCGAAGTAAAAAAAGAAGAAGTTATATCTTCTAATTCTTCTGAAAACAAAGAAAATTTTGGATTTTTTGATAATGGTTTAAATGAACAAAGAGATAGTAAAAGTCAACCTTATGGAATTTTTGCAGATGATGATATGAATGAAAATCATAAAAATTACGGTTTTTTTGATGATAATTTAGAAAAAAAATCAAATGATTTAAATGATGAAGATTTTAAATTAGATAATAGCAAAGAAGATTTTGGTTTCTTTGATGATATGCCAAGCATAACTCCTGATGCAGTTATGAAAACAAACGATATAGAAGAACAAAAAGAAGAAACTCCTGTAGTTGTTCAAAAAGAATCTGAAGTAGCTACAAGAAGAATGAAAAATAATAATGTAGAAGAAGAAGCTAAAAAAGTTCCTTCAAATAATAACAATAGTATTAGAGTAAATTTAGATAAGATTGATTTATTAATGAATAATGTAGGGGATTTGGTTATTACAAATGCTATGCTTACTCAATTTTCTTCAACAATAGAAGAGACAAAAACTAGAGGTTCAGTTTTAGAAAGATTAGAATTATTGGAAAGACATATCAGAGATATGCAAGATTCTATCATGAGTATTAGAATGGTTCCTATGGATTCAATATATTCAAAATTCCCAAAAGTTGTAAGGGATATTTCTAAAAAACTTAACAAAAAAGTAGAATTCAAACATTATGGAGATAATGTTGAAATTGATAAAGCTATGATTGAAGGTTTAACAGATCCTTTAATGCACATTATTAGAAACTCTTTAGACCATGGTATTGAAATGCCAGAAGATAGAGTTGCTCTTGGAAAACCAGAGACAGGTTCTATTAGTATTTCAGCAGAACAAGCAAATGGGCAAATGATTATTACAATACAAGATGATGGAAAAGGTATTGATTCTGAAAAAGTTGCACAAAAAGCTTTAGAAAAAGGTCAAATTGATGAAAATCAATATAATGCTATGACTAATAATGAAAAAGCATTATTAATTTTTGGAGCTGGTATTTCAACTGCTGATAAAATCACTGATATTTCTGGACGTGGAGTGGGAATGGATGTTGTTAAAACAAACATTCATAAATTAGGTGGAGTTATTAACCTTGATACTGAAATAGGAAAAGGTACAACAATTACAATTATGTTACCTTTAACTCTTGCTATTTTAGATGGATTAGATATTAGAGTAGCAAACCAAAAATATATTTTACCATTAAGTTCTATTGTTGAATCACTACAACCAACTGCTGATATGATCAAAAAAATCGGAGATGGAACACAAGATCTATTAATGTTAAGAGAAGAATTCATACCAGTAGTTAAATTACATCAACTATTTGGTTTAGAAAAAAGTTTTGAAAAACTAGAAGATGGAATGTTAATTGTTGTTAAATCAGGAAATACAAAAGTAGCTTTATCTATAGATGAATTCTTGAATCAACACCAAGTTGTTGTTAAACCACTTGATAAAAACTTTAGAAGTGTTCAAGGAATAGGAGCAGCTACTGTTAAGGGAGATGGAAGTATAGGTCTTATTTTAGATGTTGTGGGAATTATTAATGCACAAATTAAAATAGAAAAAGATATGAATGCTATGAAGAAGGCTTCTTAAATAATATGCCAGAGAAAAATGAAGTTCATGAAAGAATAAAAAAACTTCTTTATTCTTTGACAGGGATTACTCTGACAGATAATAAAGATATTATGATTTCTAATAGAATCGATAAATTAAAAAGAAATTGTAAATTTTATGGAGATATTGAGGACCTATTAACTTCTATTGAAAAAGGGGATAATGTAACAGAGTTTATTAACTCTTTTACAACAAACAAAACTCATTTTTTTAGAGAAGATTTTCATTTTGTTGATTTAAAAAATAGAGTTCTTCCTGAATTTGCAAAAAGTGGTCAAAAAGTAAATATGTACTGTTCTGCTTCTTCAACAGGAGAAGAACCATATTCTATGGCAATGACAGTTTTAAAAACAAGTGAAGATTTAGGAAAAGCTATAAATGCTTCAATTATTGCAACTGATATTGATACGAATGTATTACAGTATGCAGCAAACGGTATTTATAGATATTCTAAAGCTTCAAAAGAGTTTCCAGAATGGATAAAACCACAAAAATATTTTAAAAGAAGAGTTCAACAAAACCTTTCTGGTGAAGAAGTTTTAATAAAGGTAAATGACGAATTAAAAAGAATGATTAACTTTCATGTTATGAATTTAAATGACTCTTCATATCCTTTTTCGAAAAATCAATTTGATGTGATTTTTTGTAGAAATGTTTTGATATATTTTTCAGTAGAAGACCAAAATACAATATTAAAAAAATTGTTTGCTCATCTAAAAATAGGTGGAACTTTATATTTAGGACATTCTGAAAATCCTCATGACTTGATAAAATATGTAAAAAGAATAGGGCAAAATATTTTTATAAAAGAGAAGGAAATCTTTTGATTATAATAGGGCATAAAGACGGAAGTATTGAAAAATCTTCTTCAGTTAGATTTACTGACAAAACAAAAGGATATAACACTTACACAGTAATTGGTGGAGAATTTGCTGTTGGTAGTGATGAAGATAATGTTGCTTTTAAAACACTTCTTGGTTCTTGTGTTGCTATTATGTTCTATGATAGAATGAAAAAAATAAAAGCTATGAATCATTTTTTATTACCTAATACCAACGATAATCGAAATGACATGAAATATGGACTTTATTCAGTTGAAGCAATGCTGAATGAGATGTATAAACTTGGATGTAGTAAAACAAATATGGTAGCTAAAATATCAGGTGGAGCGGATATTATGTCACTAGATTTATCTTCTTCATCTAGTGATACTATTGGAAAAAGAAATGTTGAATTTGCTAAAAGTTTTTGTAAATCAGAAGGTTTTAAAATAGTTAGCGAACATACAAGAGGAGATAATGGTAGATTAATTCTTTTGGCTGATGATTTTGAAACTTTTATTAAAGTTACTCAAAAATCTGAAACTAACAGCAAAATTCTATCTACAGAAAAATCTTTACAACAAGAGATCAAAAGAGAGCCAGTTATCAAAGAATATATTGGTGGTGTTGACTTATTTGATAATAATAAAAATAAAAAAGCTGAACCAGAAATGGAAATCGAGCTTTTCTAAAAAACTTTTAAAAGATAAATAGGAAAGGGTGTATGTACACAGTTTTAGTTATAGATGATTCTGCTTCAATGAGAAGTATACTTAAAGATATGATAAATTCTATTGAAGATTTTGAAGTAATAGCTGTAGCAACTGATGCTTACGATGCTAGAGAAAAAATCAAAGAGTACGAACCAGATTTAGTAACAATAGATATAAATATGCCTAAAATGGATGGTGTTACATTCTTAAGAAATTTAATGCGTCTTCATCCTATGCCAGCAGTTGTAATCTCTGGAGAAAGTGTTAGAGGAAATGATATTTTTGATGATGGAGCAGTAGGTTTTATTCCTAAACCAAACTCTGGTGAACCTATGTCAAATTTTGAAGCTAGAATAAAAGATACTTTGTTAAATTTAACATTCCTTTTGAGCCGATATACTTTAAAAAAATCGCCTGCTATCAAAAAACCAACAACTTATAAATCAACACATAATGTTGATTACAAAGTACATCCTGATGAAGTTATACCTCTTAGAGCAGCAAAATTCCCAGGAGCAAAAATAATAGCAATTGGTTCATCAACAGGTGGAGTTGAATCTTTATTAAGAGTTTTTAAAAGACTTCCTAGTGGATTACCTCCAATTGTTATAACTCAACATATTCCTTATGGTTTTTCGAACTCTTTAGCTCATAGATTAAATGATCATTCAGAAGTTGAAGTTTGTGAAGCAAAAGATGGATTGACCTTAGAAAAAGGACATGCATATTTAGCCCCAGGAAATATGCATTTAACAATCGAAAAATATGGAAATGATTTTAAAACGAGATTACTTGATACAAAAAAAGTAAGCCAGCATAAACCAAGCGTTGATGTTCTTTTTAGATCAGTTAATAATGCTGTTGGTGGTGGAGCAATGGCTGTTATGATGACAGGTATGGGAGATGATGGAACAATAGCCATGAAAGAATTATTTGATAATGGAGCATATACAATTGCGCAAAATGAAGCAAGTTGTGTAGTATTTGGTATGCCTATGAAAGCAATACAAGCAGGAGCTGTTAAAGATATAGTTCATTTAGATGAAATTGCTGATTATATTATTGATTTTTCAAAGGGGAAGCTTAAATAAATGCTTATTAAAATAATAGATTGTACAGAGAGTTATAATCAAGATATAGAGGGAATTATAACTTTTTTTACAAATTATTTTAATGCCTTAAATATAAAAAGTGAAAGAATCAAATTTAAAGATTATAGAATAGTAACTTGTACACAGTGTAGATGTTGCACACAAATAAAAGGTGAAGAACCAGTAAAATGTGTTATAAAAGATGATATGAACCCTTTACTTGATAAAATAGAAGAGGGTGATGCTTATATCATTTTGGAAGATAGAAATGATTTATTTAATAAAAATAAAGTTCACGAAAAAGTAGAAAGTAGGTTAATAGCATATCATTACTGGCCTTATGGTCAAACAGATTCAATACTGCGAAAACCTATTTTAAAAAAAACATCAATATTAATAAATTACAATACGACTAAATATTTTATGAATCATAGCTTTTATACAACTAAAATTTCCATGGAAGATGTTTCAGCTTCTATTGGAGCTGAAGTTTTAGATTGGCAAGTAATCATTCCTACAAATGATTTAATTAAAGATTATGCAAAAAGACTAAAAGAATTAGCGGATTTATTGATAAATTCATTAAAAAAGTAAAAAGATAAAATGGAAAATAAAAATACAAAAGCTAAGATTTTAGGGCTGGTTAGTTTCGGTCATTTTACAAATGATACTATGCAATCGCTTATGATTGCAGTTTATCCTATGTTAAAAAATGATTTTTCTCTTACTTTTGCTCAAATTGGTTTAATTACATTAGTTTATCAACTCTCAGCATCAATTTTACAGCCATTAGTAGGGCTTTTTACAGATAGATATCATAAACCATATTCTATTGCTTTTTCTATGTTTTGTACTTTTATAGGATTAACTTCTTTAGCTTTTGCAACAAATTATTATCTAATATTAGTTTCAGCAATCTTAATTGGAATTGGTTCATCTATCTTTCATCCAGAAGCTTCAAGAATCGCAAGAATGGCAGCCTTTGGTGAAAAATATGGATTAGCACAATCAGTTTTTCAAATAGGTGGAAATTTAGGAAGTGCTATTGGTCCATTAATAGCAGTTTGGCTGGTATTACCAAATGGTCAATATAGTATTTTTTATATCTCAATCATTGCACTTTTATCTATTCCTATTTTAATTTATGTTGGTTCTTGGCATAAAAATTATCATGCAAGTATTAAAAATAAAACTATATTAATAAAACAAACTCTTTCTAAACAAAAAATAAGTTTTGCTTTAATGATTTTACTTATTTTAATGTTCTCTAAATTTTTATATATGTCAGGTATTAGCAACTATTTAATGTTTTATTTAATTCAACAATATAATATTAGTGATGAAATGGCGCAATATCATCTGTTCTATTTTTTATTGTCAGTAGCTTTAGGAACTATATTTGGAGGTCCTTTAGGTGATAAATTCGGTAGAAAGGCTATCATTTTCGCATCAATTTTTGGAATAGTGCCTTTTACATTAGCTTTACCTTATGTAGATATTTATCTTTCTACAATATTTTTATCAATAATAGGATTTATGTTAGCTTCTGCTTTTCCAGCTATTGTAGTTTATGCGCAAGAACTTATTCCAGGAAAAGTAGGGACAATTTCAGGATTGTTCTTTGGAATAGCTTTTGGATTAGCTGGAATTGGTGCAGCAATTTTAGGATATTTTATAGATATATATGGAGTAGTTTTAATTTATAAAATCTGTTCATTTTTACCATTACTTGGTTTATTTGCTATTTTCTTACCTTAATTATGAAAGTAGCAATATTTATTATATTTTATTTGAAAATTATAGTTTTCAATACTAATTAATATTTGTTTTGCTAGAATACTTCAAAATTAGTTAAATGGATAATATATGAGATATGAGTTAGATTTTAAAAACAATTTTAATGATACATTACTTTTCTGGCTTGAAAGATTTATTCGTAA
This sequence comes from Aliarcobacter butzleri, assembly GCF_900187115.1. Lineage (NCBI taxonomy): Bacteria > Pseudomonadati > Campylobacterota > Epsilonproteobacteria > Campylobacterales > Arcobacteraceae > Aliarcobacter > Aliarcobacter butzleri. Next base: position 1,197,850 of record NZ_LT906455.1, read on the forward strand.
TAAACTTACAACTCTTTCAAATAGACAAGTATTACAAAAAGAGAAATTAGCTTCAATAATCCAACAATTAGTAAAAGGAACAAAATATATTGATGAATTAGCTTTTATAGCAAAAGAAGCTAGAAATATAGGTTTAGCTGGAGTGAATACATATTTTAACCCCCTATTTAAACTATACAATTTCTTAATTAACTCAGGTCTTGCTTCTATGAAAGAGATAGATGAAGAGTTATTAAGTGATTTTTTAGCTAGTGAAACTAGTTCATTATCTGATGCTTCTAAAAAAAATCATCGAATTGCCCTACTATCTTTCTTTTCTTATATAGATAAACAAAATCAAAATGAAGATGGAAGTTCATATCTATTTAAAATTGAACTAAAAAATTGGGGAGGTTTGAGTGGAAAAAGTGGAACTAAACTACCCTCTTTTATGAATAAAGATGAAATTGATAGATTTTTAAAAGCAATTGATGATTTTGAATTTACAGATAATACAGGTTTTAGAAATAGACTTATAATTAAAATTATCATTTATACTGGTATTAGGGTTAGTGAGATTTTAAATTTAAGAATCAAAGATATTTTTAAAGAAGATAATGTTTATATGCTTCAGATTAGAGGAAAAGGAAATAAACCAAGGGTTGTAATGATAAAAAGTTCAATTATTGAAAAAGAGCTACAAAATTGGTTAGATATGAGAGTTTGCAATAGTGATTTATTAGTTTGCAACCAAAAAGGTGAAAGACTAACTCAAGCATATATTAGTAGAGTTGTTGAAAATATTTTAATCAGTGCAGGTATAAGAAAAGAGAAAAATGGAGCTCATATGTTAAGGCACTCATTTGCAACACTTTTATACCAAAAACACCATGATTTGATACTTGTTCAAGAAGCTTTAGGACATGCTGATATTAATACAAGTAGAATTTATACTCACTTTGATAAAGAAAGACTCAAAAAAACTACGGAGATTTTTTAAAATGGAAGCTTTAATAATTGTAGCACATGGTAGCAAAATAAAAAGTTCAAATGATGAAATCATAGAAATTTCAAACAAAATAAAAAACAAAAATGAAAATACATTTTATGCTTTTTTAGAATTAAGTGAACCATCATTTTACGATGTTTTAAAAGAAGTTGTTGAAAAAAAATATAAGAAAATCAAAATATTTCCTTATTTCTTAGCTGCAGGAAAACATGTTTTAGCAGATATTCCAAATATTATAAAAGAATTTAAAACTAATCACAAAGATATAGAATTTACTGTTTTACCACATTTTGGACAATGTAATGGTGTAGAGGATTTAATTCTTTCAAACTCTTAATCTTTTTACCAAAAAGATTGAGTCATCTCATCAATATCTGATTCTATTAGTTCTAAATACAAATTTTCACTATAGTCTAAATATAAAGTATAGTCTCCAGCTAAAAACGATTTTTCAACATCTCTTTTATTGAAATAAATTGTATCACTATTATCTTCACAAAAGCTTGATAAATGATATTCAACAAGCGATGGTGCCATACTATCGATAATTGTCTCTAAAGAAGAAAAATTATTAACCCCAAAAATGTTGAATAAATAATTCTTATCAATAGACACAATCATACAATCTTCTTTTTTTGATTAATGATTAAAACCATTCAATAATGAAGACATCCTACTCAAATCAAGTTTATTCGACTCTTCTTTCTTCTCTTCTTTTTGCTGTAAAACATTTGCAAAAGAGTTACTATCTAAATTTAGAATATTTTCTTCTTTCTTCTCTTCTACTACTTCTTCTTTTATTTCATCTTCTTTAGAATCAAAATCAAAAGAGCTTGTTGATACATTAGTTGAAGTTGTTTCTACTTTTCTATTTAAAATATTTTCAATTTTCCCTAATATTGAAGATAAGTTTGATTTATCTTCTTCTGTATGACCTTTTAATTGATTTATATCTTTTTCTAAATCCTCATTCGATAACTCTAACTCTAAAACTTTTTCTTCTAATTCAGATACTTTCCCTTTTAATCCACTATTCTCTTCTTGAAGTTCTTCATAAGCCTTAATTAAAGTAGTTAAAGCGTTATTTAATTTTGATATAGTTTCTGCATTTGTCATAGTTATTAAATCCTTATTAGTTATATATATTAAAATCGTATTATTGC